>NZ_CVRU01000102.1 GCF_001261715.1 Dysgonomonas sp. HGC4 | reverse complement strand
AAATATTTTTTCTTTTATATAATTCTGATTTGTGGCACAAAGTTATATAAAATTTGATTCATTAAGCATAAAGTTACAACAAATTATTTCCTCAGAATAAATTTTTCTACAAAAACCAATATCTAATCGATGAATAGATTGTTTTTGTGGATATAATTAAAGTTGTAAAAGAACTCTTTCTTATTATTTAGTAGATATTCACAGCACTACACGGCTATAAGTCTACACTTATATAACAACAAAGTTATGAAAAGGATTGTCAAAAATATCACGTTTTGCTTTTTTTAACAGAAAAACATAAAAATTCAAATAAATGACGCTCTATCTGGCTTCAATTCTAGATAAAATTAAGAAAAAGACCTCTTCGTTGCTGTTAATATCAAACTACATACTATAAACATAAAATCGCTCAAATAGTTGTACAATATGATCTTTTTTAAGATTTATAAAGTTAAAATTAAGAAGATACAAACTAGCACAATAACAAACAACCAGCTATAAATCAACGAAAAGTCTTACACTATTTTTGAAATAGCATAGGTGCAAACTCCGATAAATATAGCCTCCAGTTTGCCCAAGTGTGTCCGCCTTCGCTTTCACGATATTGGTACTTAAACTTCATACTATCCAATTTCGATCTGTAATCTACCACATTCTGAAACAAAAAGTCTGTTTTACCAATAGCTATCCAATAAAGACTATAGCCATTTTCTTGTTGTTTTTTCAATTTAGTATCCAAATCTGTATACATAGGCGAAGCTGCATTTGCAGGAGGTAGAATAGCTGGTGAAAACAACCCTACATAGTCGAATGTATTGGGATAGTTAGCCGAGATATACAACGAGTGGAATCCTCCCATAGAAAGACCTGCAATCGCTCTATCTTGTTTATCAGCCTTCACTCTGTAATTATTCTCTACAAACTTAATTACATCTCCAAAATTAGCTTCCATGTCGCCACTGAATATATCAGGCGCTCTCATATCGGGTTTATAAAAACCTTTACTTGATTCTCCGGGAGCAGCGGTGTTGCTTGTATGCCCGTTGGTCATAACTACAATCATTGGTTTTGCCTTGCCTTGGGCAATAAGATTATCTAATATTTGCGAAGCACGTCCCAAAGCGATCCAAGCCTCTTCATCGCCTCCCATACCGTGCAGGAGATATAATACGGGATATTTATCTTTGCTAGCCTCATATCCGGCAGGTGTATATATAGTTATACGACGGGGGCTGTCTAACTTAGGTGAATCGTACCAACGACGGGCAACCGTTCCATGAGGTACGTTCTCCACTTTATAAAGGTCACCTAAACCGCCTTCAATCAAAAAGATATTCATTACTGTAGCCACATCCCTTATTTGATATACATTATTAGGATCAAGCACTTTCAAACCATCTACAATAAAGGTATAGCTATACAAATCTGATGGTAAAGTGGATGTTGTAAAAGACCAAAGTCCATTTTCATCTTTCTTTAAATCTTGTAATTTAGGAGTCCATCCCTCCGATGGCATCCAATCGCCTTGCAGTTTTACCGACTGAGCACTAGGTGCCAGCAATCTAAAGGTAACACTATTATCAGAATTAATCTCAGGAGAGACAATCTCTACTTCTTTCGAAAAATCGAGATTCTGCTGTGCAGATAAGCCTACGCTTATCAAGCATATAGCTAGTATAAAAAGTATTCTTTTCATGTTATTATTTTAATAGATTCATTTTTTCAAATGTAGTTTTTATTTTCGATAGATATACTTTTAGAGAGAGTGAAATTGACGCAACTATAAAAGATGAGAGGCAGAGGTAACCAGACAAACATTTTAGCTTAAATTTGCCGTATAATAATACAACACGATATACTGCCATGCTAAGAAAAAGTCTGATAATGGATCATCTGCGAGTATTACCTATCGAATACTTGCAATCAAAAGAAGAGGGCAAGAATATACTGAATTATCAGCAATGTATAGATGAGATCATGCAGTCAGATACTTGTGACTTACAGAAAGAGGAATTTGCAGGAAATTTACTCGACGAGATGTACAATTTACCAATAGATGAATCTTTTCCTTACAAAGAGCCATCTACTTTAAAGGAGATAAAAGCTCTTCGTCCAGTTTTTGCATACAAAAACAGTAACACCAACATTTCACCTGACAAATTATTCGATAAAATCTATGGAGCGTGGTTAGGAAGATGTACAGGTTGCTTATTGGGTCAGCCAATTGAAGGATGGAAACTTGCACAGATCAGAGAACTCCTAAAAGACACAAACAATTATCCCTTAACAGATTACATTTCATCGAATATAAAGGATAGCATCAAAGAAAAGCACAGTATTACAGATCAATATTATCTGTTTGGAAATAAGCCAATCACAATAAATTGGATCAATAATATTACTCGAATGCCCGAAGATGACGATATAAATTATACGATTGCTTCACTGCATATTCTTGAAACTTATGGATGGGATTTCAATTCGGATGATGTTGCAGAAAGCTGGCTTTTGAATATACCTTTGCTTCATACCTATACGGCTGAACGGATAGCTTATCGCAATCTGTCTTTGTATAAGTTTCCACCATTATCGGCAGTCTATCGAAACCCTTACAGGGAATGGATTGGGGCGCAAATCAGAGGTGATTTCTGGGGCTACATAAATGGCGGTGATATTGAAATGGCAGCAGAAATGGCATTCAGAGATGCATCTGTATCTCACGTAAAGAATGGTATATATGGCGAGATGTTTGTTTCAGCTATGATAGCAGCAGCCATGACATCGGACGATATTGAGTTTATAATCAATTGCGGATTATCTCAAATTCCTGCAACCTGTCGTTTAACAGAGTATGTGAACATAATTGTATCTGCTAAAAATAACGGGTGGGACGAGGAACAGGTTATTGCCCATATTCATACTTCGTTTGATGAAAAACAAATTCATCATTGGTGTCATACCATACCCAATGCTATGATTGTATGCTTTGCCTTACTCTATGGAAATAAGGATTTTGAAAAGTCTTTGTCTTTAGCCATAATGTCGGCTTTCGATACCGATTGTAATGCTGCCACTGTTGGTTCTATCATCGGGCTGATAAGGGGAGCTTCTCAAATTCCGCTGAAATGGACACCTCCACTTAATGATACAGTTTGTTCGGGTGTAAGGGGTTTCGATGAGGTTTCTATCTCATCTTTAGCTCAACGCACGATAGATATCATTCTGGAAAAAGAGAAAACGAAATGTTTAGCTCATCAATAGATTCCGAATAGTAAGAATACAAGTCATTTTTTCTTTGAATTTCAGAATAATTCCCTTTTAATTCCATATTTTTGCACACGTTTTGGTGGCACAATTCCATATCTACGGAAAAGTGCTGAAAAGGGAATCAGGTGTAAATCCTGAACAGACCCGCTGCTGTAAGCTCCGCCAAACAATCTTTGGATAATACTGATCCACTGTTTCAAGAAAGAAACGGGAAGGAGTTCCAAAGATGGAGTAAGTCAGAAGACCTGCCAAATATGTATATAGTTTAAAGCTCGTGGTTAAGGCTTAAGAACATTCATATTCAAGATATGCTTGGCATATTGCGGCTCTATGTTTCGTATCCTCTTAATTCTGAGTATTGTTTAATTGAATAAAAAGAATTCAAGAGAAATGTATCCAATTGCATTTGTATCGTTAGGACCGGGCGAAGCCGACTTGATCACCCTCAAAGGCTTAAAGACTTTAGAGGCTGCCGATTGTATTTTTTACCCTGCAACCATTATCAAAGAGGATGCTATATCTTCGAGGGCTTTGGATATTATAACCGAGCTGAATATCGACAGCAAAAAAGCAATCCCTTTTCATGTTCCCATGAGTAAAGACCGCTCATTGGCTATAGAAGCCTACCACCGGATATCACAGGAGGCAGAGCAACAATACCTTAAAGGATTGAAGGTAGCCATTGTAGCCGAAGGTGATGCAGGTTTTTACTCGTCTATTCATTATATATTCGATACGCTTACCAAGCAGAATATTCCTGTGGAACATATTGCAGGCATTCCTGCTTTTATTGCAAGTGGTGCTTTGGCAGGCATTCACATTGTGAAACAGGAGGAAGAGCTGAATGTGATTCCGGGGATTATATCGGCAAACGATCTTATCGGAAAAATAGAATCGGGTAAGGTCGTCGTTATTATGAAAGTATCACAATGTCAGGAAGCTGTAAAGGAATGTATTTCAAAGATTCCAACGGCAACATTTCATTATTTCGAGAATGTGGGTGTTAAGGATAAGGAATATTATACTAACCATACTCACGAAATAATTGCCCGAAAATTCCCTTACTTTTCCTTAATGATAATACATCAATAAAATGAAGAATTCAATAATTATTTATTTAGCACTATTTACTTGCACCTTTTTCTTTAGCTGCAAAAACAATCAGCAGATTGATACTAAGAATATTTCGTCAACTGCAACTTCGCCCGATTCGGTTCGTATCGAAGTAAAATATGCACAAGGTTTCAATGTCTCGTATCACGATAATTACAGGTTGGTTGATATTCAAGACCCTCAACACGAAAATGAAACGGTATATCGTTATGCACTTGTCAATCGGGGGCAAAGTCACGAGGGCATACCTAAAGATTACATCGTTATAGAAGTTCCTGTTCAGAAAGTGGTTTGTATGACTACTCTGCAACTTTCGAACTTTATCAAGTTGAATGCTATAGACAAGGTGGTGGGGATGACCAGCACGCATTACCTTTTCAACCAACAGATGAAAGACCGTATCAAAAGCGGACAAGCCAGTCAAATAGGTATCGAAGGTAATTTTGACAACGAGGTGGTTATGGCACTCAATCCTGACGTTATATTCGTATCACCATTTAAACGTGGAGGTTATGAATCTATAAAAGATTTGAACATTCCTTTGGTTACTTTCTTAGGCTACAAAGAAACTACAGCTTTGGGACAAGCAGAATGGATTAAGTTTACCGCTATGCTTTTAGGCATTGAGCAACAGGCAAACCTACAATTCGCTGAAATAGAAAAGAAATATCAGGATCTGATTACTTTGGCTTCAAAGGCTGATAAGAAACCGATTGTTCTGAGTGGCGAAATGCGTTCGGGCAACTGGTATGTAGTAGGAGGAAAGAGTTTTCTGGCACAACAATTCCGTGATGCAGGAGCAGAATATTTCTTGAAAGACAACAACGAAACGGGTGGTATCAATATGGATTTCGAATCGGTATATTCTAAAGGTGCTGATGCCGATTTCTGGCGTATGCTGGTGAGTCACGATGGCGATTATTCATACCAAGCCATGAAACAGAGTGATGCTCGCTATGCCGATTTTAAAGCTTTTAAAGAGAAAAAAGTAGTGTGCTGTAATCTTCGTCAAAAGCCTTTCTACGAAAAAGCGCCTGTTGAACCCGAAGTTGTTTTGGCTGATCTGATAAAGGCTTTTCATCCCGAATTGCTACCCGATCACAAACCTGTGTATTACGAACTATTGAAATGAGCAAAAAGCATTTTACATCATTTGCAATCATATTTGTTTCTATCGTGGCATTCTTTTTCTTGAATCTCATTTTAGGAACTATATCAATCCCCTTGCGCTCCATTTGGAATATTATCTGGAATACGGGAGAGGAATCTATTATCTGGCAAAACATTGTCTGGAAATCACGCTTTCCACAAACCATAACCGCCCTATTTGCAGGAGCAGGATTAGCTATCAGCGGATTGCAAATGCAAACTGTTTTCAGAAATCCATTGGCTGGACCTTCCGAATTGGGAATAAGTTCGGGAGCAAGCCTCGGTGTTGCCCTTATGATATTGCTTTCGGGGAGCTTGGGAGGTGTTGCCCTCAGCAAAGTAGGATTTTTTGGAGAGATAGCCATTTCTTTTGCAGCCATTGTGGGAGCATTTGCGGTGATGGCAATTATTATAGCTATATCGCAACGGATTAGGGGTAATGTAATTCTCCTTATTATCGGTGTAATGATAGGCTATATTGCGAGTGCCATCATAGGTGTGCTTAAGTTTTTTAGTAACGATGAGGATGTGCGGGCGTATGTTATCTGGGGATTGGGCAGTTTCTCGAAAGTGTCAGGCGATCAGGTTTATACATTTGCAGGCATTATGCTTGTGCTTATACCTCTGTCTTTCCTGTTGATTAAAACACTAAATCTTATGTTACTGGGCGAAAGTTACGCTCGTAATTTAGGGTTGAATATCAAGCGGTCACGATTGTACGTCATTACCTGTTCATGTGTACTTACGGCAATCATAACCGCCTATTGTGGTCCTATTGTATTCTTAGGATTGGCTGTCCCTCATTTGTGCAGAACCATATTTCAGACATCCGATCACCGTGTACTTATGCCTGCCGTAACCTTGGCGGGGGCTTCATTATCGTTATTTTGTAATCTGATTGCCCGTATGCCGGGAATGGAGGGTGCATTACCCATCAATTCGGTAACGGCACTTATCGGTGCACCTATTGTTATTTCGGTATTGTTCGGAAAAAGAAGGAATGAAATTACCTAGCAGAAACGACCTTCATTCGCCAAATGTAATGTTTAACGGGCGAATGCAATTCGCTCCTGCAAATGGGAAATAAATAATTTATTGATGGCAAAGTCTAAACAAAAAACCATAGAATTAAAAAATCTATCCATTGGCTATCTTACCAAAAATAACCGAAAGGTAGTTGCATCGGATATTAATGCAGATATATTCAGTGGCGAACTGACCTGTTTATTAGGTGCTAATGGTATCGGGAAATCGACTTTGCTGCGCACATTATCCGCCTTTCAGCCCAAACTGGAAGGGCAAATAAATATCGAGGGGAAAGAAATAGAAACATATTCGGAGAAACAACTCTCTACATTGATAGGTGTAGTTCTTACCGAAAAATGCGACATCAAAAACATGTCGGCACGAGAACTGATAGGCTTAGGTCGAAGCCCTTATACAGGTTTTTGGGGAACACTCAGTGATGAGGATAGAGCAATCGTTGACAAGTCTATATCAATGGTGAAAATCGAAAACCTAGCCTCCCGAATGGTGCATACATTAAGCGATGGCGAACGTCAAAAAGTAATGATTGCAAAAGCTTTGGCACAGGAAACACCCATTATATTTTTAGACGAACCTACTGCATTTCTCGATTTTCCGAGTAAAGTGGAAATTATGCAATTACTTCATCGCTTATCTAGAGAAACGAATAAAACGATATTTTTATCGACTCACGATTTAGAATTGGCTCTTCAGATAGCTGATAAAATATGGCTGATTGACAAACATTCGGGCATCAATATCGGCACTCCCGAAGATCTTTCGCTAAACGGACATCTCACCTCTTTTTTTGCCCGAAAGGGAATTATATTTGATGAGGAAACGGGATTGTTTCGAATCGAAAACACTTATACCAAACAAATTAAATTGACAGGGCATGGACAAATGTACTCTATGGTTCGTAAAGCTTTGCTTCGCAACGGCATATTGGCTACCCGAAATATAGACTCGGAAGATTATATAGAGATTTACAACATTGATAACAAAGAGATTAGAATATATCAATCAGAGAAAGAACCCATTTCGGTTTATAGTATAGAAACACTACTGGAAACATTAAAACTATGATACTTATATTAGGGGGAACTACCGAAGGACGGCATGCTGTAACGGTTTGCGATGAAGCCTCAAAGCCTTATTATTATTCTACTAAAGGCGAATTGCAGGAGATTGTTTGTGCAAATGGCATTCGCCTGACAGGAGCATTAAACGAAAATGCAATGGAAGCCATTTGTATAGAAAAAAACATCCACCTTTTGGTAGATGCTGCCCATCCTTTTGCAGTTGTTCTGCATCAGACAATAGCTAAGGTATCGGAGAAATTAAATATTCCGGTGGTTCGTTACGAGAGAAGTTATGCAGAGCATGACGAAGATATTATATGGTGCGATTCGTATGACGATGCTATTAATTATCTGGAAAGACATCAGATTGATAACCTTCTGGCATTAACAGGAGTAAATACTCTTGTGAAATTAAAACCGTATTGGCAATCGCATAATTGCTGGTTCAGAATATTAGATCGGGAAGAATCGAGACTGCTGGTCGATGAAGCAAAATTCCCTTTCGAAAAAATCATTTATTATCAGCAGGGGGAAGACGATACACCCCTGTTTGAGAAGCTAAATCCCGAGGCGATAATAACCAAAGAAAGCGGCGAATCGGGAGGCTTTAATGAAAAAGTAGCCGTTGCCCGAAAGCTGAATATACCTATATTGGCAGTAAAACGTCCGCCGCTATCGCCCAACTTTATACCAGTTCATGGTGAAAACGGATTGAGAAAAATGATCGAAAAACTGGTTCCCGATTTCTTCGAATTACGCACGGGATATACTACGGGAACTTGTGCAACGGCTGCCACTAAAGCCGCCCTCACTACCCTATTGACTGGAAATTCGCTGGATGAAATAAGCATAACCTTGCCGAGTGGCGAATGGATATACATTCCAATTGCCGACACATCGTTTGGCGACAACGAAGTTACCTGCACCGTGATTAAGGATGCAGGAGACGACCCCGATGTTACCAACAAACAGGAAATAACATCGACCATACGATTAAATCAGGTGGAACGGGGCGTACATTTCTTACAGGGAAAAGGTGTAGGAGTGGTTACTCTTCCCGGTTTAGGATTGGAGATCGGAGGTCCTGCCATCAATGCCACGCCTCGAAAAATGATAAAACGTGAAGTATTCAAAGTGCTTCGGCACAATCAGTATAAGCTGCCCAATCAAAGTATTCGCATTGGTGTAGATGTAACTATCTCGGTTCCCAATGGCGAAGAAATAGCCAAACGTACATTCAATCCTAAGTTGGGAATTATTGGGGGAATATCCATTATCGGAACTTCGGGAGTCGTAAAACCGTTTTCTTCGGATGCTTTCATTCGATCTATCCGTAGAGAAATGGGTGTTACAAAAGCTCTTTATTGTGAGCGTGTAGTTATTAACTCGGGAGCAAAGAGCGAAAAATTCGTAAAGCAGATATACCCCGAATTGCCTAGTCAGGCATTTATTCATTATGGCAATTTTATTGGTGAGACTATCAAAATCGCCTCCGATCTGGGTTTCAAATACCTAACTATGGGGATTATGCTCGGCAAAGCGGTTAAACTTGCCGAAGGTTCACTCGATACACACAGCAAAAAAGTGGTGATGAATAAAGAGTTTCTTTCGGATATCGCCCGACAGAGTGGTTGTTCGGATGACATCATCACAGCAATACAAGGTATCACTTTAGCTCGTCAATTATGGGAAATTATTCCCAAAGCCAACTTCTTTTCACGGATCATACAAAAGTGTCACAAGGTATGTGCCCCTCTCCTTCCTAATGGCGAATTAACCGTTTTTCTGATTGATGAGGAGGGCAGAATAATAAAAGAATAATCTAATTATGGAATTTCAGTATATTGCTGCTCTATAAAATAAACCGACTGCTTTGCCAATGGAGTAAGTCATCGTTTCCTCATTTTTATGGAAAACAGACTTCAGAGGTGATAATTTAAAATTCTCAGATATTCTTATTACTTCGTTGTAAGTCTGAGTCGATATATTCACTGTTCATCTAAAAAGAACAAACACGCAGGTCTGATCATACAAATCAGAATGGATCTTTAAATACTTTCGATTATTTAAATAAAACTTCAGGATATGAAAGCAAAAACACTACCCACACTTACCTTAACAGCATGCCTGTTTCTTCTGAATGTAGATTCACAGGCACAAGTACCGCTAAGTAACAATATATTGCAAATGTCTAATGTTACGATTAATGATTCGTTGCAATCCAATCCCATGCAAAGTGCCTACGAAGTCTCTGGTTATATGGTAAAAGAACGACTTTTATCGGAAGATAAAGAGAATATAAAAATCATTGATGATATTTCGGAAAACGATCTGATTGTGGTTAACGGCACTTACGATCATATGCACCTTGTACTCTCGTCTCTTAGACTACCTTTTATCAGAATATCTCAGCATCAACTAAAAGATGTAAAACTGGAACCTCATCAGACCGTTTTTGTTAATTGTGCAACAAATTTCCCCGAAGATCAAGCCCGAAAATTGGCAACTTTTGTTGCTCAGGGAGGTCAATTAATTACCAGTGATTGGGCATTGAAAAACGTTTTGGAAGTCGGTTTTCCCGGATATGTATCTTTTAATGAGAAATTAACCGCTGATGAGGTAGTACGGGTAGAGGTAATGGATAAGGACGACCCTGTTATAAACGGATTTCTGGACGAAAAGACGGCTCCTGTTTGGTGGCTCGAGGGATCTTCCTACCCTATCAAGGTCTTAAATAAAGATAAAGTAAAAGTCTTAATACGATCGAACGAATTGAAAGACAAATATGGAGAAGAAGCGGTTCTCATTAAATTCAATCATGGAAAAGGCGTTGTGTATCATATGATTTCACATTTCTATTTACAAAGAACCGAAACGAAAGATGCGAAACAGAAGACAAATGCAAATGCCTATATGCTAGATAAAAACATTTCTATTTCGGAAGATTCGGCACTTAAGGGACAGATTGAAAATCTGGATTATGGGACAGTACAATCTGCCAATACGTCCTCTGAGTTTATTATGCGTGCAGTAGTAAATCAGAAAAAGAAAAACAGCAAAGAGTAAAGAGCAAAAAAAAGAAGGAGCATATTCAACTATGCTCCTTCTTTTTTATTGTATTAAAAATATTTTGTCACCTGAATCTTTTTAAAAGAATTCATTTCATTGATCATTCTAACAGATGAATCCACTATCGGATAAGCACACAACGCACCCGTACCTTCTCCTAAGCGGAAGCCTAAGTGCAATATGGGTTTTGCATCTAAGTATTTAAGGACAAGCTTATGTCCTGCCTCATCTCCCTGATGTCCGAAAATAGCATAATGCAACACATTCGCATTCAATTTAGATGCAGCCAGCATACAGTTAGTCATAATAAAACCATCTACCAGAATTATCATTTTCAGTTCGGCAGCTTTCAGCATAGCACCTACAGCCATTACCATTTCATAACCTCCGAAATAACGGATAATATCTTCGGGCGAATTGTCTCCTTTGTAGTTTTCTTTGGCTTGTTTCAGAACATTGTATTTATGCTCCAGAATGTTTCCTGTATGGTCGCATCCAGCACCTACACAATCTTTCAACGGAATATCAGTCAAACAAGCTGTCCATAAAGCCGATGCTGAAGTATTGGTTATACCCATTTCGCCAAAGCCTATGATGTTACACCCTTTGTCGAAACAAGCCTGTGCACAATCTGCACCACGTTGTATTGCCAAATCCATTTCTTCGTAAGTCATAGCTGCTTCATGCAGATAGTTACGTGTGCTTTTTCGGATCTTTTTATCTATAATCGGATCTTCGGATTTGAAATCGAAATTCACTCCTGCATCTACAATCTGTAGTTCGATTTTATGTTGACGAGCCAAAAAATTAATTCCTGCTCCTCCTGCCCAAAAGTTAGCCACCATTTGAAAGGTCACTTCTTGTGGTGATGGGCTTACACCCTCGGCTGCAATTCCATGATCGCCGGCAAAAACAATATGATGTGGGTTACTCAGTTTAGGTTCTAACGTCTGCTGAATCCAACCGATTTGCATGGCTAAATCTTCCAATACTCCCAACGAACCTTTTGGTTTGGTCAGATTATCTATTTTTTCTTGTAAATAAGAACGGACTTCGTCCTTTGGTTTTTCAATATTGAATTGTAACATCGTATTTTATGTTTCTTTTTTTAGTAATAATTCCCCCTCAATTAACTGTGGTTAATAACGGATATATTCATTTTTTGTTGATTCTCTCAAAATTACGAATAATAGAAAAAACTCCTGCATTTATCTGATGTAAAATCAGGTCTTATACCCTATTTTCTGAACAAATGTTTAAACTGATTAGAATACAATTTCGATAAACCTTCACGATTCCCGATTGCATCGCCCACAACGATCATAGTAGTTAAGGTCAGATTGTTTTCTTTGATAATCTTGGCTAAATCCTTTAACTCACCCCGATAAATACGCTCGTCTTTCCATGTCAGTTTATAGCATGCCGCGACAGGTGTTGCAGGCGGATAATGCACCAATAATTCTTCCTGCACCTGATCTACTATGGTTGCACTGAGAAATATACACATGGTACTTTGCGATTGAGCCAAAAGGTGCAATTTTTCCTTTTCGGGCATGGGCGTTCTCCCCTCCCCTCGAGTCAATATAATAGTCTGCACTTTCTCGGGAATGGTGAATTGCGACTCCAAAGCGGCAGCCGCAGCCAAAAAGGAAGATATGCCGGGAGTAATATGATACGACATTTTATATTCGTCAAAAAATGCCATCTGCTCTTGTATAGCTCCGTAAATACATGGGTCTCCGGTATGCAGACGAACTACTAATTTTCCTTTGTCATAAAATTCTTTCATGATTGAAAATTGCTCTTCTAAATCCATCGATGCCGAACTTCTTACTACTGCTCCTTGTTTGGCGCAATAGGTAAGTTCGACAGGCACAAGGCTTCCTGCATATAGAATCAAGTCAGCAGCTTCCAAGAAATAACGTCCTTTTACGGAGATTAAATCGGGATCGCCGGGTCCTGCTCCCACTATTTCGATATGCCCTTGTCGAATAGCTTCTCGATCCATGGCAATGGCGAAGGTAAAATCGTTACTGGGACTTAAAACTGCTTTTTGCTTTTCGAGGATAAGTAAACCTCCATTGGCACTTTTGATTGCCGTGGCTTCCGATACGCTCGATACCGTAGTTACTTCTTTTACCTTTTGCGATGGGTTGGGAACTTCTATGTCTTTCAGTTCATCCGCAGAATAGATATTGACCGGAATGTTTTTTAAATATGCCTGAATATCGTTCAACAAAGCCTCATCTTTTTTCAAGTCTATTGAGGAAATATCTTTGATGGAAGACATTGCAATATTCAATCCTTTTATTTCGGCAGCGAGGTAATCGGTAATGCCTTTTGGGTCGCAATCTTTGCGGCAACCGACACCTAAATGCAATACTTTGGGATGATAATAGATTATCTGAATGCCTGCATCGGGATAAAGATAGGGAGTAACGGCAATCAGCAATTCATATTTATGCAATTTGATATCCTCGTATTTGTAATATACGTCTATGTGGTCGGGAGCTGTACGTTCCAAATACGTAGTTCCCTCATCATTAATATCGAGTAAGAGAGCTGTCGGTTTTTTATTGACAAAAGAAGTCAGCGGATAATTTAAATTAGCTGTATTGGTAACAGTCTCCCAGCCGTATTTCTGCCCAATAGTATCTAATGCCCAAAGGTTTGTATTATCGCTTTGGGTAGTTATTACCGCCTCACCGCCTATAATATTGGCTATTTGCTTCGATAAATCATTGGCTCCGCCTACATGCCCCGAAAGAACAGATACTACATATTTACCTGTACTGTCGATATTTACAACAGCTGGATCGGTATATTTGTCTACGATATAGGGCGCAATACTTCGCACACAAATACCCATTGCACCGATAAAAACAAGAGATCCTACTTTAGTAAAGAGCTCTTCTACACATTCATTGATGGATGTTATTTGTACTGTACCTTCAATCTCTGCCTTTGTGTAAATACGGGCATTCGGCAGATCTTTCTTTATGGTTTGCGCTAACCCTAAACTGCTTTCGGAGGTTAGTATGATTGCTGTTTTTGTCATTGCTTTCTTATATTTTAATTGAGACTTTTAATAGCTTTCATTACATCAATTGCATTGAAATCGTCTACTTTTATTGTTATACTTTGTTCGAGTTTCAAACCATTATTTTCGATGGCTTCCAAAAACAGATTCCGGCTTTCGTCCGATACTGAATTAAATACAATTACACCATTGGGATTCAGAACTTCGGTAAGCTTTTGTACTATCTCATTCATTTTACCGCCATGACCACCAATAAATACGGCATCGGGCAGAGGTAATCGGGATGTATCAGTTTGAGTAAAATCGCCTATGAATGACGTTATTCCGGGTGTTCCAAATCTACGTGCATTGTTTCGTATAAGTTCTTTGCCTTCTTCTCTTTGCTCAAATGCAAAAATTTCGAGATGGGGAAACTGCATTTTAGCTTCGACTGATACCGATCCTGTACAAAATCCTACATCCCAAAAGACGGACTTATCTCTCAAATCTAACATACTAAGTAATAACAATCGAACAGGCATTTTGGTTATCATTTTTGCTCTTCCATTTAATAAGTGAAAATCACTTTCGGGAATACCAAACGGGCGGTTTCGTGACTCTGTTTTTGTCAGAATGAGATTATTGGGAAATTGAAATGTCTTTCCTATTACCTCTTTCAGCTCTAAAGTGGAAACTTTCTCTTTTTCTTTATTACCGAGCAGTTCTCCAATGTGCATTATGTAGTTATCATAGCCATATTCGAGCATTCGTTCTGCAATAGCCGATGGAATATGCTCTTTGTTATCCGTCAAAACTCCTATTTTGGATTGTCCTTCAATTAAAGCCTGATCGAATTTGAGCCAAGGACGACCTGTCAGCGAAACAATGTGCATATCTTGATAAGGCAACACCAATCGGTGAGCCAACATTTGCAATGAATTGAAAGAAGGATATACTATAATTTCAGCTTCTGGCATTTCCCGTTGAATTGTATTTGCAAATCCAAAGAAAAGGGGATCGCCCGAAGCAAAAACAACTATCTCGTTATGCGATTGGTATTGCTGAAATACATTTTTCAAAGGCACAACTATATCAATCCAAGTATATTCTTTTGGTAGAAACGATTCTGCAATTTCGTGATGACGTGCTCCCCCCGAAAAAACAGTATGAGAGCTTATCGCTTCCTTTATTTCGGGTGAGAAATATTGTTGCTGATTATCGTCTATACCTATTACGTAAAATCTAATTCGACCATTTTCCGACATATCTCAACGTATCTTTTGTTATTAAGTCTACGACTTCAATACTATTTGACTCTAAAAGTGACAATCCTGTTTTTCGATCAATTATCACAGCATAGGGTACATCCCCCTCAAAGATGGTATCTCCTCTTAAATTCATATAATCTCTAAAATCGAGAACATCACGACCTGTCACCAAACTGTCAATTCTATTTGAAGCGGGTCGGATATCGGACAATTTCCATCCTTGGCTTTCAATGTCTTTTTGGGAAACGGAACAAGACTGAATTATGAATACTATAAATAAGAATACTAGCAATTTATACATCTCTGCCCGGTTTTAATTGTTCTGCATCATCAAAAGTAAGAATTGAATTGACTAGTGTTGCAGCTAAATTACTACCTCCTTTTCGTCCTTCGATAATTATTTTAGAGATATTTTTAAATGGTTTAGTCATGTGTTTCGATTCGCGCACATTCACAAAACCAACGGGTGCAGCAATAATGCCGATGGGATTTGCTTTGCCTTTACGTACCAATTCGCACAACTCTATCAAGGCTGTCGGTGCATTTCCAAAAGCATACAAAGCATCGGGATATTCCTCAACTGCTAAACGGATACCTGCTTGTGTACGGGTAATACCTTTAGATTGTGCCAATTCGGCAACACGAGGGTCATGCAGATAACATTTCGCCTCTATGCCCATACGTTCCAAAGCTCCTTTGCGGATGCCCGAAACGACCATAGTAACATCGGTGATAATGGTTCGAACGGTTCCTTCAGTAAATTCTTTGTAGAGATTGGCTACTGCATTTTCATCTGTATAGAGAACATCTTCCATATCAAAATCGGCAGTAGTATGTGTTGCATGAAGAAGTGCCCATTTTTTATCGAGCGGTATATCTTTATTCTTCAATTCGCTTTCGATGGTTCTGAAACTGCGGATCATTATATCCTGCCCCAGATTTTTAGCACCTTCGACCTCATCTTCCCGATAATATCCTCTGGGGGTAATGATCTTATCTTTCTGAAAACGGTACGATTGTGAATTACCTATAATGACAATGGTAAACATATCTACATCTTCGGGGTCAAATTGTCCGAGGGTAGTTACTTTCACTTCCTGCTCCTCACGACCTGCCTGACGCACATATCCAACTGGTGTATTGGGCGAACGGTCTTTGAGAAACAATTCTACCAATCGGTACAATTGCCAGTATCTGCCATTGCTTTTGGGGTTATAAATAGCTGTTACAAAATCGGCTGATGAGGCTGCTATTATACGCTTTTCGATTCTGTCCCAAGGCGTCATTAAATCGGACATTGAGATAATGCAGAAATCGTGACCGATGGGTGCTCCCAAAATAGCTGCTGCTTTCTGAAAGGCACTGATACCGGGCAATACTTCTACTTCGATATCACTTTGCTTCTCCTTTTTCATCTCATAGATGAGGGGAGCCATGCCGTAAATACCCGAATCGCCCGAACTGATTACACAAACGGCATTGCCCTCTTCGGCATATCGAAATGCTTCTTCGGCTCTCTGTCGTTCTTTCTTCATCCCCGTATCTATGCATTGTGCATCGGGTTTTACAAAATCGGTGATAAACTGAAAATAATATTTATAACCTACAATCACATCCGAAACTTTAACTGCTTCGAGTACTGCGGGGGTAATATCTTCTTTTGATCCGGGACCTATGCCCGCTACTATAATTTTTCCTTTTGCCATATCGTATTTTAAATTCTTTAAAGTATTCTTTATTAATTATGTCAATTAAGAGTTGATATCTCTAAACGTTTAATCTTTTCATTCTTTTTTGCTGCGCGTAATCAAAGATTCCTTGCATTCCTTTTGCCCAAAGCCGCAAAAGGAACCAAAAAGACTTTGTGCTACGTGGCTCGCCTATCTGACTAGCTTGTAGGCTACACTAAACCTACTGCCTTACGGCACGTTTAGTTTTACGCCCACTTCACAGTCAGCTAACGGCTGTACCACTGATGCACCGAGGCTTACGCACGTAATAAGTTCTTATCCGTCAGGTTTTCGACATTGGCGGTTGCATGGGGCACCCGATAGATGAGGAAAGCGTTAAGAAACAAAAGGATATTAGCTTTAAATGTTTTCTTTTGTTTTAGCTTTCGAGTCTGAGCGGGTCATGCAAAAGGCACAGTCTTGATCTTTTGCTTCGTTTTGCATCAAGGCAAAATGATGAACAAACCCGATAGCGTGCGTTAGTAAAATAGAATACATAGATTCACTCCTACACCTTTGTTTTACAATTTTGCTTCCATTTTCGGCTGAAATACCTCCAACTCAACCAGACTCCTGTACCGGAAACAATGATACAACCGATGGACAATGTCCAAAGAACGATAGTCCAAAGAACAGGTCTGTCCATCAGCCATTTGATATGGAAATAATGTAATGCCTGAAACATCCATTTACGGGCTTTACGGTTCTGATTGAGGTATTTATAATCTCCCGTTTTCGCATTGATATAATAAAGGCTCTTATCTGCATCGGAAACTTCTACTTTATAGGCAGGTAAACCTAAATCTCGCTTCCAGGGCAAATAATAATCCTCATACTCATTTATCAGTTTTACGGTAAAGGCAACGCTATCTCCATGAATGGCACGGATTGATTTTTCGATTGCTTCTGAAGGCAAGAATAATTCTTTGGCTTCATTGAATGAGGCATCTATAAATAACTTCTGATTACCTGCAACAATCTCATAGATAGGTATTCCCTGAAAATGAGTCCATTCTATTTGTTTCAGTTCAGGATAAGTCTGTTTCAATAATTTATAGTCAAACTGATACTTATCAGGAGATATTCTTTTGCCTTTTATTTTCATGGGAATTTTATATTCCTCATGCGTTTTCACCATCCATTGAGGTACTTTTCTCAGAGACATGACTCCGCTAAATGCCCAAGTGAGAAGAAATATTCCGAAGATCATACCGACTACGTGATGCCACCAATACCAACGTTTTCGATAGGGGCTTTCGAACTTTCCTTTTCGCTTATATCTTCTATAATAGGCATCTACACCCACATACACGCCTGCGAGACACATTACCAAACCCAGCGAAGCCAATACGGTGATGGTAAGAATCCACGTTTGTGTATGCTTACGAAGTGCGGGTATATAAAAGGTGTGGGGAATAAAGCCTATCCACGACCAAAAGCGGCTGTCCTTGTCTGTAAACTGTTGTACCTCGCCACTTCGGGAGGATATATACAATTGATGTTTCTCATCATCGGCAAAATAAAATTTGTAGATCGGCAGCTCTTTTTCGTATTTGCGGTACATGATCCATTGCTCCAATTCTTTCAGAGTATCAACCCTTTCGATGGGTGCATTGCTCCATGCTTTTGCTATTTTTTCGATTGCCTGATAGTTTAAAGGCTTTACTTCCTCAGTAGTATCTGCATTAAATACATATTGGTTTTCTTTAGTAGATACTGATAGTAATGTCTGCCCTTGCAACTCGCTCAATTGTATCTTTCGGGCAGTTTCTCCCTCGGGTAATTTATTGACTAGAGCCATAATATCGGGCAATGAATCGGGTAGTATTTCGAGTCTCTGATTCTTTTCTTCTTGGGTTACATTGGGGAATGGATGGTATACCAAAACCAAGCCTGTAATAAACCACATTAGGAACAGTAGACTAACTACTGCTCCCAATACTCTGTGGATGGAATATATAAACTTTCGTATCATTCTTTCTTACAATTTTTTCTCGTTAACCGTTTCAACTTTCGTCGCAGATATTTATAGCTGAGTAAAACACCACTTAACGACACCAATGTTCCCCCAATCATAGTTCCCCACATAACAATATTCCAAAGAATGGGATGCTCTGCCAAAAACTTAAAGTTGAAGCTATGCAATCCCTGATACATCCATTTGTGCACGCGCGATTTTGTTGTATAGGAACGCACATCTCCCGTTTGAGGATTCACATAATAGGTTGTTTTATCAGCATCATTTATATCTATTTTGTAGACAGGCAATGGTAGTTTGTTCTTACGGTCGACATAGTAATTATCATATTCGGTCATCACCGATAAAGTAATAGGTTCTTTATGTTGGCTCGTGTATTTATCCTTTACGACTTGCTCTGTCAACAGAAGCGGTGCTATATTATTTGCCGAAGCATCTAACACATAAATACTATCTAAGGTTACTACTTTATAAATAGGAGTTTTGTCAAAACCTGTCCATTCAATTCCTTTCACACCATCAGGATAGTATAACAAGATTGCCCGATAATCAAGCTGGTACTCCTTTAGTTTTAGCATGGATGAGGAACCAAACATACCTCGTCTACCTGACGGTTTGCTCTCCCTAATAACCCAATCGGGAATACTAGCCAATGACATCATTCCACTAAACACGAAAGTGAATACAAATATTCCGAAAACAAAACCTAAGACATGATGCCATTTATAAGAGAACTTACGATACGGTGTGCCTACTTTTTTCTTCTTTCGATATTGCTTCACAAGCATATAAATACCCAGCCCAAACCCGATCAAGCACATAATAGAGCCTAAGCCAGATAACCAGATAACGGTAGTATTCCACAATTCGCCATCCTGACGTAGAGAGGTAAAATATACCCAATGCGGAATAGCTCCCAACCATGCCCAGAAGCGACTGTCTTTATCGGTAAATTGAAGAGCCTCACCCGTACGTGAGGAGATATAAAGCTGATGCTTTTTGGTATCGCCAAAGTGAAATTTATAGATTGGCATATCCTTCGCTAACCTATTGAATGGTATCCATTGATCTACTTCGCTCAGTGTATCTACTTTTACAATATCCGCAATACTCCATTTTCGAGCATAATTCTCTATTTGAGCATAGTTCACTTTTCTTATAAACTCGCTCGAATCAGCAACCAGATTATAGCTGCTATCTTTGGTCGAGACTTCGAATACAGACTGCCCGTAGCTGGTAATTTTAAGACTTATTCGTTGAATCAATGTATCAGGATAGATACGATTCAGAACCTCTCCTATTCCGGGCATATCGGAAGATAATACTTCCGTTGTTCGGTTGCGGTCTTGCGGTGTTACTCTCGGAAAGTTGTGATAAATCATCACAAAACCCGATAGAAACCAAACAAGAAACAGGATACTAAGGAAAGTCCCCAGCACCCTGTGAATAGAATATAGAATTCTTTTTAGCATATTACCTTAAAGTATAAGCCATTGTAAGCAAGAAATTTCGAGGCATACTTGGTACCATCTGAGAACCTAGTGACTGGTTGAGATAGTCTTTGTCGAATACATTATTCACATTTCCTGAAAGGCGAACGTTGTTTTTCAACTTATACGAAACCCCCATATCTACCAACCAATACGAAGGATATTCGGATGTGTTATCGGTATTACGATATACCTTATCCATATACGAAACGGTAGTCACAAATCCTAAGTTTTTGAATGCACCTTTCTGTATAAGGTAATTGGCTGCTGCAAAAAATGTATTTTGAGGAACACCCGTCAACTTTTTACCTTTAAGAACTTCGCTTTCCATATAATCATTCTTTTTCATTTCACGAATAGTAGCATTTGTATAGCCATAACCTAACATTACATTAAGACCTTGTAGAGGAAAGACTGTAATATCAAGATCGAAACCTTTAGATCCGGATGAACCTACTTGTCCCACTACCGATTTAGTGATGCCATCCTCATCAACCTCATCTGTCTTTAATGTCTTCTTTTCATTGTTTCTGATTATGTAAAATACACTACCCGTTGCCTGTACATATTTTCCCAAGTTATAGCGAACTCCCACTTCACCTTGATAACCTGTTTGAGGCTTGAATATTTCCTTACCATCTGATGGGTGAAATCTATCACCGTTTGAGTTTATATAGATTACATTTTCAGCATAAAAATCGCGATAAGGATTAAAGAATGAAGCCATCGAACCATATACCGAAAGATCTTTTGTTGGCATATATACAACACCTGCACGATAAGTAAACGACGAGGTATTGTTAATACTATATGCTGTCTGTTCCGATTTGTGGTATTGTCTTCCACCATCGTAAGTAGGCGCATTTGCTCTCATATATTTAAAGAAGTCGTAACGACCTGCCAACATCACTTTCCATTTATCATCTAGTTCTACTAAGTCCTGAAAGTAGATACTATGCATATAACTTTTGGTGATGATAGCTTTACTGAACGAAGAGTTCATATACCCCATACTCTGAGGATTGTTTACTGCAACACGCGAATAAAGTCCCGGTCCATATACATCGTACTTGCTATTAAGAGGATCGGTTATGGGTGCAAGAGTATAACCGGTGTAAGAGTTACGAGCCATTAGCGAGAATGTATATCCTGCAATAAAATTGTGCTTGATGCCACCGGTGTAAAAATCGCCAGAAAGTTCAAGTTGATTGCTTAATGTCTTTGCCATGTGAGAGAATCTCAAAGGCGATGCTAAGTATACACTATCGAGGCAAATGTATTTCTTCACCTGTTCGCCTGCCTTATTTTTAGTCATATAATAGTGATCGTAAATAGCCTTATCACTTTCCAGATATTTAAGAGATTCGGTTCCGAAATAATTGATATCATCATCAAAATAAGAGGCATGATTTTGCAGCTTCAAATGATCACTAAACTTTTTATCATATTTCGCAGTCACATTCCATCCATAGTTTTTGAAGAAATCAGATTGACTGTTGTAGCGTGACTCTCTGTTCAAACCCGGTTGCATTTGCCCTTTATTCAAAAACAATGCACCATCGCTGGTATTAAATACATCGTTTGTCATATTGGGAGGTAAACCAATTTCGGTACCATACCAGTCTCTATTGAAACCTGCACGAACATCAATATTACTTGTTGCATCTATTTTAGAAGCTAATGCAAAATAACCTGAAAAACGTTTATTTCCGTTATCTCTCCATCCATCTTGATTTGCATAATTTAGCAAGGCTCTATAATTAACCGATTTGTATAGCTTTCCACCAAAGTCCATCGAAGCCTGTTTGTTGTCCCAGCTACCATAAACCATGCGTGCATTCACTACATTGTAAGGTGTTGGCGATTTTCTTACAATATTCAAAACGCCACCTATAACCGATTGTCCGTAAAGAACTGATGCTGGACCTTTCAATAATTCCATCGATTCAACATCTGTAAGGTCTGCTACGGGATATGAATTTATCATCGTACGCTCGTCTCTTATACCATCCACCATTATAGGCGTATAGTTAAAACCACGTACTGTAAGTGTTTGAAACGATCCGTAAGAGGTTTGCATACGCACTCCGGGAAGGAATTTTACGGCATCCTCTATATTTACGATTCCTCGTATTTCGAGGTCTTTGTAAGAAACTGTATTTATTGTCATCGGCAAATATTCCAAAGGAACATTCAGCTTGCCTATTTCTGTTTTCTTTCGGCTAAAGTCTACTACTTCAATTTCACTGATAGAATATACTGTATCTACCATGCTCTTATTCTGAGCTGACATATCACTCACTGCCATCAACGCGATAGCAGAAAAAATTACTTTTTTCATGATTTCCATTGTAAAAAGGTCTCAGACCTATTTCTTGTTTATGGGTATATTATTGTATTCAAATAAAAAAGGTAAATCAACCTTATTCCATCTTTTCGCCGGTCACTTCATAGATTGCTTTCTTTTCTATGATACCGATTTTACGATGTGCTGATTTAAATTTCAGATGAGAGATATATAAGTCTTGTACTTCGGGGTTTTGTCCCAATCCTTCCATTCTTACCTCCACAGAATAGCCTTCTTTTTCGAGGTCGTTTTTCCAGTCTTCTGCAATGTCATTTTTGGCATGCTCTCCGGCAACAAACATAAGTGGTACAAGTACTACTTTTTTCAATCCCGAAGCTTTCAATTGTTGATGCATATCATCAAAAGAAGGGTATCCCTCAATAGTTCCCACAAAACAATTGCTGTGACCTTTGGCTTTCAACATATAGTCGAGCATAGCATACTGAGCAGTATTAGAATCGGATGTACCATGTCCCACCCAAACATAAGCAGTATTAGGGTCAATATTTTTGGTTAATACACCTATTAGGTTCTCATAATCCTCAGGGCTATAAAGCAAAGGATCTCCAATTCTGATTTCTTTGAAGTCCGATAGCATCTCTGCGACATCTTTCTGTATAGACTCCATTTCTACTCCATCGATTATAGTGGATGGCTGAATTAGAATATGGGTATAACCGTCCTTTTTCAACTGCGCCAACGCATCTTGTGGTTTTTGCTTCATGATGCCACGTTCGCCCAAACGCTTTATTACAATTCGTGCAGTATATGCCTCACGCACTTCCACACCGGGAAACTCTGCCTGAGCTTTTTTGTTCAAGGCATCGATAGTCATCGCACGGGTATCATCGTGTGTAGTACCAAAATGTACCATTAGTATTGCTGCTTTATCGTGTCCTTGCAGATTTTCGAATATATTAGAATGCTCGTGGTTTTTACCTCCGTGAGCAGATACATTTACCATTGCTGCGAGCATTAACAGTATAAAAAGTAGATTTTTCATTAGTTCTTAAATTTTAAGGTTAAGCTTACAAATACAGTTCTTCCGGGAGAAGTAGTTGCATATTTACTTCCAAAAGGTTTCTCGTCTCTGAAATTGAATATATTTTCGATTCCAAATCCGGGTTCAAAAATTAGTTTTTTTGCTCCTGTAAACGAATGGCTTGTTGCCAGATTCCACAATTGAAAAGGGCGGGCATTCATGTCCGAATAGTATGTTTCGCTTTGTAAGCGACTATTCAAGTTCACATTCAAACGATACGTTTTCCATTCCTTCATCCAGTTTCCGTTTACAATTCCTGTATGGCGACTCGACCCGAATAGTGGTTTATTTTCGACTCTGTTACGAGCATCCAGGTAACTATAATTCAAGCCTATCGAAAAACCTTCTCCCAGAAATGTATTCATCGAAACATCTACACCCTGAGTACGTGCCTTAGATACATTGTTGTACATATAACGGGTTTTAATACCGCCTGCCTCATCTTCGGGAGTGAGAGGTTGCACTTGTCTGTCGATAATATCTTTTATATTATTGATATAACCTGTTATCGAAAGGGTAAAATGATCGCTTATATACTCGGTATTAAGAGAGTAGTAATTAGATCTTTCAGGTTTCAGATTTGTATTTCCCTGACTAACCATGCTTCCCGATATTTTATCGTAATACAACTCTTGCAGATTGGGGGCTCTGAATCCTGCGGCATAGGATGCTCTGAAATTGAAATGATCTAAAGCATACATAGCCGAAACTTTTGGATTGAATTTATTTTTGAATGTTTCGTGATGCAGCAAACGAAATCCGGCAACAACCGATAAACGCTCTATTACCTTGATTTCATCCTGAGCATAAAATGCCATTGTATATGCCGATTTGGACTCTGCTAGACTTTCGGGATTTTTCATATACTCGTTCATGAAATCGAGTCCCGTATTTAATTTATGATTTTCACCGAGGCTGAATACGCCTTTTATCGTGGTATTGAAAAGACGTTGACGCTTGGTAAGGTCACGATCTCCGGCTTCAAACTTTCCTGATTTCTTCAAGTAATCTTTATAATACTCGTAGTTATCGAAATAGGAATCGAATGTGATGTAATTGACGTGTTTTCTGAAATGATAATCTCCTCCTAGAGCAAAGTTGTAATCTTTGTAAAACATATCGTATGCATAGTCAGCATAAGGACGATCGGTTTTTTTATCGAAATAAACTCCTTTGGTATAAATCGACGATTTCTTGGTCGGATTATACATAAACTTCTGAGATACGGTATTCGATTTGTAAGCTGCCATAGCCTGCTTACCTGTTTCTACTAAGGTATCGCGAGTAGGTTTACTCAGAGATTTAATCTCATACGGACTCAATTGCCACCCTTCGGTTTGTCGGCGTTGATAGGTAGTTTGAGAAGACAGCTTGCCTACTTTAAACCCTAGGTTGGTATTCTGGTTGAATTGTCCATACTTAGAAACTCGTGTTGCAGATACAACATCTACAGTACTTTGTGGAGTATTGGTTATAATATTAATTACACCACCCATAGCCTCCGAACCATATAGAGAGGAAGCTCCTCCTTTTACAACTTCTACACGCTTGATATTACTCATATCAATACGTTCCAGATCGTTATCGCCACCCACGTCTCCGGCCAAACGTTTACCGTCAACTAGAATAAGAATTTGCTTATTTCTAAGACCATTCATTACAATGTTGTAAGCTCCTTTGGTTGCAATAGAAGTAGACAGAGCAGCCAAAGCATCTTCGAAATTGAGAGTTCCTGTATTACTGATCTCCTTAGCAGTAATCACTTCAACAGGTACGGGTGTGTCTTTTAACCGGTGATAAGTTCCGGTTCCGGTAACAACTACCTCATTTAGATTTAAGTAAGATTTCTTTAATTGGATAACCATTTTGTCATCCGATTGGTTTACGTTTTGCTTCTGAGTCTCAAAATCCATCCGACTCGTCCGCATCACATACTCTCCATTGGGCACATCTTTAAACATAAATTCGCCCTGATCGTTAGTTACTACACCGATTGTAGTTCTCTCCAAACGAACCGTTGCACACAATACAGGCTGACCTTCTTCATCAAGAACTTTTCCTTTCAAGGTCATCTGAGCAAACGCAAGACTTACTATACAACACCCAAGTGCTGTTAGCAATAGCTTCTTTCTCATTATAAAATGAAAATAAATTGTTTATAATAATATTCTTGACCCCGAGAATATATAAATAACTGGTTTGTTAGGCAGGTTTCCTGACTCACTCTATTTTGAACGCCTTCCCATTCATGCTGTAGAACAGTGGCAAAAGAATTGTTCAAAATTTTAAAGAGTTCACAGTAGCGGGCACTGTTTCGGATTCTGACCGAATTCCCTTTTAAATGCGAGAGACGAGTGTCTCACAGCATCACCTTAACGACCGCAAAGATACTTTTAATCTATTTTAAATAAACGGTATTCAGAAAAATAAATAAAACAAATAACATCATAGATACAGCTTATGATGTAAATTTTATATTTTTGCAATACAATAATAATTATAAAGCCATAAATTTTTTAGCTGTAAACAACAGTATTACAGCGAGATAAAACTTTAAATATTCACAATTACTTATATATGGATAAGACTTCTCGTTTCCTTATATCGGCTACAACCTCCGGTTCGGGCAAAACCACCCTTACTCTGGGTCTTTTGAGAGCATTGAAAAATAGAGGACTCAAAACTCAACCATTTAAATGTGGTCCTGATTATATTGATACTAAGTACCACGACATGGCTTCGGGTAATCACTCTATTAATCTCGATGTATTTCTTGCCTCCACGCATCATGTAGAATCGCTCTATTCGAAGTATGCAACCAACAAAGATGCTTGTATTGTTGAGGGCGTCATGGGCTTATATGACGGCTATAACCGCATGCAGGGAAGCAGTGCCCAGATAGCTGAATTGCTAGATATACCTGTTGTGCTCGTTATCAATGCTAAATCGATGGCTTACTCTGCCGCTGCTCTACTCTTTGGTTTCAAGAACTTCTATAAGAATATAAATGTAGTAGGTGTCATCTTTAACTTTGTAGCTTCCGATAGTCATTACAGTTATCTGAAAGATGCTTGTGAAGATGTAGGACTAGAGGCTTTAGGGTATTTACCGAAGGATACGAATGTTGAAATCCCATCGCGTCACTTGGGATTAAATATCGAAAAGGAATTTATATTTGATGAGTTTGCCAACAAGGTGGCTGCACTTATCGAAAAACACATAAACGTTGATCGTCTACTCGAAATTACTGCGACCAATAAAATAACCAACGCCTCGAAAGAAGAAGAAGAAAAAGCAAAAGGTAATCTAAATATTGCTGTGGCTTATGACGAAGCTTTTAATTTCATCTACCACGAGAATATTGAGCATCTGAAAAAACTAGGCAATGTTTCATTTTTTAGCCCTATAAAAGATAAAGAACTACCTCTAAATTCTGATTTGGTATATCTACCGGGAGGCTATCCCGAATTATATTTGAAGGAATTGAGTAGTAATACATCAATGCTCGAAAGTATCAGATCATATATAGAAAACGAGGGTAAATTGATAGCCGAATGTGGTGGTATGATGTATCTCTGTACTTCGATTGCAGACAAGGAGGGTATTGAATATCCTATGGTTGACATTCTTAAGCAAACTGCCACCATGCAACACATGAGATTAAAACTGGGATACAGATCTTTCACTTACAAGGGGCAATGTATCAAAGGTCACGAATTTCATTATTCGAAAGTAGAAGACCCCCACAACAATACGTCTACTGTAACCCAAATACATAATGCTAAAGGAACTGAGGTGGATACCAAACTTATAAGATATAAGAATACAATTGCAGGCTATACTCACATCTATTGGTCTGAACTCGATTTAATGAAATTGTTTGAGTAACTCTACGTTTACTTTATTCACAATACAGAAAAACCCCGAAAGCCAATATATTGCTTTCGGGGTTTCTTATAGTTATAGCTGCATTTATATTACATGGGTACTCTCATCCTTAAGTTAGGATTTACATACACATTTGTACAATCGCCAATTTTTATAGTGATTGGTACACGTCCACTTTCGCAGTTATTTTTTGTTTGCGTCACATAATAAGTAGCTCCATCAACCAAAACAGTCGTTAAGGGCAAAACTCCTGCTGAAACAGCTGTGGCATACCATTTTATATTTTCGCCATTTACACTTACATTAGCTAATGTATTTACCGGTAACTGACAAACCTTACTTGGTTGAACACCAGCATCTACCGAATCGGTTCTTTTTACGACTAAAACTGTACCTGTTACAATACAAGTAGCATTGTACTTAACCTGCACCCTATAGGTACCATAGCCAAATGTACGCAAGTCAATAAATGAAGCTGTACTTATTGTACCAGTAAAATTTGGGTCTCCTATTTTTGTCCATACATACTCCGTGTACTCTGTACCAAAGAATCCATCTGCTGTAAGAGTATAGCTTGCAGGAACATCAGCATCTATAAAGTGACAAGTCCAGTCGGAAGGAAAACCATTAAACTCTCCTGAGTTATAGGCATCATAAGTTATATTGGTATTATTCTGACCGGCAACTGTACTTTTATCTCTGAAATGAAGCGTCATCCCCCCTGTTGCATTGATATCTTTTATGTTGACAAAGTTAAAGTCACTACGACCTCCCAATAATTTTAAATTTGCCTGTGTACCTGATGTACTACTTTTCACAAACAATATCAGACAGGTATTCCCCGACATGGTCAATCTTTCTTTAACAGTCTGAATATCCCCTCCTACCGACAATGTATATGTACCACCTGCGGTTAAAAATAATTGGTTAAACATATTATGCCCGGAGAGAGAACCAACTGTGCCCTTAAACTCTACACGATTAAATTGCACCTCTTTTCCAACCGATGTACCAGTACTTTGTAGAGTTGCACCAGAAGGACTTGCATTTTCGAACGTAACATTGTTATATATTTGTCCGGCGTACACACTAAGATTACCTGAAGAACCCGTTAGGTGAATATGTGAAGTACCTGCATTAACAGTTAAATACTGACTATTTAATAGAACACTTGATGTAAAATATATATCGGAACTACCCAGATTAAGGGTTCGGGCTACAATACCTGAATTAATATAAAAACTAGTTCCCTCAACCCTGTTATTATTGGTATTAAAAACACCTGCATTTATAGATAAAGTAGCACCTAATTTAAGCTCATCCACCAATGAAATTGAAGAGGTTTCATATATATATACATTATATGTACCGGTTTTAACACCATTACTGGTAATTGTTTTAGGTATTCCTGTATTCTGGTAGTTTACAATATAAACACTCATTGTCATACCCGACTGCCAAACTGAGGAGCCATATATGTTGAACGAAATACTAGTGGAACTAGTCGATGTTAAAGTTGGTGGAGTAACTGCACCTGCACATGTAATATTGCGACAATAGGCAGTTGCCTCTATAGTTACAGTTTTAGAGGCAGACGTAAAGCCCGAACCAGCATCAAAAAACACATTACTATTGGGTGAGGGAACACAAGCTCCACCCTGACCTCCGGAAGTAAACGACCAATGGCTGGCATCGTTCCATACACCACTACCACCTACCCAATACAAATCAGGTGAGGCCGATGTCGCAAAATTCCACCCTGTATTACCTCCATTGTCTATTGAATTACTAGCGACAAAAGAGGCTCCACCAATGGCTTTAATATCTTTCATCATAACTCCAGATACTTTAGGTAAAGCACCAACGGGCATAGATACAACAGCAGCATACCCAGCGGTAGTCGATTGTATAGCTGCCCAGCCCAAGCAATCTGACTCTACAGAAAAAACGCCTGTAATCGTCTGAGTATACGCTTGATTAGATGCACTTTGCATGGTATAGTTTTTACCCGGAGCAAATATCAGATCTTTAAAAGTATTATGCCCAGAGATGGCTCCAAGACCCTTAAATTCTACGCGATTATATCTAACATTATTAGTAGCTAAACCAGCGTAAGCTAGAGATGCTGTTGAGGCAAGGGGATGTTCGAAAGTAACATCATTATACACCTGACCTGCAGCAGGATAAAGAATTGCAGTGGTATTCTTGAAATGAATATGCGAAGTACCTGCATTTAACGTTAAAAGAGCAACGTTTGAATACCAATAATTACTTATATATACTTCCGAACTACCCAGATTAAGAGTTCTAGGACTAGTGCCTCTATCCCCATAAAATGCATAACCAATCTCAACTCGATTATTATTCGTATTAAAAGTCCCCGCATATAAATACAAAGTGCCATCCACTTTATAGTTATCAGTGAGAGAAATAGAAGAGGTTTCATAGAAGTATACATTATTCCCTAGACTTGAAACTCCATTGCTGGTAATTGTTTTAGGTACACCTGTATCTTTGTAATTAATGGTATACACACCAAATATCATATCCTGTTGCCAAACTGACGAACCGTATATATTTAATGAAGCTGTACCTGTATAGGTTACAGTAGGAGGAACGGCTGCTCCCGAAAATGTAATGTTGCGACAATAGGCAGTCCCATTGACCGTTATGGTCTTAGAAGCGGAGGTAAAGCCCGAATTGGCATCAAAAAACACATTACTACTAGGAGAAGGTACACAGGCTCCGCCTACACCACCCGAAGTGAGAGACCAGTGGGCAGGGTCGTTCCAGACGCCCGTTCCCCCTACCCAATACAAATCGGAAGAAGCAGAAGCTATAAAGTTCCAACCAGTGTTACCTCCATTATCTATTGAGTTATTAGCAGTAAAAGTAGCGCCACCTGAGGCTTTGATATCAGTCAATACAGCACCTGAGACTTTTACCTCTGCACCAGTAGGCATAGACAGATTAGCTGGGCTTCCGGCTGTAGACGATTGGATAGGAAGCCACCCTACACATTCTGATTCGGCTGACAATGAACCCGTAATTGTCTGAGTTACATTATTACCCAACAGGTAGGTTTTACCTGGAGAGAAGATCATTTCCTTAAAGGTGTTATAGCCATAGATAAGCCCATCTCCTTTAAATTCGACTCGGTTAAAATTAATATTTTTAGTAGCTGTACCACCAGATTGAATACATGAAGTGGAGGAAGCCTCGTTTTCAAAAACAACATTATAATATACCTGACCCTCGTAAGGATAAAGATATGCTGTGGTACCCATGAAATGAATAGTAGAAGTACCTGCATTGAGTGTAATAGACGCCGAGTTCATATACATATAATAAGAATTAATGTAAATATCGGAACTCCCCAGATTAAGAGTCTTGGGAGTAGAGCTTTGAGTGGCATGAAAATAATAACCAACGTCTATTCGATTATTATTGGTATTAAAGATTCCGGCATTTATAATTAAATTAGTGCTAATTTTAAAATTATCTACAAGTGAAACGGAACTAGTTTCGAATAAATAGACATTACTTCCCGATGTAACACCATTACTTGTAATAGTTTTAGGTATACCTGTATCTTGATAGTTAATCTGGTTTACACTCACTGTCATACCCGCCTGCCATACAGACGAGCCATATATATTTAATGCATTTGCAGTAGTACTCGAATAAGTTAAAAGCGGTGGAATAGCTGCTCCTGCAAAAGTAATATTGCGGCAATTAGCAGGCACATTGAGCGCTATAGTTTTAGAAGAAAGGGTAAATCCCGAATTGGCATCAAAAAACACATCATCAGTAGGTCCCGGTACTACACCTGGTATACCCGCTCCGCCCGAAGACGTTCGCCAGTGATTGATATCCGACCAGTTACCCGAACCTCCCACCCAATAATAATTGGCGCTAAAAGCTGAGAGAGAAGAGAAAAAGAGTATAGCAAAAAATAACAGTAGCTTATTCATTTTCATTTTTATGTGTGTTGTTTTTAGATAATATAAGCGATCGTTTTATCGCACTTTGAACACTATATTTATGAATGTATTTGCTGTAATAGTAAATCCTGATGCCATTTTATAAGTAAGCACACCAATATTGGATATAGCCAAGCTGGTGAAAACCTTATTGTCGTAGTAGGTGACAAAATAATCAAGCTCATTGTTTTTAAGAACCGGCAAAGCTCCAGCTAAAGGACTTTTTGCTGAACTCAGAGCATCGCTCATCTCGAACTGGCTCTTATAGACGTTATACATATCAACGGTAAAAGTTTCTGTAGCCTTATTATAAGCAGGGTCATCCACAGAAGTAGGTAATACTATGGAAGGAGCATAAAAAAAGATTGAGTTTTGAGGTACCATCTGAATCCAACGTGTACCATCGTTGTAATATAATCCTTCAGGAATATTAGTTCCATCAATATTAAAAACAGTCATTCCATTTACGTGTGTCGGCAATGGAGAGGCAAGTGTTAGTGACGATAATTTAACCCGAGGTAAAAGTAAGCCTCTGTTGGATGTTCCATCTGTATTTTCTCTTAATTCTAATAAAGCACTGTTGTTGGCTGCTTCTCCAACTCCGATAGTTACCTGTGCTTGCATGCACAAAGGCATCAATACTAATAGTAGTAATAGTATCTTATTCATAAATTGTTAAAGTAATAAAGTTTGAAGTATCATTTTATTGTTTTAAGTATTTTATTTTCAGTGCATTTACAAAAACATCAATACGTATTGAACTATATCGCAAAATTTCGTTTTCGAAAATTTAGCAATACTGATAAAACCAGATTAACACTTAGGTCAATCTACAGTCATTAAAAAAAGACATAGGAATATCTATTCAAGAGTATACTGAATTTATAATTTGTTTATCACATCGATTATATTAGATAAAATCTAACTAATCTTTTTGTTATTAACACAAAAGGATAAGACTGAGCAGTGAACTATTTAACTATTGCTCATAAGTTCACTTTCTATAAAATGTTAATGTTGTTACTGTTGTCATTGTCGTCGTTCATCAACCTATAATATATAAAATCTATTATAAGCGGCAAATATATAAAGATATTTGCGATTATCCAAAATAACATATATTACATTAAATAGCAGTTTTTTTATTATTTTAGCTATACTATTACATGGGTACTCTCATTCTTAGATTAGGATTTACATAC
>NZ_CVRU01000101.1 GCF_001261715.1 Dysgonomonas sp. HGC4 | reverse complement strand
CTCTACTTTATCTTTACAATCGTTATCGGTCAGTAAATAGATTTTATTTACCAGCTGTGATGCTTTCAAAGTTTCAACAGTCTCTTTTACTTGATTTGCACTTTGAAATGGAATAAAGCAATTAATATTTACTTTCATATTTTTTTGAAATTATGTAATACAAAATTTATTATTTCTTAGTTGTAGAAGTATATATTATACACCTCTACTTATATCATATTCTCTTTTTTTCTTACTAATAACAGGAGTCCTATAAACGTAAAGAAAGCATTCATTATCAGAAGTTCGTAACTAAACTGATATCCATTGAACCACTCTTTCGAGTTTTTATCGATAATAAAACAAAGTATTGGTGCCACGATTGCTACAAGTGGAATGAATTTGTCCTTTACCGCTTTCTTCGTCAAAATACCAAATACAAAGAGTCCTAAAATAGGTCCGTATGTATAACTGGCAAGAATATAAACAGCATCTATAACAGAGGTATTATTTAAGACATTAATTATAATGATTACAATACCCATCACAGCTGCCATACCCACATGTACTTTTTTACGGATTTTGGCTACTTCTTCCTCGGTTTTCGTCTTCGGACTTTCCAGTATATCCACCGTAAATGAAGTAGTAAGTGCGGTGAGTGCCGACCCCGCTGCAGCATAAGCAGCCGATATAAGACCTATCACAAACAATACTCCTACAATAATGGGGAAATATCCTTTCGTTGCCAACATGGGGAACAACTCATCACTCTTGGTAGGTAAAGGCACATTATTTTGTGCTGCAAATGTATAAAGCAGAACACCCAACATAAGAAACAGAAGAATAATAAAGAGCTGTAACACTCCGCTAGTAACCATATTCTTTTGAGAATCCTTGTAATTCTTACAACTCAAAGTCTTTTGCATCATATCCTGATCGAGCCCCGTTGTGGCAATCACCGTAAATATTCCTGCAAGAAATTGTTTGAAAAAGAAACGCTTATCGTTTACATCATCAAAAAAGAATATTTTAGAGTAATCGTGATCGTAGATCGTAGACAATGTGCTCGAAAAGTTGAGTCCTAAATTAGAGGCGATATAGTAAATACACAATCCAACCGAAAATATAAGACAGAAAGTTTTCAGCGAATCTGTCCATATCAACGATTTCACTCCACCTCTAAACGTATAAAGCCATACAAGTCCCACTGTAAATATTACATTTATAAAAAAGGATAGCCCAAAAGGTTCGAATACTAAAAACTGTAATACCAGACAAACCAAAAACAGACGCACGGCAGCACCCAACATTTTGGATATAAAGAAAAACCATGCTCCCGTTTTATAAGTTGATATGCCGAATCGAGTTTCAAGATATTCGTAAATAGAAGTCAGATTCATCTTATAGAAAAGAGGTATCAATACAAATGCAATAATCAATTGCCCCACTACAAACCCCATTACCATTTGCAGATATGCAAAGCCACTTGTTGCCACCATTCCCGGTACAGACACAAAGGTGACTCCCGAAATAGCCGATCCGATCATTGCAAAAGCAACAACATACCACGACGATTTTCGATTGCCTACAAAGAAGCCCTGATTATCGGCTCTACGTCCTGTAACATAGGATATACCAAAAAGGACAACAAAATAAGAGGCAATAGTTAGTAGTACTAATATAGGATCCATAGTTGTTTTATCTAAAAATATTTAATGATCTGTTTCTTGTTGCAAGAACAAACCTATATAATGCTTTCTCTGGCTGAATATATAAAGCTTCCCCTACTACATCAAAGGTCTACAACCTTTATTCTTCATACAATAAATATGGAGCTCGTTGTTTCTTAAACTTAGTAACATCATCCTGCCACATTGCTTTAATTTCCTGAGCTGATTTCCCCTCTATTATCATTTTTCGAATGTAGTCAACACCTACCAACTTTTCGAAGAATGGACGAAAAAAATGATCATCTAAATTAAGATTTTTATAAGCATCTATAACATATGATAAATCAAAACCATTTTTAAAAATTTCTTCATCCGATACACTCCTCAAATCCACACCATAACACAGCCTGTTTAACTGTGGAGGATTTTTTGCCCCCTCAATACTTCTCGGTGTAAACGAAAAGCTATAGCCTTTCATATTGGGATGCCCGTACACTTGGAAAGGAAAGGAAGTACCACGCCCCAAACTTACAGGTGTAGCCTCAAACAAACAAGTAGAAGGATATAAATAGATAGACTTCATAGTCGGAAGATTTGGAGACGGAGCTATCGGCAATTGATACAGAGTTTGATGTGTATAATTCTTACACTTAATCACCGCTACATCGCATATTCGCGACTCGGGTAACCATCCTTCACCATTTATCATGAGAGCCAATTCAGCCAATGTCATTCCATGTACCACCGGAATAGGAAGCCAACCTACCCCCGATTTGTGTTTCATATCTAATATCGGTCCATCCACATAATGCCCGTTGGGATTAGGTCTGTCCAAAACAATCATTTTCTTATTATATTCTGCACAGGCGTCCATCAACTTAGCCATTGTAATATAATAGGTATAAAAACGCAAGCCGACATCCTGAATATCAATAATCATAACATCAAAAAGATCCATAGATTCTTTACTCGGTTTACCTGCATCTCCATCGTACAATGAGCGAATGGGTACACCTGTTTTTTCATCTACCGAACTTGAGACATGCTCGCCTGCATCTGCATTGCCCCTGAAACCATGTTCGGGCGAAAATATGGCGACCACATTGAATTTACTCTTTACCAAAAGATCAACCAAATGTTCATTACCAACCATACCTGTGTGATTAGACATAACGGCTATCCGTTTTCCTTTCAACAAGGGAAAGTATTCTTTAGTAGATTCGGCTCCTACCAATACCTCCGCAGACTGCGAATATACTTGTAAAATACTACTAAAAAATAAGATGATAACAATCTTGATTATTTTCATGGTTCTATTAATTTGACAGATAAGTAATCTAATATATGTTATTCAAAGTAAACAATTGCACTTTCGGCATGAGTAGGACTCAAACTGGTTATACCATAACGATATTTTTTCAAATCCTTATTATCCTTATAAGGTAATGTCACTTCCGTTAAACCAGTTACAGTAACAATATATTCAGCATTATTTTTATTAACTGGCTCGCCTTTCTTGAACTTGTATATTACAAAACGTTTTGCATTGTCTCCCCTATCCCATCTTAAATGCAGATACTTATCTTGCTCCAATTTCATAGATACATTCTGAGGATTTTGAGGTTCTATTCTTTCAATTCTATTATTCTCTGGTGAAATTGTCAATGTCTTATACTCATTTCTAACCAACTTCGGAATATTATATTCAGGATTAAAGAACGATTTTGCACTGAAATATATTTCTCCCTGTAAATTAGGATCACTCATATTTCGACGAATCTGCTTAACCAGTTGTTTAGGATTATGCCATTCTTTTTGTTTTGCGGTTTTAGACACTCGATAAGGAGCTAAACCCGCATATACATTAGCACCATAGTTATATTTAGACCACCAATCGGCTAATATTGCATAATCGGCAATAGGATATCCTATATTAAAATATAATTGAGGCAGCACATAATCTATCCATCCTTTTTCTTGCCAAAGCAGTATATCAGCATACAAACCGTCATAGTTACTCATAGCCTTAGTCTCTGAACCTCTCGGATCTTCTGTCTTATTTCGCCAGATAGCAAATGGAGAGATACCAAATTCTACCCAAGGTTTTTCTTCTTTGATAGCCTCATTCACTTCCTTGATAATAAGGTTTACATTATTTCTTCTCCAATCACCTTTATCCGTAAATCCACGAGGATGTTGTACAAAGGTTAATGAATCGGGAAACTCTTCACCTGCTATTTTATAAGGATAGAAGTAGTCATCCATATGAATAGCGTCAATATCATAATTACCAACTATATCTTTTACTACTTTGCAGGTAAATTGACGTACTTCATCCAATCCAGGATTAAAATACTTGGCTTTACCATAGTTAATAATCCACTCGGGATGTTTATTCAGAATATGATCTTTTGCATAACTATTATTAACCGCAGTATCGTAATTTACACGATATGGATTCAACCAAACATGTAGATACATCCCTCTTTTGTGGCATTCATTAACTACAAATTGTAGAGGATCATATCCCATATCTTTCCCTTGCTCTCCAGTTAACCAATAGCTCGATGGCTCAAACTTCGATTTATAAAAGGCATCAGCAGTTGGTCGTATTTGAAAAATGACCGTATTCATATTGCACGATTGCATCTTATCCAATAACGTAACCATCTCTTCTTGTTGCGTTTCAATAGGAAGCCCTCGTTTTGTAGGCCAGTCAATATTATCTACGGTAGCTACCCACAATCCACGCAAAGCTCTTTTATTTGCCTGAGCAGATAAATAGGTTACAAAACTACATAGTATTAGTAATAAGCTTATGGTCTTTTTCATTGATAATAGGCTTTTAAGTTGAAGGTCTAAGACCTATCTTATAAAGTAATCTTTTAGTAAGAGCTCTTCTTCATAAATATTACAAAGAAGAGCTTCTTCTATTTGTGTTTAGGATTATTCACCCCATCCTCTTGTTTGTTTAAGAGTATATCCTCTTGTCTCATAATCGGTTATTTGATTTAGTCCAACCGGAGCCAAGTAAACATTCACACCTGCTATATTTTCGAACGGATCTCTATCTACAACTCCCGCAGGACTAAAATATCCTACCATATCGCTGTTATTAGTTCCATCATAAATAACGCGTGTTCCATTTTCTTTTATAACAGACACTTTACCTTTATTACTTGCAGTCAACAAACCAGGTAATTCAGCAGGAATATCTATCCATATACTTTTCAGAATATCAGGATGTGTAGTTCCATTCATATATCCTATTTTTTTCCAACGTCTAAGGTCTGCAATACGCGAATGCTCCAAGAAAAATTCCATACGGCGTTCGCGGCGTATCTCCCAAATCAAAGGAGGTACATCTGAATCACGAGCAGGATCATAAGAGTCAGTAATAGCAGTCAACTCCATTGCTTTAGTTTTACTTACACCTCTAGCAATAGCTTCTGCATCCAAAGGTCTGTTTCGTATTTTATTTATTGATAGATTAATATCCGGTTGTGTAACGGCTGCACCACCTAAAGTGGCTAGTTCGGCTTTAGCTTCAATCCAATTCAGAAGTATTTCCGAATAACGGATAACTGGATAATCATTGGTATTATTAGTTGAAGTAAACTTAGCGGGAAGATTAACTCCTTCGTAGCTTGTACCTTCTCTACTAATAAACTTAGTAGCATAAATAGCAGAACTCACCGCTTGCATTCTTGGCTTATAAAAGAATGTAGCTTCGAAGCGAGGGTCACGGGTTTTAACCAGATTGGCTAGATCAAATTTATTGGCATTGCTTAATGTTGAATTTTGCCAAGTCTTACCATCACTACATGTAAATGCTTTTAACAATGCAAGGTTTGCTCCTATTGCCATAGACTCATTCAAATTAGAATTTGATGCAACCGAATGTGTTACCAATTTAGCACTGCTATAATGACGGAACAATATACAATCTTTATTGCCTTTCAAATCTTCTGAACCAAACAAGCTGCGGAAATCTGTTACAATATCATACTTGCCGCTATTCATCAAAAATTCAGATGCTTCTTTAGCAAATTGTAAAAATTTCTGAGCTCTGGCAGTATTGTTGTAATGATATTTTTGCCAAGTACCTTCTATCAACATCAATCGACTTGCATAACCAGCTACAATATATCGGTTTACTGATTGCTCACCATCATTTACGCGAACATTCTCCAAAGCATATTTAAAATCATCATAAACTGCATCCATTACCACATCTCTTGGGGTTCTGTCTTTATATAACTCATCCAGTTCATTGTCTAATATAAGACGGTCATAATAGGGTACGTCACCAAATGTTTGTACTAATGTTGAATAATACATTGATCTGAAAAATTTAGCAACACCTATCCAATGTGCTTTTTGTTCCTCATTAAGAATCGTAGACATTCTGCTTTCAACACGATCAATCATCAAGTTCGATTTACGCACCCAATAGAAATTCCATGTCGGACCAGTATAATTAGCCAACCAAGCAGGAAAATCAGTATAAGTAGTAGATGTAGGCGGTGCGCTAGAGCCAACAGAAGCAGGTATCGAAACATCAAAATTCTTTTGTTTAGCAGCAGTCATCACATCATCACTAAAGGTATACCCCGTGATTGGCGTATAATTTACTCCCCAGTTAACATTATATCCTACAAAGAGGTAGGGATAATATTCGTTCATAAAGAGACGAACATTATTTTCATTAACCCAATAAGTATCATCATTTGCCGACGACAATTGAGGTCGATCAAGTACGTCTTCGCAACTCGAAAAAAGTATAAAGACGATTGAGGTAAATAATATTATCTTAGTTTTCATTGTATTTATAGTTTAGAGTTAGAAACTTAGTTGAATCCCAAATGAAGCTGTTTTGAATGTTGGAATACCTGCTCCCGTACGACCTCCGTTATAGTTAGTCTCATTGAACATTGAGTATCCTGCAACTGCTTCCGGATCGATAGGCAAGCCTCTTAATTTATCAAAAGTCACTAAATTTTCAAATGAAACATAAAAACGTGCTTTTGTCAAGTACAACTTTTTAAGTGTAGGTGTAGGTATTGAATACCCAAACGTTAGATTCTTCATTCTCAAATAAGCCATATTTAACAAATAGCGCGATTGTTGTTGCATATTATATATGCTTGAACTTCCCGCTAAATTAAAAGCACGAGGATAAAATGCATCAGTACGGTCTTCTGTCCAGAAATCGCCTGCTATAGCCTGAGCCATGGCTCCGTCATTGGAGTTAAAACCTGCTATTGCCAAAGGTCCATTACCCCAAACATCACGTTTTCCAACTCCTTGGAAGAATACCGACATATCGAATCCTTTAAAATCTGCTCCAAAACGGAATCCATATTCGTAACGTGGAGTTGAGTTACCGATGACTGTTAAGTCACCCATATCACCAACAGTTCTTGAGCCATCGTTTATTGCACCGTCTCCATTCAAATCAACATACTTGACATCACCAGGACCAAATTTAAAGTTACCACCTTCAAGCTTTGCCTGATACACAGGATTGTCACCTTTAAGTTTATAAACTGTTCTTTCCACTCCGTCAACTTTTACAGTAGTTGTTAACAAATTACCATTTCCATCCGTTTCAAAATCAGCCCACTGATACAATCTATCCGTTTTATAACCATATATATCGCCATAGCGTCTACCTGTAAATTGTCCATCTATTGATCTGTCTTCCATTGGAAGTAAATGATCTGCATTTTGAGTTATATAAGTAGATGCATCAGAGAAGGTAGCCAATCCATTTATTGATAGACCATTTGAAAATCTGTGATTAAAATCAACTGCTACTTCCCAACCTCTTGTTCTTAAGTTACCATAATTACCTTGAGGCGCAGGTGTACCAAATGTATATGGTAAAGCATCTCCCGGAATAATCATATTATTGGTTTTACGTTGAAACCAATCTACAGACACACCTATTTTATCTTTAAGAAATCTAAGATCAAGACCAAGATTTAGATTCTCGATATTTTGCCATGTAATATTTGACTGAACAGCTAAAGGATTACGGAACGATTCGAACTGTGTATCACCATTCAACCAAGTAGTTGTATAATTCGTTAAGATAGGTACATACAAGTTGTTAGGTACAGACTGATCTCCTACCGATCCCCATGATGCTCTGAATTTTGTAAAACTCAAAACAGGATTTAAATTTAACGATTCTATAAATTTCTCATTGCTTAATATCCAGCCGGCAGAGAAAGAAGGAAACCATCTCCATCTCAAATCTGTTGGAAATTTAGAAGATCCATCGTAACGTAAATTAGCTTCTAATAGATACTTATCCATATACGCATAATTGATACGTCCAAAATATCCTAACTGACTTTCCCAATACTCTTCGCCACTACCTGTAACATTACCAGTAGCTAAAGGGAATTGAGGATTAGAAAAATCAAGTAATCCTGTTTTTTGAGTCCAGTTCTCTGCATATTTTTTAGTTACCCTATTCAGACCTAACATAAATTTAAATACATGTTCGGTTTCTCTTCCCAATTTTAAATTGTAGGTAGAATAGGCATTTATAATTCCTTCATCAGTATTTCTTGATCTGCGATAGATGTGATTTTGAGTATTTCCTGCTCCTCCGGGAGGATTATATGTAATCAAAGATAATTGGTATGCAGGCATCGCTCCAGGTGCATCACTAGCCACTTGTTGTCCTGCTGTATTTACATATACTTGATTACCTTGACCATCTGTTCTTAATACCGGAGCAGCAATACTAGCCCAAGAATCTCTTGCTGTAAAATCAACTAAAGCTCTACTTGTTATATCCTGTTGATTAGCATATGTATAATCGAACTTAAAATCCCAGTTCTTAGTAAAATTAACCGTTGCTCCTAAATTTATATTGTGGTATATATTTCTAATACTTGCAGTTTTCGTGTTACGAATTTCAGCAACTGGTTCTCTCAAATCCACTCCATCCTCTTGAACTCCAACAGGAGAAATAGGACCCCAACGATACATGTAATACCATGGATCGGAAGTCGAAGAAGCCGAACCTGGATAACGTTTTGTACGATCTGAATAAATTGTACCAGCTCTAACACTGAAATACTTATTGATATCGGTAGTTACATTTACAGAAGCATTATAACGTTTAAAGTCATCGTGCTCAGCTGGTTTTGTCATACCATTTTGAAGTAAATATCCCAATCCTATATTATATCCGGTTTTACCACTTCTACCATTTACCGAAAGATTATGTGTCTGAGCAGGAGACCACTCTCTCACCATTGTTTCATAAGGATCATACAAGCGAACTCCCATATTAGAAGAGCCTTGTCTGTACCAATCTCTTCCATAAATTAGTGGATCAGTAGCTTTGACTGAACCTCCATATTGAGATAACCATTCTTTTGATCTTTCAAAGCTAGTTCTGTCTATCTTCCAGAATACACCAGAAGTAGTAGATGCGCCCACTCTCTCCATAGCTAATAAGCTATACTCTATACCATCAATACCAGCCATTTCCATTTTCTTTGCAACATTTTGCCATGCAAAGTTATTCGAATAACTAACGGTTAACGATTCGGTTTTTGCACCTCTTTTCGTAGTGATTAATATAACACCAAATGCAGCTTTTGAACCATAAATTGAAGTTGATGCTGCATCTTTCAATACAGATATAGATTCTATATCATCAGGGTTTATCATTTGTATACTTGGAACTTCCACATTATCTACAAGAAGTAATGGTGCAGATGATGAACCCGGAACCAATGATGCCACTTGTCCACGAATCTTCATAGTAGGATCAGATCCCACCTCACCACTGGGTATTGTAATAGTAAGTCCGGGAACTGCACCTTGCAATCCTCGTCCCACATCAGCAATAGGACGACTACCTAATGTCTCATCAACTCTTACAGAAGATACAGCACCTGTTAAGTTTTCCTTCTTTTGAAGACCATACCCTACCACAACAACTTCAGACATCATTTTAGAATCTTCTTCCATAACAATATTCAAAACTGTTTTGGTCGGCGTAATCGATTGTTGTTTATAGCCAATATAAGTAAATACAACAATAGGATTAGGTGTATTAATATTCAAGGTATATCTCCCATCAATATCTGTAACAGTTCCTGATGTTGTTCCTTTAACAATCACGCTCACACCCACCAATGGTTCTCCCTTATTGTCTTTTACCACCCCTTCTACTTTTTGAATTGTTTGTTGCAACTCAAAAGAAGTATTTGATCCCTCAGGATTAGCCAATACGGGTTGAGTACCCAATATTAAAGCAAAAAAGCAAACAGACAGCAAGAGCAGCCATTTCTTTGACAAAGAATTTGTCATTTTTCTTAATGCATTCATACACTAGTTGATTTAATTTTAATAAAATTATAATTCCACAATAGCAACATAGAGAAGGTTTATATTTAAGGTTCACATTTAATATTCAGAGTCAAATAAAAGTTTTTTTTAACATAAACAAATAAGAGCTTAATGTATTTAGACATACTATCAAAGTATCGGTCAATCTCTCTTCTCTACAAAATCAAAAAAATAGTAACAAAACCAAAACACTTTCATAATATCACTAAATATCAGAAATAAGAGTCATACTAATTCAATAGATAGAATTAATAGCAAAATAAGAAATAGTTAATAATTTCAGATTATCGTATATTATCATTTAATATAGCATACAAGTTCTTTTTCAAATGTATAATAATATT
>NZ_CVRU01000100.1 GCF_001261715.1 Dysgonomonas sp. HGC4 | reverse complement strand
GATCATATTTAAATATGATCGGGCTTTTATTTTATAATTAAAAGTGCAAATTAATACACTTCAAAAAGCTAATGCTTGTAGAATATCTTTTTTCAAATCTTCTACATCTTCAATACCAACAGACAAACGCAACAGATTATCTTCAATGCCCATCACTTGCTTCATTTCAGGAGTGAATGTTCCATAAATTGTTGATTCTGGATGTATTATCAAAGTTTTATTATCAAATAAATTGGTAGCTCTGCGGATTACTTTTAATCTGTCCATAAAGCGATAACAATCCTCTTTCGTTGCCAAGTTAAACGTCAACATTGCTCCGGGATTAGAGGGAAATAATCGATCCGAAATTTTCTTATATGGAGAGCTTTCCAATTTGGTATATCCTACCCTTTTCACTTTACTGTTTTCAGAAAGATACAACGCTAAATTATAAGCCGATTGAGACATACGCTCGAAACGAAGTTCGAGAGACTCCATTCCTAAAGCCTGCAAAGAAGCTGTTTCAGAGTCCATACAAGCTCCTATATTACGGGCAATCTCACGCTTTATTTTATACATAAAAGCCGACATAGAGGTATTGTTAGATACTACTTTTGCCAACTTCTTATTTTTCGACCAATCGAATGTTCCATAATCAAGAATAGCACCTCCCACACTGGTTGCACCTCCTGATACATATTTGGTAGTAGAAACAACTTCTATATCTACACCTTGTTTCTTTGCCGAAAATCCACACCAAGGTACAATAGTAGTATCTACAATCAAAGGAACACCTTTGGCTTTAGTTACAGCCGCTATTTTAGGCAGATCAGCTATTTCCATGTGAGGATTAGTAATCAATTCGCAAAAGAAAGCACATGTGTTTTCGTCAATAGCTGCTTCTATTTCTGACAGATTATCAGTATTTACGAAGCGAACTTCTACACCAAATTCAGCTAGAGTAAATTGAAATAAAGAAAAGGTATTGCCAAATAAGTGAGGCGAGGTTACAATATTACTACCTGCATAAGCCAGCGCCATAAATGTATTGGATATTGAAGCCATGCCCGAACTTACAGCCATTACACTTTCGGCTCCCGAAGCAATTTTCATTCTCAACTCCAGATTTTCGACTGTAGGGTTAGATATTCGAGAATAAGTGTGGCTATCAGTTTTATTCTGAAAAGCATTAGCAATAGCTTCCGACGAAGGATATTCAAATGCGGCATTCCGATAGATAGGCATACTTATAGCTCCATGTGCGTCTTCCTTTTTAAACTTAGCACCTATAATACGAGTAGCAAATTTCTCGCTTTGACAATCTTCTAATTCCATAATAACAATACTCTATATGATTTCGATAATCAAAGGTAGTCTATTTACAAATAAGCTGTCCCTTTTTCATAAAATAAATCTAGCTGAATAACAAAATATTTTCTGTTATTTCACTACAAAAACCACATTCATATACGTATCATAATCTGCTTTTTTTACGATCGAATAAGTCATCTTTCCATCGTCCGTAATATTGTTTATTTTCAAGACACTGGTATCATAGTAAGTTATATAGTAATGCAACTGATTAGCATTAGCATAGTGTGGAATCACACTTGGGGCAGTAGGGTTCTTTCCGAGAGGAGTATCAAACTGCTTTTTATATTCAGCATACAAATCTAAAGGCGTTGCAACTACACCCAAATTGGGAGTTGGAATATTAATGGATGGCATATAAAAAAAACGTGTTGCATTCTGGGTCAAACACATCCATTGAGGATCGGTTTCCGTTCCTATGTTTTGAGATACACATTGTTTATCGGTATCATATACTAAAAGCCCATTTGATGGTGCTGGTATGGCTTCCTTATCTAGAGTTGTTAGTCGTGGCAAAAGTACTCCTCTATTGGTACTACTAACTTCTAAAATAGCACTATTATGAGGATTTTCAGTATCAACCCCTATCTGGCAATACGCGAGATTAGAAATCAAAAGAGTTAGTGTAAGTAATATTATTTTATTCATCATTATTCTATTTTAGTTTGGAAGAAGATCGGATCGGATCATTCTATTGGTAACCACTTTACATTCGGCTACAGTATTTGTGATAGTATTTATTTTACTGCTTTCGACTAGTCCATTAACCAAATAAGGAGTTACTCTGATTGTGTACACTCCTTGAGTATTATAAGTATGGCTTTGTTTATAAGTCGTGATGGAACTACTCATATTGTAATCTTTTACGACGGGAGTACCATCACCAAAGTTCCATTCCAAATACGCTATTTGCTGAGTACCACTACCAATAGAAGGAATCTCGACCGAATATTCCGCACTGTTGCCAACACAGACTATTTCTTTTCCTTTTATCGGTTTGATATTAAAGAAAGAAGTAATAAACGGAGGCAATCCTAAGCGAGGCAAACGAGGAGAGATAAATTTATTCGGAACTTCGGCTATTTGAGTACCTCCATTATCCGGGTCCAAAATAATCCATAAAGAAGACTGTTGATTTCCAATAGCATATATCCTATTATCTGGACCAAGCTGCACATTATCTATATTTGCATTCGGCAAAATTCTTGTAAATGGAGCTGATATATTATTAATAGGTTTGATATAAAGCCCTCTATTTCCTCTCTCAATTGCAGTGAAATAAAGATAGTTTCCTGTAGGCGAAAATTCGAGACTGTATAGGTTCTCAAGATAAGTAGAAACAAACTGAAAACTGGAAGCCTTACCTGTAGAAGTGTCAAAGTTCCCTATTGTCAGATAATGATTTGAATCAAATCTGTAATCCGCATGAATAATACGTTTTCCATCAGGTGATATCTTTGTAGTACCTACACCAATACTGCTAGGAGCAATTGTTGGAATCCCCAAATCCATACCAATTTCTGAAATCACGGGAGTAACATTAATTCCGGCAGAAGTTATCAGCCACGCAAATATTTTACTTCTCACACGACTTACTACCCAATAATCTTTTCCATTGGCATGTCCTATTGCCGTTAGGTTTTCGTAAGCATGAGTGATTGGGTACCCCGAACTTCCGAAGGTAAGAGATACGTTTTTTAATACTACTGCTCCCAACCCTCCATCTGCAGACATATTTACTGTTGAATAACAAAGACCCGGAGCTGTATTATTTCGGTCAGGAGCCGTAATAATATAGTATAAAGCAGGGTTATCGGGCACAGGAATTACAATACCCGAATTGGTGGAGGATGGATGCCCCAAAAGTCCTGTACCATTCTGCATAGTAACCAAGTTTTTATTATATACCGTAATACCATCAGACGCAAACAAAAAATTACCATCCTTGTCCGATATCGAAAAACAACCTTCGAAAGTACTTACTGGACCCTGCACAGTACTTGGTACTCCTAAAACATTTCCTAATGAGGTTGATTCTGTATGAGTATTCGAAAAATCAAGCCCTGTGTTAGTTCCAAAATACCAATGGTAAGCCTCTTTTTGGCAGTAAGCTTGCTGAGTAAACACTAGTAATAGTATGAATATTATCTTTTTCATTGTAGTATATTTAATGCACTTATTTTACGACGAATACAACATTGAGAAACGAGTTATAGTCGGCCACTTTAATAATTTCGTAAGTAACCTTCCCGTCATTACTTATATTATTTATTTTAAGAACATTCGCATCGTAATAAGTGATATAATAGTGTAAATCGGTAGCCACAGGGAAATAAGGTATATTGGCAGGTGCACTGGTATTCTTTACCATAGGCGTTGCAAATTGCTTTTTATATTCATTGTATAAATCCAATGGAGTAGCCACAACCCCTAAAGTTTTTGCACTGATGGCTACCGAAGGCATATAAAAGAACCTTGTCTGATTTTGAGCCAAGCAAATCCAGATAGGACTGACTTCTGTTCCTACATTTTGCGACAGACATTGCTTGTCAGTATCATAAACTATCAATCCCGCTGCCGGATTGGTGATGGCTTCTTTAGCTGTAGTACCCATACGAGGCAATAATACTCCTTGATTGTTGGCAGGACTCACGATATCAAGAGCTGCACTTGCATGTGGCGCTTTGGTATTAATACCTACTTGTGAATAGATGGGGCTGAAAAAACCGATTACGATAAGTAATAGAATTATTCTTTTCATTGTTGTATGTGATAAATTAGTTAGTAAATTTTCAGTATAAGAATAAGAAAAGCAGTAGCATGTAATCACTACACACCACTGCTGTACATAGCTATGCCATAGGTAAAGATGTTTTGCAGTGAAGCTTTTGAACGACAACAAAAAAAACAAAATGCTTGCACTACAACCCAGACCAGCTAATCTATGCTTGTTGTATTTATTGGGGAAATATTGTATTTTAGGAAATTTGCTCGTATTGGGAGCCAAAAACAGCGAAAGACAGAAAAATCTGCCTAAAATAAGAAAACAAATGTTTTGTGAATGGGAATGGGTGTTACCTACTAGTCTCTCTCTCTCTCTCTCTCTCTCTCTCTCTCTCTCTCTCTAATATTTCGACGCACATAGGCAAACCTAAATAGTTAAATTTTAGATTATTAATCACCGATATGTTTGTTAAATAATTAGTCATTCCGAACGTAAACAGTTATTACACAATGGCAAATATACTACAAATTTATTAAGAGACAAATCCGATCACCTCAAATTTGTCTCTTAATACTATTATATAGCAACCTCACCTTTAATATGTGGATGCGGATCGTATCCTTCTAATTTGAAGTCTTCGAATTTAAAATCGAATATACTTTTTACATCGGGGTTGATAATCATTTGAGGTAAAGTACGCAATTCGCGTTCCATTTGCATTTTCAACTGATCGATGTGATTTGTATAGATATGAGCATCTCCTAAAGTATGCACAAAATCTCCCGCTTCAAGTCCAGTAACCTGAGCCATCATTTTGAGCAACAAAGCATAAGATGCAATATTGAAAGGTACTCCCAAGAAAATATCAGCACTACGCTGATACAATTGCAAACTTAGTTTACCATCTGCTACATAGAACTGAAAGAATGCATGACAAGGCGGTAAATTCATGTTAGGAATATCAGCTACATTCCAAGCACTTACTATTATACGACGCGAATCGGGATTATTCTTGATTGTGTTTACAACCTCGGTAATCTGATCGATATGTCCTCCGCTATAATCTGGCCACGAACGCCATTGAAATCCATAGATATGTCCAAGATCGCCATTCTCATCAGCCCATTCGTTCCAGATACGTACACCATTATCCTGCAAATATTTAGCATTAGTATCACCCGCTAAAAACCACAGTAGTTCGTAAACGATAGATTTTAAATGTAATTTTTTAGTAGTAAGCATCGGAAAACCATCTGCCATATTATAACGGCTTTGATGCCCAAATACGCTGATAGTACCTGTACCGGTTCTATCTTCTTTTCGAACCCCTTCGGTCAAAACACGCTGTACTAAATCTATATATTGCTTCATCGTTTCGTTAATTAATTAAGGTACCAGACTCATTGATTTATAAGAAAGTATACAACCAGAAACTTTTGATAATTCTAAAGTAATCCATTAAGTACTTTCATTTAATTTCAAATATATTTATTGTCGCATTACAAAGGTAAAACAAACTTTCATTATGACATTTAGAATAGCCGAAAATGAGAAAAAAAACAATAAAACATGCTTTATAAATATGTTCAAAAATAGCATTTTTTTAAATCATTGTCAATAATATATTTCATATATTGCATCCCTTAGCAAAAAATCGAATACTTTTTTAACGCCAAACTTTAATTATATTATGGGATACTGTATATTTTCGTTCGCCGCCGATATTGAACAGGTTAGAAAAGTTTTTGATTCACACGATTCATTATTATTCGATAAGATTCAAGATAATGAAGTGTTTAAAAATTATGCAAGTCAAGATCTAGAGAATCAGGTATCAACCAAAGAAGCTCTTAGACAGATAATACATGGGGAACCTTATAAGAAACATTCTGCACATGCCTACTGGTATGCTCTCATTTCTATTTTCGCTTTTTTGGGACCACAATTACCATACAACCAAGATATAGAGCTAGATAATGAGACTGAAATGATAGATAGTTATCTCAAGTCCGATTTTGGTATCGAAACAACTGTCGCTGAAGTTTTGCTCAACAATTTTCCAGATTTAGGATTACCCGATGTTGCGACCTTTCCTTTAGCCGGAGCAATCTCTCCGAACGAAATACTTTTACTATCTAACGAATTGCAAAAAGTAATATTAACCAATACACAAATAGATATGCTGTGGCGTGCTCAGACAGAAAAAGATGAAACTAAAGCCTTTATCTATAACAGCATCAAGGGATTCAAGGAAAACATTGATTTCTGTAATGAAAATAACCTTAGCCTCATCTCCTTTTGTCATTAATGTACCTTATCGGCAGTCCTTAAAAACGGAATATATTTAAATCTATATTCTGAAATAAACATTGATAGCAATATAAGACCTCCTCCTATAATGGTACGTATTGTAATAGGTTCGCTAATCAATACATAAGCCGCTAATGTTGCAAAAACGGGTTCGCATAGATAAGTAAGTGCTACTTTTTCTTCTTCTATATATTTTTGAGAAACATTTTGTATCCCATACATATAAGCTGTTGCAAAAATTCCGGTAAACAGAACTGCCTTCCATACATTCCAATCCATAGGCAAAGCCATGTGACTAAAATCGACAGTAGCAAAAGCCAACACCGCATATACTATTGTACAAGTATATAATTGCACAATAACCAACAATATAGTTTCTACCTTGTTATTGTATTTTCCAACCATCAACACATAAGCCGCAAAGGCTATTGCACCACCTACAGCATACATATCGCCTCTATTGAAGCCACTACCGGCAGAAGCCATTGCAATTACATACAAACCGGCTAAAGCCATCGTACAGGCAAGCCATGTTTTGGGCTTAATAGATTTGCGAAATACACAAAACTTAAGAATAGGTATCAACAATACGTCCATACCCGAAATAAAAGAAGCATTGGCCGACGATGTATATTGCAAACCAATTGTTTGTAATAAAATAGCCAAAAGCAGAGGTATGCCTACCCATACACCATATTTGATTGTTTGCCAATTTATCTGTTTCAATTGCTTAAAAAACAAGATTGACAACACCAGTGCTGCAAGCAGGAAACGATACATTAAAAATGAAAATGGATGGACGATAGAGATGCCTTCCTTAACAAGTGGGAACGAGATTCCCCAAAAAGCTGTACCTAGAACTAAAAGACCTAAGTAAATTCTACTTTTCTTCATTACTCAAATAATTTAAATTTTACATTAAACTATTAGGGCATGTAAAAACAAAAATTTACAAAAGGTTTGCATATATCCCCGATTCTCTTCCCTAATGTTGGGATACAGCGCGAAAAACCTTATCTGGGGTGCAAAGTTATAACACTTTGATCAAAAAAGCAACCCCTTGCAATAAAAAATTGAAGGGGTTGTTTGTATAAAATGAGATATTAACCTTATTCAGTCCAATCGGCAATTATTGTTTGACGATCGTAAGTATATGCACTAAAATATCCTAAAGCTCCACCTTTAATATTACTTGTAGGATTAGTTTGAGAAGAGCTTATTCTACCCAAAGTTTCAAAGAAAGTAAATGCACCTTTATCTAACAACTGATGCTCTACGGTAATAGTATCGCCTTTCTTTATAGCATCTTCATCACTGCCATTTTCTTTATAAGCAGGGATAATACGGCTCATATAGAAACCCTCACGATCGTCTGTATCTGTTGCATCCTCATCCAGTTTCTTACGTTTGCCATTTATATACAACAGCTCTCTGTAATAATTCTTCGATCCTTTAGGATCTTGAAAGTGAATCATAGGAAATGGATATTTAAACAACGGAATATAATACAACGTAGTGGAATCGATCTTCACAGTATGTGGAGACATTGTAGATGATGCAGTATATTCTTGTCCTTCAACATTCACTTTCAGATTGTAAGTACGTCCGGGAACGCCCAACATATACGATGCTCTATAAATACCATCAGTATCAATCTCTAAAATTTCAGAATTACCCTTATCGTCCGATACAGAAACAATAGCTCCTAAAACTGGATCGAATGTATTATCGGAGTTAAACTCTTTCGACATAGTAAGTCTAACAGTAGGCAATGTATTGGGTGTAATAAGACCTTCTATTACCAGCTTTGGTTCAGCAGAATGAAGATCAACCTCTATTTCTTTCTCACAAGAAGTGAACATAAAAAGTGATACTGCTGCTGCAATTATTGTTATATATTTATTGATATTCATATTTTATTTGAACTTTTATTTATAAAATAGTATGATTATATACTTATCAAATTTATAAGAAGGTATGGAATTTAGAATTTGAAATTCCATGAAACAGATGGTACAAAACGGAACAGGGAGTACTGATATGCCGTAGATTTCGAAGGATCGTCATCATTGGTTCTAAACTCAATCATGTAAGCATTTTCGCGACCATATGCATTGTATAGACTAAATGCTAGTTCTGAGTAGAATTTCTTTGTTTTTTTCAATACACAAGTAGCACCTAAATCTAAACGGTGATAATCGGGAGCTCTGTAACCATTTCTTTCAGTATAATATACAACCTCTTTACCATCTACCTGATATTTTCCACTTGGATAAGTAACCGCATTTCCTGTATAATAAATCCAAGCACCCGAAAGTGTCCATTTCTCATTCAGATTATACACTGCCACCAACGAAATATCATGCGTTCTGTCTTGAACAGCATCGTACCATTTATTATTGTTGATACCATCTATTTGTTTCTCAGATTTTGATAAAGTATAACCAATCCATCCGCTCAATCGTCCAACACGTTTCTTAAACATAAGCTCAATACCATAAGCCCTACCCTTTCCGAATAAAAGCTCTGTCTCTACATCATCATTCGTAAATGTATCTGCATTATCTTTAAAATCAATTTGATTTCTCATATCCTTATAGTACACTTCTGCACTAAATTCAAAAAGATTGTTTGCAAAGTTACGGAAATATCCCAATGTAAACTGATCGGCAATCTGAGGTTTTATATTGTTAGATGTTGATACCCAACGATCGAAAGGTGAAGCAAAGGTTGGGTTAGACAGCAAGTGCATACTTTGAGTAGTACGTGCATATGCTGCTTTTATCGACGACTCATCATTCAACCTATAAGCAGTAGATACACGAGGCTCTAAGTTTAAGTATGTTTTCACAAACTCACCCGTTTTATAAGATACAGTATCAATAACTTCATGATTATCATCTAAGTTATAAAAATCGCCTGCACCTAAAACCGAAAATGCAGATAATCTAAGTCCGTACATTATTTCGAGACGATCAGTAGCTTTAAGTGTGTTTGATGCATAAATACCATTTTCCCATGTATATCTATTTTTCAAATGTTTAGAAACGCCTTTATCTTCCGACACATCGAATTTTCCGGGAGCCATATCATGATAGGTTGTATGAAGTCCGAATTTCCAAGTAGATTTTTGACTCTGTTGAAAAGAAAACTCTTGTTTCAATGCATAATCATTTATTAGAGACGATATACGCAAATCCTGATTCATATCCACAGCTACATTGTATGCATATCTGTTGTAAATTAAAGCAGTCGAAGAATTCCATTTGTGATTCATTATACGAGTCCACTTTACAGTCCCAACCGTATTACCCCAGTCTGTATCAACCACATCAGATATTCCCAATTTATCTTTACCCGAGTAACCTGTAAATGTCAAACGGTCTTTATCGGAAAGCTGAAAATTCAACTTCATATTTAAGTCATAAAAATACAAGGTTGTATTCTTGATATCTTCCGACCCCAATGCACGAGCTATCACATCAGCATAAGTACGTCTAGCTCCTATTACAAAGCTCGATTTTCCTTTTTTGATAGGACCTTCCACATTCAATTTAGAAGAAATAAGACCTAAGCCTCCACTCATATGATAGTCTTGATTATCACCATCACGCATTTGAACATCCAGAATCGAAGATAAACGCTCGCCATATTGTGCAGGTAAAGCACCTTTATATAAGGTAACATCTCTTACCATATCTGAGTTAAACGCCGAGAAGAAACCCATCAAGTGAGAGGCATTATATACACCTACATTGTCAAGCAACACTAGATTCTGGTCAGAACTACCTCCACGAACATAAAAACCCGTTCCGCCTTCTCCTGCCGATTTAACACCTGGCATCAATTGTATAGCTTTTACAACATCACGCTCACCAAATAATACAGGTAATTGATTTATTTCCTGAATACTCATTTTCTCAACACCGGTTTGTACGCCTGCAACATTCTCATCTACTCTTCGCGATGAAACTACCACTTCGTTCAAATCGATAGAGGACGATTCAAGAGATATATTCTCTACAATATCTTTGGTTAAAGAAATCTTCACTTTTTTATCTTCATAACCTACGTATCTAACAATCAAAGAATAGTTTCCCTTGGGTAGAGTGATCTTGTACTCACCATTATTGTTAGTAAAAACGCCCGTTGCAGATTTTTCAAGTACTCCGACAGGCACTCCTGCAAGAGCCTCTTTTGTCTTTTCGTCTACAATCTTGCCTTGTACAGTATAGTTTTGTGCGATTGCCGAGATTGGCAATAAAAATAATAGGATAAACCCAAAACTTAGCCTAAAAAACTTGCTCATATAGTAATTAAAATTAGATGTCATTCTATCGTCAGAAATTCTTTCGGAGCCGCAAAGATATTAAAAGACTAACTTTTAATAGCTAAATTACGTTAAACTCTCGCATTTTGTTTATAAATATAATTGATATAATCAATGTGTCACCTTATTGCTCTCGCAAGAAATAATATATAACCATAACGTAACAACTGGGATACCTCTGAAAAATTGGTATGCTTTTACTTTTAAATAAAATCCAGATTAAGAAGTTACCTTTCTATTTCTTCTACAAAAGAATAACAAATAAACCTAACTTTAAAGAGATTATCGACGAACTACATTATTTACAGGACAAGCTGCGAAATTTCTATGTTATTTTATAGATATGGAATTTTCACAACAAACTGGCTTGTAGTCTTCGAAACCTCTATTTCTTTACCATATAATGTATACTGTTTTTGCAGATTGCTCAATCCATGCCCACTCTCTTCTACATTAAGACGCGGTTGCATGTTATTTGTTACTTCTATACATTCTGAAGTTATGTTTACCTCTACAAGAAGAGGTCTATCGACAGATACAACATTGTGCTTTATTGCATTTTCAATCAATAACTGAATACTCACAGGTATTACCTGTTTTTGTATCTCTCGGTTTCCCGTTATATTTATTTCCAAAGCATCTTCAAATCTTATCAACAACAAATAAAGATAAGATTCAACAAAAGATATTTCATCCTTCACCAATACGCTTTTCTGAGTATTGGTAGACAAAAAGTATCGATACACGTTCGATAACTTCTTAGTATATATATTTGCTCTTTGAGGATCTTCGAATATCAACGAGGATAAAACATTCAGACTATTGAATAAAAAATGCGGATGTACCTGAGTTTTTAAAGTAGAGTACAAATACTCTATTTTTTCCTTCTCTATGACAGCAATGTGTTTTTGAGATTCTAATTGACGTTGATTATAAAAAAACAACTCAAGCACAAGAATTATGAAGGAATTGCCCAATACCAATATAATAAGAGATGGAAGCTCGGGATAAACTGCCTCTTCAAAAAACAAATTTCCAAACACATAATTAAGCAGAAAAGAATATGTACAAGCAAAAATAAGAGACACAAATAACTCAAAACTAACACGTATGTATATATTGTCTTTGTATTTGAAATACTTATTTGATGTATGAACAATCAATAGGCTTACAAATGCCATAATTAACACAAAAGGTAGGTCAGAAATAAGTCCCTTATAAAAACTCTCGTCATCCAGTCCGGTCATGACATAATATATCCACTCAAACAAGAATTCAAAAGAAGCAATAATGATTATAAAAATTATAATATTGCCTTTTTTACTGTTTCCCATAACCCATTTCTTTTTATTATACAATTCCATCAATCCACTTCAAAAAGTCAGCAACCCGTATTCTACTAACCAGAACTTCATGAGGACATTCGGGCTGAAAGGAAAGTTTGAGACGGCTATTAAAATACTTAGATATATCGCGTATTGCCTTTATATTGGTGATGCAATTACGTGAAGCCCGAAAGAAAATCGATTTTTCGAGAAGTTTCTCCAATTCATCCAAAGTATAATCTATAATATAGCGTTTGTTATCAAACGAATGTAGAAAGACAGCCTTATCTTCACTATAAAAAAACGCAATATCCTTTGCTTCAATATAAAAATAAGAATCTCCCCTTTGAATAAGAAAACGGCTCTTTACCTTTTGAGTTATTACTTCTCCCAACTGTTTATAATCAAAAGAAGTTTGTTTCGACTGATAGAATTGCTCATATTTTATCAAAGCATCTCTCAAATCGTTTTCTTCAATGGGTTTCAATAAATAATCAATACTATTCAATTTAAAAGCTTGCACCGCATGCTCATCATAAGCAGTAGTAAAAATAACAGGGGTAGAAACCGAAACATGATTAAATATTTCGAAGCAGTCTCCATCCGCCAACCGTATATCCAATAAAATAAGATCTACCTTATGATTTCGAAGAAAAGAGATTGTTTGTTCAACAGTCTCCGCTCGTTCCGAGAAAATGTATTCGGGTCTCAATTTGCTTACCATTCGCTTTAGCTCCTCGTATGCCAATCGTTCATCTTCTACTATCAGATACTTTATATGTTGTTGGGGCTGAATCATATCAAAATAAATATACAATTTAGACTCAAAGGTATGACATTATAGATATTATCTGGAGATAACCCTCCTATTTCAGATAAACTTTAATATTTTGAAGATCAATTTTACAATATCTATACTAATCTTAAAAACTTCAAGAGTAAATAGAATCTAAAAAAGATCTGATCCTGCTTTTTTCTTCTCATTAGTCGAAATCTTGTAATCATATTTTTCTACCTTTATCAGCGATAAAAAATGAATTAAAGATGAGATCGATACTACAAAAGGCACTTTTCTATTCTACCTTATTTTTCACAACAATAACAGCTACCGCACAAAACAAAAATTGGGCAAATACAAATCGTTATCAAGCTAATAACAAAGAACTCATGGAATCTACGAAGCAAATAGACGCAGTTTTTATAGGAAATTCTATTACCGAAAACTGGGTGGGCTTAGACCGCGATTTTTTCATCAACAATAATTATATCGGGCGAGGTATAAGCGGACAAACAAGTTCACAAATTCTGCTCAGAATGAGAGAAGATGTTATTAAACTAAAACCCCGTCTGGTTGTTATAAATGCAGGCACAAATGATATTGCCGAAGGTGCAGATACATATAATCCTGAAATTACTTTGGGAAACATAATTTCGATGATTCAATTGGCACAAGCTAATAACATAAAAGTTGTTCTGGGATTACTTTTACCAACTAAGCAATACAGATGGAGTCCTGATATTCCAGATGTAGCTAATAAAGTTATAGATCTCAATGCCATAATAATAAATTATGCTGATGCAAACAGCATTCCGTATATCGATTATCACTCGGCACTTAAAGACAAAGACAATGGTTTGGATGTAAAATACGGAGACGATGGGGTTCATCCAAAAATAAAAGGATACCACATTATGGAACCTTTGGCTAAAGAAGCTATTGACAAAGCATTACAACAATAAGACAGTAACAATGCAAAATATAGTTGAAGCATAGCCTTATAAGGTTATGCTTTTTCATTTTAGAATCGCTACTACTGACATTTTGACACAAAACAAGCAATGGCAAATTATTTGCAGAATAGCTACTAAAATAGAATACAAACGAAATAAAGAAAGGAGATATAATATATGAATTTCAATAACTTTACTATTAAATCTCAAGAAACTTTACAAAAAGCAATTGAGATCGTAAGAGAGAGAAATCAACAAGCAGTAGAAACTAGCCACATACTATTATCTGCTATTTTAACAGGCGATAATATTGTGAATTTTCTCTTTCAAAAACAAGGAGTAAATCCTCAGAACCTAACTATTCTTCTCGAAAGACAAATAGAATCCTATCCAAAGGTGATGGGAGGCGAACCCTATTTGAGCAGAGAGAGTAATGCGGCACTACAAAAAGCATCTGATTTAGCAAAAAAAATGGACGATCAGTATGTATCAATAGAACATATTCTATTAGGAATACTTGCAGAAAAGAGCACCGCTTCTCAGATAATGAAAGATGCAGGCATTACTGAAAACGGATTGCAGCAAGCTATTATAGAATTAAGAAAAGGCAGCAAGGTAGATAGCCAATCGGCAGAAGACACTTATCAGTCACTCGAAAAATTTGCAATCAACTTAACTCAAAGAGCCAGAGATGGCAAACTCGATCCTGTGATTGGTCGTGACGAAGAAATCCGTCGCGTATTGCAGATATTAAGCCGCCGTACTAAAAACAATCCTATCCTTATAGGCGAACCTGGTACAGGTAAAACAGCCATAGCCGAAGGATTAGCCTATCGGATTATCCGTGGCGATGTGCCCGAAAACTTAAAAAGTAAACAAATCTATTCACTAGATATGGGTGCTTTAATAGCAGGCGCTAAATATAAAGGAGAATTTGAAGAACGTCTTAAATCTGTTGTAAACGAAGTAACCAAAGCCGAAGGCGAAATCATCCTTTTCATCGACGAAATACACACTCTTGTAGGAGCAGGTAAAGGTGAAGGAGCAATGGATGCTGCCAATATTTTAAAACCGGCTTTAGCTCGTGGCGAATTACGCTCTATCGGTGCAACAACTTTAGACGAATATCAAAAATATTTCGAAAAAGATAAAGCACTCGAACGTCGTTTCCAAATTGTAATGGTAGACGAACCAAGCGAATTAGATACTATCTCTATCCTTAGGGGATTGAAAGAGAAGTACGAAAACCATCATCAGGTACGTATCAAAGACGAGGCTATTATTTCGGCAGTTCAGCTGTCGAGCCGTTATATAACCGATCGTTTTTTACCAGACAAAGCTATCGACTTGATGGACGAAGCTGCTGCTAAACTACGTATGGAGGTTGACTCTGTACCTGAAGAATTAGACGAAAAAAGCCGCCGTATCAAACAATTAGAAATTGAACGTGAAGCTATCAAACGCGAAAACGACAAAGATAAAGAAGCTCAACTTAGCAAAGAAATCAGCCTTCTGAAAGAAGAGGAAAAAGATTTAAGAGCCAAATGGCAATCCGAAAAGGATGTCATTAATAAGATTCAGCACAACAAGATAGAGATTGAAGACGCTAAGTTTCAAGCAGACAAAGCCGAACGCGAAGGAGATTACGGAAAGGTAGCTGAATTACGATATGGTAAAATAAAGGAACTCGAAAACGAAATAGACAAATTACAGTCTCAACTACACGGTATGCAAGGAAGCACTGCAATGGTAAAAGAAGAAGTAGATGCTTTTGACATAGCCGATGTAGTATCTCGCTGGACTGGCATACCTGTCAACAAGATGCTACAAAGCGAACGCGAGAAATTGCTACATCTGGAAGACGAGCTTCACGAACGAGTAGTTGGTCAAGATGAAGCTATTATAGGGATCTCGAATGCTATTCGTCGTAGTCGTGCAGGCTTACAAGACCCTAAACGCCCCATAGGATCATTTATCTTTTTGGGTACAACTGGAGTCGGTAAAACCGAGTTAGCAAAGGCATTAGCTGAGTTTCTATTCGACGATGAAAATATGATGACCCGTATCGACATGAGCGAGTATCAAGAAAAATTCAGCGCAACTCGTCTGATTGGAGCGCCTCCCGGATATGTCGGATATGACGAAGGCGGACAATTGACTGAGGCTATTCGCCGTAAACCATACTCGGTAGTACTGTTCGATGAGATCGAAAAAGCACATCCAGATGTATTTAACATCTTACTACAAGTATTGGATGACGGACGTTTGACTGACAATAAAGGACGTGTAGTTAATTTCAAGAATACAATTATCATCATGACCTCAAATATGGGATCGGGATTAATCAGAGAAAACTTTGCAACAATCACTCCCGAAAATCACGATGAAGTTGTAGAGACTACTAAGAAAGAAGTCTTAAGTATGTTGAAAGCCAATATTCGTCCAGAGTTTTTGAATCGTATTGACGAGATAATCATGTTTGAGCCTTTAACTGAAAAAGATATCGAAAAGGTAGTCAAGATTCAATTGGAAGGTCTTGTAAAACTCCTTAAAGGCAACGGTGTTAGACTTGAATTTTCGGACGAAGCTATATCATGGATTGCTCACAAAGGATACGATCCTGAGTTCGGAGCCCGTCCTGTGAAACGTGTAATACAACGTCAGGTACTTGACACTCTGTCTAAGCGATTATTGGCTCAGTCAGTAGATAAGTCAAACCCTATCACTGTAGATATAAAAGATGGTGAATTAGAGTTCCGAAATTAAAAGAACTATATATATTACAAACAGCACTTCTCTGTTTTCCAGAGAAGTGCTGTTTTTTATTTCCTTTCTTCTAGATTGAATAAACGATAGTTCTTATATTCGAAAAATAGTAGACTAATAGTAGCCGAAACTCAATCTTTTCTTTGAGATGAGCGTCCCAAATAATAGAAAGCTATTAATGAACTGATTTGCAATGCAGCGATAAGCAGCATTCCTCTACGACGTCTATTTTCTCTCTTTAATTTTTTCAATTCCTGCAACCTTTGTTGTTCAACAGAATCATCTCTAGTCTCTGACATAAGTTATATTTTTTGATGTGGAGCCGACAACGACTACCTATTTACCTATGATAAACAAGCCCAGACTAGTTATAGTTCATTTTATGTTTTACAAAACCACTTCCCTCTTTTATATCCCCTAGCTCTTTCTTATATGGATTAGAATACAACAAATATCATCCATCAACAACATTCACAGAACAACAACACACATAATCACCTCATAATAAATAAGGTGAAACGCATTAAAACCTGTATAATATATCACTATATCACATAATATTATATTTATATATATTAGTATAACTAATATATATAAATATTAAGCATAAATTAGTCAAACGGAACGAAAACAGGAATACTTGAATAGAAATGCACCAAATACCGCTAAAAGCGTATAGTTAGGAATATAAAAGGCTTATTATATACCAACAATCAAAAATAATCCAAATAGCAAGATTCATTTTAACATACTACAAAACAGAAATATAACACTTATTCACTATCGAAAAACAAACAAAACACAAAAACTAAATAGTCCCTTTCCATCGAAACAGCAATTTTCTAATTTAAACAAGCGAAAAATACCTATATAAATTTATTTTCTTCATTTTAAAGACTCAAATAAGTCTCTAAATATATGAAATATCTTTGTTTCTGAAAAAAGCTATTATTAGAAGGATACAAAGCAACCATATTCATCCAAATCAGTTGATTTCATCGGCATTATTTAACAATCTAAAAGTCTCATAATGATTCATTTTTAAGAAATAAATAATTTAACAGTTAACGATCTAATTACTAGAAATAATATAGACATATAGAATATTATATCTACAATCTAAATATCGATGAAATGGGCAATATTAAATTTACAGTAAAATGGCAAAAATAGAGATGAAAATTACAATCAAAAAGCATCGCCATTATTATCAGAAAACGGCTTATTATTATTCAAAAATTCGTAGAATAATTAGTACATTTACCTCATTATCAACGGAATTTAAATATGGATATAATAACGATTGATCTCAATAATCTAATAAAAGAGCATATTTGCTGTGCCATAGACAGTAAAACAAGTGCTATCGGAATAGCCGCCAAGAAAGAATGGCTCAAAGACAGAATCCCTGAAGGACTGAAATTTAAGAAATTGAATGCCCGAGGTAAGGTATTTATTGAATATATCCCCGTTGAAAAGGGATGGTTACCAATCAAAGCAAAAGGATATATGCTTATAAACTGTCATTGGGTATCGGGTAGCTTCAAAGGTAATGGTTACGGCTCTGAATTATTGAAAGAATGCGAAGATGAAGCAAAAAGCCTCGGAATGAAAGGAATTATTGTTTTAACAACAAATAAAAAGAAACCGTTTTTGTCTGATAAATCATTCTATCTAAAATCTGGTTATGAATTAGTTGACTCAGCCCCACCCTATTTTGAACTTGTTGCTAAACGCTTTGAGAATGATGCAGAATTACCCACCTTCACTGATTCTGCGAAAAAAGGCTTTCCTGAGGAGATAAAAGGCATCGATATATTCTACACTGCACAATGCCCTTTTACAATTCCTTATATAGAGCTTCTAAAGCCTGTAATATTATCATCTGATATTTCTGTTCGCACACACCAAATAAAGTCACGGGAGGAAGCGCAATCCCATTTTTGCCCTGTTACAACATATAGCGTATTTATAGATGGAAAATTCCATACTCAAGAAATACTTACCCCTAAGAAATTGGAACAAATTATATATAAAATTCAAGCTCAATAAAAAAGCCTTTGCTCAAATATATGAGCAAAGGCTTTTAATTATAAATTACTATAAATTACTCGTTTTTCATTATACTATTCCCTGACTAATAGTTGCTCTCGCAACTTTCATAAATCCGGCAATATTTGCACCTTTCACATAATTAATATATCCATCGCTCTCGGTTCCATGTTTTACACACTGTTCGTGGATGCTATACATTATTTGATGCAGTTTTTGATCTACTTCCTCCGCAGTCCATTGATAATGCATAGCATTCTGAGTCATTTCTAAACCTGATGTTGCTACTCCACCCGCATTAACTGCCTTACCCGGTGCAAAAAGAATTTTATTATCAATAAACAACTTTATTGCTTCTTCGGTACAGCCCATATTCGAAATTTCGGCTACACACTGCACTCCATTAGCTAAAAGCAGTTTTGCATCCTCTTCACCCAATTCATTCTGAATAGCACAAGTAAGAGCTATATCCACTTTTTGTTCCCAAGGGCGTTTTCCTTCATAAAACTTCGCTTCGGGAAAAGCCTTTGCATAAGGTGCTACAATATCCTCACCTGTATACCGCAATTCAAGCATATAGTCTATCTTTTTAGGAGAAAGACCCTCGGGGTCATGAATATAACCATCGGGACCCGAGATCGTAACTACCTTGGCACCTAATTCCGTCGCTTTAAGAGCTGCCCCCCAAGCTACATTACCAAATCCGGATATAGCAACAGTTTTACCGACAAGGCTGATTCCTTTGCCTGCAAGCATCTCTTTTACAAAATAAAGACCTCCAAATCCTGTAGCTTCGGGACGAATAAGAGAACCTCCGTACTCAATTCCTTTTCCTGTGAAAGCACCTGTATTTTCACGAGCCAGTTTTTTATACATACCATATAAATATCCTATTTCGCGGGCACCAACACCTATATCTCCGGCTGGCACATCGGTATCGGGTCCTATGTTACGCCATAACTCTAACATAAAAGATTGGCAAAAACGCATCACCTCTCCATCAGATTTACCTTTACAGTTGAAGTCCGAACCTCCTTTAGCTCCACCCATTGGTAAAGTAGTGAGAGCATTCTTAAAGGTTTGCTCGAAACCTAAAAACTTCATAATCGATAGATTTACAGAAGGGTGAAATCTCAAACCTCCTTTATATGGACCTATTGCATTATTGAATTGAACCCTATAACCAATATTTACATGGATAGTACCTTTATCATCAACCCAAGGCACTTTAAACACAAGAACACGGTCGGGCTCTACAAGCCTCTCTATGATCTGGGCTTTCTCAAATTGGGGATGTTGTTCATAAACATCTTTTATTGAGATTAATACTTCTCTTACTGCTTGAATGTATTCTACTTCTCCGGGATGCTTAGCTTCCAAGGATGACAAAATGTTGTTAATATCCATATAAGACTAGTTTTTTAAAGTCATTTTTCTATTTCAAATATACTAATAAAGAGAATAATGTATCATTATAACAATATAAAAAAAACATGCTTTTTAATATAAAAACAAAAGAAATCTTTCAACAAATAACCTATTCTAAAAACGAAAAGGAAGAACATTCCATCTTGAAATATTCTTCCTCTTACAATTTATTTTTCCGAAACTTACCTTCGATTAATTCCCCCACTAAAAGAGGCATATGAAATATTCTTTCTAATTTAAATAATGATTTCTCAAATCTCATGATTGTGTTTTATTTTCGATTGCCTATATAACAGACCAAAGAGGAAAAAGTTAAACAACCAATAGATAAATTGACTAAAAAATATTCTTTTTAGGAGTTGTAGCTACAAAATCTTTCAGGTAAAAAGGTTCAAAATAAGCAGAATCTACAAATTGCTTAGCAGCATATGCTTCTTCCGACAACCGAACCATATATCTGGCAGAAGGATACACACCCTTCACGAAACGAGCGTTACTATCTGTAATACAATCATCGCATTTATCTGCTCCATTACCAAAGAATAAAACTTTCGATTTAGACAGATACTCTGCATAAGAGTCACCTTCTACAATATCAGCAGCAATATCTCTCACTACTTTTAACTCCTTGTCGTACAAAGCAGCGTATACCTCCATACGGCGGGCATCTATCATAGGGCATAAAAGCGTATTGGCTTCTAGTTCTTCTGTCTCAATAACCTTCTGAGTTAAAATCAGAGGTGTTTTAATAGCTATCATCGGGATACCCAAACCATAACAAAGACCTTTTGCCTCCGAAACTCCAATCCTTAGGCCGGTATAAGATCCGGGACCACAACTTACCGATACTGCATCCAACGTAAGACCTAAAGCTCTTACCTCTGCCATAGCATCGGCTACAAATACACCTAATAGACTTGCATGAGAAGGCCCTTCGGTATTTTCTCTTTCGAATACAATTTTACCATTACTTGAAACTGCTACCGAACATACAGGAGTTGCAGTTTCTATATTTAAGATACATGACATATATTTACTATTTTTTGAAGACACAAAGTTAAGATTTTCCTATATAATAAAAGTATGATAAGATTAAAAACAGAGTAGGATGAAACCTATTTAATATTTTCCACATCATGAGAACCATAATCCGTAACAACCTTCAAATAGCTAATTACAGACTTACATACGCTCAATATTAATTTGAATGAAAAAAATTTCTCCTAAAACAAAAGATCATAGACCAAAAATTGATATATTTGTTTCCAGAAAAAAAGTAGCAATGAGAAGTGATCATCCAAACCTACACGTAATGCATTTACAAAAATCATTCTTTAGATTGAGTTTTCATTTTTCATTCATATAATATACCCTCGGAAAATTTATTTTTCGAGGTTTTTTTTGATCTCAAAGTAACAGTTAGTGCTTTAATGCAATAAAAAGGTTTGATGCCTTAATTTATAAATTCGGTTGTATATGGAAAATAAGAGTTTGGTTTCGATTACCGATTATACGAAAGACGATATAATCAGGATACTTCAATTAGCAGAGAAATTTGACGAAAACCCCAATCGTCGCCTTCTGGAAGGAAAAGTATGTGCAACACTTTTCTTTGAACCATCCACACGTACCCGTCTAAGTTTCGAGACTGCTGTTCATCGACTAGGTGGGCGCATTATCGGCTTCTCGGACGTTTTGACGACTAGTTCGACTAAAGGCGAAACTCTAAAAGATACCATAGCTATGGTAAACAACTATGCCGATCTTATTGTCATGCGACACCATCTTGAAGGTGCTGCACGCTATGCTTCGGAACTATCGACTGTACCTATAATCAATGCAGGTGACGGAGCCAATCAGCATCCGACTCAGACCATGCTCGATATGTACTCTATTTACAAAACGCAAGGCACACTCGAAAATCAAACCATTACCATAGTAGGCGATCTTAAATATGGGCGCACAGTGCATTCTTTGATTATAGGAATGTCTCACTTCAACCCTACATTCAGATTTGTAGCACCCGAGGAGCTTAAACTTCCTGATACTTATAAACGCTTTTGTGACGAACACCATATTAAATACGAAGAGTCTGCCGATTTCTCGGAGGATATCCTAAACGAATCAGACATCTTATATATGACCCGCGTACAACGCGAACGCTTTACCGATTTGATGGAATACGAAAAGGTAAAAAACGTATATATTCTTCGCAAAGATATGCTGACAAACACACGCGAAAATCTACGCATACTACATCCGCTACCTCGTGTAAACGAGATACAACAAGATGTAGACGATAGCCCGAAAGCCTATTATTTTGAGCAGGCTCGCAATGGAGTATTTGCCCGTCAGGCAGTTATTTGCGATAGTTTAGGAATAGATGTTCAATAAAACAAAAAATTGAGAATCATGAGCGAAAAAAGAAAAGAACTTCAGGTAGCAGCACTTTGCAATGGTACAGCTATCGACCATATACCATCCAAACAAGTATTCAAAGTATTATCTCTTCTTAACTTGGGTGATCTTGAAAACCCTGTTACGATAGGTAATAACCTCGAAAGTAAGAAGATGGGAACTAAAGGAATCATTAAGATTTCTGACAAATTCTTTGAAGAAGAAGAAATCAATCGTATTGCCCTTATTGCTCCCAACGTAATACTCAATATAATTAAAGATTATAGGGTAGTCGAAAAAAAGAGAATCAGTCTCCCACAAACAATTCTGGGTATCGTAAAATGTAACAATCCAAAATGCATCACCAATAACGAACCTATGGTAACCCGCTTTGAAGTTCTGGATAACAACAATGTTGTATTGAACTGTCATTATTGCGATATAAAGATTCAGAAGGAAGATGTTATTCTAAAATAAAATAGTTGAAATAAAAGTCTTAAATGCAACTATTTCGTCACATAATAAAAGTCTTTAAAATCTAATCCCGGTTTTTAAAGACTTTTTCTTTTTATCAGAAAGAGAAATTATCTATCTTTGCAGAATAGAACTCTAAAAACATACTAAGACACAGACCTATTAAACAACTACCTAGGATTTAATAAGCCTGTTTATAAAAAAACTATATTCTTCAAAATATATTTAGGAAAGAATTAATTGATTTTAATTCACTTAATATATATTTGTTGTAGTTTGTTGTATCAAAGTTTTTGAGTGTAATTTTATTTATATAAAAATGCCAGCTTCTAAACGATTATTCAATATATTACCAGCATTTCTTCAACGAATATATCATTCGAACAAGAATAAATCTCAAATCTCGAAATGGGTTAGAAAAGGGAAACCTGTGCCTGTACCTCATGCCATAAAACAAGAGCTGGTTACACGATACCGAAAGAAGCATGATATATCTACATTAGTAGAATCGGGAACCTATTTGGGTGACATGATATGGGCTCAACAAGATAATTTCGAAAAAATATACACAATAGAATTAAGCAAGTATTTGCAGGAAGCAGCTAAACAACGTTTCCGCAATCGTTCTCATATCGAATTTATCCATGGAGACAGTGGTAAATTGATGTCTACACTAATAAAAGATCTTCCTGAGAAGACTCTGTTCTGGCTTGACGGACATTACTCTGGAGGTACTACTGCCCGGGGAGACAAAGATTGCCCTATAACAGAGGAAGTGAAAGCCATCTTATCTTCAGACATCGAGCATGTATTACTCATAGACGACGCGCGTTACTTTATAGGCGAGAGAGACTACCCTACTATCAATGGGCTTTCGGCATACATATTAAGTGTATATTCTAATAGTAGCATAGAAATAGAAAACGACTGCATTATTGTAGAATTAAAGAAATGACGTATGTATAAACTATGTGTAGCCTTATTTATAATATCCACAATTTGTATTTTTGTAAATATGATACTCATATTTAGAGATATGCAGAATACCAGCCATTATGCCAGAGCATGCACATTTATTATACTGTCTGCATCGTCATACTATTTGATGAAATACTACAAATCAAGAAGAAAATAAGGAATTTACAAATCCACTCTACACACCATTTAAAGCTACACAACTCTTTGTATATTTGCCTATCTTAAAATATTAAAGATCACAAGGCTAAAATATATGCAGAAACTATTCAACACTATTTGCAACGATAGTGTATATTTCGACCAAGAAACCATTATAATTCAACTAAACGGACACCGAAACGTTGTCAGCACCTGCAATCTAAACGGTGGGTACAAAGAAGACATTCAATACATCTATAACAATAGCTGCGGAAAAAGCATAGAAGCAGGAGATATTGTTACCATGAAAGGTAATAATATGATGGAGCATTATCATGCCCTCACTCTTGAACTGAATCTCCCCGCTGATAAAACTACCGGCATGTGTACTGCTGCCCTTATGGAAAACATGGCAACAGTAACCCAATCCAAGGAATCGATAAGTGTTACAGCAATGGTTACCGCCGGAATAGATATAAACGGAGGGCGCGCAGGAGACCCTGCTCAGTTTAACGAATTTACAAACGAACCTCTCGACAGCACACAGGGAACAATAAATATATTTCTACTGATTGATGCCCATTTGGATGCAGGAACACTCACCCGATCTCTCATCACAGCTACCGAAGCCAAAAGCGCCGCTTTGGAAGAGCTTATGGCAAACAGCATGTATTCGGAGGGCTTAGCAACAGGATCGGGAACCGACAATATTATAGCAGTAAGCAATCTAGATTCTAAAATTCAATTATATAATGCAGGCAAGCATTGCATATTAGGAGAACTTATAGGAGCAACAGTAAAGAAAGCAGTGCAAGAAGCCCTCAATAAGCAATCGGGGATGAATCCCAAGAGACAAGCATCCACTATCTGGCAAAACAAACGCTATGGTATTACCTATGATAAAATATTTCAGCATTATCAAAAGCTTTCAAACAACCCTAATTCTTCTTTAGAAGCCCTCTTACCGATAATAGATGAGATAGCATCCAACAATGAAGTATTGGCTCAAATAGCAGCTATAACGCATCTAATAGATCAAAACCGATGGGGATTACTTACAGAAGTCAATCTAAAAAAGACTGCACTGAGATATCTTAATCTATTGCGTAAAGACTATGATTTGACAGAAATACCAGAAACCAAAGAAGAGAATAAGGAGACACCTTTTTACAAACATCTTATTGATCTGATCAACAATACTTTGGGAGGTATTTTACATAACCATATAATAAAAAGAAAAAGGAACTAGTTATATAACTAATTCCTTTTCTTTTGAGCCTCTTGTCGGATTCGAACCAACGACCCCGAGATTACAAATCACGTGCTCTGGCCAACTGAGCTAAAGAGGCAGGTGGGTAAACTTACTATATCGCGCCGCTCAACCGACTACCCTTGCTGCGATCAAACCCTGGGGGATTAATCAGGAGCTGACCGTATAGGGCTTACCCGGGCACAAAGGTAGATATTTTTTTCACATTCCAAAATACTAAGTACTCTTTTTCCTTTGATTTCATTTTAGTATCTTTGTTGATAAGAATCAGCCGGGGGAATAATTATTTTAAATGCAATTAGTTATAAATTCAAAAGTTCTTTTTAAAGGCTGATATTTTTTTTGAAAATAATTTAAAACTTGAACAAAAACGATGAATGTAGTCGACAGATTTATCAAATATGTGAAATTTGACACCGAGTCAAGTACAGAAACTCACACTACTCCCAGTACTCCGGGACAATTAGTATTAGCAGAAGAGCTAAAAAAAGAACTGATAGAAATAGGGCTCGAAGATATATCATTAGACGGTAATGGATATTTGATGGCAACTTTACCTGCCACTTCGGATAAAAAGATACCAACAATCGGTTTTGTTGCGCACATGGATACAAGTCCCGATTTAACAGGAAAGAATGTAAACCCACGTATTGTAAAAGCATACGACGGAAAAGATATTATACTGAATAAAGATCTTAATATAGTACTTTCGCCAAATGATTTCCCCGAACTATTGAAGTTCACCGATCAGGATATCATTGTAACCGATGGAACTACCCTATTAGGTGCAGACGATAAAGCAGGTATAGCCGAAATTATAACAGCTATGAAATACCTGAAGGATCATCCAGAGATTAAACATGGTAAAATACGCATTTGCTTTACTCCTGACGAAGAGATAGGAGCAGGAGCTGATGAGTTTGATGTAGAAAAATTCGGAGCCGAATGGGCTTACACTATGGATGGTGGAGAGTTAGGCGAACTTGAATACGAAAACTTCAATGCAGCCGGCGTAAAAATAAACATACAAGGACGTAGTGTACATCCGGGATCGGCTAAAGACAAGATGATTAATGCACTTATTGTAGCCAATAAACTAGTATCACTCATTCCTGCAAATGAAAGACCCGAGCATACTTCTCATTACGAAGGATTCTTCCACTTGATGGGAATGTCTGGCTCGGTTGATTCAGCCTCAGTATCATTCATTATTCGCGATCACGACAAAGCATTATTTGAAAACAGAAAACAAATAATGAGAGATAGTGTTGAATACCTGCAAAAACTATATCCAAGCAGTACTATTTCGCTTGAGATAAAAGATCAGTATTACAACATGCGCGAAAAAGTAGAGCCTGTTATACAGATCGTAGACTACGCTTTCAACGCAATGCAGGAACTAGGTATAACACCTCTTGTAAAACCCATCAGAGGAGGTACAGATGGCGCTAGACTTTCATTCATGGGACTACCCTGCCCTAACATATTCGCGGGAGGATTAAATTTCCACGGACGTTACGAATACGTACCTATCCCATCTTTAGAAAAAGCTGTACAAGTAATCGTAAAGATTGCCGAATTAGTAGCTAAGGGTTAATACCTTTTTAGCACCAACGAATAATTCTTTTTTGATAAATTATCAAAATTAAAAATACAAAGCTCTATTGCTTTAAAACAAAAAATATGAGAAAACGATTGACTATAGCTCTAGTAGCACACGACCATCGCAAAGCCGATATGGTAGACTGGTGTTACTATAATTCAGATTTCCTATCAAGCCATCATCTGGTATGCACAGGAACCACAGGGCTTCTTATCCGACAAGCTTTCAGCGAAAAAGGTATTGATGCTGAAATAACCTGTATGAACTCGGGACCTTTGGGTGGTGATGCCGAAATAGCAGCAATGGTAGTACGTCAAGAAATCAATATGGCCGTTTTCCTTATCGATGACTTGAATCCGCAACCACACGAGGCAGATATTATGATGTTATTGCGCCAGTGTCGTGTACACAATGTGCCGATTGCATGCAATCGTTACAGCGCCGATTTGATGATCACCAGCACCCTTTGGGATAATGATGATTATACACCAACAAAACCTCGTTACGAACGCTTCGATCGTGAGAAATTTGATGAAATATATGGTAAGATAAAAGGCTAAGCCGCCAATTCTTTCCTATATTGCATAAAAAAGAGAGACAATTAATTGCCTCTCTTTTTTTGTTATATCTTATTCCGAAGAATCAGAATTTACTTATAATCTTCTGGAGTTATTTTAAAACGGTATATTGTCTTACCATCCAAGTTTCTGTAAATATATTCAGTTGAAATTCCATATCCGCGAATATCTTCCATTCCTGGATCATTTTTAGTCATCTCTTTTACCGAAGCAACAATTTCATCTTCAAATTGAAGTGTATCAAAAGCCGCTGTATCAGTATAAGTATAATAATGCTGTAAATCGTTATTTTTAAGAAGCACAGTACTATCTATACGAATAGTGGTATTAATCATTTGAGGAAGCTGCTTATTTATAGCGTCAACTTCAGTTTTTAATTGTTGATGAATTTTATCGCTGCCCGAGGTACATTGTACGAAAGACAATGCAACAAGAGACAATGCAGTACCAACTTTCAATAGTGATGTAAGTTTCATAATAGATATTTTTTATTTTTCACCCAAATACATGGAACACACTCCCAATGTATAAGTTTTACACTTCGCATTACAGAAACCGTTTTTAGCAAGCACTCCAACCATCTCTTTACCTTGTACAAAGGCTTCAATAGATTTGGGTAAATATGAGTATGCAGTTTTGTCTTTAGAGATAAACCGACCAACAGTCGGTATAAATAAACGAGAATAAAGCCAGTAGCCTTGTTTCATAGGGAAACTCTCGGGACTTGACAATTCGAGTATCATCAATTTACCTCCCGGTTTTAAAACCCGATGTATTTCTTTTAAGCCCTTATCTAAATTTTCAAAATTACGTATTCCGAATGCAACAATTGCTGCATCATACGAATTGTCTGCAATGTCTAACGCCATGCAGTCTTGCTTCTCGAAAGTAATTTTGTCTGACAAGCCCAATTTAGCCACCTTTTGACGACCAACTTCCATCATCCCTTCGGAGATATCTATACCTGTGATTTTTTCCGATCCAAGCAACCTATATGCTTCTATCGCCAAATCGCCTGTACCTGTAGCAATATCTAAAATAGATTGGGGTTTGAGATCTTTTAGAGTCAAAAGACCTTTCTTGCGCCATCCACGGTCAATACCCATAGATAGCGTATGATTCAGTGTATCGTAGTTTTCTGCAATAGAATCGAACATACGTTCGACCTGAGCTCCTTTATTTTCGGAACTCTCATAAGGAACTACTTTTTCTGCCTGATATGTCATGTGTAAGTTTAAGGTCACCGACCTTTTTATTTCTTTTGATAAGTGTAAGAGGACTCTCTTAACTTATTACTGAGTAGTTCAGCAATAAATTGCCCTATTACTTAAATGACGTCTGCTGCTTCAGCTTCAACGTCGTTGCTCAATTTGCGAGCTCTGACTTTAACGATTTTACCGTTTTTCGAAAAGATGAGATTACCATCTTCTATTTGCTTTTTTTCAATTAAACGTGTATAAGAAAGACTAAGACCAACCAATAATTTGCTTCTCAAAGCCAATTCGTTACGAGTCATATATTTTTAATTTGATTTAAAATCTCTTCATTATGTTCCTCTATCATATCCGATCTCTTTCCTTCGGCTACTAGACGAAACGGATTTTCCGAATTATTAACAACCAACCAGTAATCCGCTATCGGAGTGTATAAAGTAAACAGATTTTGTGCTCCTGCTCTGTATCTCCGACGAATTACATCCTGAGGCACATGATGCCCGCCGGCTTTAACTCGGTCTTCGACTCTTTTAATAGCTAATTCAGGAGAACTGAGCCAAAAATACAACAATGTTACGAAATAACCTACTTTTTGTGCTTTTTTAATAAATGATACATACGATTTGGTTGCGAGAGTCGTTTCTATGGCGAAATCCTGTTGCAATCTCAACATCTCCTCCATTCTCCGTATCATTATACGCCCTGCTTCGATGGAAGCTTTCTCTGGTTGAAAAGGAGAAAGTCCCTTCGCAATCTCATCGGCATTGATAAACTCTTTGCACTCGAGCATCTCTGGTAACATTGTATATGACGCCGTAGTTTTTCCGGCACCATTACAACCGGATATAATATAGAGATTTGGCATAAATTAAAGTTTTCTTGTTAAGGTCACAGACCCTCTTTTTCCTTCAGCAGTTTATCCACCAAAATTAATCATAATTGAAAATATAGCAATAACTATTTAGCCGTACTTAAGCATAATTCAATTGCTTTTAAATAAAGGTAACAATTTACCGCCAAATACCAAATAAGGTCTAAAACCTTTTTGACACTTTAATAAAATAGGCACCAACAATAGGCACTACTGAGGAATACTGCAAAAAACATACCAGATCGTTAATAAAAAAAACGTCTGTCAGAATATTTCCAAAAACAATTGGCTTATATCCGACAGACGATTTTATATCTGAAATTTACTGTGTTTATTTTTTCAAATAAGCAGTTATATTTTTCTCAATACGACCTTCAACATCAGCAATATCAGCTTTCATAAAAGGCTCGCCAACGATTTTTTCATATAGCTCGATATATCTTTCTGAAACAGAATTGCAATACGCCTCTGTCATTTCGGGAATGTGCTGTCCCTCTTTTCCTTGAAATCCGTTCTCCATTAACCATTTACGAACAAACTCTTTAGAGAGTTGACGTTGTTCTTGGCCTTTAGCAAACAAATCCTGATAAGTATCTGCATAAAAATAGCGAGACGAATCGGGTGTATGTATTTCGTCAATCAGATAGATTTTACCATCTTTCTTTCCAAATTCATATTTTGTATCTACAAGGATTAATCCTTTTTGAGCTGCCATTTCAGTACCTCTTTGGAAAAGAGCTAAAGTATATTTTTCAAGTTGCTCATATTCTTCTCTCGAAACCAAACCTTGAGCAATTATTTCTTCTCTCGAAATATTTTCGTCATGCCCCTCATCCGCTTTAGTTGTCGGTGTAATAATAGGTGTTGGAAACTTTTGATCTTCTTTCAAACCATCAGGTAAAGACAAACCGCAAAGTGTGCGAGCGCCATTTTTGTACTCACGCCATGCACTACCTGTAAGGTATCCGCGAATCACCATTTCTACTTTGTAAGGCTCGCAACGCAAACCTACTGTTACCATAGGATCGGGTGTTGCTTGCTTCCAATTAGGAACAATATCTGCTGTTGCATCCAAAAATTTGGCTGCTATTTGATTCAAAACCTGTCCTTTATATGGGATACCTTGTGGTAACACAACATCAAATGCCGAAATACGGTCTGTTGCAATCATTACCAATGTATCTTTACCAATTGAATAGACATCACGCACTTTACCATGATATACATTTGTCTGATCTGAAAAATGATAATCGGTAGTAACTAAAGTATTCTTCATTATCTGGATATATTTTATTTTTATAAATTGGGTTCGACAAATTTACCTACAAAATCTTACTTTTCCATCTTATTGAGTAGTCTAAAATATTTTATTTCTATATTTCACGACAACAACTTATTATTGCAATTATACTTCTTCGAAAGCAATAAAAAGGTATGAAATCTCAGATAAGAGAATATGAAAAATTTCTACTTCTATCAACAAATAAATTCGTCCTTTGTTCTCACACGATTAGACATTTTCCGTCAATTAACGTTGCTCTACCGTTTAAAGAACTCTGCCACTCAGCCTACCATCCGTTTATTTTAGGAGCTTCGTAATCCAAAATAAAACTGATAGTAATATCAGATATTACTCTTTAGACTCTGAGAACTCTTTTCGACGTCTCTCGTCTTCTTTTTCGTAGGCATCAACTATCAGCTGAACCAATTTGTGACGAACAATATCTTCTTTCGTAAATTCTATCTTTCCGACACCTTTCACTCCATCCAATACTCGTAAAGTATGCTTTAAGCCTGACATCTGAGAAGGTGGTAAATCAATCTGAGTAACATCGCCTGTTATTATCATCTTCGCATTCATCCCCAAACGGGTAAGAAACATCTTTATCTGATGTATGCTTGTATTCTGAGCCTCATCCAGAATAATAACGGCATCGCTCAAAGTACGCCCACGCATAAATGCAAGAGGTGCTATCTGAATAACTTTATTCTCAATATATTCTTTCAGCTTGGCGGGAGTTATCATATCTTCCAAAGCATCGTAAAGAGGCTGTAAGTAAGGATCAATCTTATCCTTCATATCTCCAGGAAGAAAGCCCAGCTTTTCGCCGGCTTCTACTGCGGGACGGCTCAATATAATGCGTTTGACTTCTTTATTCTTTAAGGCTTTTACAGCAAGAGCAATAGCCACATAGGTTTTTCCCGATCCTGCCGGTCCTAGGGCAAATACCAAATCGTTTTTCTGAAAGGCATTTACCAGCTTTTGTTGGTTCTCATTACGTGCCGAGATCGGTTTGCCATTCATCCCGAAAATAATCAGATTATCCTGCTTTACCCCCTGTGGAGATTTCCCTTTTACAATATCTATAATATTATCTTCGGTAAGCATATTGTGATCTACACAAAACAACTCAAGATCTCTCATCTTCTCTTCAAAGAAAGGAATCTCTTCAGCATTACCAATTACCTTTATAATATTACCCCGGGCAATTATACGTAGTTTAGGAAATAGTGTTTTTAGTAATTGCAGATTACTATTATTGGTACCGAAAAAAACGGCAGCATCTGCATTATCGAGTACAATTATTTGTTCTATCATCTAATTTTTATTCAATTTGACAAAAATACAATTCTTTCTTTTTATATCGCAATTTATCCAGACTATTATTTTGCTTTATATCAAGACACATACACATACAAAAAGAGCCTTTAAATTAAAGGCTCTTTGTTTTTGGAAGAAGTATGTTTTAATATCCCGGATTCTGATAATAACCTCCACCACCTTCGAGTGTAGAAGTAAATGTTGTAGAAATAGGACGTAATGCATATTCTGCATGGTAATACTTCGCTAAATCAGGGTGCGTACTTTTCAGATAACTATCGTCTTTGAGCATACCTGTACGTTTCAAGTCGTAAAAGCGGCTGTCTTCTCCACAAAGTTCGCGAGCACGCTCATCCAATATAGTGCGGATAGTAGGCATCTCTGTTAATAACTTTGCTCCGGCACGAGAACGAATCTTATTGATATATTTTGCAGCATTAGCTCCACCCGATACATAAAGATCGGCTTCGGCAGCAATAAGATATATATCAGCCATGCGCATTATCAAAACAGCATTGAGATTACCATTACGTTTTTGCGAAGCATTGGCTACAAAGTAATTGCTACTGTTATGCTTTGTTAGAGATGGATAGAAATAATTAAATAAGTTCTCAGAATTTCCGTTAGTAACATAACCTGCTGACGGATTTACATACGAATAGGTCATATTAATATTCTTATTCGCATCATTATAAATATCCTTATAATCAACTAACAAGTAAGGTACTTTATGTTTTTGAGCAACTTCCGCGTTATAGTCTGCATCCTGAGGCATTACAAATTTGATTGCCAAACTACCCAAAGCTAGAGAATTGCCAAGCACAGAAGCTTCTTTATCATATTTATTCACTGAGCCCTTATCCCAAGTATACTTCTGATTGGTTTTCCATTCTGTTTGGAATGAATGATGGAATCGAGGATCAAGCGTTCCATCCTCTTGCACATACAAACTCAACAAATGTTGTGTAGGCATGAAAATTCCCGGTTGGTTTCCACCCCATTTCAAACGGGTTTCCTGATCGTCTACCATAGCTCCGAAATTAGGAACCTTACAGTAGAAATACTCATTGTTACGGTTCAATCTGTAATTACCATTGCTCGATCCATGACCGTCGCCTCCTGCATACCAACGGTGTTTCCACAAAGCCTCTTTGTTTGTCCAGTTATTAGCCTCTTTAAACACATCTTCGTAAGATGGATAGAGATAAGCATTATATTTACCGCCACCTCCTTCGGCATCCTCTATCAACATTTGAGCATATTTAAGAGCATCAGCAGCATATGCTTTAGAAGCATCATATTCTACTGTTTGCAAACAAGCCCTAGCCAGAAAACCCAGTGCAGCTTTTTTAGTAGGTCGAGAAGTAGTTGAATGATCTCCAACGGGCAACCATTTAAATGCAAACTCGAGATCAGGGATAATTATATCCTTATATATTGTCAGAGGGTCGGTTCTTTCCGGATGAAAGTCTATCCCTTTAGCCGGTGAGGTAATTGCTGTTACACCACCAAATTGCTCTACTGCATTAAAATAATATACAGCACGCAAAAAGTAGGCTTCTGCAACAACTGCATTTCTCAACTCTTCGGTCTTGTATGGAGGTTTGTTTGCATACTCAATTGCAATATTGCATGAGCCTATTCCATCGTAAGTGCCATTCCACCAATTATTGGTATAGGTTGTATTGGGCGATGCTCCTGCAAAATACCAGAACCATTGAGTCCACGAGGTCGATTTGTTGGCTTGATAAGTCCACAAATCTGTGCCACCTTCCATTAAAGTAACCCAGTTATCGGTACCATAAAAATAGCGTTGCATCGAAAAATAACATTGATTGATTAGCGATTCGTATCCCTCGATAGATTCCGCAGCTTTTTCCATTGTAAATCCTCCGGGATTTTCTTCATCTAAGGAACAAGACGACAGAAACAGATTGGATATCAGAAATACAGATAGAAATGTTCGTATATTAAATATCTTTTTCATAATGATTTATCTTTTTTCAGAAGTTACTTCCATAACATTAAATATTCATTGTCATATTATTAGTAATAAAAGGTTTGAGACCCTTAAAACGATATATTTACCCCAAACACAAGCTGTTTGTAAAGAGGAAATGAATCCGATCCGTTAGTTTCAGGATCTGTACCTCTCAATTGTTTGTCTTTTACATACAAAAAGGGATTATATGCAGTTGCATAGAAACGACACCTTTCAATATTAAATAGCTTAGGTAAAGTATATCCTAATGTAATATTTTTGACTTTGATAAATGAACCGTCTCTGTATTTAAGTGCAGGCATTACTGTTTGCTCGCTTCCACTACCCGCAATAGGATAATAAGCTCCCTGATTGTTTTCTGTCCAATAATCAGCCCCCGCAATTTGATTGTTCGAACTGCCTGTTTTGGCAGAATACCATCCCAACAAATCGCTGGTTATAGTTTGTCCGTATCTTGCAGTTGCAAAAACACTTAAATCGAAACTCTTATATCTAAAGGTATTATTTAAACCTACAATAAAATCGGGATTCGAGTGTCCTAATATTTGCCTGTCTTTCTCACTGTATTTATGTTCCCCATTGTCGTTAACCTCTTCGCCATTCACAGTAGTGACATTTGGCACAGTTGCAATTTTCACCCATCCCGGTTTCACACCGTATTTAGCCAATTCTTCGGCTGATGCATTTGTACCCCAGATACCGTCATATTTGTAACCGTAAACTGATTTTATAGGCTGCCCAACAAACAAATTCTCATTTATAAGATCGCCACTTGGCAGAGATTCTATTTTCTCCTTGCTCCAAGTGAAGGTTACAGTTGAATTCCATACAAAATCACGAGTCTGAATATTTCGGGTATTGATAGTTACTTCAAGCCCTTCGTTACTTGTTTCGGCAATATTTTCCCAGCTTTGCAGAGGCGATCCCCATCCAGTACTTCCGCTTGTAACGGGCATTGTACGTTTAAATAATAGATTTTTGGTACGTGTACTAAACCAATCTACCGATCCGTCAATTCTATTTTTCAAGATAGCAAAATCCACCCCTATATTCCAGTTATAAGATTTTTCCCATCCTAAGCTAGAGTTACCATAAATACCTGCATATTGAGTAAAAGGTACTATTTTGCCATCAAGACTCACACCTGCCGACGAATACGCGGATGCATTGGTAGAAGAACTATATGCACCAATACCTCCATCGTTTCCGGTTACACCATAACCTACTCTCAATTTTAAATTGTCTAACCAAGCTTTCGAGTCATTCATAAAAGCCTCATCCGAAATACGCCATGCTAAAGCTCCTGCGGGAAAACTATCCCATTTGTTTTCTTGCGAAAACCAAGACACACCATCCCAACGATTAGAGAAGGTTACTAAATAACGTCCTTTATAAGAATAGTTTAGACGCATCGCATAAGACATCTTCATATTCTGAGTATAACCTGATTCAACCCTAGCTGAAGTTCCTGCCAACAATCGGTAAAAGCTCCACGAATCGATAAACTGTCCGCTAGCTGCTGCCTTATTGCTTTCATCCTCATTTTTAAGCCACGAAGACAATACAGTTGCCGTTATATTATGATCAGTATTAAATGTCTTATTGTAGGTAAGTATGTTATCCCACATATATCTGTAACGATAGCTATTGGTAATCTCAGCATGAGGAGAGCCCGCATAAGATGGTCGGTTGGCAGTTGCTTCACTACCCCAAAACTGACCTCTGCGAGAATTATCTAAAGTTCCATTGAGAACCGTTCTAAAATTAAAATCTTTTATAGGAGTTATATCAAGATATACATTGGCATTAAGGTATGTGTTACGCGTATTATCCACAAACTGATTCTTGATAAAGTCTCCCAAAGGAGAGTATTCATCCTGAGCAAATTCGTAATTGATATCACCGTTTTCGTCATAAGCATCACCCAATGGAAAAGCCGAAATAGCTTTGGTAAAAGTATTTCTAACACCATTGTTTCGGTTAGTATAAACCATATTAGATGTGAAACCTACCTTTGCCCATTTGGCTACTTCTTGGTCGATATTTAACCGCATAGCATACCGGTTTAGGTTTTCATTTTTCAATAAACCTTCCTGACTGTCATAAGACAGAGAAGAGAAAACTTTCGTTTTAGCATTACCTGCTGACACTGAAACGTTATATTTCTGATTTACAACCGAATTACCCGAAGCTTCATCTACCCAATCGATCCATTTATTATCGTTATAAGCAGCCAATTTCGTAGCATCAGTCAAAATAGAAGACATATCAGTAGGATACTGTCCGTTTAAATATTTATAAGCTTCGCGTTGATAGTTAGTCCACTCATCGCCTTTCATACCATGATAGAATTTTGCATCACCACTAAAACCAATAAATCCGTCGAAGTTTACTCCCACTTTTCCTTCCTTACCTCTTTTGGTTGTGATCATTACTACCCCATTAGCTCCAGCTGAACCAAAAATTGCTGTTGACGAAGCATCTTTCAACACGTCAAAACTTTCAATATCCATAGGATTCACTTGCTCGTAGCTGCCAATAACACCATCTATAATAAACAAGGGAGTGTTATTACCATAAATAGAACGGTTTCCACGTAAAAGAACTTCAACGTTTCCTCCTACCTGACCCGTTGTTTTCAGAATATCCATACCAGCAATCCGTCCCTGCAATGCCTCCATCACATTATTGGTTGGCGAGATGGTTATATCCTCATTTTTCACAGACGATACCGATCCTGTAAGATCTCTTTTCTTTACCGTCCCATAACCAATAACCACAACTTCATCTAAAGTCTCGGCATCTTCTGCCAATGTTACTGATATTGAAGTGCGGTTATTTATGCCAACAACTTGTGGCAAATAACCTATATACGAAATTCGAAGTGACCCGTTAGAAGGAGCACTTAGCACAAACTTTCCATCCAAATCGGTTACAGTTCCGGTAGTTTTACCTTCTACTATAACACTGGCTCCGATTATAGCTTCGCCCGATTTATCAACAACGCTTCCGCTTACACTAACTTGCTGCTGAGAATAAGCATCTAGCGAAAACAGACAACACAATATAAACACCCAAATAGGTTTTGCGAACAATCTCTTTGATGACAGATTATTCCTAAACATGAGTAGATCAACATAGGGGTTTCTCATAATTCTTACGGATTTTAAGATTTAAAAACTAGTATAAAAAACATGATAGCTTCAGATTAAAACATCAGACCTCTATTTTATAGGTCCGGTAAAGGCAACGGCAATCTACTACCAGTCCAATATTCTTAATTGTAAGTGTTGTCTCTTAAAAAAGAATTTATTGGAAAAGAGTAATATATCCTTCAAGAATAAAGATTAGGATATTATGATTGCATGATTATAAAGTAGCTCACCTCTTGAAGAGAAATTACAACTACTATTTTTAGATAAGTTTAGGTCAAAATGATTAGATATTAGGTTATTTTGCAGGTTACATCATATTTGGTATTCTTATCTGACAGTTATAAAATTACACACACGATATTTTAAGTGTAAAAATATACACTTAATCACTTAAAAAATTATACATATTGAGATTAATCATTAAGAATTTGATCGTAGTAACACAGCAGCAAGATGGAGTAATCGTTTAAAATACAACACATTTATTTACTTTTTGGTTACAGAAGATGCATAAACACCGAATAAACACAATACCGAACAAATTATAAAAGTGATGCGCATACTATACATTAATTCGGTATGTACATCAGCCGAAAACTTAATATTTCCTATTTGCACAGAGATAGCCATCATAGCAATACCCATACTCAACGATTGCCCCACCAATCGCATTGTACCAGCCGTAGCAGAGGCAAATCCGTAATACTGTTTATCTACGGAACTCATTAAAATATTCATATTGGGAGAAGAAAACACACCGAAGCCAAACCCAATTAAAACAAGCAGCCCAATAATGTAATAAAAATTCGTAGTCTCGCCTATGAAACACAACCCTATCAGCCCCACAAAGATAATAAACATGCCCAATGTCGCCAAAAACGAGGAAGACATTTTATCTGACAATTTACCCGAAGCAAACGATACGACAGCCATCATAAGAGATTGCACAATAAGAATAAGCCCTGCATCGCGAGGCGATAACCCTCTTACGTATTGTAGATATAAACTCAGCATGAAGGAAATAGCAAAAGTTGCCGAATAGTTTATCAATGCCGATATGGACGAATACTTAAACACCTTATTTTCCAAAAACACTCTGATATTAAACACAGGATTAGCCTGTTTTTTCTCATAAACGGAAAAGAACAGAACAATCAATATTCCTACAACAAGTAATATAAAGCCAGAAACATCTGGTAGGCTTGCAAAACCATATATAACTGCAGATAACCCTAAAGCATATAATATAGAACCCGTTATATCGAATTTCTGCTTTGCATCTTCTTTCCAATCCTCTTTAATAGCGAAGAAGGTTCCGATCAAGACCAGAAGTGCAATGAATGCAGAGACATAAAATATACTCTGCCAACCTAGATATTGAGTAAGTATTCCCCCAAGGAAAGGTCCCGCAGCCAAAGCAAAATAAACGGTAGCTGCATTTATCCCTAAAGCCTGTCCTCGTTTCTGCAAAGGAATTGCCGACATAAGAATTGCCGCACTTGTTCCAAAAATCATAGCACTACCAATACCCGATAAGAAGCGATAAACAATCAAACTTTCAACAGAAAAGGCCAAACCACTTAAGACTGAAAATAAAATAAAGAGGATAAGCCCCCAAATGAATACTGTCCGCCGTCCGATCATATCAGCCAATTTTGCACAAGGAATCTGAAAAATAGCAGTGGAAAGCATATAGCTGGTAGGAATCCAACCCGACAAGGTCGCATTTACTGAAAAATCATCATTAATATAAGGCAATGCCAAATTTAGTGCCGACCCCATAAAGGGTACTAATGAGGAAGAAAGACAAATAACGAACAATATGGCATTCGCATTTGCCTTTGATTGTATATTTTCTGTTGTCATATATATTTATCTCTTATGGAATTTATATTTAATTTGTCATCTATATAATAGAAAGCCTAATATACACAGAATACAAATATGAGTAAAAATATCAACATAAACTTACGAAAATAAAGTCACCTTATCCTCTAAAGAACAATATCCAGGACATCAAAATAGTATAGAAAAAACATCCTGCCATGAAAAGTTATCTAATAATAATCTCTATTGTCATATTTCTATTGAATCCCACAAAAGCTTTTTCCACAGCACAGGCTCCCGATTATTTAATATATAATGGAGATACTCTCGCTATTTTTTCGAATCCACTTGAAACCTATTTTCAACAGCATCCAAACATTAAGAATCCATTCTATGAACTGCCTCTTTTATCCACAGGATGCTGGCGAGGATATATCGCTTACTGGGAATTGAGAAACGACAGTTTATTCCTAAAGGATATTTATAGAAATGAGATCAAATTTGATATTACACAAGTAATAACAGACAGAGATACCAATAATGGTGTTTTTGCAGATTGGGTTAATCAGGATATACCTCACCCCTATGGAAATTTAGTTTACTACATACACGATGCTTATCAATCGATTTATGAATTCGAAAAAGTATTTCACCTCGAAGCAGGTATCCTAAAAAGTACTATAATATACGACAACTCTAAATCTCGAAGATCAAAATATATACTAAATTCAAACTTGCTAACCAAGTATATAGAAGATAATATCGATTACTCGAAACTTCCAAAAATAGAAAAACCGATTCGTGTAATTGTCAACATAACAGGCTCTGATAATAACGGCAAAATAAACGAAGCAGATATCCCCCGAAAAAGGAATGATATTTTTGATGAAGAAGCTATTCGTATAATAAAGTCAATACCCAAATGGGATGTAATATACAAAAGAGGCCAGCGCTATCAACAAGCATGGTTGATTCCTGTTATTTTTAAGTCACAAGAAAAATAATTGATAATATAATAAACCTTCAATCAAGATCAACTATTATATGTAATCTAAAAAAAAAATGAAAACTACTAACAGCATAGTTATCAAATAATAGTTCAAGGTATATTATCTTTTTACTACCTTTGCAAACTGTATTCACTAATAATAATTGACAATGAAGTTTAATTTTCCAATTTAGTAGAAGTAATCCACCCAAGCGATTACACAAGGATAAGATGCGAATCTTGTCGCTACACAGCTTTAGATATGAAAATATCACACAATAAAAACAGTCAATTAACCACGTAAATTAAGTAAGATAGATGATCGATTCAATGATATTAAGTGTAAAGAATCAAAAGGCGATTCTGGTAGGTCTTATCACACAACAACAAACCGAAGAACAAGTAAACGAGTACTTGGACGAATTGGCGTTTTTGGCTGAGACCGCAGGAGCAGAACCAGTGAAGAAATTTACACAAAAACTAGAACATGCAAATGCCGTAACTTTTGTAGGAACAGGAAAGCTACAAGAGATAAAGCAATATATGGAAGAAAACGAAATCGGATTGGTAATTTTCGATGACGAACTTTCGGCAAAACAAATTCGCAACATTGAGCAGGAACTGCAAGTTAAGATTCTGGACAGAACCAGTCTTATTCTTGACATTTTTGCCATGCGTGCCCAAACTGCATATGCAAAAACTCAGGTAGAGTTGGCGCAGTATCAATACCTCCTACCCCGTTTGACTCGTATGTGGTCTCACTTAGACAGACAGCGAGGCGGTGGTGCTATGATGCGTGGTGTGGGTGAAACACAGTTGGAGAGTGACCGCCGTATTGTTCAGGATAAGATTGCCGACTTGAAAGAGCAATTAAAATCCATAGACAAGCAAATGATTGTTCAGCGTAAGAACAGAGGCAAGATGGTACGTGTAGCGCTCGTTGGATATACCAACGTTGGCAAATCTACTATGATGACTATGCTTAGTAAATCTGAAGTTTTTACAGAAAACAAACTCTTTGCCACACTAGATACAACGGTACGTAAGGTTATCATAGATAATCTTCCCTTCTTGCTATCTGATACAGTTGGATTTATCCGTAAGCTGCCTACTCACTTGGTAGAGTCGTTTAAATCGACACTCGATGAAGTACGCGAAGCCGATCTTCTTGTACACGTAGTAGATATATCGCATCCTAATTTTGAGGAACAAATAGAGATTGTAGAAAAAACTCTTCTGGAAATAGATGGTGAGGAAAAAAATACAATTCTTGTTTTCAACAAAATAGACGCATTTACCTACGTAAAAAAGGACGAAGATGATTTAATGCCTGCTACGCGAGAAAATATATCGTTAGAGGAATTACGCAAAACATGGATGGCTAAGCTAAACAACAATTGCATATTTATATCGGCTACTAACAAAACTAATGTTGATGAGTTGAAGCAAATGTTATATGACCGAATTAAAGAAATTCATATAGAACGTTATCCTTACAACGACTTCCTATTTCAGAAGTACGACGAAGAGGAGGAGATATAATTATTATATTCCTGTAAAAAATCAAAGAGGTAGCTATTCTAAAATAGCTACCTCTTTTTTGTAGATAACATTCCTATTAATATAGGACTTGATTATTAATGAAAAAAGAACGCTTTTGATTATTCTAAAGAAAGAAACAGCAGAGTGTAATCACTACACCCCGCTGCGTACATAGTTATGCTTTGGTAAATTATATTTTAAAACAACGACGATAGAATCATTTACCACACAACCACCTTTATTTACTACTAAATACTATATATATTTTTTAGAGCTATTCTTACACACTCATATTAAGATAATCTACATCTCCTAAAAACTACTTTTTTAGTAGTTAAAACACAAGATATACACCAATCATAGTCAAAAAAGCACCTCTTTTAAAAGATTCTAGGACTATAAAAGCTCAAAAAAAATATTTTATTACTATAATTTTCTCCCCTTCTGTTACAAATATAAACTTTTTCGCATAACAATACAATATTTTTAGTAAATCTCACAGCATAAAATATACTACCTATAACAACAATCAACATAAACAACTATAAACAAGATACATAACAACAAAACAAACTACTCATTTATTCGCAAACTAATCAATAAAAATAATAATAAAGAGATAATAAAGAGAAAATAAACTCCACACACAAGCAAAAACAACTAAAAAAAGAGTAGCCACAGCGATAATAGACGTTAACAAATGAAACAGTCCTCATTTTATAGTTTGATTATTTTTTACTAATTTTGTCGAGATGTTAATACCACAACTAAATAAAATGAGAACTCCCGTATGCATTTAACAACTAAAGACAGAGTACTTCAATTTATTGACTATAAAGGAATAAGCAAAACCGTATTCTTAAACGAGACCGATATCAAACGGGGGTTTCTCGACAAAGACAAGTTAAAAGCCAGCGTTTCAGATATACTACTCGAGAAAATAATCCAGACATATCCCGAAATAGACTTAGTATGGTTAATAACCGGAAAAGGAAATATGTTAAAGAAAGGACTAGTTCACGGCAAAGGAACCATTGACAGTTTCGAGTCACAAAGCTATAACGAATTTCCTCCTGTTCCTGTGTATACTTTGGATGCTATAACAAATTCGAGCCATCCAGTTTATAGTGGACCTAAAGATGCCGAGTCGGCATTATTGATACCCCATATGCCCAATTGTGATGCAGCCTTATACATTCACACGGATACTATGTATCCTATATTAAGAACAGGCGACATTGTATGTTATAAAAGGGTTGCAGATGTAGATAATATATATTGGGGAGAAATGTATGTGATGGATATATCGAGACAAGAGGACGAAAATTATCTTACTTTAAAATACATACATAAATCAGACATAGGAGACGATTACATAAGTCTTCGTAGTCACAACCCTATATATCCGCCTCAAGATATATTAAAAAGCAATATAAATCGCATGGGGTTGGTAAAAGTCTGCATACGCTATAACTGCCTAGTTTGACAAAAAAAACAATAAACAACAAACACTCCAATTAAGACGTACCTAAAAAATGAAAGGGTTTCAAATTTATTTGAAACCCTTTCTCTATTTTAAATGTACTTCTACAATTATGCTTTACCTGCACTACCTAGTACAGCTTCGATTTTGTGTTTGTACAATTTCTTCATGTTATCGCGAGCTGGTCCAAGATATTTACGTGGATCGAATTCTTCTGGTTTAGTTGCAAAAACTTCACGAACAGCAGCAGTCAAAGCTAGACGGCTATCTGAATCGATATTGATTTTACATACAGCAGAAGCAGCAGCTTTACGCAATTGTTCTTCTGGAATACCGATAGTATCTTTCAATGCACCACCGTATTTGTTGATAAGAGCAACTTGATCTTGTGGAACTGAAGATGCACCGTGTAATACGATAGGGAAACCTGGAAGTTCTTTTTCACAAGCTTCTAATACATCAAAACGTAAGGGAGGTGGAATTAATACACCATTAGCATCTTTAGTACATTGTGCAGGAGTAAACTTGTTAGCTCCGTGAGAAGTACCAATTGAAATAGCTAAAGAGTCACAACCTGTTTTAGAAACAAAGTCAACAACTTCTTCTGGTTTTGTATATGTATGGTGTTCTGCAACAACATCATCTTCAACACCTGCTAAAATACCTAGTTCGCCTTCAACAGTTACGTCAAATTGGTGAGCGTATTCTACCACTCTTTTAGTAAGAGCAACGTTTTCGTCATATGGAAGGTGTGAACCATCGATCATTACTGAAGAGAAACCTGAATCGATACAGTCTTTACAAGTTTCGAAAGTATCACCATGGTCAAGGTGAAGTACGATTTGAGGATTTTCCCAACCTAAACTTTTAGCGTACTCAACAGCTCCTTGAAGCATGTAACGCAATAAAATAGGGTTAGCGTACTGACGTGCTCCTTTAGACGCCTGAACGATAACTGGCGATTTTGTTTCAGCTGCAGCTTGAACGATAGCCTGCAACTGCTCCATATTATTAACATTGAACGCAGGAATTGCATATCCGCCTTTTACTGCTTTTGCGAACATGTCTCTTGTGTTAACAAGACCTAATTCTTTGTAACTTACCATTGTTTTAATTTTATTATAATAATTATTGATAGAATATTTATTCTTTAATACAAAAGTAAAAAATAAATATGAATAAACTAGCTTTACGCAGATCAAAAATTGAGATTTAGATACCCACTTAACCTATATTTAATACTCTTTTCGGAACCTAATAATATACCACATTAATGGTATTGGTGTTTTATCCTACAATCTTCATCTTTGTATCAATCTATCTATTATAACAGAAAACGGAGAGCAAAGTTCAATAGGAATGCACCTCTCCTTATGAGCTATTTGATAATAAAGGAGTTAATAGGGCTCATTACATCCACAACTGTAAAGAATGAAGGTTTCAAACCTTTCATTCCATAACGAGGTATAACCGAGCCATTCGTCAGAATTATAAAACAGAGAAAAAGAAACAGTTGTTGTTACTTATATTATATTAATTATGAGCCTGTTTATTAAGAAATCTATTAGTACACTCGTTAATGAAGCCGATGACAGAGGTCAACACACGCTCAAAAAGACACTTGGCCCATGGAAACTCATAACATTGGGAATAGGAGCCATTATTGGAGCAGGGCTTTTTTCGGTAACAGGTAATGCCGCAGCCGACCATGCAGGATCAGCCATCACCATATCATTTATTATAGCCGCCGTAGGGTGCTGTTTTGCAGGGTTGTGTTATGCTGAATTTGCATCCATGATACCCGTTGCCGGCAGTGCATATACCTATTCATATGCTACTATGGGACAATTCATTGCATGGGTCATAGGCTGGGATCTTGTTCTTGAATATGCTGTTGCATCAGCCACCGTTAGTATAAGTTGGAGTCGCTACTTTGTAAAACTACTCGAAGACATAGGTATATTCCTACCTCCCGAACTCACCTCCTGCCCTTGGGATGGTGGTATCGTAAATTTACCCGCTGCTTTTATAGTTATCATAATGAGCTTTATACTCATCAGAGGCACGGGAAGAAGCTCAACCATAAATACGATCATAGTAATTCTTAAAGTAATTATTGTACTTGTATTCATCATAGTAGGCTGGAAATATATCAATAGCGAAAACTACACTCCTTACATCCCCGAAAATACAGGGACTTTCGGAGAATACGGTTTCAGCGGTATTATCCGCGCTGCAGCCATTGTTTTCTTTGCCTTCATCGGTTTCGACGCAGTGAGCACAGCTGCTCAGGAAACCAAAAACCCAAAGAAAAATATGCCAATAGGAATACTAGGGTCACTACTCATATGTACCATTCTATATATCTTGTTTGCCCATGTTATGACAGGGGTAGCACCCTACCTCAGCTTCAAAGGGCAAGATGGAATTGCTCCTGTATCGGTAGCCATAGATCATATGGGTAGTGTAGATGCAAACGGAGTATTTCAACCTGCCTATCCATGGCTAAACAAAGCCATATCGATAGCCATATTAGCAGGATACTCGTCAGTTATATTAGTAATGCTCTTAGGACAAAGCCGTGTCTTTTACAGTATGAGTAAGGATAAACTGTTACCATCGGTATTTTCTAAAGTTCATCCCAAATATCGCACACCCGTAAACAGCAATCTACTGTTTCTTGTGTTAGTAAGTGCATTTGCAGCGTTTGTACCTGCTCGTGTTGCAGGTGAAATGACAAGTATAGGTACTCTCCTAGCCTTCATTATTGTATGTACAGGAATACTTGTTATGCGTAAAACGATGCCCGATGCGCCCCGTGGATTCAGAACACCTTTAGTTCCTCTAATTCCTATTTTAGGTATTATCACCTGCCTCTTTATGATGGTATTCCTTCCTTTCGATACATGGATTCGTTTAATCGTATGGATGATTATAGGACTCGACATATACACATGGTATGGGCGTAAGAATGCGAATAGAAACAAAGAGATATTCAGTAATAGAGAGAATAACATCCTCAATCTATCCAGCATTGCCTTATCCGCTGTATTGATTATTATTTCGGTATGGCATCAATACGCAATAGGACTAGACCAAGACAAAACATTGACAGGCTTTGCAATAGTATTAGGCACAATTCATATCTTCATTTTTGGATATAGATTAATACTAAAAGAGAGTAAAAAAATTCAATAAAAAGATGACATATATGACTACCATTCACAGATATCTCTGAGAAATAAAGCTCTCAAGGCTTAACTTAGAACTATTATAAATTAGCTCTAAAATAGAAACACTTAAGTCCTGCTAATCGCCTGAATGAGTAGGACTTATTTTTCTCTCCAAGAAAATATACTTTCCAATATAAAAAACATACTTTTTTGTTCCATGCTAAATTGGTAAATTTGTAAGTATCAACCAGAAAGATCCAAGAATGTTTATGATAATTGATAATATCATAATACTAACTGTACGCCTTAAATAAGAGACACAACAGATCAACTAAATAAATTAAACTATCAAGAATCATGGAAAAAAGTATCAAAGGTACAGAAACCGAAAAATGTCTTTTAACCTCATTTGCAGGTGAGTCTCAAGCAAGAATGCGTTACACTATGTTTGCAAAAGCAGCTAAAAACGAAGGATTTGAGCAAATAGCAGCCATTTTTATGGAAACTGCCGAACAAGAAAAAGAACATGCTGAACGTATGTTCAAATATCTTGAAGGTGGAATGGTAGAAATCACTGCCTCTTATCCTGCAGGAAGAATCGGTACAACCGCTGAGAATCTAATTGAAGCTGCTGCTGGAGAGCATGACGAATGGGCATCAGAATACCCTAAATTTGCTGATATTGCAGAAGCTGAAGGTTTCAAACAAATAGCTGTTATGTACCGCATGATTGCTAAGGTTGAAAACATGCACGAAGACCGTTACAAAGCTCTTTTAGCTAGAGTAGAAAGCGGAGAAGTATTTATGCGTGAAGAACCTATCGAATGGCAATGTATCAATTGCGGATTTGTAATCAAAAGCAAAACTGCACCAAAACAATGCCCAGCATGTTTACATCCACAAGCATACTTCGAACCGCTTAAGTGGAATTTCTAATTTAAGTAGTGACAACTAGACATAAAAGTTTGCCCTTATCCTTTGGATGGGCGAACTTTTTCTTTTTACAATCGATATAATATTACGATAAAGAGTATATTTGTAACAAATTTTAAGATTTCAGAATCTATTTACAGTTTAGCTGAGTACTACGGCAACTATTTGCTATAACATTGATAGAATCAGAAAAAATTCTTACTTACTTAATCTTTGTTTACATGCGGTTTATTTTAGCCTTATTTCTTCTATTACCATTTATCAATATAAATGCGGATGATGACGTTTTTTCAAGTGAAATTATTAATTACATTTCTCATCGACAAGTAAAAGACGGTAAATTAATAATTAGTGACACCACTACCATCCAGATAAACAATAGAGACGGAGACAGTGATGCCGAAATACGAATACCTTACTCGAAAGGAGATAAACTCTCCATTGGAGATGCGTGGATTGAGGACATGTCTGGCAATATCATTAGAAAACTAAAAAGTAAAGAAATATTAGATAGGAGTTCTATTTCACATATATCACTCTATGAAGATGATTTTGTAAAAGAATTTGAATTAAAACATAATCAATACCCATACAAAATTGTATACTCCTATAAAATTACTTTAAACAAATTCTTCCAGATAGCATCTTACGATTACAGAAACAGAAGTCGGAAAACAAATAATTCGATAGTTATAGTTGAAACACCCGAAAACCAACCTATAAAATACAGGCAGAGAAATATTGATACACCTAAAATAGAAACAGCGGCTAAAACAACACGCTATATCTGGCAGTTTAGCTACGAACCCTTAACCAGAGAAGTCAACGCATCTATTAATAACAGCAAGGCTCCTTTATTAGAAATTGTACCTCTCAACTTTATATATGGAGTAAGCGGAAATTGCGAAAATTGGCAAACCTTCGGAAATTGGATATATCGATTAAACGCAGGTAAAGATATTTTACCCGAATCCGAAACAAAGAAAATAGATGAACTTCTCAAGGATGTAAAAGATGACAAAGAAAAAGCAAAGATACTATACCGCTATTTACAGGATTACAATCGCTATATCAATGTAAAATTAAATGTAGGTGGATTGCAAACACATTCGGCAGAATACGTTGCAACCAACCGATACGGAGACTGCAAAGCTCTGACAAATTACATGCAGGCAATACTCAAATACGCAGGAATAAAATCATATTATACCCTCATCAACTCGGATGACCGAGTGGAAGACATCGACCCTGACTTTGCCTCTCAAACCTTCAATCACGCCATACTTACTATTCCATTTAGCAATGACACTACGTTTTTAGAATGTACGACCAATAACCTCCCTTTTGGATATGTTCATGCATCTATTCAAAACAGAAAAGCATTATATGTATCTGAGAACAATAGCCAACTCATTACAATTCCTGCCCACAGTCCGCAAGATGTGTTATGCAGCCGCAATATAATAAGCCGATTAAACAATGATAATTCGGCTAGAACTGAAATTCTAATAACCCTACAAGGGGAAGAATACGAAGCTGCTAATTACATATCTACAAACATCAACAAAAACACGGTTGACAAATATATCCGTAATAATATACTTCAAGGATCGTTCGATCTAATCAATTTCAACTTCATAAAAGCCCCCCGTGATAGTGCTAAAATACAATTGCAGATCGAATCTAAAATGCACAACATTTATAAAAAATTCGGAAATAATATATCCATAACTCCCTATTCTCTAAAAATACCCTATTACGAGAATGCAGACAAAAGGACTCAAGACTTACAAATAGATCTCCCTGAATACTATGAAGATAGTTTGATTTATGAGATTCCGAATACTACTATAAATAAAATACCATCAAACATACAGATAATAACTCCCTACGGACATTATCGTTTACAGTTCGAGGCAAAAGACAATCAACTTTTGGTTCAAAAATCGATACTTATAAAAGCCGGTAATTATGCATTATCCGAATACGGGAAATTCCAGGAATTTATCCAGCAACTTAGAAATATTGAAATAAAAAATTATTATATCGAAGTACAATGAAAACACTAGTTCTATGTGTTCTTGTGGTTATAGTTCCACTCATCAGCAATGCTCAGGAAAAATACTCGGAAGAATATGGCAAAGTTACGCAGCACGAAATCTCGATGACTGAATACGTGCCCGATCCCGAAGCCGAAGCCGTAGTTATATACGAGATTGGTACTAATTATTTTCAAGGAGACGATAATCGCGGCTTCCTTCTTCATAAAGAGAGAAGAACCAAAATTAAAGTACTGAAAGCTGCCGGAACAGAGTATGCTAAAATAGAAATTCCTTTCTACACAGATAGTAGAAACGGCGAATCGGTAATAGATATAGAGGCTACAGTATATAATCTGGAAAATGGCAAGCCTACAAAAACGAACCTCGACCCTAAGAAGATATTCGAAGAGAAGATCGACAACGATCTTTCAGTAAAAAAGATAGCACTCCCAGATGTTAGAGAAGGTTCCGTTATAGAGTTTAAATACCATATTATTACTCCTTTTTTCTTTAACATGGGTACATGGGCTTTTCAAAAGAAAATACCCGTCATACACAGTCAGCTTATTTACAAAGCAATACCTTATTATGAATACACTTATATAATGCGAGGTACTAAAGAGTTTCACGAATTTGATTCTGTTACAAAAAATCATGACATACACTTTGGGTCACTGTTATACCAAGAAAAAATTTACACATTTGGAATGAAAGATCTTCCTGCTTTTAGAGACGAAGAATTTATCAGTGCCGAAGAAGATTATATGATAAGTATAAACTTTCAGGTATCGAAGATTTATTTCGCCAGCGGAAGTAGTCAAAACTATATATCAACATGGCCTGCTCTTTGTGATGACTTTTTGAAAAAAGATAACTTTGGAAAATATATAAAGAATAGTGAGAAAGAAGGTAAAAAACTACTGCCAACACTAAACCTTGACAGCAAGTCGCAGCTTGACCAAACCATAGAAATCACTCAGTATGTAAAATCTATGTACAAGTGGAATGATGTAAACAACAAGTTTGCAGAAGACAAATTATCCGATTTTCTAAAATCTAAAAGTGGCAACTCTGCAAACATCAACCTATATCTTATAGGTCTTCTTAAAGCTGCAAACATAAATGTTAATCCTCTTGTCTTGAGCACCCGCAATCATGGAGGAGTAAGTAAAAGTCACCCGTTTCAACAGTTTCTCAATTACGTAATTGCACAAGTAGAAATAGATGGAAAAACCTATTTTATAGATGCAACCGAACCTTTGCGTTATTTTGATGAATTACCTACCCGCTGCACCAATGTTGAAGCATTGGTTGTCAAGCCAAAAAACGAAGAATGGGTTATTACAACACAAAAAGAGGTTGCCCGCACAAGTAAAGCATTCAAGGTAAAAATTAACCCTGACCAACAAACTCTAGATATAAATATAAAATATACACTGTCGGGGCAAGATGCCTATCAGTTCCGTAATATATATGAGGGTAAAGATGATAACTTAGTTAACTACTTTAAGAAAAACAACAATGTAAATATTGAAGATAGTCTGATCACAAACGATTACAAAGAGCTGAACAAACCTTTCAGCTTCTCCTTTCAGTCAAGTACAGGATTCGAAAAAGCATCAGATAAGTTATTCATAAGCCCTTTCTGCAACTTGTCAGTTTCAGAAAACATATTTAAGCAAGAAACCCGTACACTTCCTATCGACCTAATATATCTGCGCAATGCAGATTATACATCGGAAGTTGAAATTCCTAAAGGATATAAAGTTGAATATTTACCTAAAGAACTAAAACATGATAGTCGCTTAATGTCTATCAAATATTCAACGAAGGTGACAGATAATAAAATAGAAGTCACAGCAGGCTATTTCTTCAATACCAATCTATATGATGCTAAAGACTATGCGCGTCTCAAGTATTCGTATGCAGAAATAATCAAACAATTCTCAGATATGATTGTATTCGTAAAAGAATAATAACTTCAAACATTTACTAAAGCATCTACATAAAAAGAGAGTCGGACTAAATAGTCCGACTCTCTTTATTTATATAACACCTTTAATCCAAAGATTTATCTATCCTCTCATCATCTTTATACCAATTGATATTCCGTGAAACAAACATCACAATAGCCAAAGCTATAAACAATCCGATACTACCTAATAAGAGTGCCATATCCTCTAATTGAATAACCACATATAAGAATATATACAATGCACTTAAAAACAACCCCATAAATAAAGTCTGCTTTCTCGATTTAAATATAGAGTGAGAATACGCCGTAATAAGCATAACGATAGCCAATGCTGAAACCAGGTACGACCAATCAAAACCAATATGTTCTGACAACGCCAGCAAGAGACTATAAAACAAGACCAGAGCAAAACTAACCAATAAGTATTGAACAGGATGTATTCGTTTCTTACTCAATATCTCAACCATAAAAAACACAAGAAAAGTAAGAGCTATAAACATGATAGCATACTTTACAGCACGCATCGTTTTTTGATAATGATCGACAGGTAATAACAGATCTAAACCCAGCTTAGTACTGCCAAATGAATCGTTTTTACCCACCCACATCTGAGTATAGCTTCTATTATAATCAAATATGTTCCACTGAGCATCAATACCCTCTTTTACATCTGCCTTTTCAGTAGGCACATAATCACCAGTGTATGCTACGGATTTCCATGTAGAATTAAAATGCACGTTTGTTTGCCTTCCCACAGGAAGAAAATGCAACCCATCGGTGCCATTAAGTACCAGATCGAAATCGAAATTGCAACTTTTCCCCATGTCAGCAGCAGCCAAAGGCATTCTAATCATCACACCCGACCTTATTAAATCGTTATCTGCTACATTTGCTAAAATCTCCTGAGGATGTCCGTTTATATTAAACACAATCTTATTTTTCACCCCTTGAAGGTTAGATATCCCCATAACAATATATGCTTCATCCCACTGAATAAGAGCCTCATTGAGATCTAAACTCTTATAGTCTGGAAATATAAATTTTCCCTCGAAATGCATCGTAGATTGATAACTCAGAATCTTCTGTATTCCTCTAGTTCGTTCCTCGGGCTTAATATCCCCCGTCACATTATATTCTTCGGGTAAACAATACACAAAACTTGGAGCTGCACTTCCAACGGCTAAACTCTGTTTATACGGAAGCACCAAAACCGGCCCCGTTAACAATTGTCTACCACCCCACCTATCACTCATCTCCGTTTGTTCTGCCACTTTATTACCTTCACGCTCTGTAATGAGAGACCTCACCATTCCGATTGGGATTAGCATCAATAAAGTCAATATAACTACTATTACAATTTTTGTAGTTAAAGCCTGATTCTTGAAAAAATTCTTTGTTGTTTCCATCTCTTTCTATTTTAAAAGAACTTTGAATTTCAAAGTTTATAAGTAAAAAAATTTTATGTTAAAGGATTAATTAGTTTTTCGAGTGCGTCAATATGTTCCTGAAATAGTTTTCTACCTTGGTCGGTAACACTATACGAGGTATTAGGTTTCCGTCCCACAAACTGCTTCTTTACAACTATTACTTCTTCTTTCTCCAAAGCCTTAAGATGACTTGCCAGATTACCATCGGTTACTTCGAGCAATTCTTTCATTGTATTGAAATCAACACTATCATTAACCACCAACACCGACATAATACCCAAGCGTACCCGACTATCAAATATCTTATTTAGACCTGATATTATATCTTTCATTATCCATTAGCTTTATCTGATTTAGCATCATATTTCATGTACATCACAATGCCATACACAATATGCAGTACACCAAATCCAATTGCCCACAACAACAGACCATTTCCGATAAATACGCCCGCCAATAAACCTAGTACAATCTCGCAAGCTCCCAGTATTTTAATATCGCGATATGTTCTCGCTCCAGCATTAATCAACGCAATTCCATAAAAGATAAGCATTGCAGACGCTGTCATCCCAAAATAGCCTTGATATACCAATATCAGACTGAACAAACCTCCTACAACAAGGGGAACTCCTGCATCCTTAATTAATTGGACGGTTACCTGAGTCCAAAACTTGGCTCCTATCTTTTTAGCCTTCCTTGCAGAAAAATATATGCCTGCCGAACATGCCACAACTAAAACAATAGCAGCTAGAATAAAAAGATCAAATAACAAAATGCCTGTAAGAGTAAAAGAGCCTTTCATTATAAGATAAGCAAGGTAAGCGCCACATAAGGCTACTAAACCTGCTATTACTCCCGAAATTCCGCTCAATGAAAGGAATTTGGTAGAACGTTCCATAGTAGAACGGATATATCTTAAATCATCCATATTGCGATCCATATACTTTTCACTTTGAATTACAAAGTAGGTTCTTTATTTTGAATTCTGCAACAAAAAACAACTCTTTTTTTTCTAAAAAAGAAAAGCAGCAGAAATTTCCATTTCCACTGCTTACTTATATTATCATAAAAGGTGTAAAACCTTAACTATATACTCTCTAATCCCTCTTTCAAGTCATTTAGCTCTTTCTTTATATCCTCCAAACGGTGAATCAGATCTATACGGCGAGTTTCCTCATCCTTCTTCAATTTAAGCGTCTGGCGTGCCCCCTCCAAAGTTAACCCCTTATTTTTAACCAACGAATAAACCAATTCAATGGCTTCAATATCTTCCCGAGTGTACTGACGCACACCTCCCGGAGTTTTACGAGGTTTGATTTCCTTGAACTCGGTTTCCCAGAAACGAAGAAGCGATTCATTCACACCAAAGTGATTTGCTACCTCTTTTATGGTAAAATACAATTTCTTACTGTTACTAAAGTCTATCATACTCCAACAAACAAAATTAAGTATTGTGAAATATTTACTGCTGCATTTTACAGCTATAACTATTTATTGCAATTACGCTTACCAAAGTAATAAAAAAGATTTACAATCTTAATCCATTACCTGACCATGGTTAGCAGCAATCTGTAACATCTTATCATATTCTTCAGGCGTTAAGTCCATGAAGTAGTATTTCGCAGGGTTATCAGGCTTACCTTTCACATGTACCTCATAGTGTAAGTGAGGTCCTGTTGATTTACCCGTACTACCAATCTTACCAATAAGCTCACCACGTTTAACCTTCTGACCACGTTTAGCTACATACGAGCTCATATGACCATACAAAGTTTCGAAACCATAGCCGTGATCTATTATGATGCAATTACCATAACCTTGACGCCACTCTGCCCAAGTAACAACTCCATCTCCTGTAGCATAAATATCTGTACCCTCCTTAGCCGTAAAGTCCATACCGGCGTGGAATCTCAGTGTACCATAAACAGGGTCGATACGAGTACCATAACCCGAAGCTACACGCGACAAATCTTTATTTGCAACAGGCTGTATGCTTGGTATGTGCTGCAAACGATCTTTTTGCTGCCTCGACAAATCGAGTATTTCATCAAAAGATTTCGATTGCACATATAATTGTTTCGATATTAAATCTATCTTCTTCGATGTTTGAACAATCAAGTCAGGATTCGATAATTCCATCAAATAATCATACCGCCCGATTCCTCCGGCAGTAGAATTACGTATAGCAGAAGCAATAGGCTCTGCATGGAATATAGCCCTATACATATTATCATCTCGTTGTTGGATATCCTTTAACACTTCGGATACATTATCCATTCTTTTGGACAATACATTATATTGTGTGCGGATCAGTCTATTCTCTTTCTTCAATTCCATTTCTTTAGGAGAATCCAGTACATAATACATTAAAGCCCAGAAACCTAAAGCTCCTAAGATTATTCCTCCCAAAAGATTACGAATGATAATAAATATTTTTTTTCCCAGGCTCGGATACACTCGCTCATAGGTCAGCGATTGCGGATTATATATATAAAATACCTTTTTTGCCATTCTTTAAGATCAAGTCACCTCAATTTTATTCGCTGAGATGGGCACAAAAGTAAAGTTTTTAGCTTATTTTTGCAAGCTATTATTTATTAAGAATCTGTAAAACAAAATACATAGTTATAAATATCATGACTTCTAAAGAAATCCGTAATTCGTTCAAAGAATTTTTTAGGTCTAAAGGACATCAAATTGTTTCTTCAGCCCCTATGGTGATTAAAGACGATCCCACATTGATGTTTACCAATGCCGGTATGAATCAATTTAAAGACATCATTCTGGGCAATACACCTATTAAATATCCAAGAGTGGCGGATTCTCAAAAATGTTTACGTGTAAGCGGAAAACATAATGACTTGGAAGAAGTAGGACACGATACGTATCACCATACCATGTTCGAAATGCTTGGTAACTGGTCATTTGGCGATTATTTCAAAGAAGAAGCTATTGCATGGGCATGGGAATATCTGACTGAGGTTTTAAAACTTGATAAAGAAAGATTATATGTAACCGTATTTGAGGGAGCACCCGAAGACGGACTTTCTCGTGATGATGAAGCTGCCGACTTCTGGCTTCAATATCTACCAAAAGAGAGAATCATTAACGGAAACAAAAAAGATAACTTCTGGGAAATGGGAGACACAGGTCCCTGTGGTCCTTGCTCAGAAATACATATAGATATACGTTCGGATGAAGAGCGTGCTAAAGTAGACGGAGCATTGTTAGTAAATAAAGATCCGGACGTTATCGAAATCTGGAACCTTGTTTTCATGCAATTCAACCGCAAAGCAGATAAGTCGCTTGAAGAGCTTCCTGCTAAAGTAATAGATACAGGTATGGGATTCGAGCGTCTTTGTATGGCTGTTCAAGGTAAAACGTCGAACTACGATACTGATGTATTCCAGCCTCTAATCAAAGCTATTGGTGAATTAACTAATAGTACTTACGGAGAAGACGAGAAAAAGGACATAGCAATGCGTGTTATTGCCGACCATATCCGTACAATTGCTTTCTCTATTGCTGATGGACAATTACCATCGAACGCTAAAGCTGGATACGTAATTCGTCGTATTCTTCGTCGTGCAGTTCGTTATGGCTACACATTCCTCAATCAGCAAAAAGCATTCATGTATAAGTTGATTCCTACCCTTATCGAATCGATGAGTGAGGCTTATCCTGAGCTATATCAGCAAAAGACCTTAATCATCAGAGATATACAGGAAGAAGAGGAATCTTTCCTACGTACTTTAGATACAGGTATAAAACTACTAGACAAGCAAATAGCTGAAACTAGAGCAAATAACTCAACAATATTAAAAGGTCTTGATGCCTTTACATTGTACGACACATACGGATTCCCTCTTGATTTAACCGAGCTTATATTGCGCGAAAACAATATGAGTGTCGATGAAGAAGGATTTAAAGCCGAAATGCAGAAACAAAAAGACCGTGCACGTAATGCTGCGGCTGTAGAAACAGGCGATTGGATTATCATACGTGAAGGTGAGCCTGAATTTATCGGATACGATTATACTCAATGTGAAGCAGAAATACTTCGCTATCGCCAAATTAAACAAAAGAATAACGAATTTTACCAAATAGTGCTCGATCGCACTCCTTTCTATTCAGAAATGGGTGGACAGGTTGGCGATACCGGCTGGTTAATTGATGATGATGAAACAATCGAGATAATTGACACTAAGCGTGAAAACAATCTGGCTGAACACATCACCAAGAAATTACCTAAAGATGTTACAGCTCATTTTGTGGCTCGCATCAATACCGAAAGACGTACGGCTGTAGAATGTAACCATACTGCAACTCACCTTTTGCACGAAGGTTTGCGCGAGATATTAGGTACACATGTAGAACAAAAGGGATCTTTTGTATCACCATCAGTTCTAAGATTTGACTTCTCTCATTTCCAAAAACTCACAGATGAAGAAATTCGCAAAGTAGAACGCTTTGTAACTTCTAAAATAAGAGAAAATATCGCATTAAAAGAAGCTCGAAACATTCCAATCTCAGAAGCTCACTCAATGGGAGCGATGGCTCTGTTCGGTGAAAAATACGGTGACGAAGTTCGTGTAATACGTTTTGGTGATTCAGTTGAACTATGTGGTGGTACTCACATTTCATCAACCGGAAGAATCGGTTCTTTCCGCATTATCAACGAGAGTTCTATTGCAGCAGGAATAAGACGTATAGAAGCAATTACTGCCGAAGCATGCGAAGAGTATTTCTACGCTCAACAAGACATTATTGCAGAGCTCAAAGCTTTGATGCACAATGCTCCAAACTTGACTCAGGCATTCCAAAAATTCTTCAGCGAAAGTGCAGAAATGAGAAAACGCATCGATGAGTTCATGAAAGAAAAAGCCGTTCAAGTAAAAAACTCTATCATCAAAAGCAGACAGATTGTTAACGGCATCGAAATATTCACATTGAGAGGACATTTCCCTGCTGAGATTGTAAAAGATATTGCATTCCAAATCAGAGGACAATTCCCCGAACACGCTGCATTCATTGGAGCAACCGACATAGACGATAAGCCTAATCTAACGCTTATGCTATCGGACGATCTTGTTGCACATGGCTTAAATGCATCAACAATAGTACGCGAAGCTGCCAAAAACATACAAGGTGGCGGTGGCGGTCAACCTCACTTTGCTACGGCAGGTGGCAAAAACTCGGATGGCTTAGCAAAAGCTGTGGACGAAATTCTGGAAAAGCTGAAATAAAATAATCAAAGGATACATATTTTTTTAGTATCCTTTGTTCTATTTTAAATAAATAACTTTTTGATATAGCTATTTTACTAAATAAAGGCTATAAAAGAGTCTAAGACCTAAAAACGGTTCAATAATAGCTTATTATATATTGAACCGTTTTATTTTTTCATAACCCCACTAAAACTGGAGTAGATAATATGAATCGACAAACACTAACTAAAAAGCCTGAACGCGACTCCAACATTGAATTATTGCGTATAGTACTGATGGTGATGGTAATCTTACATCATTTGATAATCAAATGCGATCCTGACAGTTGGAACAAAACTTTGCTGTTCACACTCGTGAATACTTTTGCAATAATAGCAGTCAATTGCTTTATATTTATTTCGGGATATTATGGTATAAAATTCAAACTCAAAAGCTTGGTATCGTTTATATTTCAAGGAATGTTCTATTCTGTTGGAGCATACATTATTTACAACATATTATTATCACCCGAAAACTTTTCACTTGTTGACTTAGTTAAGAGATTTTTTCCCTTAACATATCCTGTATGGTGGTTTCTAAATGCATTTGTAGGAGTATATATTTTATCACCCTTTATCAATAAAGGTATAGAAGCCCTAAAAGCTTATCAAACGGGAGCCCTTATTCTTATTTTGCTATATCTAAGTTGTAGCTATCCTATCACAGGGAACAACTTCTACGGAGGTGGTGGTTATGGACTCTTTACAATGTTACTAATTTATATAATTGCCCGTTATTGTGGCAAATATATACCATACATAAAAAGAGCAATCCCCATACATATATGTATCTACTTGCTAACATTTACATGGGTTATAGGTAGCATATTATTAGGAAAAGAAAATTTCGCATGGCGACTTATGTCTTACAATTCCCCTTTAGTTATTTTAGGCGCAGTTTTCTTCTTTTACTGTTTCAAAAAACTTAAATTAAAAAGTCGGATCATCAATAAAATAGCTCCCCTTACCTTTGGGGTATATTTAATACATGAAACACCTGACAACAGATTTATTCTAAAGAATATTATACAACAAGTAAATAATGCTATAGATAACCCTATATTAATGTTTATAGCACTAATAGCAGTTGCAATTATAGTATTCCTAATCTGCGCAGGTATCGAAAAAGTGCGACAACAGATATTCGATCCTATTATAGATTTCATGGATAAAAAAACATTTGGGCTGCAATCGAAACTTAAAACATCTCTCAATAAAGTAACCACACGATAACGAAACAAAGATATAAATCATTACAAAATAAGAGTCCGATGGAAACTATCCTTACGGACTCTTTCTATTGTCCAACATCAGCTTTTACATTATATTTGTCTTCGTGTTTACATATCCATTAAACCTCAAGAATGAAAATATTATTATTTGTAACTGTCTTTCTTTATACTCTCCTTCCTATTTCTGCACAAGAAAAGGATTTCTATGATCAATTATCAGATGCAACCATAGAATTAACTAGATCCAGAGTTACTTATGACCCCACATATTTTAGTATTCCTTACCCTAACGGAGATGTGCCTGCAAACAAAGGGGTATGTACCGATGTTGTAATAAGAGCGTATCGAAAAATGAATATCGATTTGCAGAAAGAAGTGCATGAAGACATGAAAGCTAATTTCAGCAAATACCCCAGTCAAAAGAAATGGGGCTTAAAGAAAACAGATACTAATATTGATCATCGCCGAGTGTACAATCTCGAAACATTCTTCACTCGAAACGGTACAGTAAAGCCTATAACTACAAACCCTGAAGATTATCGAGCAGGAGATATTGTATCGTGGACTCTCGACAATGGGTTAGCACATATAGGAATAGTAGTAAACCGAAAATCGCAAGATGGAAAAAGACTCCTCATTGTACATAATATAGGTGGAGGTCAAGTAATAGAAGACCGTCTATTTGCGTGGAAAATTGTAGGTCATTACAGATACAAATAAGTAAACATAAAATACATTTTATTCAGACTAATGAATGTATCATTAAATACTCTAAGTTACTTAATATGAAATATGCAATTTATTTAAATACAACCTTACCAATTCGATCAGAAGCCAGTGAAGCATCCGAAATGGTCACTCAATTATTATTTGGTGATACATGCGAGATACTTGAAGAATCGGACTCTTTTGTCAAAATTAGAAACAATGGAGATGGCTATCTTGGATGGGCTGACTCAAAATCTCTAACTGAGATTGATGAAGAAACTCATAAAAAGATAATAGATCATCCCGTATTTCGTACTTGCGTACCTATTGCCGATATATTCTGCATAACAGATAAAACCATATACCGCTTATCAGCAGGCAGTCTCCTACCCCTTTACAATCCAGAAAAGAGTAGCTTTGAAATTAGTGGAAAAGTATTTCAAATTCACCCCACTTTTGTAACATACTTACCCGAAAGCAATAAAGACAACATTATTGAATCGGCCATGCTATTCGTTAATACACCTTACCTTTGGGGGGGCAAAAACATATTAGGAATAGATTGTTCGGGTTTAGTACAAACAGTATATGCCATGAATGGATTTGCATTGCCTCGTGATGCCAGTATGCAGGCTTTAGAAGGAGTAAAAGTAGATACTCTAGAAGAAGCACAACCTAATGACCTATTATTCTTCGAAAAAGAAGGACGTATAACTCATGTAGGGATATTTCTTGGAAACAATAAAATTATCCATGCATCGGGTAAAGTAAAAATAGAACAAGTTGATCAACAAGGTATTTACAACCACGAGACGACAAAGTATACGCATACACTCTCAACAATAAAACGAGTATAAACCCACTTTCAGTAAAAAATCTTATCTTTGCGACAAAGTCAAAAAGTAGTAATTTCTGATTATCCAAATAGAATGTCCGTAAGAATTGTACCAATAAACGATAAAGCTTCTAAAAAGAAATTTATCAAATTTCCTATACGTTTATACAAAGACTGTCCCTACTATGTACCATCCTTGGTATTAGACGAATTAGGTACATTAGATTCAGAAAAGAATCCTGCATTTGACTTCTGTGAGCAACAGTTATTCTTAGCTTATAAAGACAATAAGATTGTAGGACGTATTGCTGCAATCATCAATCACAGATCCAATGAAATATGGAACCAAAAGCATGCACGTTTTGGTTTTGTTGATTTTATTGATGATAACGAAGTAGTCGATGCACTCTTCTCAACTGCCGAAGAATGGGCACGCAACAAAGGCATGAACGCCATACAAGGTCCAATGGGTTTTACAGACCTAGATCACGAAGGGTTGCTAGTTTTCGGCTATGACAGAATATCTACAATGGCTACGACTTATAGCTACCCTTACTACAAGGATCAGATAGAACGTCTGGGATACGAAAAAGATGTAGACTGGCACGAGTTCTATATTCCCGTACCCGAGGCTGTACCCGAAAGACATCAACGTATAGCAAATATAATTGCTAATAAATATGGTCTTAAACTTCTCAAGTTTAAAAACCTAAAGCAGATAACACCTTATGTAGATAAACTATTTAATCTACTGAATGAGGCATATGCTCCGCTTTACGGATTTGTACCTTTGACTCAGAAGCAAATAGATTACTATGTAAAAATGTATGTTCCATTGCTAAGATGGGATATTGTTTCTCTTATCATAAAAGAAGATACTGACGAACTTGTTGCCTTTGGAATAGGAATGCCTAGCTTATCATTAGCACTGCAAAAAGCAGGTGGAAAATTATTCCCCAGGGGTTGGTACCATTTACTTAAAGCTCTTAAATTTAAGAGTAATAAAGTCATTGATCTTTTACTAATCGGTATTGCCCCCGAATATCAAGGAAAAGGAGTAAATGCTATGATATTCAACGACTTCATACCTTCAGCTCACAAAAGTGGATTTCATTTTGCAGAAAGCAATCCCGAATTGGAACAAAACAACAAAGTATCAGCACTTTGGGATGATTTTAATGCAGAACATCATAAAACAAGAAGGGCATTTACGAAAAAAATATAAGCCTGATAGACCTATTTATCTCAATATTTGCAATCAAATAATACAAATAACATCAAGCGGACTTTTTAATAATAAAGTTCGCTTGATTCATTTTCTAAAAATTCACTATCTTTGCTAGAAAGCTGATTTTTGACACACGAATATCTATGGAAGAAGAATTAGAGATCAATTTACCTCAGGAAAATTATTCAGATGACGACATAAAGACTCTTGATTGGCAAGAGCACATACGTCGCCGTCCGGGTATGTATATCGGAAAACTTGGCGACGGAACTTCTCCCGACGACGGAATATATGTACTTCTTAAGGAAGTGCTCGACAACTCTATTGATGAATACATGATGGGGTTCGGAAAAACGATAGAAGTCTCCATCAAAGATGGTGAAGTATCTATACGTGACCACGGTCGTGGAGTGCCTCTCGGTAAGGTGAAGGATGTATCATCCAAAATGAATACAGGTGCTAAATATGACTCTAAGGCGTTTAAAAAATCAGTAGGTCTTAATGGTGTTGGTATAAAGGCAGTAAATGCCTTGTCATCCTACTTCAAGATTCAGGCTTTTAGAGAAAAACAAACGGTTTGGGTTGAGTTTAGCAAAGCCATAGTAACTGACGAAGCACCAATAGAAGCAACTACACAAAACAACGGAACGCTGGTAGAGTTTATTCCCGATACTACTATATTTGGCGAATATCTGTACAGAGACGAGTATGTAGAAAGCTTATTGAAAAACTATGTTTATCTGAATACCGGATTAACGATAGTATACAATGGAAAGAAATTCTTATCAAAAAATGGTCTGGTTGATCTTCTGAACGAAAATATGACTTCGGAAGCCCTCTACCCAATCATTCATCTTAAGGATACCGATATAGAGATCGTTATAACTCACACCAATCAGTACGGAGAAGAATACTACTCGTTCGTAAACGGACAACATACAACACAAGGAGGAACACATCAATCGGCTTTCCGTGAGACTGTTTCGCGTGTTATAAAAGAATATTATGCTAAGAACTTCGATTATGCCGACATTCGAAGCGGTATAGTAGCAGCTGTCAGCATAAAAGTAGAAGAACCTGTTTTTGAGTCGCAAACCAAGACTAAACTAGGTTCGAGAGACATGGGCCCCAACGGACCCTCGGTTCAAAAATTTATTGGTGATTTTATAAAAAAAGAACTTGATAATTATCTGCATAAAGACTCCGAAACTTCGGAAGCTCTATTAAAAAAGATTCTGGATTCGGAGAAAGAACGTAAAGCAATTGCAGGTGTTACCAAATTGGCTCGCGAACGTGCGAAGAAATCAAATCTTCACAATAAAAAACTTCGCGATTGCCGTATTCACTATAATGATACTAAAGGTGATAACTTAGATGAAACATCTATTTTTATTACCGAAGGAGATTCGGCTAGTGGATCTATTACCAAAAGCCGTAACCCAAATCTTCAAGCAGTATTTAGTTTGAGAGGTAAGCCACTTAATAGCTTTGGACTGACCAAAAAGATTGTGTATGAGAATGAAGAGTTCAACCTGCTTCAAGCTGCCCTTAATATAGAAGATGGCTTGGACGGACTTCGTTACAATAAAGTAATTATAGCAACTGATGCCGATACCGATGGTATGCACATCCGATTATTGCTACTTACATTCTTTTTGCAATTCTTCCCCGATTTAGTAAAGAAAAATCACGTATATATCCTGCAAACTCCTTTGTTCAGAGTGCGTAACAAAAAGGAAACTATCTATTGTTACAGTGACGAAGAACGTATTGCAGCGATAAATAAACTAGGTGTAAATCCCGAGATTACCCGATTTAAAGGACTGGGGGAGATTTCGCCCGACGAGTTCCAACACTTCATAGGAAAAGATATACGTCTCGATAAAGTGACCATGAAAAAAGAAGACTTAGTGAAAGATATGCTAAACTTCTATATGGGCAAGAATACACCCGAAAGACAAGTATTTATTATTGATAATCTGGTTCAAGTAGGTGATTAAAGCATTCTTATTCATTATCGCGTTTTTGTTTTTGCCATTTGCCAATCAGAATAAAATACAAGCAAATTCTGCTGACTCAGCAACTTCAACCAAGTCCTCAAATGATTCACGGACTTTAGAAGTGGAACAAGCCGGCTTATCATTCTATAAATGGTATTTGAATGCCACAGAAAGCCGTGATATACCTTTTGATGCACATATAGCAAAGGATAAAAACGGTATGTGTCAGCTAGATTCTGAACCCTATTTTAATGAGTTAAGAAAACTGGGAACAATTTCCGAGAAGTTTATAGCATCTGAAAGAAAACGCAATTCTACTTGTGAAGAGTATGTAAAAAAGGTTCATTATAAGGTCTTTGAAAGCGGCGATGCTTACACCTTCGATGGCATATGTCCTCAGTTTGCTTATATGTATTGGACATCGAGTCAAGATACATACCAGGAGGTAAAAGCTATCCAAACTATCATTAATAAAGATGATTTATCTGCTCACGTAGATGTAGTCTTTATATATACGGAAGGCGGAGAACCTCCCATAATTTCGAAAACTCCTCATGCGAGAGTATTTCTCGAACGAGAACAAGGCAAGTGGAAAACAGTAAAGATTGAACGATTAGATCAAGATGGACAAGTTGTTCTACAAGACGAAGATGGTGCTAACATAGAGGATCAATCATCCCTTTTTGCTTCGTGGTCTAATGATATAGTGAACTTTAGTATTTCTGAAAAAAGAATAACTTTTAAATACCATGGGCAATGCGTATACTACTATCCTGTACAAGTTGTCAATAAACAAGAAGTAATTCTTATCTGGTCAAACAATATGGATTGCAAATTCGATAACGGAACATCTCAAACATTCGGTCTAAAGGAACACCCAATAATAGGTAAACCTTTCGCACGGTATACATTAGAAGCCGGTGTTTTATACACCGAATATTTCTATAAAGAATGGATTGAAAAATATAGGGAAGAAGTAAATGAAGATATATTTACCGACCTATACTTTTACACATCAAGTGATTCAGAATAAAACTCAAAAAGTTTACATACTATAAAATACGATTCGTACAATGAAAGATTCTCGTGCTACTATTTTAATTTACTCTCCCGATCAGCCGGGTTTAGTGGCTGCTGTTACTGATTTTATCTGTGTAAATGGAGGAAATATTATTCAACTCGAACAACATGTTGACAAGCAAGAGGATATCTTCTTTATGCGTGTTGAATGGGATATAACAAAGTTTCTGATCCCTAAAGATAAAATTGGCGAATACTTTCAAACGATGTATGCCAATAAATTTGAGATGACATTCAGATTATACTTCAATGATTATACGCCTAAGATGGCTGTCTTTGTATCTAAAATGTCACACTGCTTATTCGATATACTGGCACGTTATACAGCAGGTGAATGGAATGTAGAGATACCTCTAATCATTAGTAATCACGAAGACCTTAGATGGGTTGCCGAGCGATTCGGAATAGAATATCACGTAATCAAAATCACCAAAGAAAACAAAGATGAAATGGAAGCCAAACAAAAGGCTTTACTCAAAGAAAAAGGAGTTGATTTCATCGTCCTTGCACGCTATATGCAAATTCTTACAGATGAGTTTATAAAAGAATATCCAAATAAGATTATCAATATACATCATTCGTTCTTACCCGCTTTCGTTGGAGCAAAACCTTATCATGCAGCTTACGAAAGAGGTGTGAAAATTATTGGAGCAACAAGCCACTATGTAACCACCGAATTAGACGCAGGTCCTATCATAGAGCAAGATATCACACGCATATCGCATCGCGACAGTATATCTGATTTAGTACGTAAAGGGCAAGATTTGGAAAAGATTGTTCTGTCTCATGGTATCGAATACCATATCAATCGTAGAGTATTGGTTTACAAGAATAAAACGATACTATTCTCATAAGGTCGCAGACCTTTTTATTGCTTTGGCTGAGTTATAGATTAACGTTCGTTAGAACTATACAATGATGCAATAAAACTGTATATCAATCACAATTCTATTTCGTCAGCAGAAATATATCCATGACTGATGCAGTAGAAAATAAGTCCCGAAACGGTTTTAATACCCAATTTCGCTGTAATATTTTTACGGTGAGAAAGGACTGTGTTTAAACTGATATTAAGACGATCAGCTATCTCCTTATTCAATAAGCCAAGAGCTATCAGTTTTAAAACCTCCAATTCGCGAGGAGAAATAGTATGCGATTCATCCGATAATTGATGCGATTTTGGTTTACCAATCAAGCTTTGCCAATCATCAATACCCGCTTCCGATAACTCTGCAATCATCGGTTTTAATATCTTCTCTCTTATTCGATTGTGCTTAGTCAAATCGTTCAGTAAACTATCAACAGAAAACACAACAGCATAACAAAGGTTCTCATTAAAACTACCTGATATATGCTTTATCAGAATATTCTTTAAGTCTAATAATAGAGCCTGCGAGGTATCATCATCCAGCAAACCATTGTCGATGCGATGAATTAATGCATCTTTAAAACGAATGAAAAGTTTACGAATAAGTTCTAACTGCTTATTATTGGGGTCGCTCGTCGCAATCAGAGCATTGAGGTGTTTCTCTATATTAGTTATCTGACCATGAATATAATACATATCAGTCCGTTTTAGATAATCAGTAACAAGATCTATTTCAAACTCTTGCAACTTCTTCTCCGGAAAATAATCTTCATTGAGATACGTATTCAGAATAGTTAGAAAAAAATCCATATTCTGATTGTATTCTTCACTAATAGTCTTAACTGATTTATCTCCTAATCCTAACTTAATACCAAATCGATTGATAACGGGTATCAATAAGTAGTTAACGCTCACAATTTCGGATAAGATAGAAGAAGGGGTCAAAAAAGCCATAACAATTTGATTATAAGAAATGTAAATATTTCACATTACATTTTACAAAGATAACTACTTCAATTTTTTGTATCTATCAAGGTAATAGAAGGTCTGAAACCTTATCTTTCCTCAAATTTACAGAAATAATCTGACATCACCTTTCAGCTTAAGTTAAAATTCGGATCACAGACTATTGAGCTTGTTCAATCCGTTTTTGTTGAGTACTTTTGAGCCGCATTCTAAAGTTGCAGACTCTTTATTGCTTTGGTTAGTAATATGGTAAAGCTATACTCAGAGAATATATCATTAAATATTTACTTTTACTTATAAATAAATGAAGCCTGATAGTTTAATTTTTGACATGGACGGTACTCTTTGGGATGCCGTAGATACTTATGCTTATAGCTGGACACAAGTTTTGCAAGAAATGGGAATAATAGATAAACCCTTAACAAAACAAGATATACAAGGCTATATGGGCATGGAAGCAAAGCAAATATACAAAGTGATGTTCCCCGAGTTGCCAGAAGAAACTATTGAGCAAATCTATCAGAATATTATCGTGAAAACGGATGAATTACTACCCAAAATGGGCGGAAATATCTATCTCGATGTATTGGAAGGTATTGAGCAATTATCAAGAAAATACAAATTGTTTATGTTGAGTAATTGTCAGAAAGGAAGCATTCGCGACTTTATGATATATACCCAAACTAAACAATACTTTTGCGATTATATCGAATATGGTTCTAACCATCAACCTAAGCACATCAATATGAAAACATTGATTGACAGGTATAATCTCAAAGCACCCATGTATATAGGTGATACCGATTCAGATAGAAAACAATCCGATCTAGCATACGTTCCTTTTGTATTTGCATCATGGGGATTTGGTACAACAGATTCTTATGCACACAAATTTGACAGCATGAAAGAACTAACCGAATATTTCATGAGCCTATAAAGTCTCAAACCTATTTGAAATTTTGGTGTAGGGGAAAACCTATCTGCTCACTCCAAGAAGACAGGCAATAGATTTCCCCTGTAAATAATAAATACAGAATTAAATACATACACTTACATAATAGGCTATGATAGGAACAACTATTTTAATCATATTTGCAGCCTACTTCGGAATATTATACCTCATATCTGTTCTCATTAGCAGAGGAAGCTCAGATAACGATGCTTTCTTTGTAGCCAACCGAAAATCACCTTGGTATATTGTTGCTATCGGAATGATAGGAACAAGTGTTTCGGGCGTTACATTTGTTTCGGTACCGGGAATGGTTGGAGCATTTAATATGTCGTATATGCAAATGGTATTCGGATTCTTTTTCGGATATCTGGTCGTTGCCTACCTGCTTCTGCCTCTTTATTATAAGCTCAATCTTACCTCAATTTATACTTACCTCGATCAACGGTTTGGTAATTACTCGTACAAAACGGGAGCTTCATTCTTCATCCTTTCTCGTATTATAGGCTCTGCTGCAAAATTGTATCTGGTAGCACTTATATTGCAGACTCTCGTATTCGATCATTGGCATATTCCTTTCTGGATGACTGTTAGTGGCATCATACTTTTCATCTGGATATATACTAGAAAAAGTGGAATCAAAACAATTGTCTGGACAGATACATTACAAACTCTGAGCTTTATTATAGCTGCTATCCTTATCATATGGCAGGTATCATCGCTATTAAAACTCGATTTAGGAGAAGCCATAAGTACTATATCAAACAGTCCACATTCTAAAATATTCCATTTTGAATGGAAAAGCCCTTTGAACTTTTTCAAACAGTTTTTCAGTGGTATATTTATTGTCATCGTTATGACGGGACTCGATCAGGATAATATGCAAAAGAACCTGACTTGCAAAAACCTGAAAGATGCCCGCAAGAATATGCTCACCTACGGCTTTTTATTTACCCCGATCAATTTTCTCTTTCTGTCGTTAGGTATTCTTCTATTAGTTTTTGCCTCACAACAAGGCATTACATTGCCAACTGTTTCGGACGAAATACTACCCTATCTGGTAAGTAATTATCTGGGCTTGCCTTGTCTCATCTTCTTTACTATTGGTATTATAGGAGCTTCGTTTGCCAATGCCGATTCGGCTCTGGCATCGCTTACAACCTCTTTCTGCGTAGATATCCTTGGCATGAATCAGAATAACGATAAAGAGGCAAATACCACCCGAAAAAGAGTTCATATAGGCATGAGTATTGTCTTTATCCTTGTGATTCTTTTTATCCATCACATTGGGCAAGACAATATATTGAACACCATCTATAAGGTAGCATCTTATACCTATGGTCCACTCCTCGGACTATTCGGTCTGGGTCTATTTACGAAAGTGCAGATTAAGGATAAATTTGCACCCATAGTATGTATTCTCACTCCTATTATATGTTATCTCATAGAAGAAACATTAGCGGCTTCCTTTAACTATAAGGTAGGATATGAAATTTTAATGCTGAACGGATTACTAACGGTTATCGGACTATTAATCATTTCGGAACGGAAGACAACTCCAAAACTTACATAATAAAAAACAGATACCATTAGAAATGATATCTGTCTTATATATTTTATAGGAAAATAATCCTAAATCAATGCGTCCAAGGCATCAAATGAACTCCTCCCAAATTAGCTTCCTTATATTTTTCTTTATTGAACGAATACAGGTAAGGAGCTTTATGAGCACCATTCTTACGTTTTTCATCTAATCGATTTATTAAACCCACAGACAACATTTTACGTTGAAAATTGCGTCGATCGAGTTCATAACCCAAGATAGCCTCATAAATCAAACGAAGCTCAGGCATTGTAAATTTTTCCGGCAATAATTCATAACCAATTGGTACAATACCAATTTGTATACGAATTGTATTAATTGCTTTTTCTACTATTAAACGATGGTCTGCATAGAGTTCGGGCAATTTATCTAAATCATACCAGCCCACTTCCTCAACTGCTTCATCCACACTTATTGACACCTTATTATACTCTACAAGAGCATAATACCCCATCGATACAAATCGTTTTAGAAACCAATGCCCATCTTCGGGTGTTATACCCCAAGAGTCTAACATCTTTAAGCTTTCTTCTTTTCTTGTTCTATCGCAACTACCAAAAAGATGAAATTGTTTTAAATAGAGGTTTGCAATACCTAATCTAAATTTCAAAATACGATTTGCTGCATCATCTACATCTTCATCAATATGAACAAATCCGCCGGGCAACATCCATTTATCGCTTATTTTAAATTTATTGAGAAGGACTTTTAAACTACCTTGATGAAAAGCTAAAATCACACAGTCGACAGAAACACTGTCCAAGAAAGTATCATTAGCTTGTGCAAGAACTTCTGCTGTAGGATACCGTTTTGTCATTTTTAATTATGTTTTTTGTCTACCATTAATAAAATAATTCTAATAAAAATCAGATTTCTATTGTGTTATATCTACAAAGATAATATTTTCATCATTAAATTAACTTATTTATCAACAAAAACTCCATCTTCCATTCTTTTAGGATCAGCAAAAAGCATCATTCCTGTCTTCATTTTCTTAAATCCGAGCTTTCTGTAAAAGTCTTCTTTTCCGGGCGAAGCGTATAAAACAAAATTACAATCGGGAGTCGCATTCACCAATCTATCCATTACTTTACGACCTATTCCACAACCTTGGTAAGTAGGATCGATTGCTATGTCGTACAAAGCCGACTGACGTACTCCATCCGAAATACTACGTCCGATACCAACCATTTTTTTCTTATCAAAAACAAAGACTACGGCAAAGCTATTTTCGAACGAAATACGATGTCTTTCAACATCAACAAATGACATTCCTACTTTTTCGAGCAATTGAGGAACTTCTTCCCAATTTATATTATCACAGTTTTCTTGATATATTAGTTCCATAAGTATATATTAATATGATTATAACCTCGTAAAATAATAAAATATTCTGAGACCTTAATCCTCATCAGGATCAATACCCTTTATTTCGCGGGCAATCATCAGATGTTTTATAGACAATTCTTCATTACCGATAGATGAATAACACTGAGCCAAATACTCGTGGCAAGGGGCATGGTCGCGTTTAATTACAGAAGCACGATCTAAGTCGTTTATAGCCAATTCGTATTCTTCCATGGCTATTCTATTCTTACCTCTATTGTATAGAGCTTTAAACGACATTGGACTAAGGCTTACAGCTTTATTAAAGCAAACATCGGCTTCATAATAATCCGTCAAATCGTATAGAGTAACCCCTTTGCGTACCCAAGCATCTACGTATGTGGGATCTAAATCGAGTGCCTTATTGAAGTTAGCCAAAGCAGCTCTTGTATCTTTATAAGAAACAATACATTCGTTACCCAACAAATAATATTCTTCGGCATACTTATGCAAAGCTGTTCTTTGCTCCAGCATTTTACTGATCAACAATTTATTTTGTTGTTCAAGCTCATTGATAACATTCAACTTACGACGAATAAATCGTTTCGATAGAGGTTTTTCAATATCATAACGGGCACGTATTGCTCTAAAGAAAGTATCGATACACTCTTCGAAATTACGATCTTCGAATTCGCTTACCGTCTTACCATACAGATAATCGGCATCGGATTCTTTCAAGGCTTTTTCGATCAACTGTTGATTATTGAACTGACGACTGAATTCTATAATCTCTGGACGAACAAATACATCTGATCTGCTTATCATCTTCCGCAAAACCATACCTTCCAATGAGGTACATCTACTTAAGGCAACATAAGCCTGACCTCCTGCAAAAACTCCCCCGTTGAAATCGACAATCACTCGGCTAAAGGTCAATCCCTGACTTTTATGCACAGTGATAGCCCAAGCCGCTTTAAGTGGTAACTGAGTAAAAGTGCCTATTATTTCTTCTTCTATCTTTTTCTCTGCTTCATTGTACTTGTATCTGTAATTTCGCCAAGTTTCGAGATCAACCAATACTTCTTTGCCGTCTTCCAACAAGACATAGACATTGTCCATTTCATCGATGTTGGACACTACTCCCAAGGTTCCGTTAACCCAACGTCGAGGCCATTGAACATCGTTATGAATAAACATTACTTGTGCATGCTCCTTCAATAACAAGTTTTTGGCAGTTGGTAAGCTCGATTCGGGGAAATCTCCGTCTATTGTACCATTACTGATAAACTCGGGAGTTTCCAATTCAGCCATTTTCTTTTCGTTAATGTAATCAACATTGTCACGACGTGTAGCCAATGTAATATACATCTCGTCTTCCGAAGGATTAAATGAGGGCTGAAACCTTGTATTCAACGTCTGCATCTCTGCCGAACCTACTACTCCTGTTCTTATTTTATCGAGAATAGAAATAAAGACTCGATCAGTCTGACGGTATATCTTGGTAAACTCAATAGGGACCAATTTAGCTTCGGAAAATACTTTAGCCGAAAAGAAGTAGGGATTAGGATAAAACCTACTCAGAATATCTTTAGAATCGCTTGTAACAACAGGCTCTAACTGAAAAACATCACCCACGAAGACCAATTGCTTCCCCCCGAAAGGAGTACGCATATTATTGGAGTACACACGTAGAATACGATCAATACAATCGATCATATCAGCACGTACCATCGAAATCTCATCAATAATAATAAGCTCAACCTCTTGAATCAGCTTTCTATGATCTTTCTTATATTTAAAGAATTCAAATATACGTCCATTAACCAAACTCAAATCCTGGTCGTCGAGTAACATCGGACGGAAAGGCAATTTAAAGAATGAATGAATCGTAGATCCATTGGCATTTATGGCAGCAATACCCGTTGGGGCAAGCACCACATATTTTTTCTTCGTTATATCACACAAATGTTTTAAGAACGTAGATTTTCCTGTACCTGCTTTTCCTGTCAAAAAAACAGACTGACGGGTACGGGTTATCAAGTCTAATGCATTCTTAAATTCGGGATTGGATGTATCTATAGATGGCGTCAAAATTTTCTCCTTTTTCTTGTAATACAAAAATACAAAAAAGCCTTGATTCGGGATACCGATTCAAGGCTTCTATTTATTATATTAAGTACTCTTAAGTATTTACGACCTGAGTCTTGTTTATCATTCTATGAAGTGAATCATTGAAAATCGGTATCAGAAACACCTTCATTCACCTTCACATCCACAACATTGAGTTCTATTTCAACTCCCACATTCATTGTTGATTTGTAAGGTATCTTCACTCCCGAAATCTCTCTGTAATCACTATAAAAACCGATTTGATCGACTTCCTGACCTGGAGCAACTTCTTTCTTCACACCTTCGGCAACCTTCAACCCACTATTTACGTCATAATAGTAACTGATAGAACCGTCAACTAATTTATAGGCATCCGCCCCGTTTAGATTCTCAATTCCTGTGACTCCAATAGTAGAAGATTGAACCATCAACAATTCGGGGAAAATAGCAGAATATTTTAAATCAGCCAAATCTTCGGCCGACATATCTTTGCGTTGCCCCTGTACTTCTACAAACCCTGTTTTACCATCATATACAGTTTTTAGCAAAGTCATCCCCATACCTGTTATGATTTGAAGCGATTTTCCATCCGCAGTCGCTTTCTTTAACAGAGTTATCTCTTGTCCCTGTATGCTGGCTGTTGATGTATACGAAAGTGTTTTTATTTCCTTAAGAGCTTCTTCGCCTCCTATTGCATTTATATACTTAGCTAATATATCTTTTACAGTAACACCCTCTTCTACTTTCTTCTCTTCGGGTCTGGTAGTCGGATTTCCGTATTTATCAAAAAACTCAACAGGAATACCTAATCTCTCTAAGCCAGGCAATACATCCGAAGCTTTACCTGCAATAACTATACGTGCAGCATCGTCCGAAAAATACTTTTTAGCGGCAGCCTGCACTTGCTCTAAAGTAACTGCATCAATATTCTTGATATAATTTTCATAGAAATCGGCTGGTAATGATTGTGTTCTTTCACGAAGTGCGAAACTTGCAATAGTTGTTGGCTTCTCTGCATTCATCACAAAATTACCAATGTATTTTGCCTTAGCCAACTCAAGCTCTTTCTCCGAAGGTAGAGTTGTACGTATTCTTTTGACTTCATTCAACATTTCCACCAAAGCACTATCTGTCACAGCATTACGCACAGCAGCAGATGCCGAAAAATCAGAAGTACGTTTATCGCCCGATAGGCTCGAATAAGCCCCGTAAGTCCAGCCATGACCTTCTCGAAGATTCATAAACAGATATCCATCGCTACCTCCACCTAAAATATAATTAGCCAAGAGAGCAGCAAAATAATCGGGATCAGTCATTTTCAAATTCACAATATTATTAACCGAAATTTCAGACTGAACAGCGTTTGGCACATCTACAAATCCTATTTTGGTTTCTGTCAGATTCACAGGCTCAGTATAAACACTCTTAGGAGCTGAAGCTTTTTTCCACGAAGAGAAATTTTCTGTAACTAGTTTCTTTACCTCATCAAACTTCACATCTCCCACTATTACCAAATAAGCATTTTCGGGTACAAAATATTGTTGATAGTACTTATTCACATCTGCCAATGTTATCTTGTTGATAGATTCTTCGGTCAGATACTCTCCCTTCGGATGATTTCTACCATACAACAATACATCTTGCACTCGTGCAGCAATAGCACTTGCACTCTTCTCCTGAACTTTAATATTGTCAAGTAATTTAGCTCTTTCACTTTCAAGTTCTTCTTCCGTAAATAAAGGATCAAGTGCCCCTTTAGATGCTAATGTAAGCACTTCGGGAAAATATTTTGATAAGGTTGTACCTCCAATATTATGAACACTAAACCCTATGGATGCTCCGTAGAAATCGAGTTGTTCGTTATACTCATCCTTACTTACTTTTGATGTACCATTGCCCATCAAAGAACTGGTCAGGTTATCAACACCTTTGATAGCTCCTTCAACCGATGGAGGATTATCTAGCGACAAAGAGAATGTTACTCTTGGTAATTTATGATTTTCGACCACCAATACTTTCAACCCATTTGGCAATGTAAAGGTTTGAGGTTTTCCCAAATTAATGGTAGGTGCGGGACCCGGTTTGGGCTGTACCGATCTGTCTATCTGTGCTTGCAAAGACAGAGATATTACAAATGCAACAGCTATATATAATATTTTTTTCATTTTCTATTCTTTTAAGTAATGCTAAATATTTAATACTATGTTTTATCAACATAACTGCCTACGGTTATTAGCCGAGACACAGCAATAAAAAGGTCTGAGACCTTTGATTGACTTTAGCTATAATGAAACTTTATTTTTTAGGAAGATAATCAAGTACCAGTCGTTGATTTGGCTGCAAATATTTATTAGCCACATCTCTGATTTCCTCTCTCGTTATCGATCTGTAAATATCTATTTCGCTATTGATAAGTTTAACATCGCCATATAACAAATAATATTCGGCTAAGCTATGTGCTACACCTTCACTTGTTGCATTTTGACTCACATAAGCATTTTCGAACTGATTCTGCAATTTCTGATACTCTCTTTCCGAGATTAGCTCAGTACGCAATTTAGCTACCTCTTCATCTATAACCACTTGAATTTCGGGTAATGTTTTACCTGTCATTGGCAACGCATATACAATATATGCACTGTAATCTTCTTCTGCCAGATTAAATGAGCCAGCCTCCAAAGCCAGTTTATCTTTATCTACAAGTCTTTTATAAAGTCTCGAACTTTTACCTCCACTCAACACCGAAGATATCATCTCTAAAACCCGAGCATCACGCTCCTTCATCGAAGGCATGCGATATGCATTAAGCAACATCGGAATCTGAATATTAGCATCTTCGTGAGTAGCATTAATTTGTGTAGTAATAGGATCTTCTACAAATTGTTGTTTAATAACATCCGCTCCTCTTGGAATAGTTCCGAAATAGTCGGTAATCCATTCCTTTGCTTGTTTAGTATCAAAATCTCCAGCAACTACCAATACAGCATTGTTTGGAACATAGTATTTTTTGAAGAAAGCTTTAAATTCGTCCAAGGTGGCAGCATCTAAATGCTCCATCGAACCAATTGGAGCCCAACGGTAAGGATGTTTTGTAAACAGATTCTTCTTGATTACTTCCCAAAGACCTCCATAAGGTGCGTTGTCCATTCTCATTCGTTTCTCTTCTTTCACTACTTCGCGTTGAGTATCTACTCCTATCTGATTGATTACAGGATGAAACATACGCTCCGATTCCATCCACAAAGCCAATTGTAAATTGTTAGAAGGAAAAGTTTCATAATAATACGTTCTATCGTCATCGGTATTGGCATTTCCCTGCCCACCGTTTGCACCCAGAATTTTATCCCACTGTCCGCGAGGAATATTCTCTGTACCTTCAAACAACAGATGCTCAAAGAAGTGAGCGAAACCTGTACGATCGGGATTTTCATCCTTAGCACCCACATGATACATTACGGACGTAGTAACTACGGGAGCCGATTTATCTTGCTGCAAAATAACATGTAATCCATTATCCAGAGTAAACTCCTCAAACTCGATATGTTGTGCCATAACAGCAACTCCCGAGATGAGAAATAGTCCGAATGCTATAAAAACTTTCTTCATACCTTCAATTTTCAACTATTTATATTCAGTAATGTGAGTTATTCTCTCTTCAAGTTAAACTCTGCACCACCTTGTTTTAAAATCATTTTATTTTCGTCAGGGTAAAATTCTATTTTAAGTTTAGCCTGATCGAATTTGAATTTATTTACGTCGAAACACTCCAACGCAAACGCAGGCTGCCCTGTACCTTGCCCCTTCAGAATATTCCCTTCTTTGCTTATTGTTAGTTTTATAGGGAAATTCGGAGCAGAATAGACTCCCAGATATTTATCCAGATCTTCCGATTTTAGAGTAACCGCTTTTTCAAATACCGGAACTTTGTATTCTTTATCCCAATAGATACTTAAAGCACCAAGCACTATATCATTTAATGGAAAGTCTACAGCATTAGAGGTTAAAGCAATTGAAACCTTTTGCTCTGGAAAATAGAACACATTTGCCTGAAAGCCATCTATCCCTCCTGTATGTCCAAAGCCTTTCAGATCATAAAAGGGAACTTGAAATAATCCTATTCCAAATCCATATTTTATAGTCTTCATCAACTCCAAACTTTTTTGATCGACTATTTTTCCGTCAAAAAGCTTATTATAGAAAATGTTTAACTCCGTAGGAGTAGAAATTATAGCTCCTGCACCTAATACAAAACTCAAATCAGTCTCTTTTTCAAGTCTCCACTCTCCAAGTTTGGTATACGAGTCAGCTTCATTCTTCGTTTTGTTTATTTTTGATCCTAGCGAAGTATTTTTCAAACCACATGGTTTTATTATATATTCACTTAGCAAGTCCGAAAATGTTTTATGACTAACATCCTCAGCTATAAAAGTCAACAGAACATAATTGGAGTTTGAATATTCGGCTTTTTCATTCGGTTTAAACGAATTCCCATAAGAAACCATTTTATCTAAAAGTTGCTCTTTAGACAGTGGCATCATATGCCATTCTAAATAATCAGGAGCATTCGTAAAGTTAAATATGCCGCTTCTATGTCGTAACAAATCTTCAATTGTAATATCATCGGCATTTATTATCTGCGGATAATATTTACTTAACTTAGTATCCAGAGTCAACTTCTTATCTTCCACTAATTTCATTATTATAGTGGCAGTAAATGTTTTCGACACAGACCCTACCCTATACTTAGTATCGGAGTTTGCATTGGTCTTATTTTCAATATTAGAATACCCGTAACTCTTACTATAAACTTCCTTACCGTCATGAAAGATAGAAATGCTGCCCATCCCTTTGTCATTATTCTCTATAACAGAAAAAAGACTATCCATTTTCGATTTTTCAAATGAAAACACAGTAGGAATCACACCCAAGAATAGAGCTAACGTAAAAAACATCAATCTCATTTTGTTACTATTCATATTAAGACTTTAGACCTTTTAATGTTTGCTAAATACAACGGAAATAAGCTTGTTATCAATAAGAAAGTATATCACTAAATACTTTTACCTACCTATTTGTCGATATTTGTAAAAAACAATCACACAATATTAATGATTTCATCACAAATAAAGACCTGTTTCTTTAGTTTTGTTTTGGATACAAATTATCCCACCAAGAAGAATCGTCTTGCAACCATTTAGAGAACCAAGCATAGATCGAATTATTCCATTCAATGCGCTTTTTATAATCTCTTATACCATGGTTTTCGCCTTTTACTTGTATAAATTCAACAGGCTTTCCTAATATTTTAAGAGCTGTGTACATCTGAATACTTTCGCCAATAGGCACATTAGTATCTTCTGTACCATGCAGTAACAAAATAGGAGTCTTCACTTTATCGGCCTGAAACAATGGACTTTGTCCTACATACATCTCTGGATTATTCCAAGGGTAACTATGTGCACTTGCCCCCGAGCTATATGTATATCCCCAAAAGCCTTCGCCCCAATAGCTGGCAATAGAACTTATGCCTGCATGAGATATGGCAGCCGCAAACAAATCGGTTTGAGTTTGTAAATACATAGTCATAAAGCCACCATAAGAAGCCCCTATACAGCCAATCTTATTGCCATTTACAAAAGGATGCTCTTCTACAAACTTTTTAGTTCCCTCTATAATATCATCAGCAGTTCTCTTACCCCATGCATTTACATGACGTGCCGCAAACTCTTGTCCATATCCTGTTGTTCCACTTGGTTGAAGCACATATACCACATATCCCAAAGCAGCATATACCTGCGATGGATAAGGCGATTCCAGAGTTCGTGGTGTTGGCATTGTTCCTCCATAGTAATAGACAATCATTGGATATTTTTTTGTCGGGTCAAAATTAGGCGGTAGGTAATACCTGCCATCAATAGTTGTACCATCCGAAGCAGTAAAAGTCCAATCTTCTGTTTTTCCTAAACTTAATTGATTTAATGTCTTGTTATATGGATCGGCAATGAGTGTAGATCGTTGGTTCTTCAAATCTAATGAATAAGCACGGGTAGAATTAGAAAGACCTACACCAAAATAAGTTGCAGATGTACTACTTTCAGCAAAAGAAATAGATCTGATCACATCCTCACTTAAAGGTAAAAGTGTGAATTGTTTTTGTTTGGGATCGTATTTATAGATTCGCTCATAATCTTTATCAGTCACCGAAAAATAAATCATACCATCCGATACATTCCAAAACGATCTATTGATGCTTGGCGTAAAATCACGGCTGATAGCTTCTACTTTGCGAGTTGCAACATCCATAATAAAAGCCAAATTATTATAGCTATTTGCAATCTGCCCTTCTTTTATATTCTGACCGATTCCTCCAAAAGCTTCACCCGAACCTCCGATAAGAATACTCTTTCCATCGGGCGAAAAAGAAGCTGAATTTGCAAAACCTTCATTAGTCCACAAGGTGTCTACGGCTAATGTTTGCACATCGAGTCTATACATAGATGTGTGAAAGAATGGGCGAACTGTTGGAATATATTCTGTTACAGAATAAAGCAGATAGCGCGAATCTTTACTTATATCATTCAAGCCCGTGGAGTGCTTACCAAATGTCAATCTTTGTTTTACCCCCGTAGAAAGATCATAACGAGACAGAAAATACCGATCATAATTATTAGGTTGTCTGCTCTCCGGAGCAGTCAATAGAATAAGATCTCCCTTTGGAGCATCGGCAACCTCACGATCTGTATATATCAAATATTGCTCATTGTATGCTATTTGGAAATCGCCCGTAGGTATATTATTAGACAATACTTGTTCAACCATTGTTTCGGGATCAACTACTATCAGTTTTACTTCGCCACTTGCATTATCAGTATAGTAAAACTTGTTTGTAGTAGGCATCCACTCATATTTATTGCTGCTTGCCAATGCTATCCTCTTATTGGTTTTAAGAGACAGAAGTTCCTTAATAGAGAATGTTTTGCCATCACTCTTAGTAGTTGTATAGCCCAATAAAATATACTGTCCGTTGGGAGAAATTGAAGTCGACGACACACGCTCACCATCTAAAAGGTCTTTTATCGTGATATTTCTTTTATCTCCATTGTCGAAAGTGTAATTTACAGTCGAATTTTTATCTTCGGGCTCTATTGTTACTTTGATTCCTTCGGCACTTTTATTAGTTGCCAAACTCATATACTTAATAAGTACAGTATATGTACCTGGCAAAGCCGGAAAGTTAAGTTTTATTGTTTTAGAAGTCGAAAGCGTATCCTCTATCGATGTTTTAGAGGTTTCTTTGTTTCCATTTATATATGCTTCAAACATACTGGGAGCAGTTATTCTTATGTTCGTTTTTGCATACTTATCTACATTTACCCTAAAAGAGAGCAAATGAAAGCGTGCACCTCGTTGAGCTTTTGTTACAAAAAAGTAATTAGACAAGTCAGGCTTCAGTTCCTCTGTAAAAGCACTCTGATCGGGAAACGAAATAAAAGATTCCAACAAATCTTTATTATCAAACTTACTCCCTTTCAGATTAACTGAATCAATCATTACAGGATTTTCGACATCATATGATCTGGTTGTCGAAAACAATCTTTTCAAAGTAATGGTTTGCTGTGCAAAGGCAGTATGGCAAATTAGTAAACAACAGAGGATAAAATAATACTTTGGCTTTGTCATAATTACAATATTTAATCCTGCTCTAACAAGATTTTGTTTATGTTTTGGTCTCAGACCTATTTATTTGTGTACTTTATTCAGTAAATATACACAGAATAATGTTTTAAATAATAGTTGCATTTAATGATATATTCTCAGATTATAACTTTTATAACTGTTTTAGTTACAAATACACGAGAATGCATGCAACCTTAGTTTTTTCGTCCAAAATTAAATAATGGAGATTCGGTACGTGCATTATCCATAAGAAGTACAAGTTCATTCAATTTCTCTGGTTGAAGAGTTGCCAAATTCTGATCTTCATGAATATCCTTATCTAAATCGTATAACTCCAATATAGTTTCGCCTACTATCGGTTGACGGATAAGTTTCCAGTTTCCACTACGTAGAGCTTCACGTCCATTCATTTCGTGAAATTCCCAATACAAATATTCATGTTGTTTCTGATCGGTAGTCGAAAATAATGTAGGAAGAAAAGATATTCCATCGCCTTTTTCGGGTAAGGTAACATTTGTCAGTTCAGCCAAAGTAGGCATCACATCCCAAAAAGCACTTACATGATCGGTTTTTACACCTCCCTTTATTTTAGCGGGAGACCATACAATCATAGGCACACGTATTCCACCCTCATACACGTCACGCTTTACACCTTTTAGAGGACCATAACTTTTAAAGTAATCGGGATTAGCTCCACCTTCACGGTGAGGACCATTATCACTGGTGAAAATTATGATTGTATTTTTATCCAATCCTAAATCTTTCAATTGGGCAACTACTTCTCCCACATACATATCGAGTCTCGAAACCATTGCTGCAAAAGATGCATAAGGTTTCTCGCTTGCATAATAACCCGCACTTCCATCGTAAGGAACTTCCTCAAAAGCATTTTCGTACATCTGATAAAGTGAATCATGAGGTAAATTCAATTCGGCATGTGGTAGTGTATATGTCAGCATAGCGAAAAAAGGTTTGTCTTTATTCGCTTGTATAAACTGCATGGCTTGTCGATGGATTAAATCCTGAGAATAAACTTTCCTACCGTTATTTTCATTTTCGGAAAGTGGAACAATATCATCGTTATGCCACAAATGTTCAGGGTAATAGGTATGAGCTTCGCGTTGGCAATTATAACCATAAAATTCATCGAATCCCATTTTTGAGGGAACAGAACTTGAACCGGGATACCCCAATCCCCATTTACCAAAGATACCCGTAGCATATCCGGCAGATTTCATCAAAGTACCTAGTGTATAAGTACCCTCTTGCATGGGTTGCTGACCTTCGGGTTCGATTTCTTTATTTCCACGTATTTGCGAATGTCCTGTATGTAGTCCAGTCATTAGCGAACCTCTTGAAGGAGCGCTTACCGTACAGCCTGCATAATGTTGGGTAAATAACATCCCTTCTCCCGCCAGTTTATCAATATTAGGAGTCTTTATTTTCTCCTGACCATAACATCCTATATCACCATATCCTAAATCGTCCGCGAGAATATATATCACATTCATAGGCGTTTGATCTTTAGGTGTCTCGCTTTTACATGCAGTTTGTACAGATAAAAATGCAGTGGATAGAAACAACATTTGAACTTTCATAGCTTATAATTATATTAGAATTAGGTTTTAATCAACAAACTCTATCAAACACAATTTCTGTTATTGTCATCTACTGAGAGAGTAACAATAACAGAAACTTGCCGGATATTTATCACAGACAGGGCAACTCCCTATCTCTGTAATCTATTCAATTAAGCGTTTTTAGCTTTGAATGCCATAGCGTAAAACCGCATTTGTTTTACCATCGATACCAGTCCATTTGATCGGGTTGGCGAAAGATGCTCATTCAAGCCTATTTTATTTATAAAATACAAATCTGCATTTATAATTTCGTCTGGTGTATGATTAGTCAGAACTCGTATCAATAAGGCAATAATTCCTTTTACAATCACCGCATCACTTTCTGCTTTGAAGGTTACAATACCATTTTCGCATTCAGCTTGTAACCAAACACGGCTTTGACAACCTTCTATCAGGTTTAGTTCCACCTTATACTTTTCGTCTAAAGGTTCTAATGAATTTCCCAATTCTATCAGATAGGCATATTTATCCATCCAATCTTCGAATATCGAAAATTCCTCAATTATTTCGTCTTGAATATCGTTTATTTTTGCTTGACTCATTTCTATTAATGTACAATGAAATATTAAAAAAACAGATAGGTTTTTTAAACCTTATTTCTCTTTATAGACTACTTCCAATACGGTCTGTCCGACAGCCTTAAGCGTCTCTTTACTGATATTGCTCATATCGTCTTTTGTAGTATGCCAGTACCATCCGAAACCAGAATCGGTGTTCGAATCATAATGTATAATATCTATGCTAGGTATGCGTCTATGCTCGTTTACAGGCACATGATCATCGGTAATACCACCACCGTCTCTATCAACAAAATATTTTCCATATCCTAAATCGCGAGCCGTACCCCATACCTTTTCAACAATACCTCGGGCATATTGTCTCGATATTGCTTCTTTGTAAAAAGTAGCATCGGGTGCTCCTACCATATCCAACAGAATACCAAAACGTGCTTTATAACCTGGTATATGAGGATTTTTAGCCCAATACTGCGAGCCTAAGCACCACCAATCGCCTCCAGCAGCATTTTCCTCAAAATAGGGTGTGCCATAATCTTCGGCATCAAAAAATATAATATCAACTCCTAAATTCGGAGTTTTTTCCTGTAATATACGAGCAACTTCTAGTAATACTCCCACTCCACTAGCTCCGTCATTGGCACCTTGCACGGGTGTACGATGGTTTTTCTGATCAGGATCGTGATCTGAGAAAGGACGTGTATCCCAGTGTGCAAATAATAATATACGCTCGGGATTTTCGGGATTGAAAGAACCTATTATATTACGAGCATGTAATACTGTTCCGTCAAAAGCTTTTAAATCAGCTTTCTGTTCAAAAACTTTAGCTCCAAATTTTTCTAACTGCGATACCAGAAAATCACCGCATGCCTTATGAGCTTCGGTGTTAGGAACACGTGGTCCGAAAGCTACTTGTTTATCAACAAAATAATAAGCACTGTCCGAATTAAAATCGGGAGATACTTGTTCATAACGTTCCGACACTGTTGTGTTATTTACGGTTTTCTGCCCACACGAACAAGCCAATAGGCTCATCATAAAACAGGTTAAAGTTACATTTCTAAAAATCATAAGTTATATAAGTAACGTAAATATTCATGGTTTCTCATAGGTAATACCTTTATACTTTTGTCTTTACAACAAAAGATCACAAAGGTCTCACACCTTACTTTCTTACAAAGATATGTAATGATAGCAATAAATGGGTCTGTAAACCTCATTTTATTATTTATGATGACCGCCCGACAACCCCATATTCTGATATGTTTGAGTCAAGGTTTCCTCACTATTCATCATTACCAAAAGCTTATCACCCACATGCAATTCGGTCTTACCTTTGGGCACAAAATATTTGTCATTACGCTTTACCATCACCACCAAGGCATCGTCAGGTAAAGGCATATTCATTAATTTATTTCCATCCTTAACAGCATACTCCGTAACTTCTATTTCAATAGAAAGAGAACCTATTTCTTCAGGTAAGTCCATGTCAAAATCGTCATGACGTCGGCGTACTTTAGTTGGACCTAATAACCCTAACCATTTTGCCATCTGAGTTAAGAAAGTACCTTGCAACAGAATAGACAACAAGGTTATAAAAAACACGATATTAAAAATAAATTGAGCATGGGGTACTCCTGCGGTAAGAGGAAAAATAGCAAAAATAATAGGTACAGCACCTCTTAATCCAACCCACGACACAAATATTTTATCTTTAAAGCAAACCTTTCGAAAAGGCAGCATACTAATAAACACACTTACTGGACGTGCTACAAACATCATAAACAAACCGATAAGCAGTGCAGGCACAGCAATAGGAAGTAACTCCGTTGGATTGACTAATAACCCTAATGTTAAGAACATCAAAATCTGACTCAACCACGATATAGCATCAAACATTTTGAAGGTGGTTCGCTTGGTAACAAACTTAGAGTTACCAATAATTAAGCCACCTATATATACAGCTAAATATCCATTCCCATTTACAAAGTGCGTAAACGAAAAAATAAATATACAGAAAGTCAATACAATAATAGGATAATAAACCTCATTGCCAATCTTTATCCTATTGAGAACATACACAGCAAACCGTCCAACAAAATACCCCACAGTAGCCCCTACAAGTATCTGCATAATTATAGACAGAACTATCATAAGAATATTGGGTTCACCTCCTGCTTTTATCAGCCCTATAAGAGTGATTGTAAGCATATAAGCCATAGGATCGTTACTTCCACTCTCAAACTCGAGAGTAGGTCTCAGGTTATGTTTTAATTGTACATTCTTCGATCCGAGTATAGCGAATACTGCAGCCGAATCGGTAGACGACATTACCGATGCTAATAATATAGCAGTCAATAGAGAAATACCAACTGAGGGCAATAACTCGCCACACAACCACCAAGCAAAGAAACCCGTAAGAGCCGCAGTTACAACTACACCTACGGTTGCCAGCATTATACTTTGCCCAATTATCGGTTTTATTTCCCTGAACTTAGTATTTAAACCACCCGAGAATAATATAATACAAAGAGCTACAGTACCTATAGCCTCAGCCAATGCCAAATTATTAAAAATGATTCCCACTCCATCGGAACCAAACAGCATACCCACGGCTAGAAATAAGACAAGCACGGGAATTCCCAAACGCCCACCTATTCTACCAACCATTATACTTATAAAAAGGAGTACCGACAATACCAATAACACAGTTTCTAACATCACTTACTCCTTTTCATTATTACTTTATCTTCTTTTACTCTCAGCTCTACCATTCCACCATGTAAAAGAGGGTAGTTATTTTTCACATGCCCTACGGGAAAATCAAAAACAACAGGGTAATTATATTCATCAACCATACCTCTGATCGATTCATAAATGGTAGAACACATACCCATGTCTTCAGGGCAATCGGTAAACTGACCAACAACTAATCCCGATATACGACTTAGTATTCCCGACAATTTCAATTGCCAGATCATGCGATCTATTTTATAAGGAGCTTCTCCAATATCTTCAATAAATAATATCCCATTTTCAGGAACATCTACATAATATGTACCAGTCAATCCTGTTAACACTGCTAGATTTCCTCCAAACAATATGCCTTCCACAAGTCCTTCTCTATTTAAAAGATGAGAACTTATTTCATATTTGGGCATACCAAAGAATAATGATTCTTTAAGAAAACCGCTTGCTATATCATTACTGTCTTCACTTAAATGGCGAGCCATAGGTGCATGCAATGAGGCTACTCCCTCTTGCAACAAAGCCAAATGTAAAGCTGTGATATCACTATAACCCACAATCCATTTAGGATGCTTCTTTATGCCTTCGAAGTTGAGTTTATCCAATAACTGAACAACACCATAGCCTCCTCGGGAACAAAAAATCAGGTCTATATCTTTATCATCCATAGCCTCTTGCAGATCAGAAAGCCTTTCTTCTATTGTACCACCATATCGTCCATACTCTCCTCTTGCATGAGATGCAACCTCTACCATCAAGCCCCAATCTTGTAACACTCGACAAGCGTTATCAATATATTGAGAATCGGTACTACCAGAAGGAGATATTATTATTGCTTTATCAAGTTTATTTAAGAGAGGGGGATATATCATTTTATTCATCCTAAAAACATTTCCTTTAAAACAAATGTAGTAATTATTAAGAAAAACAAATCGAAAAAGAATCTTTTTATGAGTCTGAAATACACAAAAAAGGGATACAATATATATTGTATCCCTTTCCTTTTTTATATTATAAGCCTATTCTTATACGTCGATCTTAGCATAAGTAGCATTTTCTTCGATAAACTCACGACGAGGAGCAACATCTTCACCCATCAGCATCGAGAAAATATGATCAGCTTCTGCTGCATTTTCAATCGTTACCTGACGAAGTGTTCTATGTTCTGGATTCATGGTTGTATCCCAAAGTTGAGAAGCGTTCATCTCTCCAAGACCTTTATATCGTTGTGTATGAATAGCACTTTCGTTACCATCACCATATTTATCGATAAATGACTGACGTTGTCTTTCATCCCAACAATACTCTTCAACCTTACCTTTTTTACATAAGTAAAGCGGTGGAGTAGCAATATATATGTATCCCAACTCAATCAATGGTCTCATATGACGGAAGAAGAATGTAAGAATCAATGTTGCAATGTGACTACCGTCAACGTCGGCATCGGTCATGATAACCACCTTATGATAACGGAGCTTTGCAAGATTCAATTCTTTGGTATCATCTTCGGTACCAATAGAAACACCTAGAGCTGTATATATATTTCTAATTTCTTCGCTTTCTAACACCTTGTGCTGCATCGCTTTCTCCACATTCAGAATTTTACCTCTCAATGGTAGAATAGCTTGAAATCCACGGTCACGACCTTGTTTAGCAGTACCACCCGCAGAATCCCCTTCGACTAGGAATATTTCACAAACCGCAGCATCTTTACTCGAACAGTCAGCCAATTTACCTGGCAATCCACCACCCGTAAGCGGAGATTTACGTTGCACCATTTCGCGAGCCTTACGGGCTGCATAACGTGCAGTAGCTGCAAGTATAACTTTCTCTACGATAATTTTAGCTTCTTTTGGATGCTCTTCAAGATAGTATCCTAAAGCTTCACCAACTGCCTGATCTACAGCACCCATTACTTCATTGTTACCCAATTTAGTTTTGGTCTGTCCTTCAAATTGAGGTTCAGCCACTTTAATAGACACAACAGCAGTTAATCCCTCACGGAAGTCATCGCCACTGATATCTACTTTCACTTTATCCAACATTTTCATATCATCGGCATACTTCTTCAAAGTACGCGACAATCCTCTACGAAAACCTGTTAAGTGAGTACCTCCTTCTATTGTATGGATATTATTTACATACGAATATACATTCTCATTATAAGATGTATTATATGTTATAGCAACTTCTACAGGAACTCCTTGCTTTTCAGTATTGATATGTATAACATCCTCAATAAGAGCTTCCTTAGCTGCATCTATATATCTCACGAATTCTTCAAGACCTTTTTCTGAAAAGAAAGTATCAGATTTGTAAGAACCATCGTCTTTTTTATGTCTCAAGTCAGTCAATGACAACTTAATACCTGCATTCAAAAATGAAAGTTCACGCAAACGCGAAGCCAATGTATCATATTTATATTCTGTAGTTATAAATATAGTATTATCTGGTGTAAACGTAATAGTTGTTCCTGTGTCAACAGCATCACCTAAGATCTGAACCTCATGCAATGGCTTCCCACAAGAGAAATCCAACATATGTATTTTACCTTCCCTGCGTACTTCAGCTTTCAGATAAGTAGATAGTGCGTTCACACACGACACCCCTACTCCATGCAGACCTCCCGATACTTTATAAGTTCCTTTATCGAACTTACCTCCGGCATGTAGAACGGTCAATACAACTTCGAGAGCCGATTTCTGCTCTTTCTCCATTATACCTACAGGAATACCCCGTCCGTTATCCCATACCGAAATAGAGTTATCCTCTAAGATCGTTACTCTGATATCATTACAATAACCTGCTAACGCCTCATCAATAGAGTTATCGACGACTTCGTAAACCAAGTGATGTAAACCTTTTTCACCTATATCGCCAATGTACATGGCGGGTCTTTTTCTAACAGCCTCAAGACCTTCTAATACTTGAATATTGTCGGCGGAATACGAGCCGCTTGCTAGATTTTTTTCGTTATCTGTCATTTTATTTCATTTAGCGTGCATCTTCAAGAAGTTTCAAACTGTAGTGCACAAACCTCCTCGAAAAAAGCAAACAAATATACGAAAAATTACCCGTACAAACAAGCTTATTCACATATCATAATTCCAAAAAAGCAATACTAAAATACGCTCATGCTACCACAAAAAAAATCGCTAATAATCAATAATATGACTACTAGCGAATCCCTCAGACAAAAGCCTGATTTTTATTCTTTTCTTATTTCTTCTTTGGAGTTGAAGCAACTTCTTTCTTATCAGTTTTTGCTGTACAAGTACCTTTTTTGTCAGTATCTTTTTTCGCAGAACAACAAGATTTAGTTTCTTCTGTTTTAGGCTTATCAGCTTTTGTTGCTTTTGCATCCTGAGCCATAACTGCTGTTGAAGCCAACAAAGCACAAGACATAACTAATGATAATGCTATTTTTCTCATATTCTAAACAATTTAATTGCGTTACTCTTTTCTAAACATTAGAAAGACACAAATATAGCATATATCGCAGAAAAGCGTTCAACTTCCTTTTCTTTTAGTCTTAATTAATATTTCAGAACACTTCACAACATAATTCATGAGCAACCTACAACAAGCCACAATATCAAAACTAAACAAATAGCAAAGAGATCAAACTTAAAAGTTCGACCTCTTGTATTATTTTCAGATATAATTTCTTATAAAGAATTCATGTAATGAGCTAGCTTAGATTTCAAATTAGCTGCTTTATTCTTATGAATAACATTCTTTTTAGCTAATTTATCAAGCATTGAAGCTACAGATGGATATAATTTTCTAGCCTCATCTTTATCAGTCAAAGCACGAAACTTTTTAACCGAACCACGAGCTGTTCTAGCTACATATCTATTACGCAGACGTTTTACATCTGTTTGTCTTATTCTTTTTATCGAAGATTTATGATTTGCCATTTGACTAATCTATTTCCTTGTTTAATTTCTATTTCTTTTTCTGTAGTCCATAGGGGAGTCGAACCCCTCTTTCCAGGATGAAAACCTGGCGTCCTAACCGATAGACGAATGGACCAATTTTCGAGTTATAATGCTTGACTTTTCAAGTATCGTTGTCTCTCGATTGCGGATGCAAAGGTAGTGGATATTTCTATTCTTGCAAACATTCTCAATACTTTTTTTCAAAAAAAATAGCGATAAAACCCTAAAATTTTAAGAATCAAGAACATAAAAGTACATCTTTTTTTCATTATTTCAAAGCCCGATATGCTTTTCCTATATATTCGATCATATCACTAGGTAACATTCCTTGTTGAGATTTTGACTTTGCGGCTAAATCTCCGGCTAATCCATGTAAATACACCCCTAAAATTGCAGCATTTTGTGGTAAATATTTTTGAGCAAGCAAAGAAATTATCATTCCGGTCAACACATCACCACTTCCGCCGGTTGCCATTCCGGGATTTCCGGTCGAATTAAAGTATACTTTTCTCTCAGGAGTTACAACGGCAGAGTATGCACCTTTCAATACAATATAAACATCATACCTATTCGCAAACTCTTTTGCCTTCTGCAAGCGATCATATCCATTAACAGACACAACACCTACCAAACGGTCAAATTCGACAGGATGCGGCGTAATAACACTTTTAGGAGGTATCTTATTTTTGAGAGATTCATCCTCTGCAATAATATTGAGCGCATCGGCATCAATAACTATCGGCTTACGGCATCTATCGAAAAGATCAGACAATAAATCTTTGGTTTTATTATCCGTACCTATACCGGGACCAATACCAATAGTAAATTGGTCAATATTATCTCCTACCCGACTTACATTCTCAGCAAACTCGTCTGCCTGAACCATTGCTTCGGGAACAGCAGTTTGCAAAATATCCACTCCACAACGGGGCACATGCATCGTAAGCAACCCCACACCCGTACGAAGACATGCACGAGCCGACAAAACTGCTGCACCCATTTTACCATACGAACCTGCCACTAATAAAGCTTTTCCAAAAGTTCCTTTATGAGAAAAAATTATCTCGTGGTATGGGCAATTTTGCTACATCCGATTTCTCAGTAAAAAACAAATTAGCCTCTTCCTCTTTGATACATTTATCGCACAACCCAATATCTACAAGAATCATTTTCTTACAAAAGCTTGCACTGTCGGGCAGTAATAAGGATAGTTTTGGAAATTGGAAAGTAAATACCTTTTCTGCCCTTATAATACCTTCTCGATTATTAATAGCATTATCCTCAACAAATAAACCCGAAGGCATATCGATAGAATAAACCTTATTTCGAGAGGCATTAATCACCTTTACAACCTCCAAATAAACACCTTCTAAAGGACGATTAAGACCTGAACCAAATATCCCATCTATAATAATACAATCTTCTGGAATCTGCGGTATATCTTGATTTTCTTTAATCAGCTTCACATCAGTCAATCGCTCCAAACATTCTTTATTGACAAGACAGTCATCAGAAAACCTCTCATCGGGAGCTATAATATAAGTATGCAGTTTAAAATGTTTCGACAACAATACACGAGCAATAGCCAGCGCATCGCCACCATTATTACCCGTTCCTGCAAAAACAACTATACACTGATTGGGGTCTAAAAAACGAACAAGCCTTTCCGCAACTGCAAGCGAAGCTCTTTCCATCAAATCGATGGATGTAATACCCTGATTGACGATTGTACAACCATCAATCTTCTTAATCTGAGAAACATCAAAAATCTTAATCATAACTTAGTTCTTTTAAAAACCCTTTATTCATAAAGGGTCATCAAATATTGCAAATTGCAGTGCATGAGGATAGTAAAAAGCTAAACGCTTTTCGCCATTATATTCAAACAAAACAGCTTTGCTTGCCGCCAAATGTTTACTATAAAGAATTCTAATTTTAGTAGCATCATATCCGGTAACTTTGCCCAATCCCTTCATTAAATCCGTCAAACTATTACTTTTTAGCGGCACCCAATTCAGTTGATTCTGTTTTCCTGCATTACTACCATTCCATTCAAAACTATCTATTAACTGAGAATAAGCTAGATTTTCGGAATCTGAACCCAAACTTGCTTCGCTTTTGATAAGCTTAAAGCCCGAATCTGTAGGGAATATTTTAAATACACCCAGATCTTTATTCGGATAAAACTGCTCATTCTTACAAAAGCCACCAATAAGAATAGAATCTACATGTAATAAAACACGATCGTCATCTAAAAGTTTAAATTGACCATACACATTCGGAAAGCAATCATTACCACAAGGAGCTGTATAATAAGATATAAAAGTTCCATCTGGATTGAAACTAGCCCAATTACCCCAGTCGAACGTACGTCCATCTGATTGAGCAACATTATATAAGTTATATTCCTGATGATCTTCAACTTGATTATACCATAGAGATATCAAAAAGTCTATTTTCCATTGGCCAATAATGTTTTCTTGAGATTGGAGGCTTTGAATACAAGCGAAGAGAAAAATAAGGGAGAAATACTTTTTCATAGATAAGTGAAATTTTAGTGTGTACATACCTAAACTTTACCTATACAGGTATATTATATAGATTACGTAAACACCAAAATTCCACAATTAAGGCTGCGAACCTTTTACAGATTCGGCAAATACAGGTACAACTTGTAACTATCACTGCAAGAAACAGCTACAAGTATTACCTCTGAATTTTTTAATCTTATTCCTTGTGGAACACTGTAGCCGAAGCCTGAGCTTTTGCCATCAGCAATATATCTTGTACATCCACATGATCGGGAGCCGATACCGCATAAGAAATAGCGTCTGCGACATCGTCAGCTGTAAGAGGCACAAAGCCATCATACACTTTATCTGCTCGACTTCCATCTCCTTTAAAACGTACTAACGAAAATTCAGTTTCAGCAGCTCCGGGACAAACTAAGGTTACTTTAATACCGTAGTTAACCATATCTAAACGCATACCCTCCGACAATGCTTTTACAGCATGCTTGGTTGCACAATACACCCCACCATTGACATACACCTCTCTCGAAGCAATAGAACCAATATTGATAATATGACCCGATTTGCGCGAAACCATAACGGGAGAGATTATACGGGTTACATATAACAACCCTTTGATATTGGTATCAATCATTCGCTCCCAATCATCCACTACTCCTTCTTGAATAGAATTAAGACCAACAGCCAATCCTGCATTATTCACAAGTACATCTACATTCTTCCATCTTTCAGAAAGATTACCCAGATGTTTTTCAACTTCAGCATAATTACGAACATCAAATTCAAGAGAAAGTACCTCAGCCTTATATTCTTTTTGAAGTAAGCTTTCTAACTCTTGTAGTTTTTCTTTTCGGCGTCCGGTAATAATAATATCAAAACCATCTTTTGCCAGTCTTTCCGCAGTAGCTTTACCTATACCAGAAGTAGCTCCGGTTATTAATGCAATCTTTTTCATTCGTGCTTTATTATTAAAGGTCACAGACCTAATTTAAACAAATGTATTATAAGGGTTCATTTTTCAGAGCAATAACACGTATCGCTTTTTCACTTACAAAAAAAGCAAACAAGTCCCAGACCTTAAATTTACAATTCTCTTGATTAATAGACCTTATAATTTCAGATAAAAATCTCTTACTAATTCCGAAAAATCATTCGTATATATATGACGTTCCTTTTCAATAATTAAATCTGCAACTTCTAACTCCTGTTTTATCACCGAAAACTCGAGCAATACTCTTTTGGCTTGCAAATGAGCCATCGGGTAGACATTCGTAATTCGAGATACAAACAAGCCTGCATCTTGTGCCAACTCTATCAACAAATCTTTTTCTGTATGCGGAAATACTAGAGACAAATAACCATTGGGAGATAATAAACGAGCCGAAGCATTCATAAACTCAGCCATTGGTAACGAGTCGGTATGTCGTGCCAATGTACGTTGCCCATTTGGAGAATGTAAAGAGGATGAAAAATAAGGTGGATTAGATACAATCAAATCGTAACGCTTATCACAACCAATTACATACTCTTGCAACGAAGAATGTATCGCTTTTACATTCTCAAAAGGCGTGCGTTCCACATTTTCGACAGTTTGCAATATTGCACTCTCATCTATATCAATAGCATCAATAGATAATAGACCCTCTGAACGTTGAGCAACCATCAAGGAAATCAACCCCGTACCCGTACCAATATCCAGAGCAGTTTTAGCTTCTCGGATTTTAACCCAAGCACCAAGCAATACACCATCAGTACCCACTTTCATGGCACATTTGTCGTGATAGACAGTAAATTTTTTAAAACTGAAATAAGGATTAGACATAATAGATACAAGTTATAGACAAATTGGCAATACCAACTCTTAAGCAAACAACACAAAACTATACTGGCACAGTATTTGTTAAAGTAAAAAGTAAAGCAAAGTTAACTATTATTACTAACTTTGCACACCTCAAAATAAACAACAGATATGACAACATAAGGTCTAAGACCTTTTCTTATTGTTTTGACAAAGCAAGTTATAATTCTAAGGTTTTATATCACTAAATGTTTTCATTTACTTAAAACGAGATAGCATACAATGTTTGAAAATAAAGACAGAGATTTTTTTAGTATTGACGGGAACTCTGAGCCTGTAATTTCTATAGTTTCAGACGAATTAGGCAATGTTGATTTTGACATTGACGAAAAGTATCTGAAAGAAGAAATTCCGGTTCTGGCACTTCGAAACACTATCATCTTCCCTGGAACCAGCCTTCCTATTACAGTAGCCCGACCTAAGTCGCTTAAAGCTCTAAAAAGCTTGAAGAACAAAAAGGGTATTGTAGGAATGGTCTGTCAGAAAGATGCAGAAACAGAAGATCCCGAACAAAACGACTTATATGACATTGGTGTCATCGGAGAAGTGATCCGTATCATTGATATACCCAATGATCCCAATCTAACAGTTATATTACAAGGTAAAAAGCGTTTTAGAATAGATCAGTTAACAGCAACCGAACCATTCTTAAAGGCAAAATACACGATTAAAGAAACAACGGCTGCCGACAAAGACGACAAAGAATATCAGGTTCTTTTAGAATCTATTCGTGACCTTACCATACATATGCTACGTATGTACGGAGATCCTCCCAAGGATTTAATTGTAAAACTCAACGAAAATTCTAAATCGCCATTATTAGTAAACTATTGTTGCACAAACCTGCCGGTGCCAGGTTCTGAAAAACAAGAATTACTAAATATTGATGACGATAAAAACAGAGCGTATCGTTTGTTGATGATTCTGAACAGGGAAACTCAAATGCTGGAAATGAAGATGAATATCCAGATGAAAACCCGTGAGGAATTGAATCAGCAACAAAAGGAATACTTCCTTCAACAACAGATCAAAACTATTCAAGACGAGCTGGGAGGCAACCCTCAACAAGCAGATATAGATGATCTGAAAGAGAAAGTAAAAACTAAAAAGTGGGATGAGAAAGTAGCTGAGAGCGTAGACAAAGAAATTAAGAAATTGGAACGTCTGCATCCTCAGTCACCAGACTATTCTACACAATATACTTATTTGCAAACTCTATTGGATTTGCCTTGGAACGAATACACCAAAGACAATTTCAATTTGAAACATGCTCAAAAAGTACTTGATCGTGACCACTTCGGACTCGAAAAAGTAAAAGAACGCATCATAGAGCATCTTGCCGTATTGAAGCTGAAAGGTGACCTTAAGTCTCCTATCATCTGCCTTTATGGCCCTCCCGGAGTAGGTAAAACCTCTCTAGGAAAATCGGTAGCCGAAGCTCTTAATCGTAAATACGTAAGAGTATCTTTCGGTGGTTTACACGACGAATCGGAAATCAGAGGACACCGTCGTACATATATAGGCGCTATGCCCGGACGTATCATTCAAAACATACAAAAGGCAGGAGCATCAAACCCTGTATTTGTATTGGACGAAATAGATAAAATTGGAAACGACTTTAGAGGCGATCCTGCATCCGCTCTTTTAGAAGTACTTGATCCGGAGCAAAACTTTGCTTTCCATGACAACTATTTGAATATCGATTACGATTTATCGAAAGTACTGTTCATTGCAACAGCCAATAATGTTTCGGCAATATCGCAACCCCTACTCGATCGTATGGAGTTGATTGATATTAGTGGATACATCATGGAAGAAAAGGTTGAGATTGCCCGCAAGCATCTTATACCAAAACAACTAGAGAATCATGGTCTAAAGAAAGAGGATATTGATATTCCTAAAAAGACTATCGAGAAAATTATCGAAGATTACACTCGCGAATCGGGTGTACGTTCTTTAGATAAAACTTTGGCTAAAATAATGCGTAAAGTTGCTCTAAAAGTAGCTTTAAAAGAAGATTACTCAAAGACTCTAGATGTTGTAAATCTGAATGACTATCTAGGTGCAAATCGTTTTTCAAGAGACGAATATCAAGGAAACGACTATGCAGGTGTTGTAACAGGCTTAGCCTGGACTTCGGTTGGTGGTGAAATTCTATTCATAGAAACATCTCTAAGCAAAGGCAAAGGAAGCAAGTTGACTCTTACCGGAAATCTGGGAGATGTAATGAAAGAATCGGCTATGCTGGCTCTCGAATACATACATTCTCACAACCAAAGATTAGGCATTGATGATAGTGTACTTGAAAACTGGAATGTACACGTACATGTACCCGAAGGAGCTATTCCAAAAGACGGACCTTCTGCCGGTATCACAATGGTGACATCGCTAGCTTCGGCATTTACACAACGTAAGGTCAGAGCAAATCTGGCCATGACGGGCGAGATTACACTTCGTGGGAAAGTACTTCCGGTAGGTGGTATCCGCGAAAAGATTCTGGCAGCCAAACGTGCAGGTATCAAAGAGATTATCTTGTGTAAAGAGAATAAAAAAGATATAGAGGAAGTAAAAGAACTTTATCTAAAAGGCTTAACCTTCCATTACGTGTCCGATATATCTGAAGTTCTGGACATCGCACTTCTTAAAGACAAGGTGAAAAACCCTCTGAGCTTTGAGATAAAAGAACCAGAGAAGAAAAGCAATTAAAAGTCTAAGACTTTTATACTATAATGTAGGGGTAAACCTATGTGTATGTCCTAATTATTGGCAACACATAAGTTTGCCCCTACTCTCAAAATAAGAAGTTACAATTTAAGGTCTTTGACCTTTTTGATACTATACAAATGTCCGAACTTATAAGAACCAATAGCGAGAACAACGATTTCAAAAAATTGATTACAGAACTCGATTACGAACTAAGCATTCGCAATGGAGATACACAATTTCAGTATGACATTTATAATAAAATTCCATTTATAGAAACCGTTGTAATAGCTTATTCAGATCAGGAAGCTATCGGCTGTTGCTGTTTTAAAAGGATTGACAATGAAATGATAGAGATAAAGAGAATGTACCTCAACATCAATCACCGAGGCAAGGGTATTGCCTCTAAAATGCTTAACGAGGTAGAATCTTGGGCTACAGAGAAAGGTTTTTCGATTGCAATTCTCGAAACAGGTTATAAAATGACTGAAGCCATCCATCTATATAAAAAAATGAGATATAAACAGATACCCAATTACGGACAATATGCCGATAATCCCGAGAGTATTTGTATGAGCAAGCAATTATCCTAAAATACAGATATGAACCAAAAGGCAGATGGTAAGGCATCTGTCTTTTTTTCATTTTTAGCAAGATTGGATAAGTAAACCAAAACAAGATATACCTATCTTTGTTTTCGAATATAAACAACTAATTATTAACATCATGGAACAAACTTTTTGTCAAAGCTGTGGTATGCCAATGTCAGCAGAATTTAATAGTACAAACAAAGACGGATCAGTAAACACAACCTATTGCAGTTATTGCTATAAAGATGGTGCATTCACCTCAGATGTAACAATGGACGAAATGATCTTGAAGTGTGCAGAATACGTAGACGAATTCAACAAAGATTCGGATATAAAATACACTAAAGAAGAAGCAATTGCAGGTATGAAGCAGCACTTCCCTACCCTTTTGCGTTGGAGAAGCTAAAATCTAAGACATTTTTATTACTTTGGTAAGCATAATAACTCTTTAATTATGAGGGTGTATTAAGAGAGATTCAGCACACAGAATACGCTGATATTACATATTTCAACGTATTCTGTGTGCTATTTAGTCTTTTGAGACCTCTCTATTGTTTAAAACCTATGGAATATACTATTTGTCAAAGTTGCGGAATGCCCCTGCATCAATTAAATGAATTTGGAACCGATAAAAGAGGAGTCAGAGTAGAAGATTATTGTCAGTATTGCTTCAAAAACGGACAATTCACATCAGATTCTACGATGGACGAAATGATTGAACTCTGTGCCAAATATATGACAGATATTACACCGAACGAAGCCATAGATCATCTAAGAAAAAAGTTACCTACACTAAAAAGATGGGCACAAAAAGAAAACACACAAAAGGAATATCACAAGTCAATCAACAAAGTGCTCGATTATATTAACGAGCATTTGAACGAGAAACCCGACCTTACAACTTTATCGCAGATTGCCAATGTATCGCCATTTCATTTTCATCGCATATTTAAAGCTATTATAGGCGAAAACTTAGGCGAATATGTACAACGCTTACGTTTAGAGTACATAGCCGGTAAGCTTAAAACAACAGAACTAAGCTTAAATACACTAGCAGAAAAAGCAGGCTACAATACCGAACAAGCACTATCTAAAGCATTCAAAAAGCATTTTGGAACGCCTCCTAGCATTTACAAACAGGCATCAGTAGACAAAAGAGATTACAGCAAACATCAACTATCGCCACAAATTTGCGAAATAGAGCAAAAAAGCCTCATCTATATAAGAGTTATAGCCCCATACGGTACTCAAGATGTATATAAACGAGCTTGGGAAGAACTGCATCAATTTGCAGCAGACCATAATTTACTACAAGAATCAAACGAATGGTTAGGTATCAGCTTTGATGACCCCAATACTACACAAACCAACAAATGTCGTTTCTATGCCTGTCTTACTATTGATAAAACAATTGTTCCAACAGGTAAAATTGGGTGTAAAAACATTAAAGGCGGACAATATGCAGTTTTCACTCACAAAGGTTCATACAACGGCTTGCACGACTTCTACAAAAATATCTGGTTTGGATGGCTACCCACCTCTAATTATCGCCTAAGAAAAGCCACTTTCTTCGAAAAGTATGTAACCGATCCCAACAAAGTAAAAGAAGAGGATATCATTACCGAAATATATATTCCCGTATTATTAAGCAAATAATAGTATACCATCCTATTATTTCAATTAGCAATAAGCTATTGCAGCTATGCTTGTCTAAACAACAAAAATGGTCTGAGACCTTAAAAAAGTGAAACGAAGTAATAGCACCTTGTTTATATCTACTCTTTTTTTGCTACTTTCGCATTGTCATAAGGTCACAGGGTTATTTTTCGAGTTGAATCGTAAATACAAATAATTAGTTGTTCAATAATTTGCAGTATCAACAGTTATTCGCCCAACTAAAATCGTTTATCAAAAACATTATACAGGATCGAAAATGACTTTATAAAGAGTGGTTTTAAATAATAAATTTGCATGTTCAGATCATAATATTCTTTGGATTAATATACAAGCCAAGGAATCAGAAGACCTGAAACCCATTAAAAAATATGAGCGAAAACAAAAATAGCATGGTATCTACTGCCATGAATTACGCAATACCATTAGGGATATTCTGGATATTCAAGTATTTGTTTGTTATAGGTGGCGAATATGCCGAAATAAGTAAATACATCAATAGTATTCTAAGCATTGGTACACCCCTTATCGCTTATGCGTTACTATGCAGATATAGGGACAAAGAACTGAAGGGACATATTATGTATGGAGAAGCCATTTTGTTTACTCTCCTCATCTTCGCTCTAGCTTCACTTTTCGAAGCAGTAATTACCAGCCTTCACCTACTGGTGATAAACCCCGGTATAGTTACTCAGATGAACGAGGAAATCTACAAGTTATTCAGCCAAATGCATCTACCCGAAGCATACATGAGTCAGTTAGATACTATTTTTTCATACGGAGCAGTATATTATATTGTCTCTTTTATTATTCAAAACATGATCATAGCACTTTTTCTGGCTTTAGTACTCGGATATTTCGTATCACGCCCGAAAAACAACTACCCTCATAAAAATATCTAAGTTATGGATTTATCAATTGTCATCCCCTTATATAACGAAGACGAATCGTTACCCGAACTATACAGTTGGATAGAGCGAGTTATGACCGAAAACAACTTCTCTTACGAAGTAATATTTGTGGATGACGGAAGTACCGACAGATCGTGGCAGGTGATAAAGGAATTGAGAGAAAAGTCGCCCAATGTAAAAGCAATCAAATTTCGCCGCAATTATGGCAAATCGCCCGCATTACATTGTGCCTTTGAGATGGTGCAAGGCGATGTAATTATCACTATGGATGCCGATCTTCAAGATAGTCCCGAAGAAATTCCGGCACTGTATAATATGATCGTCAACGAAAAGTACGATCTGGTATCAGGATGGAAAAAGAAGCGATACGACCCCATAACCAAGACCCTGCCTACCAAACTATTCAATGCAACGGCACGCAAAGTATCAGGTATAAATCTGCACGACTTTAATTGCGGCTTGAAAGCATATCGTATAGATGTAGTAAAAAACATAGAGATATACAACGATATGCACCGCTATATACCCTATCTGGCAAAAATTGCAGGCTTTAACCGTATTGGCGAAAAGGTTGTACACCATCAATCCAGAAAGTATGGCAGCAGTAAATTTGGTATCAGCCGTTTTTTTAATGGCTATCTCGATCTGCTTACTTTATGGTTTCTTTCGGCTTTCGGACGTAAACCTATGCACTTTTTCGGACTAATGGGCAGCTTTATGTTCTTCATCGGGCTTATTTCCGTTATTTGGGTAGGAGCATCCAAGATGTATGCCATGAGTCACGGTATGCCCTATGCGCTGGTTACAGACTCTCCTTACTTTTATATATCGCTTACTACAATGATATTGGGTACGCAGCTTTTTCTCGCCGGATTTATAGGCGAACTGATCTCGAGAAACTCGGCTGGGAGGAACGATTATAAGATCGAATCTCAGATATTATAGCTACCTTAGATGAAAACGTAATAGAAAAAAACAGCACCATCCAATCGACCAAACAAAATAATGTTAATCAATTGAGATGGTGTCCGATTTTTTTACAAATAAGAAAAAACGGCTTATATAATAAACAATTTGATTACTTTTGCCGTTTCATTGTATGAATACAAAAAAATAACATCGAATGCAGAAAAATTTAGTTATAGTGGAATCTCCTGCTAAGGCAAAAACAATAGAAAAGTTTTTGGGCAAGGATTACAAAGTGATGTCCAGCTACGGGCACATTCGTGATCTCAAGAAAAAAGACTTGGGTATTGATTTAGCAAATAGTTACAGACCCCTATACGAAGTACCGGCAGATAAAGAAAAATTGGTATCCGAACTCCAAGCTGCGGTAAATAAAGCTGATGTTGTATGGTTGGCTTCCGATGAAGACCGCGAGGGAGAAGCTATTTCGTGGCACTTATACGAAACCTTGGGCTTAAGGGACAAGCAATATCATAGAATTGCTTTTCACGAGATTACCAAAAATGCTATTTTTCACGCGATAGAAAATCCACGAAGAATAAACAGAGACTTGGTTAATGCTCAGCAAGCACGCCGTGTACTGGATCGTATTGTAGGTTTCGAATTATCTCCAATATTATGGAGAAAAATTAAACCTGCCCTTTCTGCGGGACGTGTACAGTCGGTAGCTGTACGACTTATTACCGAGAGAGAACGCGAGATTGAAGCTTTCCAAAGTGAAGCAGCATATCGTGTACAAGCTACTTTCCTGAAAAAAGAAGGAGATACACCTTATCAGATAAATGCAGAATTAAATAAGCGATTAAAAACTAAAGAGGAAGCTCTTGAGTTTTTAAACAGGCTCAAAGATATCAACGCTTATACCATAGACAGCGTTATAACCAAGCCTGCAAAAAAATCGCCTGCCGCACCATTTACAACATCTACACTTCAACAAGAAGCTGCTCGTAAATTGGGATTTTCGGTATCACAAACCATGTCGGTAGCCCAAAAGCTATACGAATCGGGAAAGATTACCTATATGCGTACCGACTCTGTGCATCTTTCGGCTTTGGCTATCAATGCTTCGAAAGCTGAAATTGGAGACGCATACGGCAAAAAATACGTTAAGACAAGACAGTTCTCGACTAAATCCAAGGGAGCACAAGAGGCTCACGAGGCTATACGTCCCACTTATATGAATGCCCACCAAACAACGGGTACTTCACAAGAGCAAAAGCTATACGAGCTTATATGGAAACGCACCATTGCCTCTCAAATGGCTGATGCGGAACTAGAGAGAACAACTGTTACAATCAATATTTTTGATGATGAAGATGTAAAATTCGTATCAAGCGGTGAGGTTATCACCTTTGACGGATTTCTTCGTGTATATCTTGAAAGTACAGATGACGAACCTGCGGATAACGAAGAGAGCACATTGCTACCTCCAATCATGCGTAAGGACATTCTGGATTTGAAAGAATCTACTGCAACAGAACGTTTCACTCAACGCCCTGCCAGATACTCGGAGGCTTCTTTAGTAAGAAAGCTTGAAGAACTAGGAATAGGTCGTCCATCAACTTATGCACCAACAATTTCAACAATTCAAAATAGAGAATATGTTGAGAAAACAAACATAGAAGGTACAGATCGCGAATACAATGTTTTGCATTTGAAGAAAGGCAAAATAACAGACGCTATCAAAACCGAAAAAACAGGTGCGGATAAGAATAAACTAAAACCAACTGATACGGGAATAGTTGTAAATGATTATCTGACTGAATTCTTCCCTCGTATTTTGGATTACAACTTTACTGCGGATGTAGAAAAAGAATTTGACTACGTAGCAGTAGGTGCCGAGGTATGGACGGATATGATTGATCGTTTCTACAAGAAATTCCATCCCGTTGTAGAGGAAGCTCTCAATACTCACGAAGATCACAAAGTAGGTGAACGTATTTTGGGTACAGACCCAAAAACAGGAAAACAGATTTCGGCAAAAATCGGTCGATTTGGTCCTATGATTCAATTAGGAACTCAAGACGATGAAGAGAAACCTCGATTTGTGTCTCTACGCAAAGGTCAGTCGTTAGGAACAATAACCATAGAAGAAGCTATCAAGCTATTTGATCTGCCTCGCTCTATCGGAGAATACGAAGAAAAAGAGCTGACTACCTCTATCGGTAAATTTGGTCCTTATGTTCGTTTCGATGGTAAGTTTATATCATTGCCTAAAGATGCCGATCCATATACAATAACTCAAGAAGAGGCTATTGAACTTATCGAAGCTAAAAGAAAACAGGACAGAGAAAAAGTCATCAAAATTTTCGAAGGAAAAGAAGGCAAAGGTGGTAAAGACGAGGTTCAGATACTTAATGGTCGCTACGGTCCGTACATAGCATATAAGGAAAAGAATTATAAGATTGCAAAAACAGTAGATGCAACAACTCTTACCTTAAAAGAATGTATGGAGATAATCAAAACAACCAAAAGCAAAACAAAAGCCAAGGTTGAGAAAAAAGAAAAGAAAAAGACCAAAGTAACCGAGAAAAAGAAAAAAGTATTAGAAGAGGAAGCTAAAGAAAAGAAAACTAAAGCAACCAAGAAGTAAATATATCTTTCGAAATATGAGATTTTTTATTCCTTTGATAATAACTAGAGCAACTGCTCGTTATAACTAAGAAATAAAATACTAAACAGTCGAAAGCTACTTATAATACTAAGTTACGTGAACATTGATCATAATCAATTGTTATAAAATTAGACATAAAAATTTAAACATAAAATATCATATGAGTGCTGAAGTAGATCCAATAGGTTATGACGAAGATGATGCTGTAAAATATATACAGAACTACCTTCCTCAAGAATTGAAAGGCAAATTTTCTAATGATGAAATTAATTACATCATTGATATTATATACGAATTTTACGAAGACAAAGGTTTGTTAGACGAAGGCTCACCCGACGACGAAATCATCGACATTGATGAAGATGAGTTAACTGCGTTTGTTCTTAAAAATACTAAGAAAGACAAACTGAAGGATTTCACTGCTGATGAAATCACATTTATAATACAAGGAGAACTGGCATATTGCGAGTCCATAGACATTTTCGAGTAAGAAAATTAAAATAAAAATATTTTGATTATGAACAGAAACATTTTTGGGGCACTAGCCCTTTCCGCAGCATTATTATTATCAAGTTGTGGAGCAAGCAATACAGTTAAAGGTACAGGTGTTGGCGCAGGTGCAGGTGGTGCATTAGGTGCAGGTATAGGTGCAATTCTAGGTGGTGGCAAAGGTGCTGCTTGGGGTGCAGGTATAGGTGCCGTTGTAGGCGGTGGAGCTGGTGCAATCATCGGTAACAAAATGGATAAGCAAAAGAAAGAACTAGAAGAAATAAATGGTGCTCAGGTAGAATCTGTTAATGATGGACAAGCTATCAAAGTAACATTCGAATCGGGTATATTATTTGCAACAAACTCTAGCTCATTGAATTCGGCATCACAAAACGCACTTAGTCAGTTTGCTATATCATTGAAGAGCAATCCTGATACAGATATCAATATCACAGGTCATACCGATAGTTCAGGTTCTGACGCAATCAATAACCCACTATCTGAAAAACGTGCTCAAGCCGTTTATAACTTCCTTTTACAACAAGGTGTTGCAGGCAATCGTATGACTTCAGCAGGTATGGGATCTACAGAACCAGTTGCTGACAACAACACTTCTGCAGGTAAAGCTCAAAACCGTCGTGTGGAAATATATATTCATCCAAACGAAAAAATGATTAGAGACGCTGAAGCTGGTAAATAATTTGATATTTATCTCCAGATGTTAAAGATAATCAAGACTATTAAAGAAAGTAATGGAGGAAAATATGGAGTCGGCCTTCTGATCTATTCAAACATTCAATGCCTCATGGTGAGATCTGATGGTTATTAAAATGCCTAGGGGAATAAGCGCTAAATTACAGAAAGATCACTTATATTCTTTCATTTATGATAGTATGAATAGTTTTTTAGTATTTTTTTTAAGCTCTAATATATTTAGCTGTTCCGGAATACTTCATAATTTACCCTAAATCGTTGTCGTTTATTTTGGGTATACTTGTTTAACATTTTCCTCTGGTACAGCTATGTTTAATAGTATTATGTAGTGATACATGATACTATTTTTTTATCTAGATGAAAATAATAACTATAAATGAGTAACAAGCTTCTCTTGTAATTCTTTTTCTGAACATGTGGTTTAGTAACAGAAATACTGCATAATTTCACCTTGTTTTGATTTTTTTTAAACTGATATTTAATGAAAATTGATTCATCTTAAGTGTGTTACATGTTTGTGTTCTATATTCTGTTTTGCTTGCTTGGGGGGAATTATCCACTCTCTAAGGCACTCCAAAGCAATGCATCTTCTACAAGCAGAAGTAAATATAAGATATATATTGGGGTATCCGTTCAAACAACAGTATTATATGCCAGAGTAGATCTAAAATCAAAACGAGAGCTTTAGAGAAAGTTTATGCAGGAATATACCAGAGAAGGTGAATCTATGCAGATGGATGATTCAGATCTGAAAACTGACTTATCAATCTTGGAAACTAAATGGCATAAAATAGAAATAAAAACATCAAATATCAACCAATAATGTATTCATAAAATTATACCCATGATTATCTATCCATTAGAGATAGTCTTAATCGTAATTATGTAAATTCTATACGATTAATTATTGACAAACTAAAAATAATAATACACTACAAAATGTCATAGACTTTTATTGATAACTTAAAGTGAGATTTACACAAATTTGCAACAAAAAGACTTATTCTGTGACATATTATTAAATCAACTTATACTTGTTTTAGATAAACAATCAACGAAATCATAAAGCATTATAATCAAAACAAAAATAACCGGAAGACCATCCTCCGGTTATTTTTTATAAATTCGACAAAAAGAATTAATTATCTTTTATAGCCTTTGGCAAGAAATATAGTTCTGATGATTTGTTAGCCCAAAAGATAGGAGTAGTCCAATTGTCATCTGCTGCCACTTTAGCAAATTCTTCCGCATTATTAGCACGCTCTGAATCGGGATAACGGTAGCGTTCAAATACCATTGTCGCATTATTCAATGCAGGAGTGCCCTTCAAAGCTCCACTCGCATAACTAGTGATAGGTTCCAATCGTGGATGACGCGTACGGCGCAATTCCGCAAACAATTCGTAAGGACCGTGCAAGTTCAAGTGGATATACTTTTGTTGCATGATGATTTCCATCTTGCCGTCTTCCCCGGCTGCCTTAGCAAAATCATCTTTGATAATACCTGCATACTGTGCCGCTGCCGCAGAATTTTTTGTCGGCTTCAAGATTGCTTTAGCCAAATCTGAAAACTCAACTTTTTCAGTAATATAAGAATCCGGACCTGAACCATTGATCATATACCAATAATCAACCGAATGTAATACAGCATCTTGAACGTGATCGTCAGCCGATTTACCTGTAGAAGCCAGATTCTTTAATGCCACTTCGGCTAGAAATAAATCAATTTCCGAGCGTGTTTCTATATTAAACGGCGTTTCACTCACAACATAAGTAACCGGATTGTAATACGTCCATGGAGTACCTTTGACAAATTCATCAGGTGTACCTCCGCTCAGATTACGAAGATGTATGGCTTTTTTAGTCGTATTTCGATCTTGCCCATCTTGTGGGTAGATATTTTTACGAACAGGTTCACCCAACAATGAAATACCTTTGGTTATAGTGTCAAGCATTATTTGTGTATTTCTTATATAATTACCCGACATGCCATAATATTCCACATCGTCAGCATCACCCGTAGGCGTATAACCCATGGCGATAACTGGTAAACGAGGGTCATCTTTACCTACTTCGTATTTCACAGAACCTCTGTTCATACGTGCAAGGATCACATCAGGAATAGCAAAGCAAGCACCCCAAGAATCATAAATACCACGTTGATAGATACCACCATTACCACTACTACCCCAACGACATTGATTGAGTTCCCTTCCTGCAAAAGTAAAGTCTTCTTGTGGCAGATTTTTAATCGCTTCAGCCAAAAATGGTTTCACATAATCTGCATCCACACCTGAAATACGTACACAAGAACGCAAGATTTGTGCATTTACATATTGTACCCATTTGTTGATATCACCTTTGAAGAATAAATCTTGCTTGTTAAATGTCGTTTTAGACGTTTCAGACATCTTTGCATAAAGGTCAGGTAATTCCTGAGCAATTTTCGCATATTCTTCTATTACCGAGTGATAGATTTCTTTTGGATCATCATAAGGAGTAAAGAATACGGCTTCAGCTCCTTTAAATGCTTTTTTATAAGGTATTTTATTAAACAAATCTACGGTTTGCAAAGCCACTATATCTTTCAAAATAGTTGCTAAGCGGGCATAAACAACAGTATTGTCATAATTAGTCCCTGAAGATTGGGATACTTCTAATTGGATCAGTGCATAATTTGTCAAATTAGTATAGAAATAGTCAAACCGTTTACGATCTTCTTTATTTGTACCTCCACCAATAGCGCGGGTTGGATCACCGTAGTTAATATCCGCAAAGCGACTATTATAGACCGGATTTAGAGTATTCCAAACGAGGCTATCGGTTCCAAAAGAGTTTTTTAAAGGTTTTCCATCCGGACCATTTACAGTTTTAGAAGCAATATTGTTGCGGCCAGCCATCAACTGGATAAGTGCCGGCATACCATCGAAGTCGGTATACATCCAATACCATTCGCCATAATCTTTCTGCCAAAAGCGTGTTTTTTCCAAATGAGTAAACAATCCGGATACAACCTCTTCTGAGGCCGGGGTATAGTCATTCGGATTATTATACTCGTCATCTAATTTGTCTTCACAAGAAATCATCATTCCTCCAAAAAGGAAAATTAATGCTATATAATATATTTTCTTCATTTTTTCTTCATTTTTTAATTTAAAATCCAAGTTTGATACTCAATCCGAAAGTACGGCTTGATGGATAACCAGAGTTTTCAATCCAACTATCATTACCGGTTCCTAAAACCCCTTCCGGATCAATGTTACCAATCGACTTATAGATATAGAACAAGTTACGGGCTGTAAGTCCTACTCCCAAACGTTGTACTCTCAAGGCACTTGTAATGTGAGCAGGAAATGTATAATTTAAAGCGACTTCTCTAACTTTTAGATAATTATTTGTTTTGATTTCATCTGGTTGCCATCCGCTGGACATATCATGATTGAAAGACGCATAATAGTCATAAGCAGAAATAATCTTATCATTCGCTGAACCATCAGCTTTTACTCCCGGAAGAATCAATCCATCATGGCGTTCTCTACCATCAGCATCGGTATAAATCAAACCTTCATGGGCAGTATCGCGATATTTTAAAGATTCTTTAGACAATCCATTCCCTTTCAGGTAGAAATTAGAGTAAGATAATATTTCCCCACCTAATCTGTAGTCTAGACCAATTGAAAGATCTGCTGCACCCCAATTGCCGGTCATACCAAAATTCGTGGAGATGCCACCAAACATATCCGGATGGATATTTCCGACAGCGATTTCATCACCAGTAACAGAATACAGCCCATTCGCACCGACAATTCTATTGCCATTACTATCTTTTAAATAATCTTGCATATACATTTGTCCCATCGGTTCACCTTCTTTATCTTTGATGATCACACCATTAGTAGAGCGGTTATTGGAAGGAATGCCCGGATATAATTTCACCACTTTATCCCATTGACGAGCCAAAGTAAATATCCAGTCCCAGCGATAATTCTTATCTACTAGTGGGGCAACTTTCAACATAAGTTCAATACCTGTATTGCGTACTTCTCCTGCATTGATTCTAATTTTAGAATATCCCGTAGCCGGAGAAAGATTTACCCCCATAATTTGGTTATAAACAGTATTGTTATATACTGAAAAATCAATTTCCAAGCGGTCTTGATTAAACATCTTCAAATTGAATCCAGCTTCAAACTCACGTTTGCGTTCCGATTTCAAATCTCCCGATAATAAATCGGTAGGACCTGTTACATCGTTAACCCCCAGATTTGGAGTTGGTAATGATTCAACAGTATAATTTCTTAGAGCATAATAACGAGGTGCAGGACGTCCGACATCAGCCCAAGACAGACGAAATTTACCGTAATTAACTTTTGGAATTTCGACATTCTCTGTAAAATTATAAGTAAACGAAATACCTGGATAAAAATACGACCGGTTTTGTTTCGGTAAAGTAGAAGACCAGTCGTTACGTGCCTGGAATTCCAAATAGTAAATTCGATCCCAAGAAAGAGTCGCTTGTCCAAACACACTATAAGTCAAGTCACCTTCACTCCTGTAGTTAGCGATACGATCGTCATAACTTGTCCCCCATTCACTGATATTTTTCAGAGACCAGTAATCCGGGTAAAGAAAGTGACCTAATGTTCCTACGCCAACCTTAGTATACTCATCTTTACGGTAAGAACCTCCAACGAATGCAAACAAATCCATTTTTTTATACATTTTCGATTTATCGAAAGTCAGCAATGCTTCATAATTTTGAATTAATGATTTTTCATTTGCAAATTGGAATTTACCGCCTTCCCATTCACCTTTTGTCGTATTATAACGTTTTACTTTGTCCTGTTTAGTATAGTCAGTCGAAGTGTAATCCAAACCACCCTGTAACTTCATGGCCATAAATGGTAAGAATTGTAAGTTCATTTTTACAGAGGTTATGGAGTGATGTTTGGCATCAGTATTTCGATTTTCGTTGTTGTTCCACAACATATCGAAGAATCTGTTACCTTCAGAGAATGCAGCCGGCCAACCTTGGTTGGTATATTCTTCGGCTGTATACATATATCCATGTTCATCTTTATAACTATTCATTGCGGTCTTAAGATCGTAATCGCGATTAAAAGCTCCATAAGCGATTACACCTGCAATATTGGGGCGACGATTTTTTGTTTCGGTAATAAACAAATTTTCTGTAAAATCGAAAGTTAATTTATCAGATGCCTTGAATGAACCGTTGAAACTCAACGAGTTTTTCTCATGTGTCTGATTTGCCATAGTTCCATCATAGTTGTAACGAGTATAAGCAAAACGCGCATTCCCTCTTTCTCCGGCTGATGTTACAGCTACTGACACATTATTGGATTGTCCGGTTTGAAATAAATCTAGATAGTTGTTGTCATATGGATTGTATGTACGAGTAGAACCGTCAAAGAATGAAATAGGTGAACCATCAAATTTAGGTCCGAAATTATAGCGACTACTTACTGTTTTGCGTATATCACCTTCAGTAACGATGTCATATTCATTGACTCCACTGCCATATTCGTTTTGGAAATCGATATAAGATACCGGTTTTTCCCATTCGTGGTTGAAAGATATATCGATACCTAATCCTTTTCTACCAGCTGAACCGCTTTTGGTGGTAATTAACACTACGCCATTTGCTCCTTTTTCGCCATATAACACAGAGGCTTTGGCTCCTTTGAGTATCTCCATCGAAGCGATATCGTCCGGATTGATATCATTGATACCCGAACCATAATCGAATGAATTCAATGGGTCATACCCACGACTAGCCATACTTGACTCACTATCCGCCATGGGTACCCCGTCTACCACGAATAACGGACGTACTGATTGATCCGGATTCATAGAAGCTGCTCCACGAATTTTAATTTGCATTCCACCCATAGGTCCCGCTGATGTAGATTGAATACCCACACCAGCACTCTTTCCATAAAGAGCAGAAATAGGATTAGCTGTCACCCCGGATTTGATAAGGTCATCCCCTTTTACCGTGCTAACGGCATAACCTAAAGCCCGGGTGTCGCGTTTGATACCTAAAGCGGTAACAACTACTTCATTCAAAGTTTGCGAATCTTCGACGAGTTTGATTTGCACGTTTTCTTGCCCTGAATATACGATTTCCTGAGGCACATATCCCATGAAACTTATTTGGATAATATCTCCTTTTTTTATATTCGACAATACAAAATTACCTTCCAAATCGGTTATCGTACCAATAGCTGAATTTCCTTTGACTATCACCGATGCTCCGACTATCGATTCTTTGTCGTCTTTTACAGTACCTTTTAATACATTTTGCTGTTGAATCTCATTTACATAAATACCCGAGGGATTACTATAGATATTTGAAGGAGCTAAAATAATCCCTCCTAATACTAAGACCCAAAAAGATAAGATTTGTCTTTTCATAATTTTTAGATTAATAATATAAATAAATACAAATTCACTGATATCGACTTTTATCTTGCTGTAAATCTCATTATAAGCATAGAGTAATTTCTCTGTGCATAAAACTTATAGAATCTGAACGTTAAAAAAATAAATACAGAGGTTTTCTATTACATGGAACTTATAAATCAACCTTTTAGTTGTTATCAGGATCTTATCTCCCCAGATTGATCCTGATAACAGGAACTAACTTGAATAAAAACAGAACGAACTATCTTCGCAGACAATCAACGTCCCTAATCTCACTAAAAAATAAACGTGTACATTATCAATAAAACAGTGAATAATTCACTTAATCAATCGGTTTGTTCTCTTTATAGTAATTAAAAAAAACAGACAACGACCTGTACAAAAAGGATATAAAGCAAAATAAAATAATAAAAACATCATCCTACTCTAAAGGATTCAGGCATATATCAAATGCCAATAATTTATAAATACAAATTAATAATAAAGGAAAATAATAACTGTTTAAATAGCGTTACCTATTTTTGTCCGAATGACATCTATTTGACAACCAAAGGAACTATGCTTTGATATCCCATCGTCCAGCTTACCGTATGTACCAAGGTTTACGCACGGGTAGACACGCCATCTTAAATTTGGAGTAGCTGAATAGTAAATGAAAATATAAACCAATAAAATTATAAATGAATGGAAATTGTAAATATAGAAGCCCAAACTTTCAAAGCAATGATAAGTCGCCTTGAGGCATTTGCCCAGCGAGTAGAGAAAATCTGCGAAAGGCAGGATAAGAGCCTACACCGCTGGTTGGACAATCAGGATGTTTGTCAGATTCTCAACATCAGCAAACGTACTCTCCAAACACATCGAGACAACGGTACACTGGCTTATATGCAAATTAATCACAAGGTGTTCTACAAGCCTGAAGATGTCGAAAAAGTCATTAACAAACTAAAACAGAAATAGCATGAGCGAAATCCTTACCAAGGAGAATGAACGAATCAAAGGGTTCTTTCACTCCATCGAATGAATGTTGGACAGCATCGAAAATTATACCAAAGATTACCGACCAACCTTGAACGGCAAACGGTTCTTAACCGATGCGGAAGTATCGAAAAGGTTGAAAGCCAGCCGCCGAACACTTCAAGATTATAGGACGAATAGAAAAATATCGTATATTGAGTTAGGCGGCAAAACTTTGTATCGAGAGTCCGATATTCAAAAGTTGTTGGATGAACACTACCGTAGCACATTCGAATAACCCCCCGAAAGCCCCCTCCACACTGCATATTTTTTTCCTTTTTTAATCGGTAAACACCCCTCTAATGGTGGAGAATGAATAAGACAACCCTTTTGAGGAGAATACTACCCGAAGTGAAGCTTAATCTTAAAAGCGTAGCGTAGGTGTGGAGATTCTGCTCAAAACCCTTTCGGGCTTGGGGTTGGCATTTTATTCCCGCAGTGAAATTTGTGTCCGAATGAAAAAGAAAAGTATTTTTAAGAATTCTATTATTTTATGAATTACAATATCATACAAAAGAAACAGGCTTTGGATATTTTCCGAAGCCTGTTTCGTAAATATAAATACAATACTTATCAATTTTCTGAAAATTATTGCTTAGTTCGTTTCTTCCTCCATTGCTTTCATCTCGTCCAACAGTAGTGTTTGAAGTTCTTCTTTGGGTAATAGAAGTTGGTACTCAGCTACGCCAATCGGTTTATTTAGTATCTTGCAGAGCTATCTTCACATCCAAATAAAGGATAATGCCTATTGATTGATTCTCATTTTCGCCCCGTTCCAAACGATTGAGCAACGAAAGGTAAAGATTCATTTTACCCACATATTCCGCTTTAAAACTCCCTATTTTCAACTCAATAGCCACTAATGATCGTAAACCGCGGTGGAAGAAAAGCATATCGACAAAATACTCTTTCCCATTATATTCTAAGCGGTGCTGATTGCCTATAAAACTAAACCCTTTGCCAAGTTCCAAGACGAAAGACTTAATCTTTGCGACCAACCTTTGCTCAAGTTCCAACTCACGTATAGGTTCAGTGGTTCGCAAAAAGCCTAAGTTGTATGAACTCCGAAATACCTCATTGGCATATTCGGTATGCGCTTCGGGCAAGGTCAGATCGAAATTATGAGATTTGGGTTGTTTCTGTGCAGCTGTATAGGTATCCATTTTGATAGCATTAAGCAATAGGTCTCTCGACTAACCTTTTGCAACCACTTTGTTTGTATAGAATAACGTTTCTTCGACCGACATATCTTTGTTCAGCAGTAGCAGATTGTGACCCCAAGGCCAGCCTGTGGAGTAATGGACGGTAAGCGGAAAGAGAATCTAAGAAATGAGATTATCGACTTGATAAATGAAAAGTAAGCCATGAATATAGATTTTCCACCACCATCCAAAGGCACATATAATAATGCAGGTAGCAGCCGAAGATTGGCTTCGTACCTCGAGCACGAGGATATGGAACATATGGAGCAGGGAATCTATACCGAAGGCTTTTTCAATCTGACAGAAGAGAATCTATATAAATCACAGGTAGTAAGAGATATAGACAGCAATAAAGCTCAGTTACTCAAAATGGATGCTAAATTTTATCCTATCCATGTCAGCCCATCGGAAAAGGAACTCAAAGCAATGGGTAATACAGAACAGGAGCAAGCTGAAGCCATGAAACGCTACATCCGTGAAGTGGTGATTCCCGAATATGCTAAGAACTTCAATAAAGGACTATTGGCAGAAGATATCAAGTTTTACGGCAAGATACATTTTGATAGGGACAGGTCAGATAACAAAAATAATATGCATTGTCATTTGATTGTTAGTCGGAAAGACCAATCGAACAAAATAAAACTTTCCCCATTGACCAATCACAAGAATACCAAGAAAGGGTCAGTTATGGGAGGTTTTGATAGAACGAATCTATTTCAGAATGCAGAAAAAGGTTTTGATAAGCTGTTCAATTATGACCGACAGCTAACAGAATCGTTTGAGTATTACAACACGATGAAGAACGGCAGTATCACAGACCAGTTGAAAATGCAGGAGCGACAACTTACCCATGAAAAAGAAAACAACTTTGCAAATTCTCAAACTTTCAATACTGCAAATATACAATCTGTAAATCAAGAAAATAAGGAAAATGTCAATTTGCCAAATTTGGGATTATCCTCTACTTTAGGATTGTTTACGCCTGATGTGTCTAACCAAGACAAAGAACAAGTTCCCATGAAAAGAAAAAATATAAAACCGAAGCGAGGATTAAAGAAATAGTGACTATCTAAAGGATAACATACTTAAAATTTGATGATTATTATGTAAATTTGCACTTGATTATTTGTGAGAATAAATGTATTTAGAATATATAGAGAAGAGGTTCAATGTTAATTGTCAATATGTCATCAGTAATCACCTATACGTCAACTAGTAATTTTTAATGTAAAACAGCAATGGAAGACTTTTTGAAAGATCTAAATAAATCTGATTTATTAGTTATAGCGATTTCTTGTATCAGTTTATTTGTATCCGTAATTGTACTTCTATTCACTTATAAAACTTACATTTTAAAATATGGACATAAGGTTCGTGGTTGGACAGGAATTTCATATTCAATCACGTCATCCAGTAATTATTTTCATACTCTTATTTTAGAGAACTTGAAAGATAAGGATTTGATAGTTTTTGATATTTTTGTTCGCTTTGGACATAATATCTATTTGGATATGCTTGACAAAGACAATTTAAATGAAAGCTATTTTCATATAATTCCTGCACTAAGCACAAAAGAATTTCGCTTTGGACCAGCAATAGAATATACTTCTGGCACTGATTTAGTAAATTTATCCCAACTTTTTGCTAATGAAAAGATAAGTAAAAAGATTATTCTATCGACCAATCAAGGTAAAGTTGTTGTTAACCCTTTCAAAAAAGGATGGAGTCCTATTTCCGATTATTTTAATAATTATGGTACTGTGATAATTAATCCTATTAGGTACTATTCTGATAACTCAATCTATGGGAGAAAAGGTAAAGAAAAGGAGCAAACAAATCCTGCAATTGATTATAGCACTTATGGCAACCAGACATTATACTTAGTTATTATCAAAAGAAAACATTTTGGACTAGTAACATACCCAATATGGAAAGATGCTAAAGTGCAGTATTTTAGTGATATAGATTTTACAGAAGAATCTCTTGAAAACAAAGATTCTTTAAAAAAGTTTCTCCTCAAGGCAAAAGCCAATAATAAGATTGATTTTGAGACAATTGATACAATTGTGGATTTTCAATCATATGTTAACAGTATACGCAAAAAATATTCCACTTCTCCAATCTTGTTAGAAGCTGAAAATTGGTATACATACCACATTTCTGATAAAATTCAAACTTATTGGTATAAACTTAAAGAGTATTGTAAAGGAAAATGGCAAAAGAAAGGAAAGTAGTATATTCCTAAAGATAATTTTATAAAATGTAAGGCTCATTGCTTCCGCAGTTATTTACCGTGCAACTTCGGTTATTTACCGCTTATGGCTTCCCTGCCGTTTTGGAGGCGGAAGCCCACGATAATAACCGATTGCCCGATAATAACTTCTGCTTTTGTAAGGTGTGAAATGACGCAAATATGCTTAAGGTTTCCCTGAACTAGCGAGGAATAGGTATCCAAGGATAAGATTACTCATCTAATCCTTTTACTGTAGATATTTCAAGATTAAGTACTTTTTTAATACTTTCTTTCCATTTTATCTTTGGATTATTTTTTAGTTTTTTATACAATAATCTAATATGACTATCAGACTGTGACTCAATCAATTTTTTTGCCTGTTCAATTGTCTCATCATCTGTGACTCCATTCATCGTTAATCTCCGATGAAGAAAATTCGCTTTTCCTATCCAAATAAAATCAGTAACATAGTCCTGTAAATCTGAAACTAGACTTACGGTGTTGCTATCTAACATTGGCTCACAAGAAACACTTGTCTCAAAACCTTTATCAAATGCATATTTCAAACATCTTTTTCTCTCTTCGTAGTTAGTTGCTCCTGGCTCCCAAAAATTTAATATTCCAGATTTTTTTGAACCTATTGTAAAACGAAATAATATATTTTTTTTGTATTCTGAAAAATTACAACAAATAGCTTCTATAACTTCAAAATGAGGTTTTGAGACTATCAAAATATTATTTTTAGCCTTCAATAGTTTTCCTAAAAAAACAATGGTACTCGGCAAATTATCAGGAGTGATGTCGTGGCTAGAAGGAAACATTATAAAACCATCTACTTTTTTTATCTTTTTATTAAATTGATTGTAGTTAATTTCCTCTGTACTCCAATTTTCCGTAGTCTTTCTTTTAAATCTTATTGCCATTTCACGACTATAGCAATATTTGCAATTATTTCTACAGCCACTTATGAAATTTGCATTTTCAACAGCCCATTCGTATGTTCCAAAAACTTGTTTTATATTATCTTTCATTTCACAAAAATATCAAAAAAGTTGACGTTGTCCATCAAATTGTATCTTATTTGCTTTTTCCCAAAACTCTCTTCCTTTTTCATGAGACGAGGCAAATACTAAATCATAATAGTGCTCAATGTGTTTGAAATCGAAATGTTGATAACCTATTTCTTTAAGACTATTAATATATGCACCTCTAAACATTAAACGTAAATCCCTTTGAGATGCCGTTTTGACAAGTGGGTCATTAAAGAAAGCTCCAGAGCCTAAAAAAGATTTATATTTATTTATAACATTTTGATGTGTATCAGGAGTATCAATAGCTTTCCCTATGTTACGGTTAAAATCTGTTCCGATAGCAAAGTTTACTATAAAATCAATATTTTTTAATCGACTTTTTAAAGTCCTAAGTAATGAAAAAGGGACACTACAATCTGTCGGGTCAATAAATACAAGATATAATCCTATTCCTTTTGTTTCTCTAATAATATCATCACAGATCTTATCAGGATTATTATAGTCACCTATCAATGCTATCGCATTGGAGGTGTTATTTGCTTTTATCCTTGCATTTAAAGTGTCTATAACCTTTTGATTATAGTCAAAGAACATTGCTTTATTAAGATACCTACAAGCATCATTCTGAATTATACACAAAGATGTTCCATTGAACTCATAACCATTTTCTCTATTAACACAACGTCCGGGACCACTACAAATCTCAATGTAGTTAATTTTACCATCCCATTTGTTTTTCATGCCTAAAGAGAAGATTGTGAAATATTGAACTAGATGGTGTATCTTTTGAATAGCCCAAGAACCAACACATCTTATTGGTAGTTTATCTGTTTCTGAGACTGTTTCCGTACATAAATCTTCTTCTGTGACTTCTTTACGTTTTTGCTTATTACATCCCCTGCTGCATGATGCATTTAAGGTTTCCTTTATATCAATTCGAGTGCTTTTTGCCATAGCGTAATACGATAATTTTCACAATATTACAAATATAATTAGTATTAGTTTAGCTTTTTCGATTATAATATTGTTTTTTTGGATGTATATTTCGGCAATTTATATTTTCCCTCAATCCTCTCCGCTAGGTTTGTCATATCCTCATTAATTTTCGTCCGAGTAACCTCCGCATAGATTTGAGTTGTTTTGATAGAAAGATGTCCCATCATTTGACTAAGCGTCTCAATCGGAACACCTTGTGTCAGGCAGATAGTCGTTGCAAACGAAAATCGGCTCATATAGAATGTCAGCCGTTTATCAATCTTGGCAGCTTTAGCAAGCCGTTTCAGTTGCCAGTTCATATTCACATGAGTTTGTAATTTGAAAACACTACCATCCTCTCCTGCAAATTCCGAATCTTTATATCTGTCAAGAATCTGAATAGGAATATCCAATAGTGGAATATAAGAAGTAGTTCATGTTTTCTGTCGATTCAGCACAATCCACAAACTTCCATCTTCTTGACGTTGAAAATTGGAGTGTTGCAGATTCCGTAAATCTATACAAGTGATGCCTGTAAACACACAAAAATAAACATATCCCGAGTAAAGTTCCATGTAGCGTGTTTGGTATGTACTCCCATCAAACGCTCTATCTCGTCCATTGTTAGCCACGGACGTTTGGGTATTATTTTTTCGGAAACATAATCAAAGAATGGGTCTTGCCGCATCAGTCCCTTATGTTTAGCCTTTGTAATACAAGTTCGTAAAGGAATTAAGTTACATTTTACCGTTCTTGGAGTCATACGCAAGTCTAGTTTTAGATAAAGCGAATAGGCTTCGATAAATGCAATATCCACTTTTCCGAATGGAATATCCGTCACATTGTATTTTGTCGCTAGAAAATCTTTCAGATGCCTGTAAGCATTCGGATATACAGGATAGGTAGATTCTTTTATTTTGATTCCGACACTTTTACGTTTTTCTTCCACTAACTCTGCAAATTCCTGCATCAAAGTATTTCGATTCGTACCAATACCACGCAAAGCATTTTTTAGAGATTCCGCAGTAATGTAGCCTTTACCTTCTACCATTGCTTTGTAATGGTTATTCAGTTCAGATTTATAGTTCTCGATTTGCTTGTTAATCGAAGTATTCGACTTTCCGATAGCCAATCCTCCTTGTGCGTTCCATTCATCGGGGAGAATATCCATTCCTGTACTGAATGCTGTGCTTTTACCATCTACACTGATACGACCCATTACTGGGCATTTACCTGACTTCTTTTTCTTACTTGTATTTAGATAGAATAATATGCTGAATGTACTTCTGTTGTATTCCATGATTGTGTTTTTTATTGGTTATTAGCAGAATAGGTAAATTTATTGGCAAGCCGATTTGATAGAACCTTCATATCACTACCGATTTTCTCATTATTGACACGAGCGTAACGTTGGGTTGTCTGAATATTTCGGTGTCCCATCATACGGCTGACGCTTTCAATAGGTACACCTTGTGAGAGGCAAAGTTGGCTTGCAAAGCAGTGTCGGCTAACATGGAAGCTGATTTTGGTTGAGATATTGCAATGTTTGGCAATTACTTTTAGAGCATAGTTGATTCTGCCTTGGCTCAATACAGCAAAGACAAGGTTGTCTTTTGCCAATCCCTTGTATTTCTCCATAATCCGAATAGGGACATCCAACAGTTTTACATTAAATGGAATATCAGTTTTCTGTCTTGACATAGAAATCCACAAGCTACCATCCTCTTCGGTGATAACATCTTTCCATGTCAGTTGCTTCAAATCAATGAATGAAAGTCCTGTGAATGCTGAAAAGATAAATAAATCACGGATAAAGCTTTGACTTGATGATTTAAAAGGAGTTGATATCAGGCGGTCTAGTTCTTCGGCAGTTAATGTACGTTGCACAAATTCGGGCTTCCCCAATTTGTAACCTAAGAATGGCGGATAGGTAATCATATTTCGGTGCAGAGCGATTCGAACCGCTTTCAATAATAGAGCAACAATAGTAACAATGGACTCTGCTTTGAGCTTGCGTTCTACTCGAAGATAATAATCATAGCTTTCGATAAACGGTAAATCCAATTGAGTCAATGGAATATCCTCAATGTGGTATTTTTCTTTGAGGAAACGTTTGAGATTTTTGTAAGTGACATTGTATTTGGGATAGGTATTTGCAGAACGGTCAATACCTATCCGTCTGCGAAATTCTTCTGCCATATCCTTGAAGTGGACAAGCAGGGTTTTCTGTGTGGTAGCTATACCCGACTTGACATTCCAAAGATGTTCAGGGACAGATAGTTTAGAACCAAATTGAGCAATACTGTTTCCAATAATGATTTTACCGATTATTGGATAGCTAACATTCTCTTTGGTATTACTTTTTTCAAGTCTACTCTCTCTTTTTATATAAAAAAAGACTTTCAATTCGTTGTTCATAACGCTCACATTTTAAAGTTGATAAATTTACTTCTTATGTGAGTTATTCGAACAATGTAAACCGCAGACAAACAACGTTATAATCAGCCAATAAAGGTCATCAAACTGCTGTATTTTGCTCCGTTCAAAATGGGTAACGGTATAGAAACGGAACTCCTGCTTATATCTGCCGAAATCGGTATTTTAGCTACTAGGCACTCAATGCCATTAAAGGACATCCGCCTCTGACTATTAATTCGTTACCTAGATTTTCTTTCCTTTGCTTTTTATCTTCTAGGTTGCTGTAGCAGCTGAAGACAAAGAGGTCCCGTATGGTTGTAAGCCGAGGTGTCAGGAACTATTTCTGCCATATGGCATCGACTTCTTCCTCCAGCAGTGATATGCGATCTGATTTATCAAAACGGATTATGTAGAAATGAAAGGGATTGTGTGTAACGAGTCCTAGTTTTTCGAAGAATTTCATGATTGTCGAGAATCGTTGTATGTATTCCATGTTTGCGCTATTATAGCGGTATTATTCTTATAAAGAAGATCTTTTCTCATGTATGTGTGAAATTTTTCCAGGAAACCAACAGTAATCTGCTCCATCCGGATATCGGATTGGTTGTATTCCTTTTCCAGAAACTCCTGTATACGTCTCCATGTCAGTCCATAACGAAAGGAAGTATTGCTGCCTATATTCTTACCTGTTTTGGATTGAAAGAACTTAACCTGCTCTGTAAACTGAAAGCTTAGTTTGGTTTCGTCTTCGAGAGCCAGATAGGCTTTTTTCAGCATCAGCGGGGTAACATATCTGTATTTTTCTCTTAATCTGCTGTGATCGTATGTGGTCGAGCTGCCGGTTTATTTCTTTGGCATAGGTTGTACTGCCTTTGGCTCTTCCCTGATTCGTTATCCATTGTTCGGGGAATATATCTGTTTTGGTGCTGAACTGAAGATAGGTTCCTTCGATTGTTATGCGTGTCATAATGGTGCATAAACGGTTTTTCTTGGGTTCGTTCTTTTTGATAAAGAACAGGATACTGAATGTGCTTCTCATCATTTGAATGTTTTAAGTAAATAATCATACCTGAAACTAATGAATGTTTCAGGTATGATCTTGCTTTTTTGTATTTTCTTAATTATTCAGGAATGATTGTAATGTGCTGTTTTTCTGCGAAATGGGATGGTGGCAATAAAATGCGTATTAAAGCAATAAGATGAAGTAGGGTATAGGATAAAGCATTAATTAATAACGGGTTTCATCTAAAATCTGTATTTCACCGCATTTTGCTTCGGGTCCTGCTGGACGGGAAGATGAACCTGAAACTCAATACTCTGAATATCAATATCTTGCAGATGTCTAAAAATCCAGTCCCACGAATAAACCCACGCGTATTTTTCGCCAATTTTCGTCGTAATGTATTGTATCAATTAACTTTGATTGCAAAGATAAGCGGTACTTTTGTAAAAACGGTACTTGAACCTGAATTTAACTATTTAAAATTGTTTGTTTTTGTGTAATTTTCTCATGTATATTATCATATTTTTCTGATTAATTTCAATCTGTATAAATACTCATACTAAGTATAATTTCAGCTAATACAATCAAAAGTACACTGCAATATATTCGAGTAAGAAAGAATATTTTCACATTTTAATAGATAATTTCTGTCATAGACGATAGATTTGCATCTTTAAAGAAATGTAACTCGATAAAGTTTATATACTTCTTCATCTTCAGGTTGATATCGAACAGATTGAAAATAGATTAAAGACTATCCGAAATAGCTTAAATAAGGTAAAGTAATATATTGAAATAAGTTATCTTTGAAGTAAAATAAATATTGTATGACTACTATCCAACCCAACGATTATAATCATTTCCTGATTGAGATTAAGGAACGAATTCGTTCTGCTCAATATGAGGCAATGAAAGCAGTCAATAAAGAAATGATACAACTTTATTGGGATATCGGTAAGCAAATAACAGAAAAGCAGCAGGCATCCGGTTGGGGAAAAGCTGTTGTCGAGACATTGTCAAAAGATTTACAGAAAGAATTTCCGGGCATTCAAGGCTTTGGTGCACGTAATATCTGGTATATGCAGCAGTTTTACACTGAGTATGAGGGAAATGAAATTCTGCAACCATTAGTTGCAGAAATTAGCTGGACTAAACATTTAGCAATAATGACTAAATGTAAAGATATACAGGAGCGACAATTTTATATCTTGTCAACCAAGAAATATGGATGGACCAAAGATGTGCTTATACATAAGATAGAAGCAAAAGCATTTGAAAAATATCTGTTAGGACAAACTAACTTTGACAAAACATTACCTGATAATATAAAACATCAGGCTGTTTTAGCAGTAAAAGACGATTATACTTTCGACTTTCTTGGATTAGGTGAAGAGCACTCAGAAACAGAACTGGAGCAGGCATTAATCAAAAATATCCGTTCATTCCTTATTGAATTCGGTACGGACTTCACATTTGTAGGAAATCAATACCGTATTGAACTGGAGGATGAGGAGTATTTTATTGATTTGCTTCTGTATCATCGTAAACTTCAATGTATGGTCGCCGTCGAGCTGAAAATAGGTAAATTCCTTCCTGAATACAAAGGGAAAATGGAATTTTATCTCAACATTTTGAATGATAAAATCAGACTGCCTCACGAAAATCCTTCCATTGGAATTATTATATGTAAATCTAAAAAGCGTACAATAGTAGAATACGCACTTAAAGATTCAAATCAGCCAATAGGTATTGCCACTTACAGCCTTACAACTGAATTACCGGAATCATATCAGGAGCTATTACCTGATGGGGACGAGATAGCTAAAAAGTTAAATTTGCTAATGGACAAATAAAGGTAGAATGTTCCTACGTAATTTATCGTTTTTGAAGTTTCCATGCTGACAAATTTTTATCATACGAATCTAGTCTAAAGGCACGATTTGTTTTCGCTATCAGGCTCATTAGTTTTTACTGATAGGTTCAGATAATAGACAAAGCAAATTTCTCATATTCAAAAAACTTATACTGATTACACAATCACTTTGTTATTACTTTTGAAAAGAGCAATAAACCGTTTGCACTTATCTATGGTATGAACAATAACTATCAGTATAAAAAGATGCCCTATCACATTATGAAATTTCAACAATGGCATTCCAATCATAAAAAAGATAATACTTAAAAACATCAGGAGAAAACAAATGATTGTCAGTGCAGTTATCTTGTTCTTTAAAATGACTTTCTTTTTGGTGAATGATTTAATCAAACGCCAATGTTGGGCTACATGAAGTATTATCAGTGAAAACCACACTACACCCATAATACAATGGACAGAATTCCAGTAAGCGGATATTTGTCCGACATGACCTGCAATCCTCAGTAAAATAAAGCCGAGTACCAGTAAAATATCAACTATTATTTTAGCTTGCTTTGATAAGAATATGTTTTCCATTTTATTTGTTGGATTTGTTCAGGTTTGACTAAATACCCTATGAGGGCAGGTTTTGATACACTTCATACAACCCGAGCAGTCTTTCGAATTTTTAAGTACAATATGCTTATGCCATAAAAACTCTATTTTACCGATCACTTACTTTGAACAGGCTTCGACACATTTCCAACAGGCTACATATGTCCGGGGATTTATCTTTATGTGTGCTGTATTCCTTTTGCTTAATATCTCTGTTGCTTTTTCCATTTTTTCATTCCTGTTATTATATTGATACAAAATAACGGAAAATAACAGCGGATGGAAATAGAGAGATTACGGTATAGGTTGGACTATTTAAGGTATTTCTTGCGGAACTGTGTTGGCGAGAGCTTAGATGCCTTAGTAAACAGGCGTGTAAAATAAGCATAATCTTCGTATCCGAGTTCGAAGGCAATCTCCTTGACACTCTTATTGGTATAGAATAATAGGCGTTTAGCCTGAATAATAAGTTCGTTTTGAATACACTGACTGACAGTTAGCCCTGTGGTCCTCTTTACAGCTTCGTTTAAATATATGGGATACTGTACACCAATTACCAATCATTGAAACGTCCGTCACAATACGCAGACAAAATAAATAAGTAATGTTTTAAATTGAAAAGTAATAGCTGCCAGTCGTTTATTTTCAGAAACAGACAAGCCTTTCCGGTATATTTCTGCTGTGATTCCGATATAATAAGAGAGTAAATCGTGGATAATACTTTCTTCGATATATTGTCTTTCGGGTTTTAGCCTTTTGTGGATGGCTGAAGCGCAATATTTCAGGTCGTTAATCACATCTTCATTTAGATTTACTTTACTTCCCATTTGAGAGACTTGCTCGAATATTTCTTTGTATTCATCTTTCACAAGCATAGTATCTACTGCCAGAATCCAGCCACATGCTTTTATTACCGACACGGATATGGACTTGTCCGGGTAAGATGCAGTGAACGTTAGTTCCTGTTATTTCATGTTCTTTAAATAGTGAAAATAAATTCATCTACGCAAAAAAAGCTGCGTACCATTACTCTTCCTTTGTCTCAGAATCAAAAAGAAAAGTAATGAAAATATCTAATTTGCAGAAAGAAACAGAATTGATGATCGCAGAATCTCTTATCGCAGAATTTAGCAGTAAGCGGTATGTAGACTGGGCTATCAAATTATTAAGCAATGGCTATGAGTCAGAATATCTTAATGTTCTTGCCGGATTGGACAATGAAGAGTCTGAGACAGTAGATAAATATTTTAAACAAGTACTTTTTGATTTAAAAATAGAAGTCGAATCCGATAAAGAAAAGCTAATAGAAATCTATGCTACATATATCGCTGAAGGTGTTGTAAAAAAAGAGATAACAACTGAGAATGGTTTACTGGCTTTTGTGAAAGTAGCGAATTTTATGGATTATGAAAGCAAATATCTCGAATTTACATATTTATCCTATGATATATACGGGCTTGAGAATGGAGAATATTCATATTATCACGATGGTCTGACTCTTGAAAATAAGGAAGAATATATCATTGAGGAATTCAGATTATTTTTAGAAATTTAGAAATCCAGATAGTGCTAAAGAATTTGTCTACTGTGAAATATGTACTCATGTTGGTAAATCTATTTTGAAAAAGACCTTATTTAATAGAAATGGAACTTTAAGATGTGAAAAATGTGGCTCTAAGAATATACAAAGTTATTGGAATCAAAAAGGAAAAAGAGGTATTGTCGAATATTTAACGAAAAAACAATGATAGAACTAAAAGGAAAATATAACTTCAAGTGGATAAATGACAATTTACAGAATCAAAATTTTATCAGTTTTTTATTTTACTGATGATAATTTGAAATTATAGAATGACACCTGAAATATTTATTCTCCAATATCATTATACCTTTCCTTTGCCAATCTGAATTTCCATGCCATAAAATCAACCAATGACTGAGGCGAAAGAATCTTTATAGTATCAGCAAAACCGAAGAACTCTCGTTGAAGTTCCTGATTAATTACTACATTCAATTCAAATATCATACAGCCATCCTCTTGGGTTTCAATTAGCTTTTGGCTTTTATGGAAAGGCTTAGTCTGCACATAAGGAGCATTCTGTTGATCTACCCAGAAATGAACAGTTTCTGTTTTCATCCCAATGTTTTTAGTAACACCGATAACATCAGAGAAGAAAGTTTGGGAATCAAACAGATTATTATCTATAAATCGTTCTTTTCCTGCGATCTCGATATTATGTATCCTGTCCAAAGCCAGATTAATTAACGAGCCTTTTCGTCGTCCAAATACAACCCAGCGGTTACGGTATTCTTTTAGCAGATAAGGGAAAAGATAAACGTATTTGCCGAGCGGACTTTAAAGGAACGGTACATTTATCAATATACTCACTTATTTGTAGGGTTTGAAGTCCAGCAGTGGACGAAAATAAGATATTGGGGAATTCTTCTCAATATCTTCTATAATAGTATAAAACCCTCTTTAGATAAAGAAAAAATCATTCCAGGGGAATTATAACCGCCTATTAGATCATTGAAGTTTATACTTATATTTTCAGTGTATTCATATTTGTCTAATATCGAATATAAAATAACTTCAAATGGTAAGTTTTCTCTATTTTCATAAGGTATATTATACCGATGTAGAGCTTTATGATCTTCATGAATAGTTGTCCTTGTTAATAAACTGAGTTCTGAAAATATACTGGAATATATATCTTCAATATCTCCTTGTTCATCTTGTGGTTTGGTATACATTCTTCGAAAAACTGAAATGTCGTTAGATATCGTATTTTCGTTATATATATTATTTTGCTAAGCTTCTTTTTTTTAATATTCATGCAGTTGATTATCAGAGAATTATAGGGTATTTATTTTCCTGAAACCGTTGAAAAACAAATTATAGATTGAGGCATAATCTGATTTTACAAGATGATAATGCAAGAGCCACAAAGTACCATAATCCTCTAACTACGAGTCTTTACCATTCTCCCCGAATAGATAATTCGCTAGAATTGTCAATTCACATTTATCGTCACACAAGCCGAATACTTTTAATCAATAGGCTATTGAACTTACCATATTTTTACCAACACCTAAGTCTATAACAGCAGTGTCTGATGTAAACCTTTTTTGTTGATTTAGAAAATTACAACCTTTTTTTAACCAAGGTTGTTTGCAGACAAATGTTTCGTGTCCAGAAAACCTCATTCTTTTATTTTAAATTATAGATAAATGTTTACAAAGATACTAAAAAGTGAGTGGATGCCATTTTAATGTGTAGAGCTTTTTATATTCTCTCAAATTTACATACTCACTCTTGTGAATTTCTCCTAAACCTCTCCGATCTCTCCTCATAACCACGAATATACATTCGTTTCAACTTATCGTCGAGAAACGACTGCTCAGTTAAGGTGTAAACCAAAGGCTGAGATACCAGAAACTCATCCAGTATTTTCCTTATTTGAATATCCGGGACAGCAATCAGTTTGCCGAAAATCACAAAATCGTCCTGACAAGGATGTCTTTTTCGTAGATAGATATCTGAGTAATATTCTTTGTCGAATAACCCACCTTCCAAAGCGAAATCTTCATCTTTAACATGCAGTGAACTATTTAGTAAATCATAAGCAGGACTTAAAACATAGTCTCCGTTGATTGTTTGTTGTAACGAGAAGTTCTTCAAATGAGCATCACCATTACCAAACACATAATTGAAAACAACTAAGCGAAAAAATTTAACAATCTCCACTTGCCAGGCTGCAACATACTTAGGAAACAAAAGTCCCATATCTGTGTAACTGCCCGTATATTTAAAATGCTTCCCGTGGGTTTCGCTTGTCTTTTGAGAAAGAGACGCAAAATCTTCTTGTTTTATTTTAGAGTTATCAGCATTTATATCAAAACGCTTAGTAATATAGGCAGCTTGTCCGTCTTGAAAAAATATCAAAGCATTCTCCGCTGTCTGGATATTATAGACTTGCCGAGCTATTTGCATTGTCAGATGCTCATTCGCTGGCATATATTGGCGATGCTGTATCCTTTTATAGTCAGGAGCAGGCTTAATGATATAACGTCCTTGCATCCCCTCGGGGGTAAGTATTATTTGCCTTTTGTCAATGATAGCTGAAAACTTCTCTTGAACTCCCGAGATAGAGATCTTACCAATGTTATCATCAATAATGAGACGGAGGTTATCATCGTTCGAGAAATCGAGTATGTGGCTTACTTTCTTACTATCAAAGACCCGGCGAATAGCTGTTGGACTATAAGTGCTAAAGCCTACAGAAAGAGTTCCTGGGCAATTTCTTATTTCTATATTTTTCGCCATATTCAAATACCCTTAATCGTTATTGCTCCAATAGTATCCTCATTCGCCGTTGCTAAGAGTAAGCTAAAGTAATCGTTCTCATCAATTTTATACTTTTCAGTCTGAACCTGTTTATTCACTCCCTCTGATAACATATTGAAAAAGAATGGGAATAGTGTTGAAGAATGGTATTCTTTTTTCGATTTGGGAAATGTGAGGCTTATGGCTGATTTTGTACTGTCATTGAAATATTCATCTGTATAGCAAAATATGAAAGAGCCGTCCGTATTCTCGGTCAGTATCCCTGCCAGATCACCATTTACATACACATTCGCTTCTCTCATACATTATCTAAGTTTTTTATAGTTAAATCAAGCGTCATACCTAATACACCCGCTATTTTATTCAGTGTATTGACTGCGGGATTTCCTTTACCTGTTTCTACCTGTTTAATAGTCCGTAAGGCAACTCCCGAAATATCTGCTAAATCCTGCTGCGTAATGCCCAGCAGAATACGCCTGTCTTTAATTTTCTTATAAATATCCATATAGTGTATTATATTGCTCTTTTATGCAAAGATATGATAATAATTCAATGTAAGTAATAAATAAGCTATTATATTGCACTTTCTGAATCGGGTTATTGAATGTTTCAGATAAATTCGTATCTTTGATTCAAACAAATGTTTGATTTAAAGATGTTTAAATTCGTTTCTAAATCATTACTATTTAATCTTACGTTTACAGTTAAAAATAATCACCGTAAAGATTTAACTTACAGCGATTATCTTTCTTTTTATTTATTATTTGGCGGAGAGAAAGATTCTAACCATTGTTCCCATATAAATCAATCATATTGTTACTCATTCAATAAGAACTTCTTATTCACATTCCTCATATCCCTTAAAATACTCTTGTCCAAAACCTTTGCATATTGCTGAGTCATTTTTGTGTCCGAATGCCCTAGCATTTTAGCGACATTCTCCATCGTAACCCCATTGGCGAGACAAGTAACCGTCGCGAAAGTATGCCTGGCTACAAGGTATTTGTCGGGCCTTGTGTTTTTATATTTTTCAACAATCTGTTGAGGGATCGGAAGAAGGGGGATTTGCGATACTTCATCGGTTTTCATTCTGTGAATACTGATCCAATAGTGGTTGTCATGGCTGAGCTGTATGTCGTCTTTCTTCAGCCTGCATAGGTCGATATGAGAGAGGCCGCTGTAGCAGCTGAAAACAAAGAGGTCCCGTATGATTGTAAGTCGTGGTGTCAGAAACTGTTTCTGCCATATGGCATCAACTTCTTCCTCCAGCAGTGATATGCGGTCTGTTTTATCAAAACGGATTATGTAGAAATGAAAGGGATTGTGTGTAATCAGTCCGAGTTTTTCGGAGAACTTCATGATGGTTGAGAATCGTTGCATGTATTTCATGGCGGTATTATTCTTATAAAGAAGATCTTTTCTCATGTATGTGTGAAATTTTTCCAGAAAACCAATAGTAATCTGCTCTATCCGGATATCGGATTGGTTGTATTCCTTTTCCAGAAACTCCTGTATACGTCTCCATGTCAGTCCATAACGAAAGGAAGTATTGCTGCCTATATTCTTGCCTGTTTTGGATTGAAAGAACTTAACCTGCTCTGTAAACTGAAAGCTTAGTTTGGTCTCATCTTCGAGAGCCAGGTAGGCTTTTTTCAGCATCAGCGGGGTAACATATCTGTATTGTTCTCTTAATCTGCTGTGATGGTTATGGAGTTGTGACCGTATGTGGTCGAGCTGCCGGTTTATTTCTTTGGCATAGGTTGTACTGCCTTTGGCTCTTCCCTGATTCGTTATCCATTGTTCGGGGAATATATCTGTTTTGGTGCTGAACTGAAGATAGATTCCTTCGATTGTTATGCGTGTCATAATGGTGCATAACCGGTTTTTCTTGGGTTCGTTCTTTTTGATAAAGAACAGAATACTGAATGTGCTTCTCATCATCTGAATGTTTCAGGTATGATCTTGCTTTGTTGTATTTTCTTAATTATTCAGGAATGATTGTAATGTGTTGTTTTTCTGCAAAATGGGGTTGTGGCAATAAAATGCGTATCGAAGGAATATGATGAAGTAGGGTATAGTATAAAGCATTAATTAATAACGGGTTTCATCTAAAATCTGTATTTCACCGCATTTTGCTTCGGCTCCGAGCAAGAACGCCCGAATTTATATCTAACACTATTGTTATTCAATGTGTTACCAAAACATTACAACTTAGTCAGTAGTGATTTAGTGGTTATATTTGGCTTTGTACTGTCTCTCAAAACACCACTCTTGGCTTGGAGTTGACTATGTATTCTTATAGAATCAAAGATACAAACTTATCCTCTAAGTGCACACTATAAGGATGGAATTTATTCCTTATCTTCTTGTTTATCATCCTCAGCTATGATATTGCCCGAATGCCTGTTCGAGAATTAGGGAGACAAATTTAACTTCTATTGATGCCCATATCTATGGGCATCAATAGAATAACTTTAATTACGAATTGTAAAAACCACTTCATTAGCCATGCTCTGTGGGACATAATATAACAATTAGATTATGGATGTCTAATATTTAGGTTTATTATCAAATAAAACTCGTTAGATTTGTTTGTATGAAAGAGTGAGAAAAGTATTAACTTTGTCTAAATTAAGTTGACCTAGAGAGTTCTTCATCTATTATTATGAAAAAACTTTTATTATTTATACTCATTTGTTTAATAGCCTCCAATGCATATTCACAAGAATTGGATTATGGTCTATTTTTTAAATCACATTCTTATAAAGGAGGTGAACGGACTTCTTTACTTTTAGAAAATGGAGATTTTTTTGGTCTTGCAGATAAGTTTACGTTCTCTTTTGATTTATTTCTTCGTTCTAATGAAGATCATTTTGGTCTTGTTTCTCGTATAATGACCAATGACAATCAAAATATTGATTTAGTTTTTAGCCCGTCAGGGAATAATTTAGGTAATTTAGTTTTGGTTATTAATGAAGAGTCTTATCCAGTTTTAAATGGAATGCCTGTTGACCAATGGACGCCTATTTCAATAACCCTGATTCCTAAAAGAAATAAAGTCGAATTATTTTGTGGATCCTCTAATAAGACATATTTGGTGTCACTAAAAAAATCAAATCAAATAATAATATCGATGGGTGCATATCGCTTGAAAGATCTTCAATGGACTGATGTTGCCCCTATAAATATTAAAGATATAAAAATTGAAAAAAATAACAATATTTTTCGTCATTGGGAATTAAAGAAGCATTGCAATGATACTTGTTTTGATAAAGTGGCTAATATGCCGGCTATAGCTGAATCTCCAATTTGGTTAATAAATGATCATGTTAGATGGAAGAATTTATATTCAATATCTGGACAAAATATTCAAATAACATATAATCAAAAGGATGATATATTTTATATCGCAGAAGATAACAAGAAGTTAATATCATTTAATCCGTCGAATCTTGAAAATATAATTACGATTGTAAAATCAGGATACCTAGCTTCAGGATATGAAAACCAATTGATATACGATACAATCTCAAATAAACTGATTTCATATAATTGGGACGATGAAATCACAACCTCTTTTTTCTCGTCTGAAACTCAAAGTTGGAGCCTTAAAAGTAAGAATAATAATGAACCTAAATACTGGAATCATTCTAGTTTTTATTCAGCAAAAGATTCTACATTATATATGTTTGGTGGATACGGTTATTATAGATATAAAAATGATTTAGTTTTATTTAATCCCTATACAAACAAAACAATAAGAAAAAACATACCGAAAATTACCCCTCGCCATTCATCATCATCAACAGTTGTTGGAGATAAGTTGTATTTGTATGGAGGACGTGGGAATAAAGGGGGGAAACAAGAATTGACCCCTAAAAGTTTTTATGACCTATATTCTATTGATTTAAATAATTTCAATGTCGAAAAGCTATGGGAAATTCCAGAGACATCAGGTCCGGCTCATATTCCCACAGCTAATATCATTTATGAACCTTCTGAAAAAGCATTTTATACCCTCATTACAAAGGGTGGAGGTTTCTTAATGAAGATACCTATAGATTCATCTAACTTGGAGTGCATGGCAAAGCCTATAAATGAGCTCTTGACATATTCTTTTATGTATTTCAATATCTATTATTCAGAAAAAGCTAAGAGAATTTACGCCGTTTTTAATAAGACGTTGATTGATGGTACGTCCCAATTATCAATTTACTCGCTTAATTATCCTGCTATAAATGAAATTGATACTTTACAAGCACCACCTCAAAACAAAAGAGCATCATCTCTGCTAATCTCTATTTCTTTAGCTCTATTTTTATTGTTGGCTATAGTGTTGATTTTTATTTGGATAAAAAAGATTAACCATCAAACAAACAACCATACCACCATTGATGGGGAAGACAAAAACTTTGCTTCTATTGGAAAAGAGGATAGCATTATAAGTATAGATACGTTTGAGAATAAGAATCTCTATTTCGATAGAAGTAAAAGGACAATATCTCTTTTAGGTGTATTTAATGTCAGAGATAAGAATGGCATCGATATTACGAGTAAGTTTTCGCCTAAACTAAAAGGTTTATTGATCTTACTTCTCTTATTTGGAGAGAAAGAAAAAAGAGGTATAATGAATAAGGAAATTGAAGAATTATTATGGAATGATAAAGACGAAGAGTCGGCACGTAATAACAGAAGCGTTTCACTCCGAAAGCTACAGGTTTTGATGGAAGAGGTTGGAGATATCGAGATTGAAAATAACAATAAATTCCGTCGAATAATCTTAAAAGACGATATATTTTGTGACTACACAGTTGCTCTAAAATATATTTATGAAGCAATGTCTGAAAATGAGTCATCTCCCAATTTCAATGATCAATTAATAGAATTACTATCTTGCGGACCTTTACTTCCCAAAACTAGTGTCGAATGGCTGGATGAATTTAAAGGGAATTATTCTAATCTCGTTATTGATGTAATTGAAGTATTATTAAATTCCACTCAATATAAAACAAACGACTTAGCTAAACTTCGCTTAGCTGAGATCATTTTCATGCATGATAATCTCAATGAGACTGCTTTATTTATAAAATGCTCTATTCTTTATAGTAGTGGAAAAAAAGGTCTGGCTAAAAACACCTATGATAATTTCTGCAGAGAATATCTAAAAGCGATGGGAGAAACTTACAATACTTCTTTTAATGGTCTCTGCAATTAATTCTGACTTTTCCTTTCTATATTTTCTCAATAACTATACTAGTTTCTAACTATATCCCCAAAATATCATAGAAGTATCTTGCTTATTTATCCCTCAAATATAATAATATAGAAGTAGGGAATCATGAATATATACATCTAAGTAGATGTGCATGTTCATAAAAAAAACTGTCAAATTTTAAGCGAAATTATTTTTAGGCTCTCTCACCTTCTCATTATTGTTGGCTAAGTTATCTTTATTCTCAAAAATATCCCAATTAAGACAAAATTAAGACAAAATTAAAAGGATATTAAGAAGTTGTTTCTTATAAAATTAAGTCCACACGGCTATATTTGCTTAAATCTATACCTAATGAAACAATTTTTATTCATCCGATTCAA
>NZ_CVRU01000099.1 GCF_001261715.1 Dysgonomonas sp. HGC4 | reverse complement strand
AAGGGTATCCAGATAAAAAATTGGCAGTAAGTATTTAACTCCACATTATTTAATAATAACAAACAGTTACACTTACAATTGTCAAAGTAATAAATAGGTCTAAGACCTTAAAGTTAGAATAAAAAAAATGCAAGATCAATTTTCCCTAAAAGATAAAGTAGCCTTAATTACAGGAGGAACTTACGGAATAGGGATGGCTATGGCACAAGCCTTAGGTAAAGCCGGAGCCACTATTACATTTAATGCAAGAAGTGAAGATAAAGTAAGAGAAGCAGAGCTAGAGTGCAGAGCTTTAGGATTGGATGCATATGGTTATACTTGTGATGTAACCGTTGAATCTCAAGTCCGATTAATGGTAAGCGATATTTCGCAAAAACATGGAGATATTGACATTTTGGTAAATAATGCAGGAATCATCAAAAGAATTCCAGCTTTAGAAATGTCAGTAGAAGATTTCAATGAAGTCATAAATGTTGATTTAACAGGTCCTTTCATTGTATCAAAAGCGGTAGCTCCGGGAATGATACGCAAAGGAGGAGGCAAAATAATCAACATCTGCTCCATGATGAGCGAATTGGGTAGAGAAACTGTAACAGCCTATGCAGCGGCAAAAGGAGGTCTGAAAATGTTGACTAAAAATTTAGCTTGTGAATGGGCTGAATACAATATACAAGTCAATGGCATAGGACCAGGTTATATTGCAACTCCCCAAACAGCAGCATTGAGAGAAGAAGGAAACCCATTTAATGATTTCATAATGGCTAAAACTCCGGCTGCACGCTGGGGAACACCTGAAGATCTTGAAGGACCAACTGTTTTCTTAGCCTCTAAAGCATCCGATTTTATCAATGGTCACATACTATATGTAGATGGAGGGATTCTTGCTTATATCGGAAAACAACCCAAGTAAGGTATTAAACCTGCTTAAATAAGAATATAAAAGGTAGATATGCATAGTTTATTTTAGATTGTAGCATAGTTATTTCGGTTATAAATGATTAGTGTACTGCATATCTACTTTTATAGA
>NZ_CVRU01000098.1 GCF_001261715.1 Dysgonomonas sp. HGC4 | reverse complement strand
GCTGTATGATATTTAGACTAATTAAAGGAACAGGCTGATTTAATATCTTAATTTAAAAGTGAATACTATGAAACAAAACTGGAGATTATATTTGGGTGTATCCCTTCTCTTTCTGTCAACCCATTTTTATACGGCGAAGGCTCAAAGTAATCGGCCCTCTAAGACCGAGAAAGATTATGTTGCTTATCTTTTTGCCTATTTTACAGGAAATAAGGTAGAAGAAGAATCCATTCATTTTGCTTTAAGTAATGATGGATATAACTATTATGCTTTGAATGGAAATAATCCGATAATAGATTCTAAAAGTATCAGTTCTACAAGAGGTGTACGTGATCCTCATATACTCCGATGCGAAGATGGTAAAACATTCTATATGGTGGTTACAGACATGACATCTTCTAAAGGATGGGATTCTAATAGGGCAATGATTTTATTGAAATCCACCGATCTTGTGAACTGGACATCGAGTATTATCAATATTCAAGAGCGATATCCTAATAATGATGATCTGAAAAGAGTATGGGCTCCTCAAACAATTTATGATCATGAGGCTGATAAGTATATGGTGTATTGGTCAATGAAACATGGAGACGGACCAGATATAATTTATTATGCTTATGCTAACGCCGATTTTACCGATTTGGAGGGGGAGCCGAAACCTCTTTTTCTGCCTAAATCGAGAAAGTCGTGTATTGATGGAGACATCATATATAAAGATGGTCTTTTTTATTTATTCTATAAAACAGAAGGTGATGGCAACGGTTTAAAACTAGCTACAACTCAATCATTAACTTCGGGTAACTGGAACGAGAAAGAAAGATACAAACAACAAACGACGGATGCTGTGGAAGGATCGAGTGTTTTTAAACTTATAAATTCAGACACATATATATTGATGTATGATGTATATATGAAAGGAAAATACCAATTTACAGAAAGTACCGATTTAGAAAATTTTACGGTTATTGACCATGAAATTTCTATGGATTTTCACCCTCGTCACGGTTCTATAATACCTATTACTCGGAAAGAAGTGAGAGCGTTAGTTAATAAATGGGGCAAGCCCGATAGGTTTGTGATGCCTACTGCCAATAATCCGGTTTTGGATGGGTATTATGCTGATCCTGATATTCTCTATTCTTATAAAACCAAGAAATATTATATATACCCCACCAGTGACGGTTTTGCTAATTGGGGAGGTAGTTACTTTAAGACATTCTCATCCGATAATTTGATTGACTGGAAGGATGAAGGGGTAATTCTTGATTTAAAGAGAGACGTATCGTGGGCAAATCGTAATGCTTGGGCTCCTTGCATTATTGAAAAAAAGATTGGAAACGATTATAAATACTACTATTATTTTACAGCCGCTCAAAAGATAGGGGTTGCCGTTGCAGATAACCCGACAGGTCCTTTTGTTGATTCGGGGAAACCATTAATTGCTCAGAAACCCGAAGGTATAACCCGAGGGCAGGAGATAGACCCTGATGTGTTTTATGATCCGGTGAGTAAAAAAGATTATTTGTATTGGGGAAACGGGTATTTGGCAGTTGCAGAGCTTAATGAGGATATGGTATCTCTCAGACCTGAAACTCAGAAAATAATTACGCCGGATAATACTTTTAGAGAAGGTATTTATGTCTTTTATAGAAAAGGAACGTATTATTTCCTTTGGTCTGAAGATGATACCCGAAGTGAGAATTATAGAGTACGTTATGGTACTTCTCAATCGCCCACAGGTACTATAACTATACCCGAGAATAACTTGATTCTGGCAAAAGATCCTGAACGAGGGATATACGGAACGGGGCATAACTCAGTATTACAAATACCCGATAAGGATGATTGGCGCATTGTTTATCATAGGTTTAGCCGTCCCGACGGAATTAAGATGGGAGATGCGGCAGGCTATCATAGAGAAGTATGTATTGATAAAATAGAATTTAACGAAGATGGAAGTATTAAACCAGTAGTTCCAACTTTATAGGTGTGTTTTTCGGATTATAGATTTTATTTAGAAAGGGCTATTCTGCTGAGAGAATAGCCCTTTCATTTTATCCTTTTTGATATTCACTGGGTGTAATATTAAATTCGGTTTTGAAGCAAGATGTAAAATATTTGGGATCGGAGAAGCCTACTGAATAAGCGACTTCTGATATAGAGATCGATTTATCTTTTAGCATTTGGCAGGCATGTTTCAAGCGAATATTTCGGATGAACTCAATGGGAGATAATCCGGTCATGGTCTTTATTTTTCGATACAAAGATGACTTAGACATATTTAGATGCTCTGCAAATGTATTAATATCGAATTCTGTTTCAGCAAGATACTTTTCGATAATTACAATCGCATTATTTAGAAATTGCTCATCAATAGATGGGTACTCGAGAGTTGAAATATTGATCTCTACATTCGATTTAAATTCTTGTTGCTTGTCTTTCTTATTAGTTATAAAGTTGTTTATACGTGCCTCTAGTACTTTCAGATCAAAGGGTTTCGATATATACCCGTCGGCTCCTGCATTATAACACTCTATCCGATCATCGACACTGTTTTTTGCGGTAAGCAGAATGATTGAAATATGACTTGTCTCAATATTGTTTTTCAGTGTTCTACAAAGCTCCAGACCATCCATTTCGGGCATCATTACATCACTTATAATAATGTCTATATTTGCCGTTTTTAGAATCTCCATAGCCTCTATTCCATTAGATGAGCTGAGGACATTATAACGACTCGATAGTATTTTCTGCATGGTGTGAAGTAGCTCTTCATTATCCTCTACAAGCAGAATATTCACATTAACTTTTTCATTCTTAGGATTCGATTCTATCCACTCTTCCTCATCAATTGAAGTTTTGGTGATATTTTCTTCATTAATCAGTATTTGAGTAGATTTAACTAATTCTGAATCGATGAAGCTCTCCTTATCTATTGGAATAGTAATGATAAAGCATGTTCCTACATTCAACTTACTTTCGGCAGTAATAGTTCCATGATGCAGTTCTATTAAATCCTTTGTGAGCGAAAGTCCTATTCCGTTGGTCTCGCTGGCATCGGTTTTGCTATTGTAGTAAAAGCGTGTGAAAACGCTGCTTAAATCTTCGGGTGCTATGCCCACGCCTGTATCACTTATCTTGATAGTTAAATAAATATGATTATCTTTTTCATAAGATTGAAGATGTATTTTTATGCTTCCAGCTTCGGGAGTATATTTAAATGCATTCGAGAGTAAATTAAATACCACCTTATCTATTTTATCTGCATCAAAATAAGCCTGTATCTGGTTTGGGTCGGCAGTAAATGTAAAATCGATTTTCTTTTTCTGAATAAGTGGAGAGAAATGTGTGTAACAAACATCCCTAACGAATGCGACTATCTCTCCATTGGTTATTTTAAGTTTCATATTTCCACTTTCTACCTTTCTGAAATCGAGTACTTGTTGAAGCAGCCGTTTCAAACGGTTTACATTCGATCTCATAATTCCGTATTGAGGGAGTTGCTTTTTCGATGAGGTTTCTATATCATCAATCAGACATGATATAATAGTTAGAGGAGTGAGAAAATCGTGTGAAATATTGGTGAAATAGCGTAGTTTGGTTTGCGTTAGTTCTTCAGATTTTTCTTTGTCTATCTGAGCTATTTTTAATTCATTACGAAGTTGTAAACGATTCTGCACAATGCATAATGCCCAATATAGACCAATAAAAACAAGTAGACTATAAATAAGATATGCCCACCATGTTTCGTAAAACGCAGGGAGCTTTTGTATTTTAAATTGGGTAACTTCGCTGCTCCACAATCTGTTTTCATCCGTAGCTTTTACCAAAAATGTATAAGAGCCTTTAGCCAATTGGTTGTAGGTGGCAAATTGACGATTGTTTCCTGTATATACCCAATTGTCATCAACACCTTCAAGCTTATAGGCATATTGTATTTTTCCGGGAAATGTATAGTTGAGGGACGAAAAATCAATTTCTATATTTCTATCGTCAGGATGTATAGTTAAAGTTTGAGAGGCTGCATTAAAACGAGAACCAGAAAATCCTTGAAGAATAGATTGATTCTGAATCTTAACATCGGTAATTAAAACTTTAGATGGTTTTGGGTTACCCGAGAGTTTTTCTGATGAGGTAAAAGAATTGATTCCTCTATTACCTCCAAAGTATATCTTGTTGGAGCTACTCTTAAAGTAAGACCCCTTTAAAAAAGAATTAACGAGTAATCCATCCGAAGCGGTATAATCTCTCGAAGCCCCATTTTCGGGGTTGTATTCTATTATACGTTTATTCGTTGAAATCCAAGTGCGGTTGAAGTTGTCTGTTACCACATCTAGGATTGCTTCGCCAAACATTCCACAAGATTCGGTATAGTCTTGAAATTTGCCCTGAGCTTTATCATATACAATGATATTACCTTCCTTTGTCCCAATCCATATTCTATTATGTCTATCAGCAGATATCGACTGAATATTATTGCTAATCAGGTTGTTTTTTTTATTAGTGTAGCTCTTTATATCATATTTGTTATAATTATCGCTATTGTTAGAGGTGATTTCATAAATACCACTATTTTCGCTGCTTATCCAGATCGAGCCGTCCTTATCTTCTGTTATAGCAGTAATGCTTCCTAATGAACTATTTATATGCCTGATATCTGTCTCATTATACGATTTGATAAAAATACCACTTGTTGTAACAATCCAGATATTCTTTGCACTGTCTTCAAAAAAAATGCGGGGAGTACCTGGATTTGATTGATATGAAGTAAGGTCTATTTGGTCAACTATTGATATTGCTTCTCCTTTTCTGTTTAGTATGTATATAGTAGGCTCGTTTTCTAAGCCTATCCAAACATTATCGGTAAAGCTGAATCCTTTTATGCAAGCAGTATTTCGAAGTCCTTGAATATCTCGTAAAGGAGGAAAATCACTGGATAGTTTTACGTCTCCTTGTTGAGGATAATAAAGATTAAGTCCCAAACGATTCTGGTTTAACCACATCACACCGTCTTTATCTTCATAAATACATGTTATGTTGGGGACTACTCTAACTTTGTTGGTAATGGCTTTTAACGGATAATTCTGAATCTCAGGTTTATTAAAGTTTATAGTAAGTGCTCCTTCGCTAAATGCTCCTATCCAAAGGTTACCGCTTCGGTCTTTTATTATCTCACTGAATATATTATTAGTTTCTTTAAATAGATAAGATATATCAGCTTGTTTAACCGATCCATCATTAGCATATTCGAGAGCATATAAACCCGAAAAGGACATTGCCCAGATATAGCCTTTTGAATCGTCTTGAACGATACTGAAAAAAGTATCTTCGGGTTGTTGACGTTCTTTATTATATATCTCTTGATAGCTATACATACTTTGTCCGGCTTTGGTGGGATCGAACTTGAAAATACCGTCACCCCAAGTACAAATCCAGTATTGTTTATGACTATCCTGAAATATTCTGAATGGGTTATTAATAGAGCCAATAGATGGATAGTGAATAAATGTATCGTCTGCTTTATTGTACTTGTGTAGCCCGCCTCTCCATAAGAGTACCCATATGTTACCTTCTGAATCTTCACTTATCGAATTTATTCCATTATTGGGTAAAGAACTCATTGGTGTTCCTGTAGGGTAAGCTTTCAGCAGTTTAAAGTCTGAATTGTATCTGTAAATACCATTTCCGAGACCAAGCCATATCGTATTATCAGTAGCCGTTAGTATCGATCTTATGTGCTGTTTTCTTACATTGGGATCGTCAAAATGTGTAATCTTAAAAGTTTCTCTATTCAATATATTCAGACCTTCTCTTGTACCTATCCAGAGATTGTTTTTTTTATCTTCAGAAATACATGTAATTTCATTGTTGGTGAGTAGAGTAGGGTTGTTTAAGTTAGATCTGAATGTCAGTAGTCGGTATGCGTCATATCGGCATAAACCATCTAAAGTACCAAACCACATGTATCCATCCTTATCCTGAAAAATCCGTTGTACCGAATTTGAAGGGAATTGTGCTATAACGGGGATAGGATTGATTGATATGGGGTTTGAACATATAGCCAAATTTGTTACAAACAGAAAGCATAGGAGTATAGAGATATAAGAATATCTATTTATGGTAAGCATTTTTAAGGGTATTTTAGATAAGGATTAATACAATATTATAAATAAATTTATTAAAAGATTCATAGAATATCAAAAAAAGAGACCTTTGTAGGCTGAAAGTCTAATTTGAATGATTTGTCCTACTTTAAGTGAATGATTTTTCGACCTTAATTCTCAACTTAGGTAGTATTTTTGTTATTGGAGTGTGTTCGAAATAAAAAAGATATGTAATACAAACTTTAGTTACTAGAACATAATCGACATTTTATATACTAACAAATTATTAAACTATGAAAAAAAACATTTATCTGCTGTTATTTGCGGTGGTCTGTGGCAATATATTTGCCCAGAATACTATACCCGACTGGGAAAACCCGGAGGTATTCGCCATAAATAAGGAAAACACAAGAGCTACATCCCTCCCGTTTGCGGATGAAACTTCGGCTCTGAAAAACGAATATCAAACTTCGCCTTACTATCAATTGCTAGATGGTGTATGGAAATTCTATTGGGTACCTAAAATAAGCGAAGTACCTGCTAATTTCTATAAGGAAAATTATGATGTCTCTAAATGGGCAGATATGAAAGTGCCTGCTAACTGGGAATTTAATGGATATGGTATACCCATGTATGTAAATGTAGGTTTTGGTTTTAAAGCAAAGCCTCCTCATATAGACAGAGAAGATTCTCCGACTGGTGCATACCGAAGAGAGTTTAATATCCCTGAAAATTGGGATGGACGTAGAGTATTTATTCATTTCGAAGGGGGTACAAACTCTATGTATGTATGGGTAAATGGCGAGAAAGTGGGTTATACTGAAAATGCAAAAAGCCCTGCTGAGTTTGATATCACTAAATATATTCGCAAAGGAAAAAACACATTGGCATGTGAGGTGCACAAATATAGTGATGGTTCGTATCTGGAAGATCAGGACATGTGGCGTTTAGGTGGTATCAACAGAAGTGTATATCTATATTCTACGGATCAAACCCGTATTCTAGACTTTTTTGCTCACCCCGACTTAGATAAATTATATAAGAACGGATTGTTTAGTTTAGACTTGGTGTTAAAGAACTATACTAATTCGGCAGTTGATCAAACAGTTGAAGTTGCTATTCTTGACAAGAATGGTAAAAAGGTATTCAACAACACTCAGAAAATAAATATTCCAGCCGATAATATATTTGAAACTACTATAAAAGGCACAGTATCGTCTCCTCTTAAATGGACTGCCGAAACTCCCAATTTATATACTTTGCTGATAACTCTAAAAGATAGTAAAGGCAAAGTAATAGAGTCTACTTCCAATAAAATAGGATTTCGTAAAATTGAAATCACAGACGGACAAGTATTTGTGAATGGTAAAAAGGTTTATTTCAAAGGAGTAAACTTGCACGAATTTAATACTCAGACGGGGCAAGTTGTAACTCGTGAAGTTATGATGCGTAATATTCAGTTGATGAAAGAACTTAATATTAATGCTGTCCGTACATCTCACTATCCACAGCCACCACTTTGGTATCAATTGTGCGATGAATATGGTATATATTTAGTGGATGAAGCCAATTTAGAATCTCACGGTTTAGGTTATGGTCCTGATAATGTATCTAACTTTCCGGAATGGAAAGGAGCACACATGGATAGAATTATTCGTGCAGTTGAAAGAGACAAAAATCATCCATCAGTTATATTCTGGTCATTAGGAAATGAAGCTAGTAATGGCAAAGCTTTCTTCGATATGTATAAATGGGCAAAAGAAAGAGACCAAAGTCGCCCTGTTCAGTATGAGCAAGCTCATCAAAAAGACCCTAATACTGACATTCTTTGTCCTATGTATCCATCTTGGGAATCAATGAAAAGAGATGCTGCTAAAGATTTGGGTCGCCCTTATATTATGTGTGAATATGCTCACGCTATGGGTAATAGTATGGGTAACTTTCAAGAATATTGGGATTTGATGCGCACAAGTAAAAACATGCAGGGAGGTTTTATTTGGGAATGGTACAATCATGGATTCAAAACTCAAGATGAACAAGGGCGTCCTTATTGGGCTTATGGTGGCGATCTTAAGGGATATAATAAAATGAATGACGGCAACTTCTGTATAGATGGAGTTATTAGTCCCGATCAGAATTATCTGCCTCATACACATATTGTAAAGAAAGTATATCAGAATATTCTATTCAAAGCGAAAGATCTGAACAATGGTATTATCACTGTAATTAATGATTTTAAATTTACAGATCTTACAAATAAAAACTACACTTATAAATGGGTGCTTCTTAAAAATGGAGAGCTATATAAAGAAGGTACTTTTGAAGCAATAGTGCCTGCTGACACACAAAAAGATGTGAAAGTGAATATTCCAGCGATTAGTTCTGAAGCAGGTGTTGAATATTATTTGCAAGTATTTGCTTATAGTAAAGAGAAAACACCATTTACTCCAGCTGGATTTGAAGTTGCTAAAGAAGAATTTGCTTTCAACTCTAATAACTATTTTACAGCTGCGAACTATTCGGGAACATTGAATATTGATAAGGGTGAAGATAAGATTACAGTAAAATCAGGATCGGTTAGTTATGAATTTTCTACTAAAGACGGGAAAACTCTTCTAGCAGTACAAAATGACGGAAAAAGAGTATTTCGTGAACTTCCTCGCTTAAACTTCTGGCGTGCTCCTCTTGATAACGATTTCGGATCATGGGAACAATATGCACTACGTGTATGGGATGCTGCCGGAGATAATGTTATCTATACATATAAAAATTATCAGGAAAATGGAGGAGCGATATCCTTTAATTATCAAGCGAAACTTAGAGGTATTGAAGCTACAGTTGACATTGTATATACAGTAAATACAGATGGAAGTTTAACTACAAATGCACGTTACAAAGCATTATCGGATGAGCTTCCCGAAATGATGCGTTTTGGTATGCTTATGAGCCTTCCTAAAGAGTTTAATGACTTTACTTGGTATGGACGTGGTCCTTGGGAGAATTATGTGGACAGAAATGCAGATACATTTATTGGAATTTGGAATGGTGCTGTAGAAGATCAGTATTACCCTTATATCCGTCCACAAGAAGGAGGCAATAAAACAGATGTTCGTTGGTTGACCTTGAAAGACAAATCGGGTAAAGGTATTCTCGTTAAGGGTGCGCAACCTTTATCGGTGAGTGCAACCAATAATCGTCCTGAAGATCTTGATCCGGGAATGACTAAAAAGCAACAGCATGCTTCAGACATTTTACCTCGTGAAGAAGTTGTTCTTTGTGTTGATCTATTCCAGCGAGGAGTTGCGGGTTTGAATTCATGGGGAGCAAAACCTTTGGATGAATATCGATTCAGAGATAAAGAATACCAATATAGCTATACGATTAGCTTTTTGAAATAAGTGGATCTATTATAAAAAAGAAAAAGGTCTGAGACCTTAAACTTATATTTATCAGCAATTCTATTTACTAAAAAGCCCTGCTAAATAATAGCGGGGCTTCTTGTTTATAAAATAACGAAGATTTATGCCTGTGATCTAATAATACTCCTCTTTTGAATTATTCATGCACTATCTGTTCTTGATGTCTTTTACATCTTTGCTATCACTAAAAGAGTAATCGGATATTGAAATATTTGTTCGGTTATGGCTTTTCTAAAATTAGTAATAAAAAGGTCTGTGACCTTAACAAATAGACAGTATGAAAAAATTCAAGACAATTCTTTTATTCCTAATCCCTCTCATTAGTCTCTCTTATATAGGGTGTGCGGGTAAAACTAATAAACAACCAGAATCAGAATTTCCATCAAAAGCAGAGGTTATTGAGATCATTAAAAAAGTAAATGGAAATTGGCAGGCAACTCACCCCAATCACGAAAATTCGTTTTGGCATCGTGCAGCTTATCATACCGGTAATATAGCAGCTTATGAGGTTACCAATATAGACGATTATAAGGCTTATTCTGAGGCATGGGCTGAACATAATTTATGGATGGGTGCTCAATCGGATGATAGCACCAAATGGAAATACAGTTACGGCGAGAGCGACGAGTATGTTCTCTTTGGCGATTTTCAGACCTGCTTTCAAGTATATATTGATTTGTATAATTTGAATCCTGATGAAAAGAAAATAGCCAGAGCCAAACAAGTAATGGAATATCAGATGTCGACTCCCAATAACGATTATTGGTGGTGGGCAGATGGCTTGTATATGGCAATGCCCGTAATGACAAAACTTTATAAGGTTACAAACAATGAATTGTACTTAGATAAATTATATGAATATTTTTCGTTCGCTCAGGATTTGATGTATGATTCAGAAAGCAAATTGTTTTATAGAGATGCTAAATACATTTACCCAAAACATAAAACTGATAATGGTTTGAAAGACTTTTGGGCGAGAGGTAATGGATGGGTTTTTGCTGCTCTGCCTAAAGTATTAGAGGATCTACCCGAAACAAATACGCATAGAACCGAATACATAAAGATTTACAAAGAAATGGCAGAAGCTATTGCTGCCAGCCAACAAACGGATGGATCGTGGACGCGGTCTATGCTAGATCCTCAACATGCACCAGGTCCCGAAACCAGTGGGACGGCTTTCTTTACCTACGGTTTCCTATGGGGGATAAATAATGGAATCTTAGACGAAGCCACTTATGCCCCTGTTGTAAACAATAGTTGGAAATATTTGGCTGAAACGGCACTTCAACCCGATGGTAGAGTAGGCTATGTACAACCTATTGGAGAGAAAGCCATAGCGGGGCAAGTGGTTGATGTAAATTCTACTGCCGATTTTGGTGTCGGAGCATTTCTTCTGGCAGCCTCTGAGATGGTGAAGTATGTAGATAAGAAATAAAATATAATACCTAAATATCTAACAAGAATCCTCAAAACCTTATTGCCATGAAAAGAACTTTTATTTTAATACTCTTAGTGTGTACTTACTGCTCTTATCAAGTAAAAGCAGCAGAAAAAGACTCCGATCGTACTTATTGGACGAATTTACTTTATAAAATTTCAGAGCCGGTATTGAGCAATATGAGTCGTGGCGAACTTGTAAAGAATATGCAGGTAGAAGTGAGTCCCACTTGGGATGGTCGTCGTACCAGAGTTACCTATATGGAAGCTTTCGGACGCTTGATGGCTGGTTTGGCTCCTTGGCTGAATCTGCCGGAAGATAATACACCCGAAGGTAAACAAAGAAAACAATTAACGGAATGGGCTTTAAAAAGTTATGCCCATGCAGTAGATCCTAATAGTCCCGATTATTTACAATGGGATAAAGAAGGGCAGGCACTTGTAGATGCAGCCTATGTTGCCAATAGTTTTTTGAGAGCACCTAAACAGTTATGGGAACCTTTGGATGAAGTGACAAAAAAACGCTACGTTGAGGAGTTTAAGAAACTGCGTTGGGTAGATCCTCCCTATACCAATTGGTTACTGTTTTCGGCAATGATAGAAACATTTCTCATGTCAATCGACGAGCAATATGATGCGTATCGAATTCATAGTGCTATTCGCAAAATAGAAGAATGGTATGTGGGTGATGGATGGTATGCAGATGGAGAACATTTTGCATTTGATTATTACAACAGTTACGTTATACAGCCCATGTATGTAGAAGTATTGGAAGTACTTGTAGCCAAAAAGAGAATGGTAAAACCTGAGACTTTAGACATAGCCCGTAAACGTATGCAACGATACGGAATTATTCTGGAAAGATTTATATCACCCGAAGCTACATTTCCCGTATTTGGAAGATCGATGACTTACCGTATGGGAGTGTTTCAACCTTTGGCTCTATTGTCATTGAACCTACAATTGCCTGAAGAATTAAGCGAAGGTCAGGTTAGGAATGCTTTGACAAGTGTAATGAAAAGAATGTTTGAAGTAAAGGGTAACTTCAATGAGAAAGGATTTCTTCAATTGGGCTTTGCTGGTCATCAACCTAATCTTGCTGATTGGTACACCAATAATGGAAGCTTATATCTTACGTCTCTTACTTTTCTTCCGTTAGGCTTACCCGCTAACCACTCGTTTTGGACAACTCCGGCCAAAGAATGGACAGCACAGAAAGCATGGTCGGGAGAAGATTTTCCGAGAGATCATGCAATCGGATTTTAATAAATATAAAAAGAAGGAGTTGAATTATTATTCAACTCCTTTGATCTGAATTTCACCTGTTGTTACAATATCAAATGTATAGTTTTGAGGAAAAGAAACCTTAAATAACTTAATGAAAACACTTTGCTAATTAGCTTTTTCCTTTCATATATCTAGGTGTCATTTTTCACTTATCGGGCAACTAGTATATCGCGTCAATATCCATTTTTAACCTAAATGTCAATTTTAGCAGTTACTTAATATTCATCCTTTACTTTTTAATATCATGAAAAAACTAACCTCTTCAAAAAGCAAGGACAAGACTCTCGTATCTAGTGCTTCAAGGGTCTTTTTCTTATGTCTGATGCTCTTCGCTATTCTCTTATCTATACCCTTAAACGCACAAGGGCAGCAAAATTCTATTTCGGGGCAAATATCGGATGCTACCAACAAAGAACCTCTTGTGGGTGTTTCGGTCATTGTAAAAGGAACAACAACCGGAGTACTTACCGATATTGATGGCAAGTTTTCGATTGCTGCACCTATTGGCTCTACTTTGGTTATTACATATATAGGTTTCGAAAAACAAGAGATTCCTATTACAAATCGAACACCTCTAAACATTCAGCTGAAAGAAGACAGTCAACTTCTCGAAGATGTTGTAGTAGTGGGATATGGTGTGCAAAAAAAATCGGATGTAACGGGTTCTGTAACATCAGTATCTAAAGACCGATTGGCTAAAATACCGGTGACAAATGTCTTACAAGCTGTTCAGGGAGCCGCTGCCGGAGTAATTATAACACAACAGTCATCAGTTCCGGGTGATGCCCCTTCGGCTTTGGTTAGAGGACAGAATTCTATTAATGCAAACTCGGGTCCTTATATTGTTGTTGATGGTATTCCGATGACTAAATCGGGAGGTACTCTAAATGATATTAACCCTGCTGATATTGCCTCTATGGAGATATTGAAAGATGCTTCGGCTGTTGCTATTTATGGAACTAATGGTGCTAACGGTGTTATTCTGATTACAACAAAACGCGGAACTACGGGTAAACCAGTTATACGATATAATGGCCATGTGGGTGTTGAAAGTATGGCTCATATTTTAGAACCTCGGAATGGGGAAGAATATTTGCAAAAATTTGCGGATTGGATGAAGCAGATGGGACGTGAGCAAACTAGCCCTGTACCTAATTATGGAGAGTTGGCAAATTACGAAGCAGGTATAACTACCGATTGGATAGATCTTGTGTCACAAACAGGTATTATACAAGATCATAATGTAAGTATATCAGGAGGAACATCAGATATGAAATACTTCTTGTCGGGAGGCTATATGGATCAGAAAGGAGTATTACAAGGATATAATTACAAGCGAGTTAGTCTTCGATCTAATTTGGATGCTGACGTAACTAAATATTTAACAATAGGTACTTCTCTTTTCCTAACCAATCACAATAGAGACGGAGGAAGAGTAAATCTGCTGAATGCCTCAGCTATGAGTCCTTTCGGACAAATTTACAATCCCGATGGTAGTTATAAAATATATCCGATGGAGCCAGAGCAATTATTCTCTAATCCATTATTAGGGTTGACAACGGATAGAGAACGCCGATCGTTTAATGTAAATATGAACGGGTATGCAGAGGTGAGATTCTCTGGCTTTCTACAAGGATTGAGATATAAATTAAATGTCGGATATACTTATTTGCCTACACGTACATCTAGCTATACGGGACGCGAAGCAAATAATATGCTGGGTAACGGTAGCATCAGAAATACAGAGACAAATAGTTATACGATAGAAAATATTGTAATGTATACTCGCGATTGGAATAAACATCACTTCGATTTTACAGGCTTATATAGTGCACAACAGCGCAAATTTAACGAATCGACTGCCGGAGCTACTGGTTTTGTGAATGATTTATTATCGTTTAATAATCTTGGAGCCGGAGCAACACAAACAAGTGCATCCTATGCTGACAAATATTCTGCAAATTCTTCCATGGGACGTATCAATTATTCTTATGATAGTAAGTATTTATTTACACTGACTGCTCGTCGCGATGGCTCTTCAGTTTTTGGACGTAATACTTCTAAATACGGAACATTTCCTTCGGTAGCTCTAGGGTGGAATATAAACAATGAAGATTTCATGAAATCGGTTGATGCAATTGATAACTTAAAGCTCAGACTTTCTTATGGAAAATCGGGTAATGAGGCAATACCAGTTTACAGAACAATATCAACATCCTCAAATAATAAAATACCTTCTAATGGAATTGGCGAAACCGGTATGCTTTTGAGTAACCTTGGAAACTCCGATCTGGAATGGGAGAAAACAACCAGTGCAAATATTGGTATTGACTTTGCTTTTCTAAGAAGCCGTATATCGGGAACTATTGATATGTATAGCAGTAAAACTACTGACCTTTTATTATTACGTTCTATTCCTTTGGTAACGGGTTATTCACAAGTTTATGATAATCTGGGCGAAACAGCCAATAAAGGGATTGAGCTTACATTAACTACACGTAATATTGAAACTAAAAACTTCGGATGGGAAAGTACACTCGTTTTTGCAGCCAATAAAAATAAGATTGTGGACTTATATGGTGATAAAAAAGACGATTTGGGTAACAGATGGTTCATTGGTCATCCGATAAATGTAGTTTATGATTATAAAATGCAGGGAATATGGCAAGAAGATGAAATTAGTGCAGGTCTTCATAAGACTCAAGATCCAACAGCGAAAGCGGGTGATTTAAAATTTGAAGATGTAAATGGAGACGGACAGATTACTGCTGAGGATAGAGTTATATTAGGACAAACCAGCCCCAAATGGACAGCAGGTCTTACTAATACATTCCGTTATAAGAACTGGAATCTGAGCATTTTTCTTCAAACAGCCCAAGGTATGACTAAAAATAATCCTGATTTAAATTACGTGGATGAAACGGGAAAAAGAAACACTCCTCGTGAGGTTGGATATTGGACATCTGAAAATAGAAATAATACAAGACCGGCTCTTTCATACTACAACACAAGAGGCTATGGATACGCTTCGGATGCAGACTATATACGTATTAAAGATATTACACTGAGTTATGTATTTGACCCCGGAAAATTAGATAAAATAGGTATTGGAGGACTAACTGTTTATGCCAGTGGACGCAATCTTCACACATTTACCAATTGGATTGGATGGGATCCTGAATCTAGACAAATTACCAGAGGTTCTCAAAGCTGGGATAGTAATTTGAACGAATATAGAAGCTGGGAAGATAACTATCCGGTAGTGCGTACTATTGTCTTTGGTTTAAATATCACACTTAAGTAATCTAAAAAATAACAATCATGAAAAAAGGTATAATATTAATCATATCCATACTATTACTCACCTATTCGTGTAGCGATAGTTACTTAGAGGAAAAGCCATATTCATCATATACCCCCGAAACTTTAAAGGATTCATTAGGGGTTGAAGCTTCGCTCAAAGGTTTACATTATTCTTATGGTACAATCTGGACTTGGAGCGATCAACAAGGTTGGCTGTGTGTATGGCAGGTAGGTACCGATGTTGCCAGTGCGGCTCAGCAACAAGGTGTGGAAATTCCCTATTATGATTATACAAAGCTGACATCGTCAGACAGAGCATCCTCTTTTGTATGGGAAAGATGTTACGTTCTAATCAATAATGCCAATAGTATTATTAGCGATATAGAGAGTGCATCTTCTACCGTAAAAGGGCTTAGTGAAAATGGAAAAAAACGGGCAAGTGCAGAAGCTAAATTTTTTAGAGGTTATGCTTATAATATGCTTGCAACACTTTTTGGTGGAGTCCCATTAGTGACAGAACCAACATCAGGTCCAAAAACGGATTATGTAAGAGCCTCATTAGATGATATTAATAATCTTATTATTTCTGATTTAACGTTTAGCACACAATATCTTCCCGATATTGAATCTGTACCAACAAATTCGGGTGGAAAGCAATATGGTAGAGCGAATAAATTTATGGCTATGCAATTACTTGGCGAAGCATATATACGAGCCGGGAAACCCGAATTGGCAGAACCTCAGCTTCAATCTATAATTTCGAGCGGTAGATTTAGGTTAATAGATAAACGGTATGGTGCAAAAACAGATCTTGCCGGAGATTATTATAGCGATATGTTTTTATATGGAAATGAACGTAGATCGCAAGGAAATACTGAGACAATATGGACATTCGAACTCGAAAACACAAATACTGTTCCCGGAGGATATTCAGGAAGTCCTCAGCAAAGACGTGTCTGGACTTCTGCATATTACAACATTAGTGGCATGATTTTGTGCGATTCGTTGGGAGGTAGAGGCTTAGCCAGATTACGTTTAAGCGATTGGACTAATTACAGACTTTATAAAGATGGCGATATACGTAATTCTGAATATAGTATTAGAAGAAAAATCTTTATTAACGACCCTGCTCATGTCAACTATGGTAAACAAGTACCTTATGTAGGAACAGACACGATCTACAATTTATGCCCACATACAACCAAGTGGGGAGCTTTTGATCCGAATGATACTTTTGGATATTCTACCGTTAAAGATTGGATTTTGATGCGTTTGGGAGAAACTTACTTATTGCTTGCAGAGGCGCAGTTTAAGCAAGGTAAAACAGGTGAGGCAGCTAATACAATAAATGTTCTTAGACAAAGGGCATTTCCCGATTATCCGACTAAAGGTAAAGTCTCAGCATCAGATATAACATTAGATTTTATTCTTGACGAACGAGCCAGAGAATTGATCGGAGAAGAAAACAGACGTATGACATTGATGCGTACCGGAACCTTGGTTGAGCGTGCTAAATTAAACACAACCAAATATCAACCCATAATAGGTTTAACCAAGACACATCTTTTGCTGCCAATACCTTTGACTGAAATTCAATTGAATAAAGATGCAGTATTAGAGCAAAATCCGGGATATGATTAATGTTTGTAATGTAATTAATAATAATTAGAAATAGTACCGGGATTTCTCTTGCATTGGAAAGAGGAATCCCATACTAAAAGATAGATGACCATAATATCATGTATAACTCACATAGATAATAATCAAGATGATAAAGTTAAAACCAATACTTCTGTACATTTTATTTAGCCTTCAAGTACCAGTTATATTTTCCACGACTTATTATATAGATTCTCAATCGGGAAACGATCGTAATTCGGGAAAGAGCTTGGCTTTGGCTTGGAAGAGTTTAGGTAAAGTTAATTCAAGCAAATTTATACCCGGTGATACTATTTTGTTCAAAAGGAACTCTGCTTTTTCGGGACAATTGGAGTTGAGGCTTGAAGGAACAAATCAAAACTTAATTGTAGTAGGAGCTTATGGAAAAGGCAATAAACCTCAACTAAATGGGGAGGGAGAAAAACAATATACTTTGCTTCTCGCAAATTCGGCTTATTGCGTTGTTCAAGACTTGGAAATAACAAACACAGGAGGCGAAAGAAAGAATCGTAGGGTAGGGGTCTTAATCTTAGCTGAGAATAGTGGAGACAGGCATCAGATTACGATTCAGAATCTGACAGTAAAGAATGTGAACGGAAGCTTGGTAAAGAAAGACGGTTCGGGAGGAGGCATATATTGGGAAAACAAAGGAGACAGTATAAAGACCCGGTTCATTGATTTGAAAATTCTTGATTGTCATGTAAAAGATTGCGGACGTAATGGCATATATTCAGGTGGATACTCTGGTCGCGACAATTGGTATCCTAGTTTGGGAGTACTTATAAAAGGTAATTTATTGGAAGGCGTTCCCGGTGATGGTATAGTCCCTATCGGATGCGATGGTGCTGTTATTGAATATAATGTGATGAAAGATTGTCCAGATATTTTATCTCCGGATGAGGCAGCCGCAGGTATATGGCCTTGGAGTTGCGATAATACAATTATCCAATACAATGAAGTAAGCGGACACAATGCAAAATGGGATGGGCAAGGTTTCGACTCGGACTATAATTGCAGAAATACAATCATACAATATAATTATAGCCACAACAATGCAGGAGGTTTTCTGCTTGTATGTAATGATGGCGACTCGTTAGGTAAAAACTGGAATATTGGCACAGATAATACAATCGTGAGATACAATGTAAGCGTAAACGATGGATTGCGTGCTTATCCAACTAAACAAGTGGGATGGTTTTCGCCTGTTATCCATATAACAGGACCTGTAACCAATACTCAATTTTATGGCAACCTTATTGTTGTGAAGAAAAAAGGAAGTCCTGAAATTGATAAATCTATTTTGAAAATGGATGATTGGGGTAAAAAATGGGCACATAATACCCAATTTTACAACAATATATTTTATGTAGAAGACGATGCTCAAACGATATTTAAATTTGGAGGAGATACGCAAACCTTGTTTCAAGGGAATACTTATATCGGTGATATAGAGAATAAGCCAAAAGATACACAACGTTCTTCTACAAAAGTGGAAGAAGTGCAAAGGGTGCTTCAAGCAAAAGATATAAATCAGATGATTTTTGAATTAAAGTCACTGAATAAAAGTTCTGACATGAAAAAACACAAAGCTTTCGAATCCGGTAAAATATGGACAGATACAGATGGGGTACATATCAATGCACATGGGGGAGGAATACTTTATCACAATAGTAAATACTATTGGTTTGGAGAGCATAAAGGTAAGGATAGTAATAATGCTTTGGTGGGAGTGATGTGTTATTCGTCAGACGATCTGTACAATTGGACAAACGAAGGTGTAGCACTTTCTGTAGTAGAGAATGATGAGAAAAGCCCTATAACTAAAGGTTGTATTATAGAACGTCCTAAAGTTGTTTATAATGAAAAAACGAAACAGTTTGTCATGTTTTTCCATTTAGAACTAAAGGGTAAAGGATATGAAAGTGCTCATGTCGGAATTGCAACAAGCGATAAGCCGACAGGTCCTTTTCAATTCGTAAAATCATATCGTCCTAATGCGGGATATTATCCCATAGATATGTCGGAGAAACAGAAAAATCAGAAAGTAACACCTGATAATTTCCCTAAATGGTGGACTAAAGAATGGACTGCTGCTGTAAAAGATGGGTTATTTGTTCGTCGCGATTTTCAAGGAGGGCAAATGTCACGTGATATGACTGTTTATGTAGATGACGATGGTAAAGCATATCATATATACTCATCAGAAGAAAACCTAACATTACAGATTACCGAATTATCAGATGACTATTTAAGCCACACCGGAAAATATACACGAGTGGAACCCGCAGGTCATAATGAAGCTCCTGCAATTTTCAAGAAAGATGGGTACTATTTCATGATTACTTCGGGATGTACAGGATGGGCTCCTAATGCCGCTCGTTTACTTGTTGCAGACAACATTTGGGGACCTTGGAAATTATATCCTAACCCATGCGTTGGTAAAGATTCCGAGCTAACATTCCACTCACAAAGCACATATATTTTGCCTGTTGAGGGAAAGAAGGATGCTTTTATTTTTATGGCTGACCGATGGACTCCAAAGGATCCCATTGATGGCAGATATGTATGGCTACCTATTCAATTTAAAAATAATATGCCAGTATTAAAGTGGTTAGATAGCTGGGCTTTAGATATCTTTAAGAAATGAAGGTCTAAGACCTTGTTTAATACTTTTATTTACTTCAATCATTATGAGAAACCTTATTATACTTATCTCTTTGTTGTTGTCCCAGTTTATCTACTCCCAACAATTGATACCCGTTGGCGATGGATGGGCAAACAATTCGGTGAATGTTACTGTATTTCGAAAGAATTCTTTGATAACATACAAAGACACCCAGTTTATAGCCTATTATGATAATGAGGGATTTCTCACCTTAGGAAAGAGAAAATTACCTACAGGAGAATGGAATATACATAAAACGCAATATACAGGCAATGTTAAGGATGCTCATAATGTAATCAGTATCATGGTTGATGGAGATGGCTATTTGCATGTTTCGTGGGATCACCATGGACATCCTTTACGCTATGCTAAAAGTGTAGAACCTCTGTCTCTGGAACTTGGAGAGAAGCAATCTATGACAGGTGAATTGGAAGAGAATGTTACCTATCCCGAATTTTATAAAATGCCAAATGGTGACTTGATTTTTATATATCGTGATGGTCAATCGGGAAAGGGAAATTTAGTCCTTAATAGATATGATGTGAAATCTAGAAAATGGAGTCAACTACAACGAAATTTGATTGATGGAGAAGGCAAACGTAATGGCTATGCACAATCGTGTGTAGATGATAAAGGAATTATACATATTTCGTGGGTATGGCGTGAGACGCCTGATGTAGAAACAAATCACGATCTCTGTTATGCTAAATCGTTAGATGGAGGTATAACATGGCTCAATTCACAAAATAAAAAATATACACTACCCATTATTGCCGAAACATCAGAATATATAGCCTTAATTCCTCAAAATAGCGAACTGATCAACCAGACAGCAATGACAACAGATAGCCAAGGTCGTCCATATATTGCCTCCTATTGGCGAGAACCTGACTCGGATATCCCTCAATATCACATCGTTTATAATAATGGAATAGAGTGGAAAGTTCTGAACCTTAATTTTCGGAATACACCTTTCTCGTTGAAAGGAGGAGGAACAAAACGTATACCTATTGCCCGACCTCAGTTGATAGTTGATTCGAAAGGCAAAGACACAAATCTATTTTTATTATTTAGAGACGAAGAGCGGGGAGAAAAAGTGTCTATAGCAGTTGGTAAAGACATTAATGTTAGTGATTGGAAAATTCGTGATCTGACTGATTTCTCAGTTGGTTCGTGGGAGCCCAGTTTTGATACGGAATTGTGGAGAGATAAAGGGCTCCTGCACATATTTGTTCAAAAAGTAGATCAGGTGGATGGAGAAGGAAAAGCGGATATTGAACCTCAGAAAGTGCAAGTTCTAGAAATTGATTCCAAAACACAGAAACAATTATTAAAATGAAAACACACAAACTTTTATATATTGGTTTTTCAGTCTTTTGTCTAATAGGGTGTAAGAATAAGACGATCCAAAATGCAGATATTAGACTACTTGCAGACAAAGATTTTTCTACAACAGTCAATAATAAAAAGGTAGGTATTTATGCTCTTGATTCGGGTAATGGCATTATAATGCAAGTAACCAATCTCGGAGGTAGAATAGTCTCACTTTGGACTCCTGATAGAAATAATAAGTACGAAGATATTGTACTCGGATATAATAATATAGAGGAATATATAAAGAACCCGAACAGTAGATTTTTAGGCTCAGTATTGGGTCGCTACGCCAATCGTATTGCAAATGGAGCATTTGAAATAGATGGAGTAAAATATCAACTTCCTCAAAATAGTGGAACAAACTGCTTGCATGGAGGAACTTCTGGTTTTGATGTAGTAGTCTGGAATGTTGATAGTGTCAGTAACAACGAAATTCATTTATCATACTTCTCTCCTGATGGAGATAATGGTTTTCCCGGCAATCTGAATGTAAAGATGGTATATACTCTTACTCCCGAAAATGAATTTAAGATTAAATTTACAGCAACAACAGATAAGTCTACTCATGTGAATCTTTCTAATCATTCGTATTTTAATCTAAAAGGGGAGGGGAATGGTACAATCTTAGATCATGAATTAACCATCAATGCAGATTCTATTACTCCCATCAATGAATTCTCTATTCCTACGGGAGAGTATTTAACAGTAGAAAATACACCTTTCGATTTTAGGACTTCTTCGGTAATCGGAAAAAGAATAAATGAGATCAATGAGCAATTGAAAAATGGAGCAGGTTATGATCATAATTGGGTATTGAATCGAAAAACAGAATCTGATGTAGAATGGGCAGTCACTTTATACGAACCAACCTCAGGCAGACAAATGCAAATATGGACAGATCAACCAGGAATCCAGATTTACACCAGCAATTTTGCAAAGGGTACTGATATTGGTAAATACAATAAACCGCATAATTACAGAGAATCAATAGCACTCGAAACGCAGAAATTTCCGGATAGTCCCAACCAACCTCACTTTCCTTCTACACGTTTAGACCCAGGACAAGTGTATATTCAGAATACGATCTATAAATTTTCAACTAAATAATTTAAATAAACAGTATCTAATGATGGCTGTCTGCTGGAATGATAACAGGCTATTGTTTTATACTTGTCAAAATATTAAAAAGGGTTGATACCTCAAAATCACAGAACAAAACATATAGAATTATGAAAAGAAAAATCTTGCTACTATTTTTATTGACTTCCTTGTCAATTAATTCTTTTAGTCAAGTCTCATTCGGAGAGCCGGCAAAGATTAATGATAATTGGAGGTTTACATTAGATGATCCTCAAAAAGCCGAAGTTGTAGACTTCAAAGATGCCAAATGGCAACAGGTAGATCTCCCTCATGACTGGAGTATAAAAGGACAGTTGAGTCCAACGTTGGCAAGTGCTACAGGGTATCTTCCGGGAGGTATCGGATGGTATCGCAAAGCTTTAAACATTCCATCCGATAAAAAAGGAGAGAAGGTATATCTTTACTTTGAGGGTGTATATAATAGAAGCGAAGTATTTGTAAATGGTCACTCTTTAGGAAAACGCCCTAACGGATATATTTCATTTATGTATGATGCAACTCCTTATATAGAATATGGAAAAGACAACGTAATAGCAGTTTGTGTAGATCACAGCCAATCTGCGGACTCCAGATGGTATACAGGTTCAGGTATCTATCGGAATGTATGGTTAATATACGCCAACCCCATCCACATAGCCCAGTGGGGAGTATACACTTATCCCAAAATATCTAATAAAAAACAATCGATATTAAGTGTAGAAGTAGAAGTGCAAAATGGTTCAGATGCAAATGCTGAGTTAGTTATTCAAAACGAGCTTTTATTAGCAGATGGAACAGTTGTAGCTAAAGGGGCACAAAAACTAGCAGTTTCCTCTTCATCGAAAGCTAAAATATCTCAGGAGCTAAAAGTCAGTAATACCAAATTATGGGATTTAGAGAATCCATATTTATATCAATTAAAAACAACAGTTTTAAAGGACGGAAAAATAATAGATCAGACCTCTACTAATACAGGTTTTCGCACATATACTTTTGACCCGAATAAAGGCTTTGCTCTCAATGGAGAGTGGATGAAGGTAAAAGGTGTATGTATTCACCATGATGCAGGAGTACTCGGTGCAGCCGTTCCTCGTGAGGTTTGGAAACGAAGGTTAGAAACTCTTAAGAGCATTGGATGTAATGCTATCAGAACAAGTCATAATCCGCAAGCACCCGATTTATATCAACTGTGTGATGAACTAGGCATGCTGGTAATGAATGAAGCATACGACGAATGGGAATTTCCTAAACGCAAATGGCTAACGGGATGGAATCAAGGAACACCCGGTTTTCAAGGAACATTCGACTTTTTTGAAGAATGGGGCGAAAGAGACTTAGCAGATATAGTACGTCGCGATCGTAACCATACTTCTATATTTGCTTGGAGTATTGGAAACGAAGTTGATTATCCGAACGATCCTTACTCTCACCCTGTGCTGAACGGATCGAATGTTGAAGGATTTACCCAACCGATATTTGGAGGTTATAAGAAAGATGCACCCGATGCTATGAGTTTGGGGATTATTGCCAAACGTTTAGCAGCAGTTGTAAGAGAGTACGATAAATCGCGTCAGGTTACCGCTGGGTTAGCAGGAGTTGCTATGTCGAATGAAACAGAGTATCCCGGAGCTTTAGATATTGCAGGATACAATTATACAGAAGGTCGTTATGAAATGGATCACAAGAAATACCCTACTAGAATAATATTTGGAAGCGAAAATCGCCACGAATTGTCTGCATGGAAAGCAGTAAGAGATAACGAACATATTTTTGGGCAGTTTTTATGGACAGGTATCGATTATTTGGGTGAATCTAATAAATGGCCTTCTAGAGGATTCTATTCGGGGTTACTTGATTTTGGCGGATTTATTAAACCAAGAGGATACTTCCGACAATCTTTATGGAGCAATAAGCCGATGGCATACTTAGGTACCTATCCAACTCCGGGCAAAGGCACTAGAAGTCAGATGAAAGATGTATGGTCGCAATTCGATGCAGAAAACGAAGGCGGAAACTATCAGGAAAAGACTCCTTCGGTGGATGCATGGCCTATCTGGAATTACGAAAAAGGACAATCCATAAGAGTTGTATGTTATACAAATGCGGCACAGGCTAAATTATTATTGAACAATAAGGCAATAGGAGATGTTAAAAGGTATGATGACAATACAGGTATCATTTATTGGGATATACCATATACCGAAGGTAAACTTGAGGTAGTAGGTATGGATAAAGATGAAAAAGAAATTAGTACCTTTGCTATTGAGTCATCAAAACGATCGTATGCGTTGACTATTCAAGCGGGAGAAACCATTATCAGTAAGGATAGAGGTTTGTCTCAGGTGGTTATACAGGTTGTTGATGAAAATGGCATACCTGTTTTACTATCGGACGAAGAAGTGACCTGTACTATCGATGGTCCTGCTCGTCTGCTAGGATTAGAAGCCAGCAATAATGAAGACATGAGCGATTATACAGATAATATGCATCGTGTTTATCATGGGCGTATATTGGCTTACATTCAGGCAACGGGACAGCAGGGTATTGCTAAAGTGAGGTTTACCTCTCCTTGGCTAAACTCAGCAGAGATTATTATTAACATCAAATAGAGAAAAGAACTATGAAACCTACATTATTTGTACTGGCAGCCGGAATGGGTAGCCGATATGGCGGACTAAAACAATTAGATGGTTTGGGTCCCAATGGCGAAACAATAATGGATTATTCCATATACGATGCGTTACAGTCGGGTTTTGGTAAAATTGTATTTGTTATAAGAAAAGCTTTTGAAGAAGAATTCAGAAAAAAGATTCTTTCTAAATACGAAAAATCAGTACCTGTAGAAGTAGTGTTTCAGGAGTTAGATGATCTACCTAAAGGGTTTTCACCAAACCCGGAGAGAGAAAAACCATGGGGTACAAACCATGCTCTGCTAATGGGTAAGACTGTCATAAATGAACCATTTGGAATAATAAATTCTGATGACTTTTATGGTAGAGAAAGTTTCCAGCTTTTAGCGGGACAACTTAGGAATATGGAAGGAAAAACCGGTCATTATTGCATGATGGGCTATATGCTAGGTAATACATTATCAGACAGTGGCTCAGTGGCCAGAGGTGTTTGCGAAGTAGATAAAGATAATCTTCTTCTGAAAATAGTAGAACGTACCGAGGTAAAACGTACTGAGGGTACTCCTCAATTTAAAGATGAGGACGGCACTTGGAAGAATTTAACCGATACAACTCCTGTTTCGATGAATATGTGGGGATTTACTCCAGACTATTTCGATCTTTCGGAAAAGTATTTTGTAGAATTCTTGAAAGAGAATAAAGATAAGGTTAAAGCTGAATTTCTTATTCCGACTTTAATAAATACCCTTATCGAACAGAAATTGATTGAGGTGAAGTTATTTAATACACCATCAAAATGGTTTGGAATTACATATGCAAAAGATCGTCCGGAAGCTATTTTGAAGATTAAAGACCTTGTTAAAAATAAGGTATATCCAGAAAAATTATTTTCTTAATGAACTGGTAGATTACAGATATAAAA
>NZ_CVRU01000097.1 GCF_001261715.1 Dysgonomonas sp. HGC4 | reverse complement strand
GTCACATCAAGCAAGTCCTCTAGAGCCTCATCCAATGCAATATTTCTAATTAATCAATAAAAATTTCGTTACATATGTTTTCTAATTTAATATATTACATTGTATATAAAATTCAAAAAAACAAAAGCGTGAATCACTACACACGACTACTAAACATAGCATAATTTTACTATAAACGAGAAAAATATGATGTTGTAAACGACAACAAATAATCAAGCTTTCATATTTAACCTCTAGTATCATCATGCCTGAATTACGGAATAAGAGAAAACCTTCTTACAATCAGAAAAACATTAAAAAAGAAAGATATTGAAAACAATTTAAATCACACTATTCATGCCTGAATCAAAATTAAAATATCACAAAACACCAAATTTCCACATAAAGAAACAATTAATCTCCACATAAAGTCCAAACAACACTCATATATATTTTTCACCCATTTATTGTTGTTATTTTATAAAAACCATCATAATTTAAAAAGCAGAAATTTGTTAAATTTTAAATCTTTTAAATTCTATCAATTTATTACGATAAAACAACAACAAAACAAATAAAGGCTCTTAACATTCTCAACAAAAAAAATCAAGTATTGATCTACAACACAATAACCAAACATCGCATATATTTAATAAAATAACTTATTTGATCTACATAAGGGTATTTAACAAAAAACAATCTATTAAAAACATCAGAAACATTTGTTCAAAACATACATAATTGTTAAATTTGTCAAACAATAAATGGGCGAAGATTATAGTGTTATTATATACACAGTTTAGAAGAAACTACAGGATTTTATCCTTATATTTAATATATAAAATATGGAAATTGTAGAATTGGAAGGAGAAGATCAACGACTATACTATCTAGTTGCCCATCTCATAATGGATGAAAATATCCTAAACTATAATCTTAACTATCCTTACAGAACCTCCTCCGAATATAAATGGTTTATAGCTACAAATAGAGGAGTTACACTTGGTTTTATTCCTGTAAAACTTAAGGAAGGGAAGGCCACTATAAACAATTACTATATAGCAGATGATGATAGCAAGGTCTTTTCAGCATTATTAGAAAGGATTATCAAGGCGCTTTATCTCGATTTTAGGATAGAATCTGTAACACAAATAAAGCATATTTCCTACTTTGAGCACAGTGGTTTTTCAACTGTTCTTTTTTGGAAGAGATATGCAAAAATGAAAGTATTTAATAATGAAGAAAAATGTCTATGAACGAGCTATGTACCGGATCGATATCATCTTTAAAGAATTTGATAACATCTATCTTTCTTTTTCGGGAGGTAAAGACAGTAGCGTAATGCTGAACCTTTGCATACAATATCTCAGAGAAACCGGCCTCAAAAGAAAGATAGGAGTTTTTCATATGGATTACGAAATACAGTACAACGAAACACTTCGCTACATTGACCATATCTTTAATACAAACCCTGATATTATAGAGGTTTATCGAGTTTGTGTACCTTTTAAAGTTAGTACCTGCACCTCAATGTACCAAATGTTCTGGCGTCCTTGGGATGAAGAATGTAAAAAATCATGGGTCAGAGAAATTCCTTCAGGCAGCTATACAAAAAAAGATTTCCCTTTCTATAATGAAGATATGTGGGATTATGACTTTTATACACTTTTTGCACAATGGTATCATCGATTAAAGAAAGCTGAAAAAACTTGTTGTCTAGTCGGCATAAGGACACAAGAAAGCTTGCATCGTTGGAGAACCATACATAGCAATAACAGATATAATATGTACCATTTTAGAAAATGGACACGTCAAATAAAAGAAAACATCTACAATGCCTATGTTATATATGACTGGTTAACAACCGATATCTGGACTGCCAATTGTCGTTTTAAATGGGAATATAATCGATTGTATGACCTTTACTATCAAGCAGGTGTACCATTAGAAATGCAAAGGGTAGCTAGTCCATTTATATCTACAGCAAGAGAAAGTTTATCACTATACCGTGCTATTGACCCTGATATGTGGGGAAAAATGATATGCCGTGTAAATGGTGTAAACTTTACAGCACTATATGGACATACCAGCCTTGTCGCAAAACAAAAAATTACTCTACCTAGGGGGTATACATGGGAAAGCTATATGCATTATCTACTATCAACTTTACCGGAAAGTACCCGACTGAATTATCTGCAAAGACTGTCTGTTAGTATCAACTTTTGGCGTAATAAAGGAGGCTGTTTGTCTGAAAAAACAATAGAAGAGTTACAAGCTCTTAAAATTAAGATAGAAGTTTCAGATTATAGCAATTATAAAACAAATAAGCGCCCTGTTAAGATGGAATACCAAGATAATATTGAAATTACAGATTTTAAGGAACTTCCAACATTTAAACGTATGTGTATATGCATACTCAAGAACGATCACTTATGTAAGTACATGGGATTTACGATGACAAAGAAAGAAATAGAGAATAGAGTACGAATCATGGATTTTTATGTGAATATATATGGAAAATTACAAAAGCCCAGTTTATAATGTTAGAGCAGTTGAAATTGAGAAGATACAGGCAAATGCATACAATCCCAATGTTGTAGCACCTCCTGAAATGAAACTTTTGGAATTATCCATTTGGGAAGATGGATACACTATGCCTTGTGTTTGTTATTATCTTCCAGATACAGACAAATATGAACTAGTAGATGGCTATCATCGGTATTTAGTGATGAAAACATCAAAACGCATTTATAAACGCGAAAAAGGAATTTTACCAGTTGTAGTCCTCGAAAAAGACCTGTCAAACCGAATGGCATCAACAATTAGACATAATCGTGCTCGAGGCACACATAATATTGAACTAATGACAACTATTGTTACTGAACTCAAACAAGCAGGAATGAGTGATGCTTGGATTCTAAAAAATATAGGTATGGACAAGGATGAATTACTTCGGTTTAAACAAATTTCAGGATTATCTTCGTTATTCACCAATAAGGACTTTAGTATACCCAAATAAATAATTGTTCATTTATTATTACACACATATGTATAACATAAAAATAGTGGTTGTAAGTTGAAAAGCACTATAAAACTAATATACAGAAAGCTCAAAAAGAGTTAGAGTGAAAAACCTATCCGATTCTTATAACTATTTTTTGATTTTAATAGCTACCTATATTGTTGATATACGGTTTAATATACGGTAACATCCGTTCCTAATATATAGCCATAATATTTAATATTAATTACTTAAATCTACAAAAAATAAGAAAACACCCCATCCACAAAAAGATAAAAGGTGCTCCTTAAATATGTAAATAAATCAAAACAAATATAATAAAAATTCAGAGTCTACCGAATGAATTTTCAAGATAAAATACAATAAACTATCTTATCCAATATAATTCCTTTTACAAAAAAAGGACAATCCAAATTAGCTCTTTATATCACTGCTCATTAGACAAAGCTTATTGTAATAACTGCTTAACTAGATATATTCTGTAGGTATAGAGGATATAAAAAATACGATTCGAGCAGTTTTGCAATAATAGAACTTTTTTAATCACTGCATCAAAATTTTAATTTTGAGTTTCCAACCCATGTAAATAATGCTATAAATCACCCCAATTTCAGTATAAATAAAAATATCCTCTCAGAGATAATCTTAAGAGAATATTTTACATTATCAGATAAATAAATTACTTACATCTCTGATATGGTTAGTATATTATATGATCCATCTGTCGTTGTTTTTATTTGACTTTGCCTATTATTGCTATAAATAAGAACACTCAGATTGTCACCCGCCACAAGATATAGAAATGCCTTATTTACAAGTGTCGCATTGAATGGAATTCCCGAACTAGCAGGAGCAGAAAATGTACTCTTAGATGCTATAGGATCATTAGTAAGACCATTAACCGTAAAAATGAGCTCTAAATGTATAAGGGATAGACCTGATATCAACACTACATTTTCGAACATAGCTGTACATGATACCGCATATACACCTGTACGGGGAGCAATAAAGACTCCTGTTACGGGATTAAAACTGTTTGCCAAATCCTCTACTTCTGTCCAGTTTGTCCATATATTAACAGAAGTAGCACCTGTTGTTGTCATATCTAGTGCCACCTCATTCTTGGCTATTGCGTATGCTTTGGTAGGTAAAACAGCTAATCGTAGCCAAGTATTCCCATCCGAATATTCTACGCCATTATTGTACCTGATAGCTCCGGCTCCGGCAGCTGCTGCCGTCATCGCCGTTGTGCCTAACCCCAATTCACCATTACCCAGAGATCCTCTCAGGTCGACTTTTACCGCAGGATTAGTCCTTGCCAATCCCCAATACCCGTTATCCAGGAGTCTGCTTAATTCGGTATTAGCTGAGTTTCGTGATAAAACAACCGGCATGGTGGTCGATTCGGATTTGATATCCAAAGTGGCAGTTGGTGATTCTGTATTTATCCCGATTTGGGAAAAAATACAACAAGGAGAAAGAAGTAGTATATATAGAATAATTATTTTCATTTCTGTAGATATTTATTGTATAACAATAGATAATTTATTAAAAGCAGCACTCGTCATGCCTCCTCCTGGGGAAGGACCCACGAAACGAGGATACTTATCTATGCCCATATTATGAGAGACCTGAGGAAATAGAGTATCACCTGCATTCAAAAAGAGTGTACCAGAACAAATAATAGGCGTCATAAAAGTACCTGCTATTGCAAAAGAGTTCACAGCCTTAATCGTCGCACCGTTACTCGCAACCCACATACCTTCCAGGTAACTATCTGCTTGAACAGGACTTGCAAGCATCTGCACCACAAATAAAACTGTATACAATCCGGTTTTAGGAGCTGTAAAGATACCAGTCGTTCCATCAAAAGAGCCCAGAGGGTCATATTGGACATCCCAGCTACCCAAACGGGTAACTGCATTGTTGGGACAGACCACCATATTGTAAGAATTATCTGCAACCACACAACTTCTTACCATATCTGCTTCCAGAGACATCCATTGTGTTCCATCTGAATAATGTAATTCCGTACTACTTGGCACATACTTTAAAGCTCCGGCCTGAGCGGCTGATGCTGAAAGATTAGTACCCCCGATACCGATAATATTGTTGCTTCCTGAACTGCCTCTCAAATCTAGACGTACAGCTGGACTTGTTGTTCCCAGCCCCAGATAACCATTGTCCTGCAATTTCAAAAGGGGGGCTCCCTCAGAGTTGATTATCCGTAGATTGTCGCTTAGATTACTGGATCCTTGTGAGAAGATATCAAGTGTCCCAAGGGGGGTATTGGTATTTATGCCTACGCTTTGTCCACTTAGCATTGCCACCGACAGCAACAGGCTAAAGAACGTAGCGCTCATTGTTTTTATAATTTTACTATTCATTATTTTTTATACTAATTAATTTACATACTGTGACTTATAGGGGGGCGTTTATATCAAAAGGCGGAAATGGAAACTTAATTTTCCAAAATACTTAAATTACAATATCCGGTTCTCAGATTTTTGGTTCCACCCAGAGTGTGTGTTAACACTGCTTGCAGCGTTTGTCCCGACAATAAATTAAAGCTTCCCGAACAGAGGACACTGGCTTGAAATGTGCCTGCACCGTAATAACTACTTTGACTTTTAACTATAGCGCTTGGTGATACGAGTTCCAGCTGCATAAAACTGTTAGCACTTACCGGGCTACTGCTAAATGTGGCAATCACAGCCATCGTGTACGTGCCGTCACGCGGTGCTGTAAAGACTCCCGTTGTAGGATTAAAGCTTCCTAAGAGATCTTCTTGTTCCCGCCAATTCTGAATCACCGTAGAGGCGTTGTTGGCAAAAGATTGAGTGCCACTGTTTATATCGCCAATAACATAGGTACGGATTACATGAGCACTCAGCTTTTTCCAAACTGTACCATCGGAAAGATATAAACTTTGAGATCCGGGGTCATATTTTATGGCTCCGGCTTGTGCCTCGGCTGCTGTCTGGCTACTAGTACCGATACCGATGATAGAATTATTGAATCCGTCACGCAGGTCCAGACGAATACCAGGGCTCGGTACGCCCAACCCCAAATAACCATTATCTTGTAATGAGAGAATCTCTCTATCGGAGCTGTTTTTAGCTGAAAGGGCCTGCGTTGCACTACTATTACCTGAAGAAATTATATCCAAAGTTGCTTGAGGATTCGTTGTATTTATGCCGACCTGGGCATGAGATAGCCCAATTGATAAAACGCCTGTTAATAAGAAAATAATCTTTTTCATTTAATTACTTGTTAGTTATTATATAGTTAGTTAATTTATTCAAAGAAAGCAGCAGCATGTAATCTCTACACGCTGCTGCCGGACATAGTTGTGCCATAAGTAAAAGGAAATATCGTACTGATTTTGAATGACAACAAACAAATCAGAAATACGAAAACCTTTACCGAAACAACTATATATATTGGGGAAATATGTAAAAGCTGAAAAAAATGTGTACGTAAAACGCAATAACAAAAAAAGACGGATTACTCCGCCTAAAATATTTTTTAATAAGTACGCAGAGGTACTAGTTAGCTCTCTCTCTCTCTCTCTCTCTCTCTCTCTCTCTCTCTCTCTCTAACATTTCAACGCACACAACCAAATCTAAATCGTTAAACTTTAGATTATTATTGGTGGGTATGTTTGTTAATTTTATTATCATTACTTGACTAAAGAGTTAGATTATAGCAACAAAGATAAAATAGATTATTTAAATTCAGTTTAAATTTCATGAAAAATACTGGAGGTGATCCCCCTTTGTTATAGACTAAACGAAAAGTGTAATTATATATCTTAGATATGCTGTTATAGTGATTAACCCTATTTCCAATACCCTATTGATATACTAAAAAAGTATAATTAAAAAAATTAAACATCTTGTACTCCAAAAGCATAAAAATAGCCACAGCGGACAGAAATGTTAATTGTTATATTCATCTGAATATAACAATTAACGCGCTATCCATTCTCGGATCAATATGAAATAATCTAATAAATAGCTCTGAAAGATGCAATATTGTTTATCTCTTAAAACATTAGGGAGCCGTAATTTGATCAATCTTAAGATAAACCTTCATTTGAGAAGCATCAGAGGTATTTTGTCCTGCAGGACTACCGGCCATAACACTCAAAATATAAGCAGTCTTAGTAACTGTAGAGGTATCTATCCATGAATAATACCGAAACTCAGGTCCATTATTAGAAGCTTGATAAATTCCTTCATTGGACCAATTTACTCGAGAATTAGTTGGCCCCTGAGTAGCCCATGTATTGGCTGAGCCTCCCCCCCAAACTTGGGAAGGTGCTGTTAATGTATTACCTGACCCATGTATAGTTCCTCCACCATAAGATCCTAACATATTCCACATAATAGTTGTTGGAGAACTCGAATTATTTCGAATCTGAATATCTGTATATTGAACTTGTCTTGTATTATTAGTAGCGGTACCAGCAGATGGATTTGAATGTAATAAGAAAGCTCTTAATGAATATTTTCCATCTGGAGTATTAATCATTACATAAAACCCTTTTGTACCATTAGGATCCGTTCCAAAAACCATATATTCCATTACGGCAACACTTGAAATATCAGCATTAATTTGTTCCCCAACTGTTATATCACAACTCAATGTTGTACCTCCTGGTCCCTGAAAAGTTATCGGAAAAGTAGCCCCTACAGGAGAATCTGCATCTGGAGTACCTGTTATATTATAGGTTAGATGACCAGCACCTTCTTCTAGTTTACCAGACTGCAATGCTATAGTCATTCCAGAATTCCATGTCGAGGTTGCTGAGATAGGTGTACCAGCCCCATATTTTCGACCATTTCCCCCTCTGTATGGAACACGAATTATTCCAGCATACGGAGTACCAGCCTTAAATGAACCTCCTTCCAAAATAGCTGAAACACATTGAAGTTCCGATATTTCAGGAACCCCACCAAGCGTACCTTCATAGCTTTTCCATGTCAATCCATCCCAATAATACAACCCTTTAGATAATGTTGTTCCTATATTAAATACTATAAGTCCAAGGGCTTGACCTGGGATACCATCAAGATCTAAGGTTTCTGAAGTTAGATCTACACGAGGAAGTAACATACCTTTATTCCCCGAATTTATATCTAAAATTGAAGATTCATCTGGAGATGTTGTGTTTATGCCAACCTGGGACCAAACACTCAAACTTAGAGAGCAGAATATAAACAATAATAATTTTTTCATTTTTCTTATTTTGTTAGTTAATGGAGTATTATCAAACACGTCTTCAATAGTTATTGTAAGCTAGTAGCAGTAGAGAAAAGCATTATCATAAATGCACTTTTTTACATCAAGAAAAATTAGAGTTTTATATCAGAAAAAAGTTCTATCATATAATCACGATACACTACTATCATGACAGGATTTACTACAGACGAATTAATTGTAAGTATAAAGTTGTAAATGACGAACGTTTCAACCTTGTTTTAAATTGTATTATCATATTT
>NZ_CVRU01000096.1 GCF_001261715.1 Dysgonomonas sp. HGC4 | reverse complement strand
ACGAATAATATATTATTCGTTGGGATCTCGGCTACCCATAATTAGCTCTAAAAGTGAAAGCAGGTTATCATTCTACAAATTACAAGTAAGTATCAATTAACAAAAAGGCGACATTATGCCAGAAACTCTTCACACCCCAGCATTTAATTTAGAATCGGCTCTAACAACGGGAGTTGATCCGCGTACCGGAAAATACGATTGTAACATCAACTTAGTTACTCTTAAACCTTATAATATAGAAGGACCTGAGCGTCCACTAATCCTTTCATTCTCTGTTCTCGAAGCAGGTTATAAAGGCTTTGGTCGTAATTGGCACTTAAAAACAACTCAATTAGATCTATCTAGAGGTATCTTCACTTCAATGACAGGTGTTAAATATGAAGTTGAGAAAGATTTAAACGGACGACCTATATATCCTTCAAGTGGAGAATATATCAATTTAAAAGATCTGAAAGTTCAGAATATAAGAATCAAAAGAAATAGCAAAAACCAATTCGAAGTATTTAACAAAGATGGCATCCGCGAGATACTCACTTGTAATGAAGATTTCCGAATTGCAACTATTAGAAGTCTTATATATGAGAATGGTGAAATATTTGATTTTAAATATAACACAGACTCCATACCTTTACTGGAGGAAATAACTCACCGTCAAACGAGGATTAAACAAATACATTTCATAATAGAAGGTAGCCAGACTGTTGCATATAATTATCCAACAATCAATGGGAATGCTAAAGTAAACCTCATATATGGGAAACCCTCACAACAAGGTACTCCAATAATGTTGTTAAACCTGAGTTATCCGTTCTTAAATGACACTAAACCCGAAGGGTCGCCTAAATACACATTCGATTATGAAAGAATTAACTTATCTGGTCTTAACAATAGTTTAGACTCTATACAAATTGTTATGACTCATTTCGCTAAGGGGGAAGGCGCCTTTGAGACAATTTCATACAATCCACAAGGCATACAAGTTACAAATAACCAATGGCTTCCTACAGTTTATCAACACACAACTAACGACGGAGACGGACAACCATCTATTACTAAAGAATACTATTTCATGGAAAGTTTGAATTATACAGGTTTCAGTCTATGTGGTAGCATCCCAGACAAGCCCGCTATAAACGATCTCCTGCAAACAACTCTGGATTATACTTATTGGACTTGGGAAACATTATTAGATAATAATGGAAAGCATGCCATCCATATTGAAAGAGAATATAATCAATTTCATCTTTTGATAACTGAAATTACTAAAACCGATTTTGGATTAAAAGTTAAGAGAATTGATTATAATCAAATTCCCGGTAACTTTTTTGAGCAACCAGCAAACCTTCATTTCCCTCGTACAATAACTCAAACCTATAATAGTATCAGTTCCGGAAAGCGTACTGAGACTGAACATATGGAAACAGACAATCAAGGCAATATCCTATCTTCGATTGACATTAACGGAATAGAAAGATCATATACCTATTATCCTACTCTCGGCATTAAAGGATTATGCCCAGCCGATCCTTTAGGCTTTGTCCGCTTTGTGAGAGAACTAAAAATTATTGCTCCATCTAATAAAGCCTCAACAACTCCCAAGAGAGTAATTAGATATACCTATACAAGTTTATCTAACCCTCACGTACAAAATCATATTGTAAAAGAGACGGAAACCGTGAATGAGAAAGTTGAGACAAAATACCTGTATGTTGAGAATAACAATCTGCCTCTTTTCAACACAGGTCGTTTACGCCAAGAAGTATACACTATTATAAGTGGAGAAACTCAGGATCAGAGCTTAAAAAAATATACTCACAAGTATAATTCTTCGAAACATGAGATAGTCACCACACTTCGAAATATAGGCTTTAATGGAGAAGAAACAACTGTCATATCTATTGATTCTCTTCATAAAGAGAAAGTACTTCCATTAACAAAAAGATCAGGAATAACCCAAGCAGTTCTATATAACCTATCTGATCAGGTGACACATAAAAGTTCTCCTTACCCATTAGGTAATTCAAAACCAACTTACAACTACACTTTTCCTCTCAGAGTGAGTTTATCCCGATGAATAATTTAATATCTCTACAAATATTTACAAAACAATTCATTGCGAGATAAATGAGGGAAAAGTTATAGATAATCACTAATAAAGGTTGTTTTAGGGATGGAGTCGTGTTATTAAA
>NZ_CVRU01000095.1 GCF_001261715.1 Dysgonomonas sp. HGC4 | reverse complement strand
GAACTCTTTTATGAATTAAAACAATAAAACTATGAAAAAATTATTATTTACTTTTCTTGCATGCATAAGTTCTATAGTTGGATACACGCAAAGTATTACTGGTAATATCATTGTTTGCCCTAAACAATCATATACATATACTTATACTCTTCCAGGCAGTGCAACAAAAGATATTATTGTAACTATATTTATCAACAATGGAACTATTTCCAACAACCCACAAGCTAATTACACCATAAAAAAAGGAGAATCCAAATTCACGTTTAATGTTATTTGGAATGATATTGCCACCTCTTTTGCTCAGATAGATGCTCACACAAATGATGGTGTCACTCAAAATGCAATTTTAAATAATATTACAATTGCAAGCATGAGCAACATTAAGCCTACATATTTTGCAAGCACGCCTGCAGCAAATAATGGCATAATAAAAATTCCATTAGGACAAACTGGTGTCTTAAATATGACAGTAAATGATTTTTTGTATTACCTAAACTTGAATAACAATCCTACTTATAAGATAACAGATTATAGATGGACTGTTGGCACTCAATCCACTGAAGCGAAAAATAAATATGCAATTAACTATGGTGTTGCTGACCTCAATCAAACCGTGGTAAGTATAACACCAGTTGGAAACGCATGCAGCAAAAGTTATGGAGGCTCCATATCCTATACAATACAAAGATTTTTTGATATACAAATCAAATCAAATTCAGGCTCTGTAGCATGTCCTAATAACAATGTTTCATTTTCTTTACAAGGAACTATACCACAAGGTTCAACAATAGAATGGATTGCAGCTGATAACTTTACATTAGTATCGGGACAAGGTACAACGAATGCCATTTTCAGAACAGGTTCTACAAACTCAACAGCCACAGTAAAAGCAAAAATAACATACCCGGGTTTTAGTGAGACTTTACAAAACTCTGAAGTATGGGTTGGCGTACCAGAAACCCCATCGGGTGTTTCCGGTTTCAGCAATGGAAAAAATTTCAATTTTAACTCTCTTTATTCATTAAGTGCTTATGAATCTAAAGGTGCAACAGAATATATTTGGAGTATTACCGATGGTGGTGAGATAAGAAAATATGATGTTAACGGAAATCGAAATGTCGAAATGTATACCTCTATAAATGTAGGATGGAATCAAACTAAATCGTTTTCACTTAGAGTTAGTGCTAGAAATAAATGTGGAACATCTGGAGAGCGAGCACTTACTGGATATGTCACATTTAGTGGACCTGGGGGCATTGATGAGTTTTCTCTTAGATCAGCAACTATAGAATTGGAACCTGAAATCAAATCCGTAAAAGTATACAATCTTTCAGGAGTATTAGTTTATTCTGATAATGCAGTCAATGGAAGTTTCGATATTAAATCAACAGTATTAAATGACGGCATTTATATCATAGAGAAATTTGACGGAGAGAACAGAACCTCTGAAAAAGTGATACTAAAAAGATAAGTAAAGCTTTATATATAATACAATTTACTCAAAAAAAGACGAACAGTGTTGTTCGTCTTTTTTTATCTATATACAAAAGCCACTGTGAAAGTAACTTCCGTATTTAGCCGTAACCTCGAAGCCTATAACGAAGGACGACGAGTAATAGTCAACAAAGGATCGACACGTTCGTCCAAAACATGGAGTATACTACAACTACTTTATATTGTTGCCGAATTATCAAAAACTCCACGACTGATATCCATAATATCCGAATCGATGCCTCACCTCAAGAAAGGCTGTATAAGAGATTTTGAGAATATGCTTCGCCAAGAAGGAAAGTGGGATCTAAAATCGTGGAATGCTACGGACAAAATATATCAGGTAAATAATTCATATATAGAATTTTTCTCAGCCGACCAACCCGGAAAGGTTCATGGTCCTGCCCGTGATATTCTTTATATAAACGAGTGTATTAATATTCCTTACGAAACATATCGCCAATTAGCTATCCGTACTACAGAAACCATATTTCTCGATTATAATCCTTGCTATGAATTTTGGGTAGATGAAAAAGTTCTTCCCCGACCCGAAGCCACACTGATTCACTCGACCTATCTAAATAACGAATATCTTTCGGAAGCGCAGGTAAAAGAAATAGAATCGAGTAAAAACGATGTAGAATGGTGGCAAGTATATGGCTTGGGACTAACGGGCTCTAAGGTTGGACTCATCCTCCAAAATTGGGATATTACCCCTTCTCTACCCTCGTCTTACAAACAGAGATGGCTGGGCATAGACTTTGGCTTCACCAACGATCCCACGGCAATAGTCGACATAAGGCTGTCGGAAGGCGAATTGTGGATAGAAGAATTACTCTATTCAAGAGGATACGATAATCTAATGATAGCCAAACATCTCGAAGAATGTAACATTACACAACAAATAGCCATTGTGGCTGATAGTGCCGAACCAAAATCTATTCGTGAAATACGTAATTGCGGTTGGAATGTAGAACCAGCTAACAAAGGTAGAGATAGTATTTTAACAGGACTTGCTGTATTGAATAGATACCCAAAGCATTTGACTCAAAATAGCTCAAACCTCATCAATGAATATCGAAATTATCGCTGGACTACTGATGAATTCGGGAATCCGAGCAATATACCGATCGATCGGTTCAACCATTCTATTGATGCTCAACGCTATGTAGCTTTAAACAAGTTGAGTCAAAAAAGTGGTTTCGACTATTATGTAGGAAAATAAAGAAGGTGGGGAACTAAAATTCTCCACCTTTTTTCGGGTTGTATAAATACCCTAAATACTTTAATAAAGAGCATAACCTAAAGCCAGAGAAATAGAATAATCTCTCTTTATTCTCAAAAAAATCTTTGCAATGTGTAACAAATAGCAGGCTACTAGAGTCATTCTATTAAACAATAAGCCTAAATTATGCGTTACACATTATCAATTTTGATTATCCTTGCGACAATAACAAGCACATTGTCAGCTCAACAGATAAAAATATCGGGGAAGATTATAGATGCCGTAGAATCAACTCCAATCGGTTTTGCAACAGTTTCGTTACTAAAACAAGACTCTACTTTCATCAAAGGAGTAAATTCTAACGATGATGGTCGCTTTTCCATCCCTGAAGTCACAAAAGAGAATCTTCTGCTATCGGTATCCTTCTTGGGTTACGAAACACAAATAATAGACCTCACCAAACCCGAAAAAGATATAACCGTAAGTGATATAGCATTGCATCCTACATCTATTGCATTGAACGACATTACAGTTACAGCCAGTCCTATTATTCACAAAATAGATAGAGACGTTATACTGCCTAGCACGGCACAGTTAAAAGCGTCAATCAGCGGAATAAGTTTACTACAAAACTTGATGCTACCTCGTGTAATAATAGATCAGGTTAATAACGTAATCAAAACATCGGACGGAAGCGAAATACAATTACGGATCAATGGAGTAATAGTGTCCTATTCTGAAGTTCTGGCACTTATGCCACAAGATATTATCAGAGTAGAATTTCACGACAATCCAGGATTACGATATGGTGATGTTGCAGCCGTTCTCGACTTTATTACCCGACGAAAAAGTTCGGGAGGAAGTCTAAATGCCGAAGTGATGAATAATCCTTTCGTAGGATTTGGCAATAATTCATTCAACGCCAAAGTGAATCACAAGAAATCGGAATTCTCATTCAATACCAATGAATGGAATAGAGAACTGGATTTTACCCGAAACAGCGAGCAATCGTTTATCTTTCCCGACAAAGAAATTCACCGCAGTCGCATAGGAGGAACCATACCCTTCAAGACAATAGGAATAAATAATAACCTCAATTACAGCGTACAAGAATCTGGAAAATACTTCTTCAATGCCTCTTTACGTCAATTTTACAGAGATACGCCCAATGGCTTTGATGATGAAAAAAGCACTTACATTTCGGGAAACTCCGAACCTGTAGATGTCTATATACACTCTGCCTACAAGACTAATGCTCCTTTGCTTGATCTCTATTATCAAAGAGATCTCAAAAATCAGCAGCTAATAATAGTGAACGTCATAGGTAAATATACTTACAGCAAAAACGAATATACGTTTCAAGAGAGCCGCAACGATGTATTTTATACAGATATAAATAATCTTACCAAAAGCGACAGATACGCATTGGTTGCAGAGGGTATCTATGAAAAAACATTCAGAACAGGCAGTAAACTATCTACGGGATTGAAACAGACCCAAACTTATACAGAAAGCACCTATTCGGGAAGTACCGAAGCTCAGGTAGATATGAATCAGGCAGAAACATATCTCTATGCAGAGTATCAATTAAAAAAGGGAAAATTCAACACCTCACTCGGAGTCGGTGCAACACGTATGTATTATAGTTCGCAAGGCAATAAAACAGAGAAATACCTCTTCCGTCCAATGCTTCGCATGACCTATACCATAAACGAGGGTACGTATATCAAATACAACGGAATAGTTTATAATAGAGTACCCTCCGAAGGCGATCTCAATAATGTAGAGCAGGAAATAGATTCGTTACAACTAAGACGTGGTAACCCATACCTAAAACCATCTATAACTTTCCAGAATACACTGTGGGGTGGATATAAGAAAGGAATGTTCGATTTCAATCTGTGGATGAGATACCGTTATATAGATGCTAATATTGCAAATGATATATTTTTTGAGGATGATAAATTTATCAATCAAAGTAACAATCAGAAAGCCTATCATAGTATGATGGGTGAATTGAGAATACAGGTACAACCCATCAAAGACCACCTGACCCTTAGTTTCACACCCGGTGTAGCCCGATATATCAGCAAGGGAAATACTTATTTACATACCCATACCCGATATTATTATAACTCGGATGTGACTGCCAATTATAAAAAATGGATTTTCAATGCTTTTCTATCCAATAGTTTCCACTATTTCGAAGGCGAAACACTTTATTTGAATGAAGCATGGCAGAATGTTAGCTTGGGTTATAAAACCGATCGGTTTTCGGTATCAGCAGGAGTCATAAATCCGTTCACCAAAGAGTGGAAATCGGCATCGCAAACATTCTCCGCAATAGTGCCATCATCGTCACAGGTAACCAGTTCAGACATCAGTAAGATGCCTTATATTAAGCTCTCCTACAATATAAATTTTGGAAGACAATACAAGTCGGCAGAAAAGAAAATAGACAATAGCGATATTTAAAGTTATACTTACCTTATTAGGACGCTTCAAATAACAGGGAAAGTACACAACGGAGTTTACGAACTAAGCTTTTCGCCTCTTGATTTTGCTATGCGATGGAAATCGTCACCCGAAGGAGCCTGAAACAATGTAAGCTCAAAAAGAGAAGCCGCAGATATAACATATTCCATCACCGAACGATGGATAACGTCATAACCAGCAGCGCCTTTCTCTCGCGAGAAAGCATAGATTTCGATACCGATACCCTCGCCTGAAATGGCATTCATATATCGGACAAAAAGCATAAGTTGGTCATTAATTTGTGGATGTTTACGCAGAAACAGCTCAAGCTGAGCTCTGAACAATGCCAGATTGGTAAGCATTGCCCCCGGCGAACTGATATGAGCCAAGGCAAGACATTCGGCATAATTGGCACTAGTAACAGGATGTTTAGACAAAAACTCTAAAAGAGACTCGTCTGCAAATTTGACCGATTTGGCATCCAAATTAAAGGTGCGGACAAAGAGGCGCCCGGGCCCCAGTTCCATACGGCGCCAATTGGTAAACGAATCGCTTACCATAGCATATATAGGAATCATGGTCACCGAATTGTCCCAGTTTTGCACCTTTACCGAACTAAGATTTATATCAACAATAAGTCCGTCGGCATTCTTAGAAGGCATCTCTATCCAATCGCCCGGACGTACCATATCTTGAAACGAGAGTTGAATGGAAGCCACAAAGCCCAGAATTGTATCTTTAAAAATCAGTGAAATAAAAGCTGCCGTAGCACCAAATCCAACAAGCAGATTAGAAGGCTCTTTGCCGACAAGGGTTGCTATAATAAATACAACGGCTATTACACCAAATATAATTTTCATCACCTGAATATAGCCTTTCAGTGATTTTTGCTGAGTTTTAGGATGCAGTTCGAAGAAAGTATTCCAAGCATCTAAAAGCGAATATAAGACAAGCAATATCCAAATAATCATTACCGAGCGTGACAATGCCAAAATAAATTGAATCCAATCAGCCGAAAAGCCCGAAAACAAAACCCTCGAACTGAATACAACAACAATAATAGCAATGAGCACAAAGAGACGCTTAAAGAAGCTATACTTCATCAAGATTTTGAAGATACCCGATTTAGAATTAAGCCTTTGATCTTTTACAAACAGAAACGAAAGACGCCCTATTATTAAAAACAATAACCACCCAATACCTGCAAGGACTAAGATGGTAACAACAAAAACGATAGCATTTGAGATTTGAGCACTTACACCAATATCAATTAAAGCATCATTCAGGTTTTGCAAAAGCCAGAATTTAGGTAAACCGACTACCTCAACCGCACCTCCTGATAAAAGAATGATAGCCACAGACATATAAAACAACAAGTTCAGCATATACAAGATATTGATGTATATAAGAAGAACAATAATTATCTCAATAAGTTTAAAGAATACTAAAAGACATATATCATACTTACTTATAGTTAAGCCCGCCAAACAAGTATAACT
>NZ_CVRU01000094.1 GCF_001261715.1 Dysgonomonas sp. HGC4 | reverse complement strand
CTCCGAAGAATGCACACACACACACTCTCTCTCTCTAAATTACCTAATGGATTAGCAATCAATAAGAAGAGATATAGATTCAAAAAGAAATATAATGTATGATTCCAATTTATAAGAGAGTAGTTATCATATTCTTTGCAATCTGTATATTGTATAAGGAATAAACCAAAGTATATAATACAATTTTATTGATGTTATAGATTAGAAATAAAAAAGGAGGTGTATCAATTACACCTCCTTTTAATTATTATATAAAGTTATTACTTTGCTTTACTATAGAAAAGGTCACTGCTTTCAGAGAAAAAACTAGACATATTTGAAGGGTGAATTCTGTTAGTTTTTATTAAGCTGGAAATATAGAACTCTTGTTCCATGGAAAAAGGCTTCTGAGGGTCTTTATATAATGTCAAATAGCTTCTAAAACGTAAAGGAGCATCTCCACTCGTGAAACTGGCTGCTTTAACAGGTACTATATTCCCATTTTTATCCACATTGGTTCTCTTATTGTATATGTTATTATCCACTTTATTAAAATTGAGGCTTGCTAAGTTCATTGTTTTATATTCAATCTTAGAATTTGGAGGGATGAAACTAATGCTTTCGGGTTCTTTAGTTATAGCCCCGTTGAGCGACGCAGAAGATTGGCTAGAAGTATTACTATAGAATGAGTTTCCGATTGTAGTTACGTTTGCCGAACCAGATAATACCATAGTTTTTCCTATATAACTAGTTGCCATATCATCAATAATAATAGACGATCGTTTCCAATCAATATATAAAGGTTCTTTTCCTTTATTGTACACAGTAATCAAAATAGGCCCATCACTTCCATCAAAAGAGTAATAAATATCCAGACTATCGTTTTGTGTTATGAGGCGTCCTTGCTCATCTTTTACTGTCTCTTTATTTACTGAATCTATTGTAGAAAAGAAATAAGTTGATGCACAAGATGAAAAAAGGAGCATTATTCCTAGTAGGTATGTAATACGTTTCATAAAGATATTTTTTAGGTTAATTTGTTTATTCTTATAAGACAAATATAATTGAAATTTGTTGTATGCCTTTGTTATTTTATTTTCTAGTTTATGTGATTGAATGATTTTCTCAAATTATTAGTGAATTATTGAATATATTGGCTTGTCATGCGTCAATTAGAGTTTATATTTTCTATTTTTATAGGTGTAAAATTCGCGAAGCTAATTAATCTGAATATTTTCTTGATACTAATTTACAAATGGAACAACTATTGCACTATGTATGGAAACATCGACTTTTTCAAACGGATTTAAAAACAACAGATGGTATTCCTATTGAAATATTAGATGTAGGGTTACATAATACGGATGAAGGTCCCGATTTTTTTAATGCAAAAGTAAAAGTTGGAGAGAGAGTTTGGAGTGGTAATGTAGAAATACACAGATCTTCGGATGAATGGTTTAAGCATCAGCATGATCAGAATAAAGTATATAATTCGGTGATATTGCATGTTGTAGAGTTTGCTACCAAAGAAGTGTATAATGAAGCGAAGCTTCCTATACCTCAGTGTGAGATACAATACCCTAAACATGTAAGAGATAATATTGAGTTTCTATTAAATTCGGATGTTTCACTTCCTTGTTGTAATTATTTAAAGGAGTTTCCTTCAATACACTTGCAAGGTTGGTTAAATGCTTTGCTTATGGAGCGTTTGGAGCGAAAATCAAGCGATATACAGCAATTATTAGAGAGATTCAATAACTCATGGGCCGATGTTTTTTATGTCTTGTTAGCAAGGTCTATGGGGTTTGGGCTTAATTCTGAAGCTTTTCAGCGATTAGCTTTAAGCCTGCCTCTACATTATATTTTGAAGCAGGGTGATAATCCATTACAAATAGAAGCTTTACTTTTAGGGCAAGCAGGAATGTTGGATGATATAACTGTCCCTGATGTATACACCGAAAAGCTTCAAAATGAATATAATTTCTTAAAGAATAAATATTCACTTACGCCTTTGGATAAAGAGATATTCAGAAAGTTACGAGTGCGTCCAACAAGTACTCCACATATTAGACTAGCACAATTAGCTAGTTTATTATTAAATATACAGGGACTATTCTCAAAAGTATTAGAGTGTAAAGATTTGGGACAAATACGTTTGCTTCTTCATGTAAATGCATCAGAATATTGGCAGACTCACTATCAATTGGGAGAAGAATCGCCGCGTAAGAGTAAGTTTATAGGTGACGCTTCACTTGATGTGATGATTATTAATGCAATTGTTCCTATTGTTTTTGCATATGGGAGAAGAATTAATGACGAATCGTATGTCGATAGAGCTTTAAATTTCTTAGATTTGATAAAACCTGAATCCAATTCAATTATCAAGCAATTTGCTTTGTATGGAGTAAGATCTAGAAATGCTTATGATACTCAAGCATTGATACAATTGAAAAGAGAGTATTGCGAAAAAAGAAAATGTTTATATTGCAGAATAGGATATCGACTTTTATCGGAGAAATAGATATATAAGGATTGTTATTTGATTGTTTTGAGTTAGATTAACGAATGTAATAATTATTTTTTTTACTGTACTTAATAGAAAGAAAATGGAATATTGTGATTTGTTTAAGCATTTGAAAAATATCGAATGCTACGATGCTAATGAGATTGATCTCGATGAGAATACGGTGTTGAGAAATTACAATTTTGAATCTAAATACCGTTTTATCTTGCCCGGAGGATCGGGTAATAATGATGACTACGAATATATCCCTTCGGGGTCGGAGCATGAATATGAGCCGGATATTATTCAAGAGATGTTGAATAAAAAGGATGCAGAAATCTTGGAGAATATCAAATTTCGTTATCATGTAATAGCTCCAAAGAATACACCTAAAGTGAAGGGGATATTATTTATGTTTCATGGGTTTAATGAGAAACATTGGGCTAAATACCTTCCTTGGGCAAAATATATTGTAGAAAAGACAGGTAAGGCTGTAGTTTTATTCCCCATTGCATTTCATATGAACAGGGCTCCGGCAGCATGGAGCGATATGCGTGAAATGTATTCGATAAGCGAGCAGCGAAAGCAACGTCATCCGGATGTAATAGGCTCTAGCTTGTCTAATGTTGCAATTAGTACCCGATTGCATAATAAGCCACAACGGTTTATATGGTCTGGTTTACAAACATATTATGACGTAATTGATTTAATTGAAGATATCAAAGCTGATAATCATCCAGATATAGATCCGAATGCCTCTATTGATGTATTCTCTTATTCAATTGGTAGTTTTTTATCTGAGATATTGATGATGACTAATAAGAACGATTACTTCTCAAAATCGAAATTTATATCATTTTGTGGAGGAGCTGTCTTTAACAGGTTATCTCCCGTATCTAAATTCATATTAGATAGTGAAGCTAATGTAAGCCTTTATTCGTACGTTGTAGAGCACTTAGAAAGCCATATGAAGCGAGACGAAGTTCTAAGACATTATTTGGGAGGGATTCACCCGGAAGGTGTCAATTTTAGAAGTATGCTCAATTATAAAACACTTACTAAGTATAGAGAGGATAAATTTAGAGAAATGAGTGATCGTATATATGCAATTACTTTAAGGGAAGATACTGTAGTTCCTGCATATGAAGTCATAAATACATTGCAAGGGGTTAATCGCGATATCCCCATTAAAGTAGATATATTAGACTTTCCTTATAGATACAAGCATGAAGATCCTTTTCCTGCATTAGAAGGAATAAAGAAAGATGTAACAGAGCAATTTAAGCGTACGTTTGATCTAGTATGCGACTTTTTGAAGTAGCTCATATATATTCTATATAATAAAGAAAAGCCGACTAAATCATATTTTAGTTGGCTTTTCTTTATTTTACACAAGATCTTATTTCAATAAAGAATTTTTGAATCCTTCATATTCTTTGTTTAAAGCAATACTTTTCTTTTCCCCTTTCATAAAGGCTTGTAAGGGAGATGGAACTTCTATCTTTTTATCAAGAATAGATTCTACTGTCTCTAAAAATTTAGCAGGATGGGCTGTTTCTAAGAATATACCAACCTCGTCTTTTTCCAAATAATCAGCCAAACCCTGATATGCACATGCACCATGTGGATCGAGTAAATAACTCGTTTTTTGATAAGTTTCTTTTACAACATCCTTAATTGTATTGTCATCATACCATTCTCCTGAGATATCTTTCTTAATTTCAGATAGAGAATGATTGTATAAATCTAATATACGTGCAAAGTTGCTCGGGTCTCCTACATCCATTGCATTGGCAATGGTTTGTACCGATGGGCGAGGATTATACTTGCCAGTCTGCAAATATTCGTAAAATATATCGTTGCTGTTATTGGCTGCAATAAAGCGTTTGATGGGTAATCCCATTCGTTTAGCAATAAGTCCCGCAGTAAGATTACCGAAATTTCCACTTGGTACGCTAACTACTACATTTTCAGTCTTATTTATTTTCTTCAATTGTGCATAAGCATGGAAATAATAAAATGCCTGAGGCAGAAAACGGGCAACGTTTATAGAATTAGCAGAAGTAAGGTTTAGCTTTTTATTTAAATCTTCATCCATGAAAGCAGTTTTCACTAATGCCTGACAATCGTCAAATGTTCCCTCAATCTCTAATGCTGTAATGTTTTGACCGAGAGTGGTAAACTGACATTCTTGAATGTTACTGACTTTTCCTTTAGGATATAAAACATAGACATGAACGCCATCTACACCTAAAAAACCATTAGCTACGGCACTTCCTGTATCACCCGAAGTTGCAACCAATACTTTCACATCGCTTTGTCCTTGCTTCTTGATGAAGTAGGCTAGCAAACGAGCCATAAAACGTGCTCCCACATCTTTAAACGCCAATGTAGGACCGTGATATAGTTCTAAGCTATAGATGTTATCATTTACGTGAACCAAAGGCATATCGAAGTTAAGCGTATCATATACAATTTGTTTTAGAGTATTGGCTTCTATGTCCTCACCAAAGAAAGCATCGGCAACAACATAAGCTATTTCTTGAAAACTAAGTGTATCTATCTTGTCAAAAAAAGACTGAGGTAATTGTTTTATATTTTCGGGCATAAACAAGCCTTTGTCTGAAGCCAAACCTTTTACCACAGCTTCCTGCAATGTTGCTTCCTGTGCTTGTTTATTTGTACTGTAATATTTCATGTTTAAAAAAGTAAGTTTTCTAAGTAACAAAGTATTTAAAAAAAATAGAATCAATGACCTTATTTTTTGAACAAAGTATCCATGAATTCGTGACCTACTAAAATGCCGAAGCCGCCTTTGGCAGACTCAAACTCGTCATATACTTGTACATTATCTGTCTCTCTGTTCGATCTGTATATAAGGAAAGGTACAGGCTTATTAGTATGAGTACGTAAATGGCATGGGGTAGGGTGATCAGGGAGAATAGCTATTGTAATAGGCTCATCCCAATCTTTTGTAGCCTCGTAAATAGTTTTTACTACACGAGAATCAAGGTATTCTATGGTCTTTTTCTTTAGCTCATAATCTCCTTCATGACCGGCTTCGTCACTAGCTTCGATATGAAGATATACAAAATCATCATTTTTGAGTGCATCAATAGCAGCTTGTGCTTTGCCTTCGTAATTGGTATCATATAATCCGGTTGCACCTTCTACATGTATAAGTTTCAATCCTGCATATTTGCCGATTCCCATAATAAGATCGACTGCTGATATTACTGAGCCGCTTTTTATGCCATAAAGCTCTTGCAACGTCTGCATTTTGGGTCTGTATCCGGGTGACCAAGGCCAAATACTATTAGCTGGATCTTTACCTTCTGCAATACGTTTCTTATTTATAGGATGATCTTTCAATAACTCCTGTGATTTAATGATAAGATTATTGAGATATGTTGCTGTTTCCTGAGCATCAGGTGTTGTAGCTTTTATAAGTACGTCTTCGAAAGGTGTACCCAATACATCGTGTGGAGCTGTACAGTCTAAATTCTTGTTTCCACCCTTTATTTTCAATAGATGGCGATAAGATACTCCTGGATAAAAACTGGCAATATCATCACCCAATTCTTTCTCCAGAAAATGGATTAGTTCGGCTGCCTCTTCCGTTGAAATATGTCCGGCAGAGTGGTTTTTAATTTTGCCATCTTCAATGCAGATAACATTACATCTCATAGCCATTTCTCCGGGTTCAATATCAACATCCATGCTGGCTGCTTCCAATGAGCCACGTCCTTCAAAAACGAGAGGGACATTGTAACCCAAAACCGATAAGTTTGCAATTTCACTACCGGGTTTAAATCCCGCAGGTATTGTATCTAATAGTCCGCTTTTACCTTTTGCTGCAAGTAAATCGATGTACGGTTTATGTGCTGCTTGTAATGGTGTTTTATTACCCAAAGCTTCGATCGGCTCATCGGCCATTCCGTCTCCTAAAATTATAATTGTCTTCATACCTTAAACTAAATTGCAATTCCCCTGTTAGAGAATCCTTAAATGTTGGTCTCTGTTTTTACTAAAACACTAAATTATACAAAATATTTAAAAAGAGATTGTTTTTATGTTTTATTGTCACTCTTTTTCTATTAAAAGCTGTCAATAAGAAAATGTGATGTTTTCTTTGGAAGTGTGATACAAGAAAAATATTTTCAGTCGAAAGAATTAAATCTTATCTTTGGTTTCAAAATAAATATATACAATATGGCTCTAACTATCGGCGATAAAATACCTGAGGTTTTAGGTACGGATCAGGCAGGAAATGAAGTGAAAACGAGTGACTTTAAAGGTCGTAAATTTATCTTGTATTTCTATCCCAAAGACAATACCCCCGGATGTACAGCCGAAGCTTGCAATTTTAGAGATAACTTCTATGAATTGCGTCAGGCAGGCTACGAAATTGTAGGGGTGAGTGTGGACGATGAGAGATCACATACTAAATTTATAGAGAAATATGAGCTTCCCTTCCGTTTGGTGTCGGACAAAGACAAAGTATTAGTCGAAGCGTTTGGAATATGGGCCGAAAAAACGTTAGCCGGTAAAAAATATATGGGTACCTTGCGTTCTACATTCTTGATAGATGAAAATGGCATAATAGAACATTCTTTTAGCCCTAAAGACATCAAAGCTAAGGAACATGCGGAACAAATATTGGATTGGTTGACAGAGCTAAAAAACAAAAACAAAAAATAATAATGGCTGAAGAAAAAGAAAAAGCAAAAAAAGATGCTGTAGCTCCTAATAGCGAAAAGCTAAAAGCTTTACAAGCAGCGATGGATAAGATTGAGAAGAGCTATGGCAAAGGCTCAATCATGAAATTGGGTGACGAGAAAATAGATGATATAGCTGTTATACCAACCGGTTCTATCGGTTTGAATGCAGCGTTGGGCGTAGGAGGTTTTCCTCGTGGACGTGTTATCGAAATATATGGACCAGAATCATCAGGTAAAACAACATTGGCAATTCATGCTATTGCAGAAGCTCAAAAAGCGGGTGGTATAGCTGCATTTGTGGATGCTGAACATGCTTTTGACCGTTTTTATGCCGAAAAATTAGGCGTTGATATAGGCAATCTATTGATTTCTCAACCTGATAGTGGTGAGCAAGCTTTAGAAATTGCTGAGCAGTTGATCAGATCATCTGCAATTGATATTGTAGTGATTGACTCGGTTGCGGCTCTTACTCCAAAAGCTGAACTTGAAGGAGATATGGGTGATTCAAAAATGGGTCTTCAGGCTCGTTTAATGTCGCAAGCTCTTCGTAAGCTAACTGCTGCAATCAATAAAACAAATACAACTTGTATATTTATCAATCAGTTGCGTGATAAGATTGGCGTAATGTTTGGTAACCCCGAAACTACAACAGGTGGTAATGCTTTGAAGTTTTACGCATCGGTTCGTCTGGATATTCGCCGTATAGGTCAGTTGAAAGATGGCGAAGAAGTAAAAGGTAGCCAAACTCGTGTGAAGGTTGTCAAAAATAAAGTTGCACCCCCATTCCGTAAAGCTGAATTCGACATCATGTACGGTGAAGGAATTTCGCGTGCAGGAGAAATTGTTGATTTAGGCTCTGATTTGGGCATCATCAAAAAGAGTGGTTCGTGGTATAGTTATAATGAAACTAAACTAGGACAAGGTCGCGAAGCAGCTAAAGATATGATGAGAGACAATCCTGAATTGGCAGATGAACTAGAGCAATTGATTTTTGCTGCATTAAAAGCAAAATAAGATATTTATCTATTTATATAAGAAA
>NZ_CVRU01000093.1 GCF_001261715.1 Dysgonomonas sp. HGC4 | reverse complement strand
TAATGCTTTAATTCGAAAATAGTTCTGAGAAGATAATATGTTAAGTAGCAGTAAATATATTTATAGAATATTATTTATCCATAATAGTCAATTATACAGAGATTTATAACGTAATCAATTACATGAAAACTTTATTGGTTTTTCGTCGGATAATTAGGGCTAGTCAAAATGGTTTCTTTAAATACATTAAGTTTACCATCTTTGATATAAGGCTCCCCTCTTTCGCTCAAATGTTCAATCATCGAATTACGCCATTTGTCTAAATCAGCCTTGTATTTTTTATTTTTAGATAGGTTTACTGTTTCTCCTCTATCTTTCTCTAAGTTGAATAATTGCTCCTCTCCGGTATGGAAAAACCATATATATTTCATCTTTCCATCAGTCAATGCCGCCCAATAATTATCATTTTCATAAATAGTTGCATGTTCTAAATCAATATAAGGTCTCCAGGCATTTTTCTGATTTTTTAGTAAAGACAATACTGACATTCCGTTCATTTCCAGAGGTTTATCGATATGAGATGCTTCGAGGAATGTGGGTAGAACATCTCGCAACTCTACAACCTGATTTATTTTCTGATTCCTTTTGAGATTCATATTCTTAGGAGGCTTCACAATAAAGGGAATATGAGACGAACCCTCGTAGGCATAAGTTTTACGCCAGTGATAATGATCTCCCAACATATCTCCATGATCCGAGATAAATATAATTAGAGCGTTATCATAGATACCTTTGTCTTTTAAGCTTTGAATAATTCGTCCGATCTGGTCATCAACAAAAGTAACCGCACCATAATAATATCGGCGTGATTCCAGAGAATGTTCAAGTCCAAAGTCTCCAAACGGAGCATCAGGTGTCATCTTCCTATCAGCAAACGATTGGCACCAATCTCCAATATAGGGAGATACAACATCTTTATCTTTATACATGTCGGCATATTTCTTAGGAGGATCATAAGGGCTATGTGGACGGGCAAAAGATATCTTAAGGAACATAGGTTGTTGCAGATTGTAGTTCTCAATAAAACGGATAGCTTCATTACCTGTCCATTGTGTTGGATGTAGACGTTCTTCTAAAGCATACTCCTTCCCTTGATGTGCATTCCATCCTATTCCTGTAGAATCAGGATTAAGTCCGGGAGCTTCCATAGCGAACCATTGGCGGTAATCACTTACAAAATCAGGAGATTCAACACGTCCCGATTCATCCAGAAAAGTTCCGTGAAAACCATGCAGGCTACGTTGGGGAGTCCAATGCATTTTTCCTATACCAAAAGTAAAGTAACCTGCATCACGTAACATTTGAGGCATTTCATTCGGATACTTTGGTGCGACCTTATAATATCCTAACATTCCATGTTTCCACGGAGCATTACCCGTCAATAAACTAGCTCGTGCAGGCGTGCTACTGGGTAAGGATGAATAACCATTCATAAATAATGCGCCATCCTCGGCTAACGCATCCATATGTGGAGTTGAGATATAAGGATTCCCCATGGCTCCCACACAATCAGAACGTTGCTGATCGGTCATTATTAAAATTAAATGAGGCTTTTGTTGGTCTTGCGCCTTGTGCTTTGAGGGTATGACCAATCCAACTAATGTAAAGGATATTAGTTTTAATGCTTTCATAATACTATGACAAATTAAGGTTTAAGTCCTAAAAGAGCTTATAATAATCAGATCAAAGGTATCGAAAATAGAATGAAGTAGTAAAACACTTTATAGATTTAACTATTTCCTTTTGATAATAAGCTTGATTCTATAATAGAATGTACTTTTTTCATTAACTCAGGAAGATCATCTGAGGTAAGATTAGCTGTTTCGATAGGTTCGTGGAATGTGAGAGAAATAGCGGATGGAGACATGCGCCAGGAGTGGATAGGAAGCACTTTATAAGCACCATCAATAGTCATCGGAACAATGGGTAACTTTAAGCTTAAAGCTGTCTGAAAAGCTCCTTTCTTGAATTCTGCCATATTGCCGTCAGGAGTGCGGTGTCCTTCGGGGAAAACAACTGTCGACATACCTTCTTTAAGTGTATCTCTTGTATTCTTCATTGTTTCTACAATGCCTTTTCTGCTCGATTGATCTACAAATACATGACCAGCCTTTGCAGATGCAAGTCCTACTAGTGGCATTTTTTTTAGGCTTTGTTTCATCAGCCATTTAAAATTATGACCTAGATAACCATATACCAAAAATATATCGAAAGCTCCCTGATGATTTGCTACAAATATATAAGACTGTTTTTTATCTAAAACTACTTTACGATTTACCTTAATACGTAATAAGGCAGCTACACATACAAATCGTCCCCAAATAACTCCCGGATAATACCCCCAGAATTTATTATTGCCCAAAGTAGAGCCTATTATTATTGTTAGGGTGCACCAAGTAGTAGAGAGAATTAACAATGGTACAAAAATAACCCATTGATATATAAGATATAAAATACGTATCATAGAAGTATTGTCAATAAAAACGGGTCTTTAGACTCGTTAATTAGTTTCAAATATAACTGTTTTAAATGAAATGATAAAGTTTTGGTGTAGGTGAGTTAAGTTCCGCTTCTGAATTTAGTAGTAAGCAAGAAACGAGAACTGTATTATATAATTACAATTCTCGTTTATATTTAAACTGAGATATTCTATTAGATACCCAGATCTTTACATATTTGTTCTACTTTAGCCTCTGTTGCAGCATCTACTTTTGCAAAATCTGCACGAGATGGTAATTTGTCAACTACTTCAATATAGAATTTTATCTTAGGTTCAGTTCCCGAAGGACGAATTGAAACCTTAGTCTTATCTTCTGTAAAATACTGAAGCACATTAGATGTAGCTGGCATGTCTAATTTCGAAATTTTGCCGGTTCTAAGATCTTTAACTTCTAAGATCTCGAAATCTTTAACTAGAGTAACTTTAGATCCAGCAATCTCTTCTAATGGATTGTTACGGAAATTATCCATCATAGATTGGATTTCTTGTGCTCCAGACATTCCTTTCTTCACAACAGAAATACCTTTTTCTTTAGAAAAACCATATTCTACATAAATATCCTGAAGCATTTCATAGATAGTTCTGCCATTATCTTTACACCATGCAGCTATTTCAGCAAATAGAGCAGCAGCCGAAACAGAATCCTTATCACGAATAAAGTCTTCTGCTAAGAAACCATAGCTTTCTTCGCCTCCACCGATATATTTGCGTTTGCCTTCTAATTGACGCATTACAGATGCAATCCATTTGAAACCGGTAAAGCATTCAAACATCTCTACACCATTTTTTTCAGAAATAACCTGAGTCAGTTCACTTGTAACAATAGTACGTACTGTATATTCAGTACCTGTCAATTTGCCAAGTTCTTTCCAACGGGTAACAAGATAATATATAAGGATAATCATTGTTTGATTACCATTCAATAGAATGAAATCTCCGTTTGTATCACGCACACCTGCACCAAAGCGGTCAGCATCGGGGTCAGTAGCAAATACCAATTCTGCCCCCGTTTCAATACCTTTCTTTACAGCCATTGCCATAGCAGCAGGCTCTTCGGGGTTAGGAGAAACTACTGTAGGAAAATTGCCATCAACTACATCTTGTTCGGGTACGTGTATTATATTGGTAAAACCGTATGCTTTCAAAGCTTTAGGTACAATCTGACCACCTGTTCCATGGATAGGTGTATATACTATACCTATATTTCCATGACGCTTAATGGATTCGGGAGACAATAATATTGCTTTAAGAGATTCAATGAATTTATTATCCATATCCTCGCCCAAAGACTCGATCAAAGCTGGATTTCCTGCAAATTTAATCTCAGCAACTGAGCTAATACTATTAACTTCTTCAATGATGTTTTTATCGTGAGGAGGTGTTACTTGTGCTCCATCATCCCAATAAGCTTTATATCCATTATACTCTTTTGGATTGTGCGATGCTGTAAGAATAACACCACTTTGGCAACCTAAAGTACGTATTGCGAATGAAACTTCGGGCGTAGGTCTCAAGTTTTCAAAAAGATAAACTTTTATCCCATTAGCCGAGAATATATCAGCAACAACCTGTCCGAAATATTTACTATTGTTACGGCAATCATATCCAATAACAACTTTTATTTGTTCCAGATGCGAAAATTGCTTTAATAAGTAATTAGATAGTCCTTGTGTAGCAGCACCAATAGTGTACTTATTGATACGATTGGTACCTACTCCCATAATTCCACGAAGACCACCCGTACCAAATTCTAAATCTTTATAGAAAGATTCCATTAATTCGGTTTTATCTGCATTATCAAGCATACGCTTAATCTCGGTTTTCGTTTCGGCATCATAATCCCCTGCTAACCATATATTAGCTTTAGAGGTAACTTGCTTTAGCAGTTCTTTGTTTTCCATAATACTTATATGTATTTTATTTTGTTATTTCTTAAACACAAATATAATAAAAGTAGATTGACCGACAATCAAACTAATTTACAAATAGCACTCTTTTCCTAAAATAGATTTAATGAAAAATTACTTATTGTTTTCTTTATTTTTATTATCCACCAATGCAGAATCTTTTAATTGAACTGGTTTTGATCGTTTTCTTAGCTTCATATTGAAGAATTCCACCAATAAAGAAAATGCTATTGCAAAATAAATGTACCCTTTTGGTATTTCTCCGACAACAGAACCAAAT
>NZ_CVRU01000092.1 GCF_001261715.1 Dysgonomonas sp. HGC4 | reverse complement strand
ATGTAAGACATAGGGCTTCGCTTATTTTATAGGCTAAAAAACAATTAAAAATAATCAGAAAAATAGGGCTGATTATCTGGAATTATTTGTTCAAGTATTTCTAATGTACTACTATCAGCCTCAATACGCTCTATCTTATGCAAATAAGACGGGCTACGATAAGACATTAACATAGTAGTCAAAGTTTGAATATCTAAATAGACAGCTTTACCTACTACTTCATTTGTAAGCGTAAGCTTTCCTTTTTCATTTTTATAGAGACCAAATACTCCATTATTCCATTCTGCAATAGAATCTGAAACTACAAAATGGAAAGGTGTAAATATATCCGATTCTTTAAAGGGGAAGTTATTCAAGAACTCAGTCACATCAACTACCCTTGCCATGTAATAAGGCTCTATAGTCTCTTTTATTTGTCCGTCATCTAAAAGGAAATGAAGAGGGTCATTCTTATAGATATTTCCTTGTACCTCATCTACCATCGAATAATGAGCATAGACAAAATTCCAAAGACCTACCCTAGCCTCTTGATTCAAATAAATAATATCTTTGATATGAAATATATCTTCTTCTATCCAATATAAAATATACCCCTGCGGAACATCATCTTTATCATAATAGACGGCAGCCGTCCGTTCATCTTCGTTTTCCCATCTCCAATACTCTTCCCACTCTTGTTTTCCTCGAATTAAAGCACCATGATTACTTCGTGCAAATTTATCATAAACAGCAATCACATCTTTATCGGTAACGGGAAGTCTCTCAGCAAAACCTTTTACACCAACATTTTTAGGTATTTGACTATCCTTTATGGTAAAAGTCAAATGATCGGACATTATCTCCCACCCCTTACGTCGATAATAGGGTATTGAATAAGGATAAAGGTAGGAGATCCATTGCCCCTTATCCCTCATTATTTGCAGTCCCGATTTTATTAAATCGTTCATCAAACCTAAATTGGCATACTCAGGATATGTACCAACACCTGTAAGACCACCCATCGAAAATATTTTTCCATGAATATTTACCTGACAAGGATAGATACATAATTGTGACACTAACTGATCTTCGTTGAACCAACCAATCACATCGGCATTTTTAAGGATCGGACGCTTCGATTTTACGATCTCCCCATCCTCGTATCCACTTTCCTGAATATCACTATTTGTTACCTGAAACACATATCGTAACAACTCATTAAACTGGTCTATGTACTCTAATCCAAAGGGTTTTAATGTTAATCGTTCTCTTATTTTATTCCTTTCCATAACCAGATTTATGTTATTTTCTAAAAGTATTAAATCTCCTTATTTAACGGGATACAGAAAAAATTGTTTACTGTACATCCTTTATTCGATTCTGAATAGAGTTATAATAAGAAAAGGAGGAATATCTCCCTCCTCTTTTATCTTGCTATTACTATATTACTTATAGCTCATATCACTTCTTTTAACAGGCTCAATTATCCATTCAGCATTAACTAAAACAGGAAAGTGATCTGATGGAAATTTTCCGATGTTATAAGTATCTGTCAACATTCCCCATCTATTAGTTTGGAAATGTTTGCTAAAATAGATATGATCTAATATTTCGTTATTACTTATGATACCTCTATCCAATGCATCTAATTGGTCAAGAGGTTTACCCCATGCATTAAATGAAGAGTTGTTTGCATATGGTTTTTCAACATCATAATAAGTATCTCTCAAAATTCCCGAATTATTGATGATTTGAGCCCACGAACTATTCATTCCGCCATTAAGGTCGCCCATAAATATCACAGGATTATCACCTGCTATTTCTTTAATCTTAGCCAGTACCAGTTTACTACTCTCATTACGTGCATAATCTTTCTCATAATCGTAGTGTGCACTGAATGCGAAGAATTTCTTTCCCGATTCTATATCCTGCAATTCGACCCAAGTACAAATACGATTACAACAAGGCGCATCCCAACTTTTAGAAGGAACATCGGGAGTTGCAGACAACCAGAAGTCTCCTTTATTTAATAATTTATATTTAGCCGTTTTATAAAATATAGCAGAATGTTCTCCTTGATTATTTCCATCTCTACCCTCTCCATAATAGTCATAGCCAGGTAAAGCAGCCTTCATATCTTCTAATTGATGTGGCAAAGCTTCCTGCGTTCCGAAGAAATCAAAATCGTGATACTGCACTAGTTTAGCAATATACGGAGAACGATCATTCCACATATTACCCACATCCGATGGATTATCGTTTCGAACATTATAAGTTCCTACATTAAAATTTTGTGCATTAATAGCAAAGGCAGCCATTAGTAGTACTGCACTGATAAAAAATTGTTTCATGATAAAATAAATTTGAGAACTAAAGGTAATAAGTAAAACTAAGTATTTAATAATATATTCTCAGAATATAACGTTCTATAACTGTTTTACCAACCAAAGTAACAAAAGAAAAAGAGACATAATAAATTACGCCTCTTACCTTATCTTCATTAAAAGATAAACTATACTATATATTTCCCCAAGTCGCTATTTGGATCAAGCTGGGTAAAATCGAGTCCATATTTAAGCATTCGGGCAATCAAATTATCGTATTCTCCTACCGTATCTACTTCTATACCTATTAGCGCAGGACCATTTTCACGATCGTTCTTCTTCATATATTCAAAACGAACAATATCGTCATGCTCAGATAAAACTTCATTTACAAAATCCTTAAGCGCATTCGTACGTTGTGGAAGTCTGATGATGAAGTAATGTTTCAAGCCTTCAAAAATCAAAGAGCGTTCTTTGATTTCTTGCATACGGTTAATGTCATTATTACTTCCGCTTACTATGCAAACTACATTCTTTCCTTTTATCTCCTCCGAATATTGATTCAAAGCCGTAATAGCTAATGCTCCTGCAGGTTCTACTACAATAGCATCTTTATTGTATAGCTTAAGAATAGTAGTACATACTTCACCCTCCTGAACCAGGCAAATATCATCTGCAACTTTCCTGCAAATAGGATAAGTTATATCTCCCGCACGTTGAACCGCTGCTCCATCAACAAACTTATTTATATGAGCTAGTGTTACCGGATGCTTCTCATCGAAAGCAGCCTTCATACAAGGTGCTCCCGCAGGTTCTACTCCTATTATTTTGGTATTGGGCGAATGATCTTTTATATATGCACCCACTCCAGCGCATAAACCACCTCCTCCAATAGGAATAAAAAGATAGTCGATAGTTCCTTTAGGAATTTCTTTTAAAATTTCGAGACCTATTGTACCCTGCCCTGCTATCACCTGAGGATGATCGAAAGGAGGAATAAAAGTCATATTATGCTCTTTTGTATATATTTTTGCAGCATTGGCACAATCGTCGAATGTATCTCCAACCAAGACTATTTCGATATTGCCATTACCAAACATTCTCGTTTGCTCTATCTTTTGCTTAGGTGTAATTTTCGGCATAAAAATAACGCCTCTCACACCCATCTGATTGCAACTATAAGCAACTCCTTGTGCATGATTACCAGCACTGGCACACACCACTCCTTTTTTCAGAAGCTCGGCATCCAAACAACTCGTCATATTATACGCACCTCTTAACTTATAAGAACGTACTACTTGCAAGTCCTCACGCTTCAAATATATATTTGAGTCGAAAGTACGCGATAATGAGAGATTTAATTCTAATGGAGTTTTTCTGATAACCTCGCTCAATCTGATTGCAGCTTCTTCAATATGAAGATCAAATTCTTCAGTAATTTTTGGTAGCATTTAATTTTGTATCGTTACATTTTGCATTGGCAAATGTACAAATTAGATAGATTATATACACGATATAAATACTGTAAATAATTAGACAGAGATTATTCTGACCTAACTATCTATTATGCAACACCATTACAAAAACACCAGAAAGGTCTAAAACTTTCTTTTTATTGAATATCCTCAGATTTATTTTACCTTTGTTATTACTCAAACACTAAATAAGCTAATAGATGAATCATAATCTGGAAATACAAAAGATATTATTGAAATTGGATACATTATCGCATCCAGAAGATAAAATAAATTTACTGAAACAAGCCATTCAGATTGCAGATGCTAATAACGATCTCGATTGGGGGTTCGATTTGCGACTTGATCTTATATCACAAGAAAAAGACACATCGCATTGTACTGAAAGTTTTCCTGCCTTTACGTGGATACTTAGTGCTTACGATTCTAACTCTGAGTTATTTAATGAAGATGATTTTCTTTGGGAATACAAATGGATGGCAGCCGCAGCAAGGCGTAATGTGAACATTTCGCGTCAGCAAGTAGAATCTATTATGGCTGATCTTAAAGTAAGGATGGAACGCAACGGATATACTCCTCGCGGATATTACAGCGTAATGATCTATTGGAATCTATTCATTGGCGATATGCAGGAAGCTAATAAATACCTAGAGCTACGCGATAATACGACACGAGACAGAATGTCGCACTGCCCCGCTTGTGAACTAGATACAAGAGTAGAAATAGAACTTATAGAAGGTCAGTTTGACAAAGCTATTACTACTGCAAATGATTTAATTACTAAAAAGCTTACGTGTGGCGTTATGCCTCTCTCCACTTTTTGTAATTTGACTTATTACCTGTCTAAAGCAGCTGATGAAAGAGCTGCCGAGTTCTTCGAAAAAGCAGAAGAGGAAATTGCTGAAGCAGAAGAAAACGATTCTTCTCTTATTTCGAATATATCAGATCTTATTTATTATCTGAATAAGTATGATAGAAACAGAGGTTGGGAATATTTCCAAAAATATGCTGAGTGGGAAATTGGAGCAGAGGATTCTATTAGTTTCGACTTTTCTAAAAACATTCTGACTTTATTGAAAGAGGATGGGCAAAAGCAATTGACTATGAGCGAAAAGCTTCCTTATTTCAAAGCAGATGGTAATTACAATATAGCTGATCTTTACGATTATTATTATAAGAAAGCAAACGAATTGGCTCAACAATTTGACGCTCGTAACGAAACCAATTCGTTCTCGAAAGCGTTAGAAGAAGTTGTATCAGTGTAACTAAAAGTTGTAAGCTTTTCACTGCTTTCGTAAATATACAGATTATAGCTTATGACAATCGGAAAGTATTTCATGAAATACTTTCATTTACTTAAAATAGAATGAATTATAATCTAGAGATACAAAAAATACTTTTAGAAACTGAGAATTCCAACAACGCAGACGACATAATCAAGTTATTAAAGCAAGCAATTCAGATTGCAGATGCCAATAATGATATAGATTGGGGATTCGATCTCAGAATGGATTTAATTCGTAACGAACAGTTTACTGCTCACTCGCGTGAAAGTTTTCCTGCATTTGCATGGATTTTGAATGCTTATGATTCTGATCCCGAATTCTTTTCGGAAGAAGAAATTCTGAATGAATACAAATGGATGGCATCTGTATCATACAATAATCTGAATATATCGAAAGCACAGGTAGAAGCCATTCTTGAAGATTTTAGACAGAGGTCTATCAAATATGGAATGAGTAGTCGCGAATATTACAATGTAATGGCTAACTGGTCTCTATTTCTGGGTAGCAGAGAAGATGCACGTAAATATCTCGATTTAAGAGATAGTGAAGCGGAAGACAACATGACCTCTTTGAGTAATGACCTCATTACAACCATATATGTTGAAATGTTTGAAGGAGACTTCGACAAGGCTATTTCTCATATTCAGGAGTTCATGGCAAAGAAATCTGTCCACAAGATGAATCATATACCTGTTTATAGTGGGCTTATCTATTATTTTGGAGGAAAAATGAATGATCCGAGAGCAGCCGAATATTTTGCCGAAGTTGATAAAGAATTTTCAGAATTAGCTCATTTTCCTTTTCAGTTATACGAAGTTACTTTAGTGATGTACTATATGTCTAAGCATGAAAAAGAAAAAGCATGGATATATTTCTGTAAATATGTCAACTGGGAGATTAGTGCGGAAGACGGCATTCGATTCGACTTTGCAGCCTCTACACTTGCATTATTTAAAGGAGGAGGTACTCGGGTTATAGAAGGCATAAATAGCGATCATACTTATTACAGAGAAGATAACACCTATAATCTGGATGATCTGTACAATCACTATTATACTATTGCAACCAATTTGGCACAACGATTTGATGAGCGAAATGGCAATACCCATTTTAGCGAACAATTAGACGAAGTGCTTCAACAAATAAATTAAGGTCTCGGGAGTATAACAGCAAATACTATTATCATTTTCGAAACATGCCGTTTTATATTATCATTAACTTAGAATAGTCATGAGCCAGCCTTTAGCAGAACGCCTACGTCCCAGATCATTGGACGAATACATCGGTCAAAAACATTTGGTCGGCGAAGGAGCCGTATTACGCCGAATGATAGAATCGGGTCGTGTTCCCTCTTTTCTTTTATGGGGACCTCCGGGTGTAGGAAAAACAACTCTGGCTCAAATCATTGCGAATACACTTGACACCCCTTTTTACACATTAAGTGCTATTAACTCGGGAGTAAAAGATGTACGCGAGGTTATAGATACGGCAAAAAAGAATACTTTTTTCAATACCACAAAAAGTCCTATTCTTTTTATTGATGAAATTCACCGTTTCAGTAAATCTCAACAAGATTCACTTCTTGGAGCTGTCGAAACAGGTGTAATCACATTGATAGGGGCAACTACCGAAAACCCTTCTTTTGAAGTTATTCGTCCGCTTCTTTCACGCTGTCAGGTTTATGTCCTCAAATCTTTGGATAAAGCTGATCTCCTTGAACTAATACAAAGAGCAGTAACGCAAGACCTTATTCTCAAAGAAAAAAATATAAATATACAAGAAACGGATGCTCTCCTTAAATACTCGGGAGGTGATGCCCGAAAACTATTAAATATACTTGATCTTGTAATATCGGCAGATGAAGGTGATACCATTATTACAGATAAGATCGTAACAGAACGTCTGCAAGAAAACCCAGCAGCCTACGATAAAGGTGGGGAGATGCATTATGATATAATCTCGGCATTTATCAAGTCTATTCGTGGAAGCGATCCTGATGCTGCTATATATTGGCTTGCTCGCATGGTTGCAGGAGGTGAAGATCCTAAATTCATAGCTCGCAGGTTAGTTATTTCGGCAGCAGAAGATGTCGGTTTAGCAAATCCTAATGCCTTACTTTTGGCAAATGCATGCTTCGATGCCCTTCAAAAAATAGGATGGCCCGAAGGACGTATTATTCTGGCTGAGACTACAGTTTATCTGGCAACTTCTCCCAAAAGTAATTCGGCTTATTTGTCTATCGACAAAGCTTTAGCATTAGTTGAAGAATCAGGAAACTTACCCGTACCTCTGCATCTACGAAATGCCCCGACCAAATTGATGAAAGAGTTGGATTATGGCAAGGAGTACAAGTACGCTCATGATTATAAGGATAATTTTATCCAACAAGATTATATGCCTAAGGAAATAAAAAACACTAGATTCTGGGAACCACAAGCAAACCCTGCTGAATCAAAAATATTGGAACACTTACGTAAATTGTGGAAGAATAGGTATTAAAATCACATACGTTTTATAATCTATACCTTTATTTACTACCACTAAAAAGTAAAGGGTGAATAATTATTCACCCTTACAATATATCATATCAATTAGTAATTAGCCCTTTAAAACATTTGCTAAAGCTTCAGCACAACGCTCACCATCCATTCCGGCAGAAACTATTCCACCAGCATAACCAGCACCTTCACCACAAGGATAAAGACCTTTTATCTCCACATGTTGCATTGTTTCTCTATCACGCAAAACACGAATAGGCGACGATGTACGACTTTCAACAGCTAATAAAACAGCCTCATTAGTCAAATAACCTTTATAGCTTGCTCCTACTTTTTGAAGTCCATCTTGCAAACGTTGTAAAATGAATGGAGGTAGCCAATCATGCAAATTAGACGATACAATACCCGGAGCATACGATGTTTTGGGTAATTCTGTACTTTGTACATTATTCACAAAATCGACCATAAGCTGTGCTGGTGCAACCTGAGTTTTACCTCCCGCAATCCAAGCTTTTTCTTCTATGTCTTCTTGAAATTTCAAAAGTTCAAGTTCTCCATATTTTTGGTATTCGGGAAAATCTCCCGGATGTATTTCTACGACAATTCCAGAGTTTGACCATTTCGATCCACGGTTAGAAGGTGACATTCCATTTACAACCAACTGACGCTCTCCACTGGCAGCAGCTACAACAATTCCACCCGGACACATACAGAACGAATATACCCCTCTATCTCCTGATTGAACCACAAAGCTATACTCAGCAGTAGGTAGGTATTCTCCTCTTCCTTCAGGGCTATGATATTGTATCTGATCAATCAAGTGTACAGGATGTTCTACACGAACACCTATAGCTAGGCCTTTGGCTTCTATCTTTACCTTTTTATCATGCAACATGTAATATACATCTCTAGCCGAATGACCAGTTGCTAATATTACATATCCTTCAAATATCTTACCGGTATTAGTTTTAATCCCTTTTACCTCATTGTTTTCGATGAGTAACTCATCCATACGAGTTTCGAAATGCACTTCTCCGCCTGCTGAAATTATTTGCTCACGCATTTTTTGAATAATTGCTGGCAATTTATCTGTACCAATATGGGGATGTGCATCAATCAAAATATCAGTAGTTGCACCATGTTGACAAAATACATTCAATATTTTATCTGCATTACCACGTTTTTTACTCCGTGTATATAATTTACCATCCGAATATGCTCCTGCACCACCTTCTCCAAAACAATAATTAGAGTCGCCGTCAACAATGTGCTCTCTATTAATTGTAGCTAGGTCTTTTTTACGCTCTCTTACCGATTTGCCTCTTTCAACAACAATCGGTTTAACTCCTAGCTCTATTAGTCGTAAAGCGGCAAACAATCCACCGGGACCCGCTCCAACTACTATCGCCTGAGTTGCATTGCTTACATCAGGATACTCCGTTTGTTCGAATAACACTTCGGGTTGAGATTCTCCTATATATAGGCGAACACGCAAATTAATGAAAATATTACGCTGACGTGCATCAATAGAACGCTTCAATATACGAACGTCTGTAATTTCAGTCATCTTCGTATTGGTTCTATCAGCAGCAATACCTTTAATAAGGTTAATATCTGCAGCTTGATCGGGGCTTATTCTTAAATCTATATCTTTTTGCATAAAAAATTCAGTCTTTAATCGCAAAGATAAATGAAAATAAAATAGATTACCCTCTTAATAAACTATCTCTATTAAAAAATATGAAAAGAATACCACTATTCAGAAAATAATATTACTTTTCAAAAGATTAAATAAGGTACTTCTAATTCCTATTAAAGCACTAAAGATTGTTTAGCAGAGATTGTTAGAGCAACAATAAATACTTTACTCTACTTATTCGTATTCTATTCTTGCAATAAATTGTTACTTTTGTCTATAATCTTAAATAAAAAACATCATGATAATAGACAGTATTGAAAAAATTTCAAACTATGAAAGCTTGAATCCATTTTTTCCTAAAGCGATTGAGTTTATCAAATCTCTGGATATGAAAAATCTTGCACTAGGAAAAGTTGAAATAGACGGACAAAATATATTTGCAATCATTAGTGAAAGCAATCTAAAAACTCCGGAACAGGCTAGATTAGAGGTACACAATAAGTATTTGGATATACAAATACCCGTTTCTAAGGCTGAAGGCTTTGGATGGATCGAAAGAAGCAGTTTAAAAAAAGAAGCAGCTCCTTTTGACACCACTAAAGACATTCAATTCTTCGAAGATAAACCTACTGTTAGATTTGATTTGATGCCGGGTAACTTTGTTATCTTTTTTCCGCAAGATGGACATGCTCCATGTGTCGGGGAAGGCTCGGTTATTAAGATTGTTATAAAAGTGAAAATGTAATAATAAAAAGATATTAATCAAATTTATATAACAATCATGAATTTATATCCACTGAAATTCAGTCCAATCCTCAAGCCGATCATTTGGGGAGGATCTGATATTTGTAAATTTAAAGGTATCACTCCCCAACAAGACGGAATAGGTGAAAGTTGGGAAATATCGGGGGTTGAAAACAACATTTCAGTTGTTGACAATGGAGACCTTAGAGGTCTTAACCTTCAAAACCTAATAGCACAATATAAAGAGAGTCTTGTAGGAAAACACGTATTTGAGAAATTTGGAGCAACATTTCCTCTTTTAATCAAATTTATAGATGCTAGAGACAATCTATCTATACAGGTTCATCCTGATGACGAATTAGGAATGAAAAGACATAACTCATTCGGAAAAACCGAGATGTGGTATGTTATCAATGCAGCGCCAGGAGCTTTCCTTTATTCAGGATTCGCCAAACCTCTTAGTCCCGACGAATACGTAAAAAGTATTGAAGACAATACCTTTGTAGACTATCTGGCTAAACACGATGTGAAAAAAGGGGATTCTTTCTTCCTTCCTGCAGGACGTGTACACGCTATCGGTGCAGGCACATTTATCGCAGAAATCCAACAAACATCTAACATTACTTATCGTATCTACGATTATAATCGTAAAGATGCAAATGGTAATGGTAGAGAATTACATACAGAGTTGGCTAAGGATGCAATAGATTTTAAATTGTATGATAACTATCAAATAGATTATTCACACAAAGCCAACGACACTGTTCAATTGGAATCGTGTAAATATTTCACAACAAATCTATTGGAACTAGACAAACCTCACACTCAAGACCACAGTGATAAAGATTCTTTTATAATCTATATCTGTATGGATGGTAGTTGTGAAATTAAAGATTCTAATAATACAACAATAGAATTGAAACAAGGCGAGACTTTATTAGTACCCGCAGCAAATACAAAAAGCATCACGATTACTCCTAATAGTTACGTTCAATTATTGGAGACTTATGTATAAATAAGTATCCTGAGAAATCAGAATATCTGATATTCAAGTTACAAAGAGGGATAGAGTTTTTTTACTCTATTCCTTTTTTTTATTACAATACAGACAGATAGAATTAACCTTATTGAGAATTACATTAAGTGTATAAACAACTCTAATTCTAAACATATTAAGAAAAAGCTTAACTACTAAAATTTTAGCATTACAGCGACAACATATAATAGACGAACAGAATTAATCCACACTGATAGAATTTTCAAAACATTACTAATTAAACAGATAAAAAGATCAATCATATTAATTACTCTAAAATCTGATTAATAATCTATTAAAATAGAATACACTAGAAAGCTATTCTAAAGTAAAACAACAATCAAATAGTATAAATAAAATCAATCAGGCAAGAAATTATTATTTTATACGAGAAAGATTCCAATTAGTAATTGGCGTAATTCTTGTCTTTGAGCCTATTCTCCTAAAATGGAACTCTGAGTAATGGCAATAATCAATAATTTATTGTATTTTTATACTTATTACTCTTAAACATATATTTAATTGCAATAAGATCAAATGAGAGGCATTCTTATCATCAATACAGGAAGTCCCAAGACCAAAAATAGAGAAGACGTCAAATTCTTTATTGGGGCTATGTTATCTGACCCGTTGGTAATGACAGCACCGGATTGGCTTAGAACAAGGCTTGCTACTAAAATTATAGCACCGCTGAGAGCCTCTAATTCGGCATCACACTATTCTCTCATTTGGGATGATAAACATACCGAATCGCCCTTATTATACAATACACAACAGTTAGCTAAGAAGATAGAGAAAGCTACCAGCATGCCTGTAGAAATAGCCATGCGCTATGGTTCGCCTTCTATTCCCGAAGCACTAAGTAAACTCAAAGCGAAATGTGCAACTTTACATGAAGTAGTAGTTGTGCCTCTTTTCCCTCAATATGCACAGTCATCTTATAAGACAGTGGTAGAGGCTATTGGAAATCATTTTTATAAGAAGCCATATTCTTTTAGATTGAAAATAGTAGAACCATATTATGATGACCCCAACTATATACATGCTTTGGCTGAAAGCCTGAGGCCTCACATAGCAAAGGGATATGACAGATTGGTATTTAGTTTTCACAGTTTACCGCTGACACATGTTGAAATAGGGTGGGAAAAAGGAAAAGACTTTGATTATGTATATCAAATCAAAGAAACGGTAAGATTAGTTAGTAAAGAGCTAGATATTGACCCTAAAAAGAATAGGATTGTTTATTCTTCGGCAATTGGTCGTAAATGGCTGAAACCTGACTTGAATGAAACTATGAAACAGCTACCCATTGATGGAAGTAAAAGGGTTATTACTATCACTCCGGGATTTCCGGCTGATAATTTAGAGACTCTTTATGATATAGGTATTGTAGCCAGAGATAACTTTATGAAAGCAGGAGGTGAAGAATTTACCTTTGTTCCTTGCTTAAACTTTGAACAATATTGGGTTGAAGGTCTTATTAAAATAATAACGAATAAAGTATAACCTTATAAATAGCCGCATCTACTTCTATATTACTCAGAATAGCGGCAGACAAACGAAAGACTTAATTTTGAGCACTTTCAATCTTAACTCCTATTTTTTCGATACCTAACAAAGGTTCATCACGCATGCCATGCACAATCTTCAATTGATAGTTACGCTTTTCAGAAAACACTACATTCTTCTTGTATAGTAAAGGCAATTGATATAAAGAGCCAAAACCTGAACCATGCCACTTACCTAGTTTATCAGCCAATTCATACTGCTTTTCTTCAAGAGTAAACACACTATCTTCAAAATTATCCAAAGCATATAACCAGATATTCTGATAGGGATAGTCTGAGTTATTTACCAACTCTATCGTCACATCCAAAGGCATATTAAGAGGAACAGATATTGAGTCTATATCGAAATAAAGCGTATCGAGCCTACTCCAACTAGCATCCTTAAGTTCGCTAAAACGATAATATGCCTCTCGTTTTTCACACGAGAGACATACAAATACTATTATTAATATACTTATTATGTATATAAATTTATCCTTCATTCTGAGGCGAATTGTCATTTCGGTTATTATTCCGATTTTCATTATTACGAGGTCGATTTTTAAATCTGTTGTTATTATTTCGACTCTTGCTACGCTGTTGATTAGGATTAGATTCTCTGTTTTCGGGATTAACAACAGCTACATCTTTAGGCTCACGTTCTGTTGCTTGAGCAGCCTCAGTCTGAGGGCGTCCACCACCTTTTACAACCTTCTTCTTCCTATTTTTATTATTAGCATTGTTATCAAAACGATTGATATTATCCTCTAAGATATCCATAGCTCCGGCTTTTTCCTGAACTTCAACATTCTCGATGTCTATTCTCACAGGTTTATTTCCGTTTCTATTCATCTTTATCACCTCATATACACGATCTTTATTTACTGTCACTAAATTGGCAGCAAAATGTTTATCGGTAGAATAGGTCATCATACCCGAAAGTATATCTGTCTTAAAGTGGAAAAATGCACCATCTTTTGTATCCAGTACAATTTCACGAGAAGGCAATTTCTTTTGAGCCTCTACATAAGTATCTACTTCATAATTAAGACAACATTTCAGTTTACCACATTGCCCAGCAAGTTTTTGAGGATTTAAAGATATATCCTGAAAACGAGCCGCAGACGTTGATACCGAAACAAAGTTAGACATAGAACTTGAACAGCATAATTCTCTACCGCAAGGTCCAATCCCTCCTACTCTTCCTGCTTCTTGGCGAGCTCCGATTTGTTTCATTTCAATTTTTACACGGAATTGCTCTGCATAAACCTTGATTAACTGACGGAAATCGACACGCTCATCAGCAATATAGTAAAATATAGCTTTGTTACCATCGCCTTGATACTCTACGTCGCTGATCTTCATATTCAGATTTAGACTCTCTGCAAGTTCACGAGCTCTAAGCATTGTTTTATGCTCCAAAGCCTTTGCTTCATTGAATTTCTCAATATCCAAAGGTTTAGCAACTCGATAGATTCGCTTCTGTTCACCTTGTTGTCCTCTATTATTACTTTTCTTCATTTGCAGAAGAACAAGTTTTCCTGTTAAAGTAACTTCACCGATATCATGTCCAGGAGTAGCTTCTACTGCAACAATATCGCCTTTATACAAATCAAGATTATTACTATTCAAATAATAACCTTTACGTGTATTTTTAAACTGAACCTCTACCATTTGGGTCTCTAATTGAGACTCTGGCATGTCATAAAGCCAGTCAAAAACCTCTAGCTTATGAGTACCTTTACTACTACTTCCACAACAGCCTCCACCTGATGAACACCCTCCGGACGAACAGCCGCCTGAAGAACAACCACCCGATGAGCAACCTCCACCGCCTGACGAACAACAGCTTCCTCCTGTTGATGCTGCCGGAGCAGCCGATTCTGATGATGAACCCGCGGCAGCCTCAGCTTCAGCCTTTTTCAAGGCCCCACCACAAGCTCCTCCCGGATTTTTACCACAACCACAAGCCTTCACTGTCAGTCCATTTACTATAACGGTTTGTTTCTTTCTACCGCATGTACAACCAGTCGGCGTTTTGCATGTGCCTAAACAATCGTTTACCGGTTTGTACTGTTTATTGGGATTTAAATTAAGTTCCATAATGTTTAAAAATAAAACAAAGCCCCTTTTCCGACTTTGTGGGTTTATATTATTTATCTTTTCAAAAGCATGGTTATTTTAAGACATAAGTCAAAAAAAACCATCTTTGCATTTACATTCTGCTCAATATGTCGTTCTGCCAACGCCAATTCAGCAGTAAAATCTATTATGTTTTTTTCGTTGATAAAAGGTGCAAAACGAGTTCCGAAGCGGTTCTCATCCTGATTTAGATATACCATTTCCGAGTGTCTGAGGTTACTGACAAAGTACTCTCGTATCATTCGCTGACAATATACTAAAAAATTCTTTTGCCTTTCTCTTCCAACCGTTGCTATTTCATTAGCAATAGTCTTGATATCTTTGATACTACGAGCATAAGAAGCTCGCATCATCTGTACAAAAAGATTAAAGAAGAACTTATGTTCTTCATCTAAACTTATTGTTTCAACAGCTTTCAGATAGCTACCATTGGCAATGTGGGCTACCGAAACAGCATCTTCGGGTAATATATTATAGTCAGACTTCAAGGCTTCAACAATAGCACTTTCTGTTATATTGTGAATATTGACACGCTGACATCTCGACTGTATTGTTGTTATAATCTGATCGGGCGTGTTAGAGACTAATATAAAAACAGTTTTATCATAGGGTTCTTCTATGATTTTCAACAATTTATTAGCACAAGCCTCGTGCATTTTTTCAGGTAACCAGATGATCATCGTTTTATACTTGGCCTCATATATCTTAAGGCTAAGTTTACGGATTATCTCTTCACTTTCTTTGGCATAAATCATACCCTGAGCATTCTCTGCACCAACATATGCAAGCCATTGACTTAAGCTAAAATAATGATGTTCACCTACAAAAGTTCTCCATTCATTAATATAATCATCACACACCTCTTTTTTATCTTTCTTTATTACTGGAAAAACAAAATGAAGATCGGGATGCGCCAGTTTCTTATATTTAAGACAAGAACTGCATTTTCCACAAGAATCATTATCCTGAGGGTCAAGGCAGTTCAGATATTGGGCATAAGAGATTGCTAGAGATAATTTACCTATCCCTTCCGGTCCGCAAAAGAGTCGGGCATGAGGTATAATACCTTTTTTTACCGAACTTATTAATTGCTCTTTTACGTCTTCCTGCCCTATTATATCTTTAAAAAACACTTTTCTTTATCTTCTTTTTTAGAATAATCACTTGTATATTATCAAACTGCGGAGTCTTTTTTACTTAAACAAGTCCAAGACTTATTTAATTAATATACCTCTTTAGCTATACGACGTACACTTTCGGTAGCCATTAATGCATAAAAATGAATGCTAGGCACTCCGTATCGAATCAATTCTTTACATTGCTTAATACCCCACTCTATACCCACTTCTTTTGCCTCAATATCCGATTTGCATTTTCTCAATTCGGCAGCAAGTTCTTCGGGGATATCAGATCTGAATGTTTTAGGTAAAAGAGTCAGATGATTGATCTTATAAATTGGTTTAACTCCCGGAATGATAGGTATAGTAATACCTTCGGCACGACAGCGTTCTACAAATGAAAAATATTTACTGTTATCGAAAAACATTTGAGTCACAAAATATTCTGCACCTTGCGCCTGCTTCATTTTCAGATAATAGATATCCGACTCTAAATTAGGTGCTTCTTCGTGCTTCTCCGGATAACACGCCATTCCATAAGAAAACGGAGTTTCGAAACGTTCGAAATTACTTCCATCCGCGGTTATGCCTTCGTTAAACTGATTTACTTGTATTTGCAGATCTGTTGCGTATTGATTCATATTACCCGCCAATTGATCAGACTCTAGCTTATGAGCATCACCCCTCAATAATAAAAGATTATGAATGCCTAAGAAGTTTAAATCGATCAAAGCATATTCTGTTTCCTCTTTACTGAAACCTTTACAGATCATGTGAGGAATAGCTGTAATATTGTACTTGTTCTGTATAGAGGCTGCAATAGCCACAGTGCCCGGGCGTTTTCTTACATTCACCTTCGTTACTGTTCCATCGGGCATCTCCTTATATATATTCTCGCTATGGTGCGTTGTAATATTTATATACTTAGGGTCAAACTCAATCAACTTATCTATTATATTGTACGCTTTCTGAATACTATTTCCTTTTAAAGGAGGTAATATCTCAAAAGAAAAAGCGGTTTTTCCATTATTTTGAATTAAATCTGTGACCTTCATTATCCGTATTTACTCTTTAAGTAATGTGAATATTTGATGCTATATTTTAAAGTTATAGCTAAACTATAGTTATTTTACTTGCCTGAATAACCAAAAGGTCTGAGACCTTATTTAAATATTGCTTTAAATATATCATTTCCGTTTGCATAAATCAGCAAAGCAAAAATAAATACCATCCCTGCTAGTTGAGCATACTCCTGAAATTTCTCATTTGGTTTTCGGCGAGTAATCATTTCATATAGCAAGAACATTACATGTCCACCATCCAACATTGGTATTGGTAAAATGTTCATCACAGCAAGAATCACAGATAAAAATGCTGTCATAAACCAAAACGCTTGCCAATCCCATGTAGCAGGAAACATGCCACCTATACCACCAAATCCGCTTAGGTTAGATAAACCTTCTTTCGTAAATACGAATCTGAACTGTGCAATATATCCTTGAAATGTCTCTTTTGCTAGATTTACTCCTGCCGGAAACGACGCAAAGAAGCCAATATTATCATGCCTTAACTCACAAATAGAAGTCAAAGGAACTGCTGTAAAACCCAAAATACCTAAACTATCAACACGAGCAGTTGTCTGATGCAACGAGTCTCCTCTGTAATAACCAATTACCACATCAGCATTAAGATTTTCGCTAATATTTCGTCTAATTCCTGCGAAAGATTCTACAGATTTATCATTTACAGAGACAATGCTATCTCCTTTCATTAATCCACTCTTTTCGGCTGCACCTCCAACCATCACACTATCTACAAGAGGAGGAATCTTCATTTCATAGGCCATCTTCTTAGAAGAGATCATCTTATCGGCAAAATCATCAGGCATAGCTATTGTTTCGAGCTTTCCATTACGCTCTACAACAACATCTTTAGCATTTGCAAATTTCATCAGAGTATTTATATCCAATGTTTTATCCATATGGAATTTCAACTCTTTACCATCCGCACTTATAATTTTATCTCCATCTTGGAAACCTGCATCTTTTCCAACCTGACTGAATTCCATTCCATGACTCACATCTTTAAAAGAGATATAAGAATCGCCCCACGAGAAAAGAATCATAGAATATATAAATATCGCCAGAATAACGTTGAACAATACACCGCCAATCATCACCAATAGACGTTGCCATGTAGGTTTCGATCTAAATTCCCAAGGCTGTTCAGGCTGTTGCATTTGCTCTTTATCCATCGATTCATCAATCATTCCAGCAATTTTCACATACCCACCAAGAGGTAACCAACCGATACCATATTCTGTATCGCTATTTTTAGGCTTAAACTTGAATAAAGAAAAACCTATATCAAAGAAAAGGTAAAACTTTTCAACCTTTATTTTAAATACTCGGGCAAAAAAGAAGTGTCCGAATTCATGGACAATAACCAATATTGATAAACTTAGAATTAATTGTAACGCTTTTATGAAAAATGTTTCCATCAGTCTGTTTTAGAAAATAAATAATTAAGATCGCTGATCTTTTTTCTATAATTTGTTCGTGCCGTAACCCTTGTCTTTCAACTAGTTTACAAAACCGGAGGCAACTTCCCGGGCTTCGATATTCGACTGTACATAGTCGTCGTATGTTGGTCTCTCTACAAATGAAGCCTTTAGCATTGTTTTCTCAATGATTTCGCTCATTTCAAGAAATCCTATTTTTTCTTTTAAGAATGCTTCTACTACAATTTCATTTGCAGCATTTACTATACATGGCATATTTCCACCCTTATTAGCCGCTTCGAAAGCAAAAGCCAGATTACGGAAACGATCCATATCAGGCTCTTCGAAGGTCATAGTACCCAACTTAAATATATCGAGACGCTCGAAGTTAGATTTCAAACGATTCGGATAGGCAAATGCATACTGAATGGGTAAACGCATATCGGGCAATCCCATTTGCGCTATTATAGAGGAATCCTCAAACTGCACCATCGAATGGATTATAGATTGTGGATGTACAACCACCTCTACTTGACTAGGAGTAAGTCCAAACAGCCATTTAGCTTCGATCATTTCGAACCCTTTATTCATCAAGGTTGCCGAATCAATAGTGATTTTAGCCCCCATATCCCAATTAGGGTGTTTCAGAGCCTGATGTTTAGTCACTTTTTGCAACTCGTCTTTACTGAGTTTTCGAAAAGGACCTCCCGATGCTGTGAGTAGTATTTTTTCAATCGGACTATTCTCTCCATTTAAACATTGGAAGATAGCCGAATGTTCCGAATCTACAGGTAATATAGGCACTTTGTTCTCTAAAGCCAATTCGGTTATCAATTCACCTGCAACAACCAACGTTTCTTTATTAGCTAAAGCGATAGGCTTTTTTGCTTTTATAGCACTGATTGTGGGTGCCAAACCTGCATAACCAACCATAGCAGTCAGAACAATATCTATCGGTTCGCTTTGAACGACCTGAACAATAGAATCCATTCCTGCCCAAACTTTAATTGGCAGATCGGCTAAGGCATCTTTTAATGCCTGATATTTATCTTCATTAGCAATCACAACAACCTCAGGTTGAAATTCACGGGCTTGTTTCACCAGCAAATCCAAGCTATTATTTGCAGTGATAGCATATACCTCAAACTTATCGGGGTGCTCTCTAACCACATCTAATGCTTGCGTTCCTATTGATCCTGTTGATCCTAATATAGCGAGTTTACGTTTCATCTATTTTTTAGAATGATATATATAATTCGGGATTGATAGGGTTACCCTTATACCAAAGCTCGAATTGTAATGTTTTCTTTTCTGAATTATCTTTTCCACTACCTACCATAGCAATAGCCTCACCGGTTCGAACTTTATCTCCCGTTTTCTTCAAAACCATTGATACTCCTTTGTACACAGATATAAAGCCATTTTTATGTTGAAGTTGCATAATGTATCCATTGTCCGCATATCCAGCAAATACAACAGAGCCTTCGAGCGTAGCTACTACACTTTCGCCAGCCGTTACTATCTGAACCCCATAGTTACGAGAAGGAAGATTAAATTTACCTGTAATTATACCCTTAATCGGGCGAAAGAAAGTCACCCCTTCGGTAGGAGTAGCATCCGAAGTAGAAATAGTTGACAAGTTATACTTCTCCGCATCTTCATACTCAGAACGATATTTGCGTTCGCGATCGGTACTTTGCAAAGACTTATCTGTTTCTGAGATGGTCACAGTATCCACTTTACTTTCAGAGTCAGGCTGAACCTTTCCTGCAAAAATATCTTTTATGTTGTCAAGATACGCCAACTGATAACTTTGCTGACGCTCCAACGAATCGACCTGAATAGCTGCGCGAATGGCTTGTTCCCTGATTTCAGAATCAAGATAACCCGGTAAATAGTTACGGATAGGTGTTGTTATAATAATAACTGAGGCAATAACCATCAGTATGAAGAAAGAAGTAAGATACAACATAATACCATGAAACATAGAAACACGAAGTTTCCACACTTCTTCAAGTGTATTTTCATTTAAAATAGATAAACGGTACTTAAAATGTAGTCGTTTCCAAAAACTATGTCGATTCTTATCTTTTCTTTTTGCCATTAAATTATTCCACTCCCTAGTATATTGATGCTTCCAGATACGTTAAAGGATTATATCCCGTTTCAAATGTGGCATCTATCCGAGAAATACAAAAAGGACGTACGTACCTATTCATTATCTCCAATATAATCAAGAATGCAAATTTAATAAAAGAAACACAGATTGTGGCTTTGCATTTTAGTATTTCATTAAAGAAAATTAAATTAGATCATTTTAATTCGTTTAATAGCACATTCAGTAAAATATTTCCACCAAAATCGTTTCTTTAATTTTTTTTAGCTATTTTTGCAGCCTGCTTTTTTTGAGAAGAAAAGCTTGAAAAAGTAGTTATAATTAATATTCCTATTTATTATAAAGTTATGAGCCTATTAAGTAATAAGCTATATCGATATGATGCTGCCAGAAATGCTCGTGCGGCAGGTATCTATCCTTATTTCAGAGAAATTCAAAGCGATCAGGACACTGAGGTCGTTATCAATGGTAGAAAAGTCTTAATGTTTGGCTCAAACGCCTATCTAGGATTGACTAATCACCCTAAAGTTATAGAAGCTTCTATCGCTGCCACCCGTAAATACGGAACTGGTATGGCGGGTTCTCGTTTTCTAAACGGAACGCTAGACATCCATGTTGAGCTAGAGAAAAAATTAGCTGCTTTTGTTGGTAAAGAAGATGCTTTAGTATATTCAACCGGATTCAATGTAAATCAAGGCGTAGTTGGTTGTATAACCGGTCGTGAAGATTACATCCTCTGGGACGAATTAGATCACGCATCTATTATCGAGGGAAACAGAGCTTCACTATCTACAAAGTTGAAATTTCGTCACAACGATATGGAATCTTTGGAGAAACAACTTCAAAAATGTGAACCAGACAAAGTAAAACTTATTGTAGTTGATGGAGTATTCAGCATGGAAGGTGACGTTATTAACTTACCTGGAATTGTTGAGTTATCTAAAAAATACAATGCAAACATAATGATCGATGAAGCTCATGGATTAGGTGTTTTCGGTCGTGATTTCAATGGTAAAGGTGTTCATGATCATTTCGGATTAACCGATAACATGGATCTTATCATGGGTACTTTCAGCAAATCACTAGCATCTATCGGAGGTTTTATCGCAGCAGAAGAAACAATTATCGATTATCTTCGTCACAACTCACGCCCTTATATATTCAGTGCGAGTGTAACTCCGGGAGCAACTGCTGCCGCTAATGCTGCACTTGATATATTGATGAGCGAACCCGATCGTGTAGAGAATCTGTGGAATATTACCAATTACGCATTGAACGGCTTCCGCCAATTAGGATGTGAAATAGGACATACAAGCAGTCCGATTATACCATTATACATCAGAGACAACGAGAAAACATTCATTATAACTCGTACTCTATTCGAAGAAGGTATATTCGTAAACCCTGTAGTATCGCCGGCTGTTGCGCCTAAAGATACACTAATTAGATTCTCTCTAATGGCTACTCATACTAAAGAACAAGTAGACATTGCCTTAGATAAAATCGGAGCCATTTTCAAAAAAATGGGTGTACTTGCAAATAACATGGAAAAAGCTTAAAACAAAGCTTACTACATAATAAAATAAAACCCTCTTTCGTTAAGAATAGAGGGTTTATTGTTCAATAAAGTCTCAAAACACTATCTTAGCAAGAAATTCCATACAGAATGAAGTATCTTTTAGCTAATCTTTTATTATTATTCACCCTCACCCTATCCGCACAATATACTGTGTCGGGCGGGCTAGGACAGCCATACGAATATACAGAAGGACTAGCAGGCACGGGCATAGAGAAAGTTTATCTATTAAATACTTTTTCGGGAGCAAGTATATCTTATACATCCGATGCAGCGGTAGTACGTTTCTATAAGTACACACGTTCTATTGACGATAAAGTATTAATACCTTACTCTGAAATCTCAACGAGCAATAGTGGAAACAAAACCACCTACACTATAAATAATCTTCAGGATTCAAGAGGATATTTCGCTGAAGTAAACGGAAAAGCTAATCCCATAATATGGATTATAGATTACAGTCAACATTTACCCATCTTCAACTCTATCGAACCAGACAGATCTGCTGAAACAGAAGAACAGTGTACTGTTTTGAGATTACTTATTGATAAATCTGACGATCTACATTATTATTCTACTATTGGAGGAGAATACTCTGTACTTAGAAAATACACTATAGAATACGCTGATCTGGATGGATCAACTAAAGATTTCACACCTCTGATTAGAGAAATAGGTCCAATTGATATAGGTACATATCGAACAATTGATGCTCCTTTGACGAATACCAAATTCAAAATAAGTGGAGATCAGTTTGCTGAACACTTCCAATTAAACATATACAAAGAGAGTACAGATTATACTGCCATTGCAACCAAAGTTTTCATTGTAGCCGAGCAGGTTTCAGCAAGTGCTTCAAATGGGGTAACCTCAGATTTAGGAGGTTCTGCTCCAGCCGAAATAAACTTCTATGGATATGCCAATGAACCAACGGCACATTTCTATACATGGTTTATTTACAACACCTCCGATTTGGAGAATGCAATAGTACGCTACACTGATCGAAACATTAGATTTACATTCAACGAATCTGGAAACTATAAAGTTGTTCTGGAATCTGTTAGTAGAGGTCCGTCTTGCCTAACCAGCACAAGTGTAGAATTTTCAATATCGGAATCTTCGCTTGAAAAACCACCGAATTATTTCTCCCCTGATGCAAATAGCGAAACAGCCAAAGTGTTCAGAATAGGAGAATATAAATCATTAATCAGGTTCAAATGCTCTATATTCAACCGATGGGGAAACAAGATATATGAGTGGACAGACCCGTCGAAAGGATGGGATGGTAAATATAATGGCAAGTATGTAAATACTGGTGTTTACTTCTGGGTTATAGAAGCATTAGGCTCTGATAATAAACGATACAAAGAAGCCGGTGATGTAAATGTGATTCGCAGAAAATAAGATTATCACCTTACAACAACAAAAAAGATGGAAGTGATACTTCCATCTTTTTCTATTATAAATAATTCTCGGTTCTAATCTTTATAACCCACTAAAGCTAACATTTTCAAATAAAAGAGAAGGTATTTGTCGAGATGAATTTAGAGAAAGAGGGTCATTACCAACCTCTATTAGGTTATTCCATAAGTCAAGTACATTCCCTGTAATATTCATCTCACTGATTGGAGTGGTTGCAATACCGTTCTCAACCCAAAATCCTTCTATTCCGAAAGAAAAGTCTCCTGTAGTACTATTAGTATTTCCACCATTGAAGCCTGTCACCCAAATACCATGATGCATCAATTCTAGCAATTGTGTATGATTGCGAGTTCCATGCTTCAATTTAATTATAGATGGGGATGCAATAGTAGGTAATATATCTAATTTAAGAGCATTATATGTATCAACAAAGTAAGTATTTAAAACACCTTTATCGATCAACACTTGATCTTTTGTAGCAACCCCTTCACCATCGTACCAGCGCGATCCGAATGAGCGTTTCAAGTGAGGATTATCAGTCACAGTAAGCTTGTCCGATACTATCTTATCACCTAATCGATCTAATAAAAATGTACTTTTCTGCTGAATTGCACTTCCATACATAGCCGAAATAAGTGGAGATAATAATTTCATCGAAACTGTATTATCCAAAATAAGATTGTATTTACCCGATCGTATTTTTGTTTGACCTAGTTTTTGCAATGCTCTTTTGAATGCTTTCTGAGAAATTCCTTCTTTTACCAAATCAGACCAATACAATTTACTATCGTACCAATAAGATTCGGGACGGGCATCTCCCGCAGTTTTCAACGCAACCTCAGATGTAAGGCTGAAAGCTGTATCTTGTATCTCACCTTCAAACCCATTACTAGCCACCATATACTCTGCTCCACACCCATCATCATAACTCGATACAACGGATACTATTCTCGGATCGGTTCCATAAATTTCCTCTACTGTTGCCTTCGCTAGTTCTAGTTTCTGGTCTACAGAATAATCAAAGAATGTAGGATCAAATAGATCCAGATCTTCATTTTTATCCGATTTGTAACAGCGTGCCATATCGGGTAATTGGCGACACAAATCTGGCGCTAAAAATCGAGTAGAAGCAATGCCATCTTTTATAAAAGATTCTAACTCCGACTTTTCAAGCCTATTCGTAGAAAGAGTTCCATATCTACCATCTACATATAATTCTACATACAGCTTATTTTCTGAACTCTGGTGCAATTTATCTAATTGACTATTTCGATACTCAAAAGAATTATTGTTGGCAACAGTTAAAGATACTCTCGATGCAGAACACCCATTCTTCAAGGCTATATTCATTGCCCACTGTGCTATACTTTTATTTTGATCTGTTATAAGATTCATTTTTTTCTTTTTAAGTAAATAAAACAATTACAGTTACACTTCTTACTGAAATATCTGTTTTACATTTTCTCCCAAATGTGGGCAGCATCAAGTCCTAACTTTATTATAAACAAAATTGCCAATACGTATATTACAGCAGAAACATCTTTATATCTGCCTGATAATATTTTCACAAAGAAAAAGGTAAGAATACCAAACACAATTCCTTGAGCAATACTATATGTAAATGGCATAAAAATCAATGTAACAAAAGCAGGTAATGATTCTGTGATGTCATTAAAGTTAATTTTAGCCACTGCCGAAATCATAAATAAACCTACAACAATAAGTGCTGGAGACGTTGCTGAAGCAGGGACGATAAGGAAAAGAGGTGCAAAGAACAAAGCCAATACAAACATAAAGGCAGTACTTACGGAAGTCAATCCCGTACGCCCTCCGGCTGCAACGCCTGACGAACTCTCTACATAGGCAGTAATGGGACTTGTACCAAGCACTGCACCAACAGTTGTACCTAATGCATCAGCAAACAGCGCCTTTTTAATTTGTGGAAAATTGCCTTCACTATCTGTCAGTCCAGCCTTAGAAACAACGCCTATAAGAGTTCCTACGGTATCAAATAGATTCACAAACAAGAATGTGAATACAACTAAGGCCATATCGAAACTAAGGACCTTATCCCATTCGAATTGGGCAAATGTTGGAGCTAAAGAAGGTGGCAAACTAACCCAATTACCTTCGGGAAAGTGAACAACTCCCGCAAAAACACCTCCAATTGTAGCAGCAACTATACCTATAAGAATAGCTCCATTTACATTGAGAGCTAATAATGCACCTGTTATAACAACACCAGCTAATGCTATCCAGACATGTGGATTTGCCATATCACCTAAAGAAACCAGCGTTGCATCGTTACCAACTACTACTCCGGCACTTTTTAGTCCCACTAATGTTATAAATAAACCTACTCCTACCGGAATAGCTTCTTTCAAAACTCGTGGAATACTTTTGACGATCAGTTCCCGAACATTAAAGAATGTGAGAAGGATAAAGATAATACCTTCTATAAAAACTGCAGTCAAAGCAAATTGCCATGTATACCCCATAGTCAACACTACGGTAAAAGCAAAGAAGTTGTTAAGTCCCATTCCCGGAGCTTGTGCTACCGGCAAATTGGTGAAAAACGCCATGAAGAGTGTTGCAATAATAGAACCTAAAACCGTAGCTGTAAAAACAGCAGCTCTATCCATATGAGCCTCTCCCAAAATATTCGGATTTACAACCAGAATATACGACATGGTCAGAAAGGTAATCAACCCTGCGAACAACTCTGTACGAACAGTTGTATTATTTTCTTTTAGTTTAAAAATTTTCTCTAACATATTATTCATTGATCTATTGTATTAGAAAGTCCATTTACCTGCAATAGTAGGAAATACATATAGCTTATTATTATAGTTGGCATAAAAATTATTGGTAATTTCTATTTCACTCCCAAAAGCTATATTTTTATCTATGTTATACCAGAACTGAGGTTCGGTCAACAATATAAATTTCTTACCACCTTTACCTGTTACTCTGTCTTTATTTTCTGTCCACACATCAATAAATCCCGTTAATGTCACTTTATTATTGAATAAGTTCGTATTCCAAATACCTGTCCACTGTACGTCGTGGCTCGCTTTATCAAAAGTATTGTACTTATAAACCAAATAAGTACTAATAAATACTGAACCAAAAGCATGATCGTACGCCCCTCCTACCATATATGCGTTGGGAATGGAAAAACCAGAGAAGTTGTCACCTCTCACAATTCCCCCATTAAATTCGATGTGAGGCATAATAGGACTATTACCAACCTTTATATTTCTATAAATCTCCATGTAAGCCAAACCTATATTGCCCTTGCTTTGATTAAAATCAAAATCGATAAAACCAAAGGTAGAACCCCATTTATCGGGCTTGAACATCTGAAATGTTGCTGTAAAATAATTTCGTGGAGCAACATCATTATTCAAAGTGTGACGTGGATCGAAATGTAATTGAATTTCCTGCGAATAAGAGAGAATGGATACCGCGAATAGAAGTAAAGAAAGAAGTAAATGCTTTTTCATAGATTTCTTTGCTCGATTAATTACTTTTTAATTATTTATATACTGTTTTATTTAGCCGGAATAAGGTAAGTCTCAGACTTCGGATATATATAGTCAAAATTGATTATTCTTATTATTTTTCTCTACTTGGGCCAATATATCATTCATCATTTCTATTTGAATCTTCTGAATCTCAATAAGGTCTTGTTGTTGGTATATCATCAAATGATCTATCTTTTCATGCAACGCTCTTACTTCTAGTTCCGATTTTAGATTAACCATGTAATCTTTTTTAGAACGATCTCGATCTTTTTCCTCCTGACGATTTTGGCTCATCATTATTATCGGAGCCTGTATAGCAGCCAAACACGATAGCAAAAGATTTAGTAGAATAAATGGATAAGGGTCGAATCCTTTATTGGCAAACCAAAATATATTTAATGATATCCATAGAAAAATAAAAACGCCAAAAGAGATAATAAAAGTCCAGCTTCCTCCAAAAGTGGCCACTTTATCTGCGACTTTCTGACCTGCTGTTAATCTTTGATTTTGTTCGTCGTCAAGTTTATCTGTTAAAGTTGAACGATCTTTTACCGAAGACAATACTTTTTGTTCGAGATCAGATAATGCACCTAACTGATCGGTAAGATATGCCGAAATGTATTTTTCGCGAAAAAGGTTCATTTCCGGAATTGCAAGAAATTTACTCCTATCAAAATCGGGATGTTCTTTTTGAATCAATTCAAGAATAGATGACCTAATTGATGTTCCGGAAATCCTTTGGGAGATCGGAAATTTTTCTTTTGATATATCACTTATAAATTCTTTCATTACATCCTTATTTAATAATGCAAATTTAAAACTGAATTCACTATTCTCCCCCTACTGTCAGTTTACTAACTAAAACCGAAGGAAGACCTTGTCCTACGGGTACACTTTGTCCATCCTTTCCACAAGTCCACGAGCTTTCATCAATTTTCAGATTATTACCCACCATCGTAATATCAGCTAAAGCTTTCGGACCATTTCCTATAATGTTAATATCTTTTATAGGTTGAGTCAGTTTTCCATTTTCTATTAAATAGCCTGTTTTTACATAGAACGTAAAATCACCTGCACCTATCTGAACTTGCCCATTGCTGAAATTATCAACATACACACCTTGTTTTACACTCGCAATCATATCTTCGTTGGTCATATTACCTGATTCCATATACGTTACGCGCATACGGGGCATAGGTACATAGCGAAATGATTGGCGGCGTCCGTTACCTGTTGGCTTCACACCATAATAGTTAGCACTGATTCTATCATGTAAATAGCTTTCGAGAATACCATTTCTTACGATATAAGTCTTTTGGCTTTCAATACCTTCATCATCAAAGTTTATAGCTCCTCTGGCAAATTCTATTGTACCATCATCTACTACATTTATATTGGGATTACAGATCGTTTTTCCTAAAGAATCAGAAAATATAGATACGTTTTTGCGATTAAAGTCTGCCTCAAAAGCATGCCCTATCGCCTCATGCAGCAATATACCGGAACCTCCGGCACCCATCACAACAGGCATTTCGCCTCCTTTAGGTTTTACAGCATCAAACATTAGTGCTGTTTGAGAGACTGACTCTCTTGCCAATGTTTCAATAAGATCATCATTCAAGAATTCAAAACCCTTGCGATAGGCACGTGAAGCAAAACCATTTTCTATTTTGCCATTCTGCTCCATAGTACATCCTCCATACATTATAGCCATCGGACGATAATCCCACGAAAGGGTTCCTTCCGAATTGAAAAACAGAATATAAGATGTTGAGTGATTCAAACTAACACTCGCTTTTATTACTCGCAAATCCATTTCGAATATTCGCGCATTGAGTTTTTCTATAAATGACTTTTTCTCATTTACTGAAACATCTTCCCACGATTTCCCAACCTTATAATAATTAGGAAAATGAGCTTCTTTTATATTTATAGGATTACTTTGCTTAGGTGCATGAGCAATTCCTGCGGCAGTTCGGGCAGCTCTAAGCATATCGGGTAACACTGTATTTTCAACATAAGCATATCCTGTTTGCTCTCCTATGACTACCCTAACACCTACTCCATAATCGATATTCGAAGAGGTTCTGTTTACCTCTCCATCCCGAAGAGATATACTGCTGTTTATAGTATGCTCAAAGTAAAGATCGGCATAATCGCCTCCTTTAGCCAAAGCTTCATATAATACCTTTTGTAAATCCTCTGTTGTCACACCAAAATGTGTCAAAACAGCCTGTATATTTATATCATTATTAAATTCTATCATCTATAAGTCTTTTTCAAGTATCTATCACCATACTCAATTATATCTATCTTAGGCACAATACTTATCTAAGATTAGGCACATTGGTACCCTTTAATATTTTCACACATCAAAATTAATCTATTTTTCTATATCTTTATCTTTTCATTACAGAAACCATACCAGATATACAATAAAAAGTCAGTAAAAAGATGATCCGTTATCTATTTTTGATACTAATAAGTGTCTTTATATTATCACATTCACCAATAATAGCCAACAATCCTAACATTATAAACTTCAGCAGAAGCGATTATCAAGCTGGTAATAAAAACTGGTCTTTAAGCGAAGACGAAAAAGGAATAATGTACATCGGAAACGATCTCGGATTATTGGAATTCGACGGAATTGATTGGAACTTGAATAAATTACATAAAGCAGATGTAGTAAGAGCTATATATGCAGCCTCTAATCAGACGATATTTACTGGAGGATACGAAGAATTCGGTCGATGGGACAGAGATATTAGCGGAATACTTAAATATACATCGCTTAGCGACAACCTTCCGGGTGGACGACTACACAATGATGATATTTGGAGAATATGGAAAAGGGACAATCTCGTTTATTTTCAATCCTTTAAAAACATTTATATCTACGATCAGAACAATGTTTATAAATTTCCACAAGAAAAAGACATACTATTTCTGATAAAGGTCAAAGATGAATTATGGATTCAGGAAATGGCGGGAAGTCTTTTCAAAATCGTAGGTAACCAATACGAAAAAATAGCCGGCAGCGAAATCTTCTCAAAAACCGAAGTCAGAACTGTACTTCCTACACCCGACAATAAATACATCATAGGTACATCGTCAATGGGGCTATATATTTACGACGGCTCAGAGTTCAAAATATGGAATAGCAACAAATCTCTCATTGATGGTAGCGTGAACTGCGGTCTGGCTGCAAGTAATGGTAATTATTACTTTGGAACCATATTGAGTGGTATTTATGAGGTTTCTCCTAATGGCAATATTACAAATCACTTCAACACCGAAACATACTTACACAACAATACAGTACTATCATTATATGAAGATCGTTCTAAAACAATTTGGGCAGGTCTGGATAGGGGAATCTCTTGCATACAGTATCTAAACGGAATAAGTTGCATGACTGATCCTACTGGTAAAATTGGAGCTGTTTATTCTGCTTCACTATATAAGGGTAAACTATTTATAGGAACTAATCAAGGTGTATATTATATTGACAAAAATGATCTTTATAGTATGAATGCACTATCCAAATTTACACTCCTTCCTAAAACGGGAGGACAAACCTGGAGTTTGAATGTTATTGACGATAAGCTATATTGCTCACATAATCAAGGATTATTGATTATTGATCAGAATCTATCTGTAACATCTCCCTACTCTATAAATACCGGTGTGTTTTATACTATGGAGAAAGACAAAGATCACCTCTTGCTTGGTACTTATATTAGCTTGATGTCCATAGACAAGAAAACTCAAACTCTCCATGTCCTAAATCAAGTACAAGAGCCAATAAAAAAAGTACAAACAGATCACTTGAATAATGTTTGGTTACAACACATGAATAAGGGAATATACAGAACCCGACTCAATGATGATTTTTCTAAAATAGAATCATTTAAGTATTATGGTAATGAAGACAAACAAGATATTCCGTATAAACTGAAACTTTTTAAAGTAGGTGGACGTGTAGCCTTTTTAGGAAACAATAAATTCTATACATACAACGATATTGAGGGAACTATCGTTCCAGAGCAAGCTTTAAATGACTGTTTTAGTAGCATTTCGGGTCTCAAAGAGGTTGTGAACATCACTCCTGAGAATTTCTGGATTATCGGAAACGATCTTATCTACAATGTAGTGTATAATGACAATAGAGCTCAAATAAAATTTATAATTGACATCGGTTATAAGAACTTTTCGATGATTGACAATTTCGAAAACATAGTTACTCTAGATGACGATCTGAGCCTCATCTGCTTAGACAATGGCTTTTTACTTTGTCAGAACAAAGTGACAGCAAAAAATGATCCTATAGCCCAACCCTATTTCAAGTCCATTAAAATTTCCAATGCCAATGGTGAATCCGTTTATCTGGATAATAATTTCAATCAAATAAATCATTCCTTCAACACAATAAAATTTCGATTCTCAACAGCAGAAACTCTTACTCGAAATATCTCCTTTGAATATAAATTAGAGGGCTTAGACGATCAATGGCATGCACTAAAGAATCAAAATTTTATGACCTATGAACGTCTGCCCAAAGGAAAATACACTTTCATCGTAGTAGCTGTAGATAGACAAGGGAACAGATCTGAAGAAATACAATTTCCCTTTGAAGTCTTAGCCCCATGGCATCAATCAGGATGGGCTGTTCTTGCTTATTGCCTCTTGTTTATTATGCTTATTGCCTCTATAATACTTTATATTCAGTATAAATACAAAAAAATACATTTGAAGAAGCTTCGTACGTTAGAAACTAAGCGTCTTAATCTTATTAATGAGCATTTACAAAAAGAAGTTGAAGAGAAGAACGCTGAACTTCTATCTCAAACCTCTTTTATAATACAGCGAAATGAACTTATTCTAAAGATAAAAAATGAAGTGGAAGAATTTTCAACTAAACAAAATAACAAAACTCTAACACCTCTATATCAAAAAATAAATACTTTACTAAACAGCAGTCTAGATAGCGAAGAAGATTGGAAAACATTTCTTATTAAATTTGAACAGAAACATACAAATTTCTTTAAAAAAATAAAGGAAACTTACCCCCAACTTACGGCTAATGATTTACGACTTTGCGCATGTCTCAAGCTAAATTTAGATTCTAAAGAGATAGCTACATTAATGAATATTTCGGTCAGAGCAGTAGAAAATAGCAGATACAGGCTACGTAAAAAGCTTGAAATCCCTTCTCATCAGCACTTAAACGACTTCTTTTTACAAATATAAGCCCTCTAAAAACAAAACATAAATATTTAATATATAAATAATTATATTCGTTTGAGTAGTAATAATGAGGTGATCACATTGTTAAATCGGAGGCAGATGTATTCGTTATGCAAAAAATCTCGTACCCACTGAACTTACTGTTTTTACATTTGTTCTAAATCATTTACAGAAAATAAGATAATAGTTCCCAAAATTCTTTATGGCGTCTTTAAGGAATATTATACTTATCAGAAGGAATGAAAAATGTTTAACAGTAAAATCAGAAATCCATGAAAGAAACTAGATTAACCTCTATGAGGAGAATGAGCATGAAGCTTTGTCTTCTGCTATTCTTAATCTTCTCAGCAAGCATTTCAAATGCATTTGCTCAGACTACAGTTACAGGAGTAGTCACCGATGAGCAAAAAGATCCACTACCCGGAGTTAGTGTCACAGTAAAAGGTTCCACAACAGGAACAGTTACCGATTTTGATGGTAACTACTCTATTAATGCGAAAGCAGGTGACATTCTTCAATTTTCATTTTTAGGGATGAAGCCCGAATCAATCACAGTTGGATCAAGAACTAAAATTGACGTTGTTTTAACTGATGATACACACCAACTAGAAACTGCAATTGTTATTGGTTACGGTACAGCGAAAAAGAGAGACCTTACCGGATCTATTGTAACAGTAAAAGGAGATGATGTATTCACTAAACCAGCAACCAATCCTTTAGCTTCTATCCAAGGTAAAGTAGCTGGGGTTCAAGTAATAAACACGGGTAAAGCTGGTCAAGATCCAGAGATTCGTATTCGAGGAACAAACTCAATCAATGGATACAAACCTTTATATGTAGTAGACGGATTATTTAATGACAACATTAATTTCCTGAATCCTGCAGATATAGAGACTATGGAAATTCTTAAAGACCCTTCATCTCTAGCTATTTTTGGTGTACGTGGAGCTAATGGTGTTATCATTATCAATACAAAAAGAGCTAAAGAAGGCCAAACTTTAGTAAACATTAATACTGCTTTTGGTTTTAAGAAAGTTGTAGACAAGGTTAAACTTACCAATGCTTCACAGTTTAAAGAACTTTACAATGAGCAATTAGTAAACCAAGGAAATAAACCTTATGATTTTACAAACTGGCAAGCTGATACAGACTGGCAAGACGAGATCTTCCAAACAGGATTCATGTCAAATAGTAATATTAGCATAACAGGTTCTACTGAAAAAAGTACATTCTATTTAGGTGTAGGTTATGCTTCTGAAGAAGGAAACATTCAGCATGAAAAATTTGGCAAAGCAACTGTAAATTTCAGTAGCGACTATAAGCTGACTAAAGACATTAAAGTTGGATTCCAATTTAATGGAGCAAGACTAACTCCTGCTGACCAAAAAGAGGTTCTTAGAGCTTTGAGAGCAGCTCCAGTAGCACCGGTATTCAATGAAGAATTCCAACTATATCATGCACTTCCTAGCTTTCAAAAAGGCCAAATAGAAAACCCGATGGTTGATGTTAGTGCAAGAAACAATACAACGAAAGCTATAAACTATCGTGGTGGAGGTAATATTTATGGAGAAGTCAACTTCCTTAAAAACTTCAATTTCAAAACGATGTTTGCTCTAGACTACAGATCAGATGATAGCCGCACATACATTCCTATCGTTGCTGTATATGATCCATCAATTCTAGGACCTAACCCTATTGATACTTTAGGAACTAAGAAAACAAGTATCAAACAAATCAAAATTGATGAAACTAAAATACAAGCTGATTATATCTTAACTTATACTAATAAAATTAATGATCATAACATTACAGCAACAGCAGGTTTCACGACATTCTATAATAGCTTAACTAGTCTTACTGCTGAAAGAGCTCAAGGTAATGGATTACCAATACCTAACAACCCTGACAAATGGTATGTAAGCATGGGTGACCCTAGTACATCAAAAACAGAAAGTGAGCAATGGGAGAGATCTACAGTATCATTCCTTTTAAGAGCGCTTTATAGCTATAAGAATAAATATCTTTTTAATGGTTCTTTCCGTCGTGATGGTTCTTCTGCATTCTACTATACAGGAAACCAATGGCAAAATTTCTACTCCGCTGGTGGAGGATGGGTTATGTCTGAAGAAGACTTCATGCAAAATCAGTCATTTATTGACTTCTTAAAGATAAAAGGATCTTGGGGTACACTAGGTAACCAAAATATGGAGACTCCATATCCAGCACAACCCCTTTTAACTAATTCAACATCTGCTATATTTGGTAATCCATCAGTAGAATATCCTTCATATTCATTGAAGTACATTCCAAATCCTAATTTAAGATGGGAAAAGATCGAAGCTTGGGAAGCTGGCTTTGAGATGAATATGCTTGCAAATAGATTGCGCTTAGAAAGTGTATATTACAAGAAAAACACAAAAGACCTTCTAGCTGAAATACCTGGTATTGCAGGAACAACTCCTGGCTTAGGAAACTTAGGTGAAATTCAAAATAAAGGTTTTGAAGTAGCTGCTTCTTGGAGTGACAAGATTAATTCCGATTGGGGATATAGCATAAGTGGTAACCTAACCACAATAGATAACAAAGTAAAATCGCTTGTTCAAGATGGCTATACAATCATAAAAGGAGATAAAAACATATCACATACTACAGCCGGATATCCTATTGGATTTTTCTATGGCTATACAGTAGATGGTGTATATCAATCTGATGCTGACATAGCTAATTCTCCAAAGAATACTTTGACCACTGTAAAACCGGGAGATCTTAAATTTAAAGATATGAACGGTGATGGCCAAATCACAACAGCTGATAGAGGTATGATCGGTAATCCAACTCCTGATTTCACTTATGGTATCACATTAGGACTTAATTACAAGAACTTTGATGTAGGTATTGATTTCATGGGTGTAGCAGGTAATGAAATTTACAGAACTTGGGATAACTATAACTGGTCTCAATTCAATTTCATGGAGCACAGACTTAACAGATGGACTGGAGAAGGAACATCTAACTCTGAACCTATATTGAATACAACTCGTACAATCAATAACGAAAATTCTACTTATTATATCGAAGATGGTAGTTTCTTCAGAATTAGAAATATTCAATTAGGCTATACTTTCGATCAAAATGCATTGAAAAAAGTACGTTTAAAAGCATTAAAAGTATTTGTAAATGCTCAGAACTTAAAAACTTGGAAAAACAATACAGGTTATACACCTGAATTAGGAGGTGATGCTACTGCATTTGGTATTGACAATGGTTCTTATCCTATGCCTGCAATATACACTTTTGGTCTAAATCTTACTTTCTAATTATATAAAAAATATTTTTATGAAACGATTAATAAAAAAATATATACTTCCGGCAGTACTTATAGCCGGACTATCTCTAACAAGTTGTAGTGACTTTTTAGATAGAAGCCCTCTTGGTGATTTAACAGAAGATGATGCTCCCGGTGGTATAAATCAAGGAAGAGTATTCCAGCTTTACGGACTAATGAGAGGTTACAATATTACAGCTGGTATACCCGCTTTCGCCATACATAATTTCCGTTCTGAAGACTCAGAAAAAGGTAGTGATGCTGGTGATGGTTCCGATCAAGCAGCCTTCTTTGATGACTTTGAGTACAATACAACAAATGGAGTTTTAGCTAGCTATTGGACTGAAAACTACAAAATCATAGTTAACTGTAACACTGCCATAAGCGGTATTGAAGGACAATCAACTAAAACAAGTCAAGACACAATCAATTATGCTGAAGCTAAATTTTTCAGAGCATATGCTTTCTTTAATTTAGTAAGAGCTTTTGGAGAAGTGCCTAAGATAGATTTTAGAGTGACAGATCCTGCACAAGCAAATATTGCGAAATCGCCAGCAGCAGATATATATGCGCTTATTGATGCAGACTTGGAAGTAGCTGTAAAATACTTACCTACCCACTGGTCAGATAGCTTTACTGGTCGATTGACCTGGGGAGCAGCAAGATCATTACAAGCCAGAACTTATATGATGCGTAACGATTGGACAAATATGCTAGCTGCATCAAAAGAAGTTATAAACTCAGGCTTCTATAACCTAAGTACTCCTTACGATAAAATCTTTACAGATGAAGGAGAAAACTCACCTGAATCAGTTTTCGAATTACAATGTTTAGCTACTGCAGCTAAACCAAATTCAGGAACTATAGGAAGTCAATTTGCAGAAGTACAAGGCGTAAGAGGTAGTGGCCAATGGAACCTTGGATGGGGATGGCATATGGCAACTAGCATACTTAAGGATAAAGCATATGAAGCAGGAGATCCACGTAAAGATGCAACTCTATTGTATTTCCGTCGTCAAGTTGGTAATGTAATTGATCCTATCACTCCAGAAAATACCAATACACCATTTGGAGAGTCTCCAATATCTAGTGCAATGGGAGCTGCATATAATAAAAAAGCATATACTGACCCAGCTTTACGTCAACAATTTACAAATGCGGGATTCTGGGTAAATATCAGATTAATACGCTATGCAGATGTTGTTTTGATGGCTGCAGAAGCTTCTAACGAACTAGGTATGAGTTCAGATGCTCTAAACTATTTGGAACAAGTAAGAAGCCGTGCTCGTGGTAACAATGCATCTATCCTTCCTAAAGTTACAACTAACGGTCAAACTGAGCTAAGAGATGCTATCCGTCATGAAAGACGAGTAGAGCTTGGTCTTGAACCAGACCGTTTCTATGACCTAGTACGTTGGGGAATTGCAAAAGAAGTATTACATGCTGCAGGTAAAACAAATTACCAAGACAAGCACGCATTACTTCCGATACCTCAGGTTGAAATAGATAAATCAAATGGAGTATTAGTTCAGAACCCTAATTTCTAAATAATAAATTTATATAATAGGGGCACATTTTTGCCCCTATTATATTTTTATCTAAATCCCATGAGAGCTCAAAAAACAATATTATTCCTATTAGTTTGTATGTCTTGTTTATCCATTTCAGCAACAACAATATTGCCTACCCTTGACAAATATACTATACCCGTCAATGTAAAAGGAGCTGCGATCGGTAGATTTATATCCTCAAATAACGAGAATGTAACTTTAGCAAAAGACACATCAAACCTATTTCTAATTGACCAATCCGGTTATATTAGATTAAAACCAAATGTAGAACTCTCTGCATCATCACCCTTCAGATACGAAATAATAATTAAAAGCAGTTGTGGTAATAAAGCTTTCGAATTAGTGAAAGATGAATTTATTCACAACAAAGTAATAGCTCACCGAGGCGCATGGAAAAATCATGAAGCCAGTCAAAACTCGATGAGTTCATTAATAAATACAATAGAATTAGGATGTGAAGCTGCCGAATTTGATGTTTGGTTATCATCCGACAATAAAGTGATTCTTTCTCATGACCCAACAATAGGTGGCAAGGTTGTAGAAGATACTCCTGCTCAGACATTGATGGAGATTCCATTAAAAAATGGAGATTTTGTTCCCTCACTTGAGGCATATCTTGAATGTATACAACAACAAAATAAAACACGTTTGGTGTTAGAACTTAAAGGTTCACAAAAAGGAAAAGAGCGTAGTTTAGCTCTTGCTGACTCAGCTGTTCAGCTCGTTCATAAATACAAGGCTCAGGCTTGGGTTGACTATATTAGTTTCGACTATGAAGCCCTGCTACATGTAAAACAATTAGACCCTACAGCAACTATTGCATATCTGGAAACTAATAAAACTTTGGAAGAATTATCTGCAACTAAAGTAGATGGAATAGATTATCATTACAGTGCTTTTTATAACGATGAAAAGCTTACAGAGAAAGCAAAACAATTGGGCTTAACAACTAATGTTTGGACAGTAAATACCGAAGAGCAAATGCAACATTTGCTACAACAGGGTGTAGATTATATTACTACTGACGAGCCAGAATTACTTTTGAAATTTATTGAAACACATTATAAATAATAGATATGAAAAAACTATTAACTATGCTTTTTTGTTGTGCCGCAATTAGTGTTGGAGCACAGCAGAGTAATGCAAGAGATGTAAAAATGGATCGATTCATCGACGATCTGATGAGTAAAATGACTCTCGAAGAGAAAATCGGGCAGCTCAACTTACCTAGTGCCGGAGACATTACTACCGGGCAGGCAAAGAGTAGTGATATCGCTTCTAAAATCAAAGAAGGTCAGGTTGGAGGATTATTCAACATCAAAGGAGTTGCTAAAATCCGCGATGTACAAAGAGTAGCTGTAGAAGAAAGTCGTCTGAAAATTCCATTGATTTTTGGAATGGATGTTATCCACGGATACGAAACAGTATTTCCTATTCCATTAGGTTTATCTGCAACCTGGGATATGAAAGCTATCGAACAATCGGCTCGTATTGCTGCAATAGAAGCTAGTGCTGATGGTATATTTTGGACATTCAGCCCAATGGTAGATATTTCACGTGATCCACGTTGGGGACGTGTTTCTGAAGGAAACGGAGAAGATCCTTTCTTAGGTGGAGCAATTGCGAAAGCAATGGTTCGTGGTTATCAAGGAGATAATACCTATTCGGATAATACTCACATTATGGCTTGTGTAAAACACTACGCTCTATATGGTGCAGGTGAAGCAGGACGTGATTATAATACAGTAGACATGAGTCGTATTCGTATGATGAATGAATATATGTACCCATACAAAGCTGCTATTGAAGCAGGTGTAGGTAGCGTTATGGCATCATTCAATGAAGTAGATGGTGTACCAGCTACTGCAAACAAATGGTTAATGACAGACGTACTTCGCAAACAATGGGGATTTGACGGATTTGTTGTAACTGACTATACCGGAATCAGCGAGATGGTTGAGCATGGTATTGGAGACTTGCAAGAAGTTTCAGCACGTGCACTTAAAGCTGGTGTAGATATGGATATGGTAGCTGAAGGTTTTACAGGTACTATCGCTAAATCTCTAAAAGAAGGAAAAGTATCACAAGCTGATATTGACTTGGCTTGTCGTCGTATTCTTGAAGCTAAATACAAATTAGGTCTATTTAAAGATCCTTACAAATATTTAGACGCTAAACGCGCTAAAAAAGAAATATACACAGATGCCAATCGTGCTGTAGCTCGTAAAATAGCATCAGAAAGTTTCGTACTTCTAAAAAATGAAGGAAATGTTTTACCTCTGAAAAAACAAGGCAAAATTGCAGTAGTTGGTCCATTGGCTAATACTCGCTCTAATATGCCCGGAACATGGAGTGTAGCTGTTAATCTTGACAAACCTCAAACTGTTATCGAAGCAATGCAAGCAGTTGGTGGCAAAGACGTAAAAGTTGTATATGCTAAAGGTAGTAACCTAACAGCAGATGCGAAATTGGAAGAGCATGCAACTATGTTTGGACGCTCATTAAACAGAGATGACCGTACTAAAGAACAATTGTTGAACGAAGCGCTTGAAGCATCTAAAGATGCAGATGTTATTGTTGCTGCATTAGGTGAATCTTCTGAATTCAGTGGTGAAGCTAGTAGCCGTACTAACATAGATATTCCAGATGTTCAAAAAGAACTTTTAGCAGAACTTCTAAAAACAGGTAAACCTGTAGTGTTAGTTCTATTCACTGGTCGTCCATTGACTCTTACTTGGGAAAATGAAAACGTACCTGCAATCTTAAACGTTTGGTTTGGTGGTAGCGAAGCTGCTCCTGCAATTGCAGACGTAGTATTTGGAGACGTTAATCCTAGTGGTAAATTGGTAGCAACTTTCCCACAAAATGTAGGTCAAATTCCACTTTTCTACAATCACAAAAACACAGGTCGTCCATTAGGAGAAGGCAGATGGTTTGAAAAATTCCGTAGTAACTATTTAGATGTTAGCAACGAAGCTCTTTATCCATTCGGATACGGATTGAGCTATACTCAGTTTACATATGGAGATGTTGCTCTTAGCTCTTCACAATTGGATTCAAATGGAGAACTTACTGCTAGCATCACTGTTACAAACAGCGGAAAATATGATGGAAAAGAAGTTGTTCAATTATACATTCGTGATATAGTTGGAAGTGTAACTCGTCCCGTTAAAGAATTGAAAGGTTTCGAGAAAATAGAATTAAAAGCTGGAGAAACTAAAACTGTAAGTTTCAAAATTACTCCTGAATTACTTAAATTCTATAACTACGATTTAGAATATGTATTTGAACCAGGAGACTTTGATGTTATGATTGGTGGTGATAGCCAAGATGTCAAAACAGCCCGATTCACTTTAAATTAAACTGTTCTTAGGTTCTATAATTTCAAGAGAAAGAGGTTGTCAGAATAATTTCAGGCAATCTCTTTCGATCTTTAACCTGTAGACCTATTTATACTTTGCTTAGGCTATATCGCCTATATCATTCTAAAGCATATCATTAAATATTTTTATTATTTATCTTATGAAAAAGGTATTAACGCCGTTTATAATATTTAGTTCTTTATTGGTCTTTACAAATTGTAAAAACACCAATAATAATACGGACGTCAGTAAAGAAAACCCATCGGTACAGATTACTGATGAAGCTCTGCTTGATAGTGTTCAACGTCGTACATTCAATTACTTTTGGGATGGTGCAGAACCAACAAGCGGAATGGCTCGCGAACGTTATCATATAGATGGAGAATATCCTCTGGACGATGCGAACGTAGTAACCTCAGGAGGTAGCGGTTTTGGTATCATGGCAATTATAGCCGGTATAGATCGTGGCTATGTTACCCGTGAAGAAGGTGTAGCGAGAATGGACAAAATTGTTTCATTCTTGGAAAAAGCAGATAGCTTCCACGGAGTTTATCCTCACTGGTGGTATGGAGAAACTGGTAAAGTAAGAGGTTTCAGCGACAAAGATAATGGAGGAGACTTAGTAGAAACATCATTCCTTATGCAAGGTCTTTTGGCAGCTCATCAATATTATGTAAACGGAACTGATACTGAAAAAGCTGTAGCTGCCCGTATCGACAAACTATGGAGAGCTGTAGATTGGAACTGGCACCGTAATGGCAAAAATGTACTATACTGGCACTGGAGTCCTGAGCATTCTTGGGAAATGAACTTTGCTATTCATGGTTTCAACGAATGTCTGATTACTTATGTTCTTGCAGCGGCTTCTCCAACTCACGGAGTACCTGCCGAAGTATATCACGAAGGTTGGGCTGAAAACGGAGCAATAGTAGAACCTCATACAATAGAAGGTATTAAACTGAACCTACGTTACCAAGGAACAGAGGCTGGTCCTTTATTCTGGGCACATTATTCTTTCTTAGGATTGAATCCTACCGATCTAAAAGACGATTATAGTCCTAATTATTTCGAAGAAATGAAAAACTACACATTGGTTAATCGTGCATACTGCATCCGTAACCCTAAAGGTTTTAAAGGTTATGGCGAAAATTCATGGGGACTAACTGCTAGTTATTCTACTGTTGGATATGCAGCTCACGAACCTGCTGAGAGAGGCGATCATGGTGTAATTACCCCTACTGCTGCTCTTTCTTCAATTGTTTATACACCCGAAGAGTCAATGAAAGTTATGCGTAACCTTTATTCTATGGGAGACAAAATGTGGGGGAAATATGGTTTCTATGATGCATATAGCGAAACTGACAATTGGTATCCTCAACGTTACTTGGCAATAGACCAAGGTCCAATCTCTGTAATGATAGAGAACTACCGTAGCCAATTGCTTTGGAAACTATTTATGAGCCATCCTGATGTTCAAAATGGATTGAAGAAATTAAATTTCGGAAGTCCTTCTTTGAAAAAATAAGATCACATACCTTTTTATTGCCTAGCAAAGTATAATAAACAGAAAAAGCTATTATATAATGCAGCAATAGATATGTAACATTCTTTGATCAATTAAGATACAATAGAGAGCTTGTTGCAAAAACAAGCTCTCTATGTTTATCACTTATCTAATAACCATCATGAAAATATTCAAATACACTCTACTACTTATGTTATGTGCTTTGGGATTAAACACCTATGCACAGCAAAATACATATTGCAATCCCATAAATATTGATTACGGATATTGCCCGATTCCCAACTTTACGGAATGGGGTAAACATCGCACCTCTGCCGATCCTGCCATTGTTAATTACAAGGGAGATTACTATCTTTTCTCGACAAATCAGAGCGGATATTGGTGGAGTAGCGATATGCTAAACTGGAACTTTGTATCGCGTCCTTTCCTTACACAAGAAGCAGTAGAGCAAACAGCCAATAAGTGGGACGATCTTTGCGCTCCTGCGGCATGGACAATGGGTGATACACTTGTTGTTTTTGGATCTACATACTCTCGTATTTTCCCCATTTGGATCAGTACCGATCCTAAGAATAATAAATGGGAAAAAGCTGTGGAACATTTCGATATCGGAGGATGGGATCCTGCATTCTTTACCGATGACGATGGCAAACTCTACATGTACAACGGAAGTAGCAACGTATATCCGTTATATGGTATCGAATTAGACAGAAAAACATTCCAACCAATAGGAACCCGAAAAGAGTTATTATTGACGGATGGAGATAAAATAGGATGGCATCGTTTCGGCGAGCATATGGATAATACTTTCCTTAAACCATTTATGGAAGGTGCATGGATGACAAAACACGATGGTAAATATTACCTGCAATGGGGAGGCCCCGGAACAGAATTCAGTCACTATGCAGATGGATATGCGGTAAGCGATAGTCCTCTTGGATTTTTTGAGCATGCATCTTTACCTTTGAGCATGAAAGCCGGAGGCTTTATACGTGGAGCAGGGCATGGAGCTACTTTCCAAGACCGTTGGAATAACTATTGGCATACATCAACTATGGTTATCAATGTAAAGAATAACTTCGAACGTCGTATCGGAATATGGCCTGCGGGATTTGATAGCGATGGCAATATGTATTGCAATACTACATTCGGAGATTATCCACACTATATTCCAACAGGAGAAGCTGATCATTTGAAAAGCCAATTTACAGGATGGATGCTTCTCAACTACAACAAACCGGTACTGGTATCATCTACTTTGGGCACACATTATGCAAATAATATTGTAGACGAGAACATTAAAACTTATTGGAGTGCTAAAACGGCTGATAAAGGAGAATGGCTAATCTCTGATTTAGGCGAAGTTTCAACAGTATATGCCGTACAGCTTAATTATGCTGATCAGGATGTTGAATTTCTTGGAAAAACTTCCGGGAAATTTCATCAATATAAAGTATATTCGTCTTTAGATGGTAAAAAGTGGGATGTATTGATAGATAAAAGCAGCAACAAAACAGATGTTCCTCATGACTATGTACAACTGGAAAAACCTGTTAAAGCACGCTACTTGAAGCTTGAAAACATCCATATGCCTACCGGTAAATTTGCTATCTCTGGATTCCGTGCATTTGGATTTGGAGCGGGTGAAAAGCCTAGCGCCGTTGAACAGTTTATGGTATTACGTACAGAAACAGACAAACGCAGTGCATGGTTGAAATGGAAACCTGTTGAAAACGCTTACGCTTATAATATCTATATCGGAATAGAACCTGATAAATTATATAGTAGTGTTATGGTTCATAATGTAAACGAGTATTATTATGCGGGTATGGATAGAACCAAACCTTATTATTTTGCAATTGAAGCCATCAACGAAAACGGTACATCAACTTGGACACGAGGAGAAGCTAAATAAGGTCTCATACCTTTAATAAAATGCAGTAATAAATATTCAAAACGAATTAATTATTAACAATATGAAATCGAAATTATTAATTGTACTCTTGTTTTTCTGTTCCACTCTTACTTATGCACAGTTTGAGGCAGCAAGCTATATGATCAACGGTTACACCCTACCCTATCAGGTAATGTTTCCGAAAGATTATGATGCAACCAAACAATATCCACTTCTGGTATTCTTACACGGAGCGGGCGAACGTGGTGATGACAACGAAAAACAGCTTACGCATGGTAAAGATTTCTTGATTAATAATTTTCAAGCCGAATATCCTGCAATAGTTATTGCACCTCAATGTCCTGCCACAACTTATTGGGCAAACGTAGAAAGGCAAACTTTCAAGAATCAAACTACATTTACATTCGGTCTTTCGGATAAAGCAACTCCTTCCATGGAGACTTTAACCTCGTTAATAACCAATTGGGTGAACTCTGGAAAAGTAGATCAAAGTAAAGTATATGTAGGAGGTCTATCGATGGGAGGTATGGGCACATACGAACTCCTGTGGCGTATGCCGAATACTTTTGCAGCAGCTTTTGCTATATGCGGTGGTGGAGATGTTTCTAAAGTACAATATTACACGAAGAATACAGCTCTTTGGATATTTCACGGATCGGCAGACAATGTAGTTCCCGTACAGTTTTCGCAACAAATGTACGAGAATCTAAAAACTGCAGGAAATGAAGTTAAATACACCGAGTATCCCGATGTTAATCATGGTAGTTGGGTAAATGTATTTCAAAATAAAGAACTAGTTCCGTGGTTATACAGCCACAAAAAATGATTTTTCATAGAAATCAGTTTAAGAGTCTTTGAGTATCTAATACTTAAAGACTCTTTTTTTAGAAGCTAAAATCTTTTTGTTGTTTTGATTAATAAAGCCATTGAAGAAAGTTATCATTTGAGAATATATAATTAAATGCTTTCTTTTACTTATTTAGTACATTTGCCAAGTGTAAAAACTAGCATCTAACAACACGAGGTATAAGTCTAATAGGTCTGAGACCCTTATTTAATATTAAAACAATGCTTATTTATAAAGAAGAAAATAGTAACTACAAGTGGGGAATCTGGAAAATGGAGGAAGCCCCTGAGCTACTACTGTCTCAACTCAATAATAAGCAGGACTTAGTCGATTTTACACAAACGGTGTCTTCTTCTGCCCGAACATTCGAACGGATAGCTGTAAGAGTGCTTCTTAAAACTCTTTTGAATGAAGAAAAGACAATAAATTATCATCCTAACGGAAAACCATATTTCGAAGATCAATCTATAAATCTATCAATATCGCATACTAAAGATTATGTCGCTGTTATACTTTCTCAATCTCCATTGGTAGGTATTGATATAGAATACATTTCCGACAGAGTAAAGCGTGTTCGTTCTCGCTTTATTTCAGATTTGGAATATATCGACTCCGAAAATGAAATAATACATCTGCTACTACACTGGTCGGCTAAGGAAACAATGTACAAAGCATTAAGCAAGGAAAAGATAGACTTAAAGAACAATTTCCATATTCATTCATTTGTACCTCAGCAGCAAGGAAGCTTCAAAGCTTCTGAAACATTTACCGAAAACAACCTTCAATTTCAGATACAATACATTGTTACTGATGATTATGTTGTAACATATACGGTTTAAGATTTGCACTCATAAAATATTTCTAATTAATTTCGTATTTTTGTATCACATCTCAATAAGATCACACATCTTATTATTGCTTTCGCAGGGTATAATAACCTAAAAAAGTATAGCTTCTATCATAAAGCAATAAATATTTAATGTTACTTAATAGCATATCAACAAATGGAATCCATCGGGCAGCAAATAGAACAGTTAAGAGAAGAACTGAACAAGCATAATTACAATTATTATGTGTTGTCTAACCCCACAATATCAGATTTTGACTTCGATAAGAAAATGCAAGAACTTATCGACCTAGAAACTGCTCACCCTGAGTATGCAGACTCAAGCTCTCCTTCACAACGGGTAGGCAGCGATATTACTAAAACATTTAATCAGGTAGAGCATATCTATCCAATGCTTTCACTTTCGAATACGTATTCGGAAGCCGAAGTTGTGGAGTTTTACAATAGGGTAAAAAAAGACCTGAACGATGATTTCGAAATTGTTTGTGAATTAAAATATGATGGAGCTTCTATCTCTCTTACCTATACCAATGGAAAACTAACTCAAGCAGTAACCAGAGGAGACGGTGTTAGAGGAGACGATATTACAGCCAATGTAAAAACAATCAGAAGTATACCCTTATCATTAAGAGGCAATGATTATCCTCCTTTATTCGAAATAAGGGGAGAAATACTAATGCCTTGGCAAGTATTTGAGGATTTAAATAAAGACCGAGCAGAACAAGAAGAGAACCTTTTTGCAAATCCGAGAAATGCAACATCTGGAACTCTTAAGTTACAAGATTCTAAGATTGTAGCATCTCGTAAACTGGATGCTTATTTATATTATATGCTTGGTGAAGATTTGCCAGCAAATGGTCATTACGAAAACCTACTGAAGGCTCGCGAATGGGGTTTCAAGACATCCGATGCTACCATTAAATGCAGCACTTTAGAAGAAGTATTTGCTTTTATAAAGAAATGGGATGTAGAAAGAAAGAACTTACCTGTTGCTACCGATGGTATCGTTCTGAAAGTAAACTCTTTATTGCAACAAAAGAATCTAGGATATACAGCCAAATCGCCCCGATGGGCTATTGCATATAAGTTTCAGGCAGAGCAAGAGGTTACACGCTTATTGTCTGTTTCATATCAAGTCGGACGAACTGGAGCAGTTACTCCCGTTGCAAACCTCGATCCCGTAAAACTATCGGGAACCACAGTTAAACGAGCATCACTATATAATGCCGATGCCATTGATGCACTAGATTTGCATATCAATGATATGGTATATGTAGAAAAAGGAGGAGAAATAATCCCTAAGATTACTCGTGTAGATATTGATGCCAGAGAGGCAGGCAATCCTAAAGTCGAATTCATCACAGAATGTCCCGAATGTGGAACAACTCTGATAAGAGACGAAGGAGAAGCCGCTTATTACTGTCCTAATTATATGGGATGTCCTCCGCAAATTAAAGGACGAATAGAGCATTACCTTACTCGTAAGGCAATGGATATTGCAGGTGGTTCGGAAACCGTGGAACATCTCTTCAATGCAGGATTGATACACAATGTTGCAGACTTATATACCCTACAATGGGAACAAGTTGCAGAATTAGAAAGATGGGCTGAAAAGAGTGCCAAAAACCTAATTCAAAGTATTGCCGATTCAGTAAATATACCCTATCCAAGAGTGCTTTATGCATTAGGAATACGGTTTGTGGGAGAAACGGTAGCTAAAAAAGTAGCTAAAGCTTTTCCTTCAATAGACTTATTGATGCAAGCAACTGTTGAACAACTTGTTGAAGTAGACGAAATAGGCGAACGCATTGCACAAAGTATAGTTGATTTCTTCAAGAAAGAAGAAAATCAAGATATTATTAGTAAATTACGTCAGTTTGGAATACAATTCGAAACATGTGAGAGTATTACAGATCAACATACCAATAAATTAAGTGGCTTGACAATTGTAATAAGCGGAACATTCGAGAAGCATTCGAGAGACGAATATAAATCACTGATAGACCTAAATGGGGGCAAAAACAGTGGTTCTATTTCTGCTAAAACAAATCATCTGTTGGCTGGTGCCAATATGGGACCTGCTAAATTAGAGAAGGCGCAGAAACTAGGTGTAAATATCCTCACAGAGGATGAGTTTTTAAAAATGATAAAATAATCATACTTAATATATGCTGGATTATTTTTTACAAAGAAGTATACAATCTCAATTAAAGAACAACAAGAGACAACATAGATTCCTCAATTTTGAGAGAATGCAAAATGTTGTTGTGTTATTTGACATTCAGGACTGGGAAATGGTGGCTCCTATTATCGAGGATCTACAAAACCATGGCAAATACGTTATGCCATGGACAGTAAAGCTCAAATCGGTACAAGGACAGGCATCATTGCCTACCCTACCATCTAATGTGAGAGTTATAGATACTCACAAGGATCTTGATTGGAAACGTTTGATTCGTCCTGTTATACTTACTGAATTTGATAATCTGAAATACGATACTTTTCTCGATTTATCATTAGAGCCGAATGATTACACAAAATCTCTACTTGTACGTAACAAAAGTAATTTCTGCTTGGGTTTTACAAAGAAAGAAGAAAAATTGTATGATTTTATAATTCTAAAAGAAGAAGATCAAAGCCTTTTCGAAGCATACGAACAATTGAAAATTTATCTGGCACATATACAATAAAGGTTTTACATCCTTTTATTGCTTCGATAAATAGAATAACGATAGATAGTTATAATTGTAATATTACAAATTGACACTTCTATAACTGAAAAAGAGACTTATAGTATTTTACACTAGTTAAAATTGTGTTATCTTTACATCAACTTTCAGAAAGAAGGTCAACAAGAAAAAAGATTGAATTGAACTTATGTCAAGAATTAATCTAAGAGGTGTAGGAGTCGCTTTTATTACTCCTTTCAAAGAAGATGAGAGTGTCGATTATGAAGCTCTTATCAGACTTGTTGATTATCAGATACAAAACAACACCGATTATCTTGTTGTACTGGGAACAACCGCCGAAACTGCGACTCTGACCGAAGCTGAGAAAACAAAAATTGTAGAAACCGTTATCCATAGAGTAAACGGAAGAATACCTATTGTTTTGGGCGTTGGGGGAAATAATACCCGTGCAATTGTTGATCAGTTGAAAAACGATAATTTCGAAGGAATTGACGCTATCCTATCTGTCGTTCCATATTACAATAAACCCTCACAAGAAGGTATATACCAACATTACAAAGCAATAGCAGAAGCATCTAAGCTTCCGGTTATACTTTATAATGTACCCGGACGTACAGCAGTAAATATGACTGCTGAAACAACCCTGCGTTTAGCCAATGAGTTCAGTAATATAGTAGCTATCAAAGAGGCTTCGGGAGATATGGCTCAAATGGATGATATAATCAAACGTAAGCCTGAAAATTTTGATGTCATTTCTGGAGACGATGGCATTACATTTCCTCTTATCACATTAGGCGCAATTGGTGTTATATCCGTTATAGGAAATGCTTTTCCTAAGGAATTTAGCCGTATGACTCGTCTTGCACTTGAAGGTGATTATCAAAGTGCACTCACTATACATCATAGCTTTAGCGAACTCTTCAAGCTTTTATTTATAGATGGAAATCCTGCGGGAGTAAAATCGATGTTGCACATGATGGGATATATCGAAAATAAACTTCGCTTGCCATTAGTACCTACTCGTATTACTACATTCGAGCAAATACGTTTGGTATTAAATGAACTGAATATAAAATGCTAGTTTAAAATACAGCTTAGTTATTATAAAAAGAGCTTGCAATATTTTGCAAGCTCTTTTCTATTATATAAGTATAGCACTATCAATTATAGGTTGGCAGTGAAGAGAAGTCTTTAGAATATCTCAACATTTGCTCTACATAACCTTCATTATACGAAATCTTGACATCTTTAATCTTACCGTCTTTGTCCGTTACAGCTTCAAAAACAGGATTCACAAAACCTTTATATGGTTTTAAGTTAAGAGCTTTGTATCTATCTAACACCTCAGTAAGTAGTTTTTGATCTACTTGCACCGCATAATTCTCAACTAAACTCTTAGCACCATTAAAATCGCCTTCTGATTTCACACGCTGTATTTCAGCCAATAATTGTCCGAATAGGTTGCGAAGTTTAGCATAGTCATTTACAACAACAAAAGTCTTTCCGTCACGTTGTTTAAATTCAACCACATTATCAGCTTTTCCTTTTTCATACACCCATCTGGCAATTAACTGACGATTACGCATATGTGCTTCCTCTATAGTTTTTCCAGGTTCGATACGGGTCAACTGAGTCATCAATCCGTTCATCATAAAGCGATAGTACTCTGCTTTGAAAGCATCTGCACTTGGTATAATACCTAACTCTACCAATTTGGGATCAGCAATATAATACAACCCGAATAAGTCGGCACGAGCTTCTTCAATAGTAGAACCATAAGCTTTCAGAGCATCAGGATCAACTCCCGGCATTAATTGTCCTGAACCATGTCCTAGTATTTCATGTAAATCGGTATGTAATACATCAGTAATAAAACCATATTTATGAAGTAAGTCCAATTCAACTGGAGACCATACAAATTCTTGACTGAATCCGCTATGTTCAGCAGCTTTATCATACGCCTCCATGATGTTTTCGATTGTTACCGATTTAGAGCCATAATCCTTACGTATCCAGTTCGAGTTGGGTAAGTTTATACCAATGGGTGTAGAAGGATAACAGTCGCCTCCTAATTGGGCAACAGTAATAACCTTAGCAGTTACACCTTTCACCTCTTCTTTGCGGAAACGTGGATCAACTGGAGAATGGTCTTCAAACCATTGTGCATTCGTACTGATTATCTCTGTACGTTTTGTAGCTTCGGTATTCTTAAAGTTTACCGTAGATTCCCAACTAGCTTTCATTCCCAAAGGATCGCCATAGCTTTCGGTAAAGCCATTCACAAAATCCACACGTGACAATGAGTCTTGAACCCAAGCAATAGCATATTTATCGAATGTTTTCAAATCGCCTGTTGTATAGAATGAGATAAGCTTTTCGATAACGGTCTTTTGCGCATCGTTTTCGGCAACTCCTTTAGCCTTTTCAAGCCATCCTACAATACGTTCTATTGCCGGAGAATACAATCCTCCCACTTTCCATACTTTCTCTACTAATTTGCCGTTCTCTTTTACTAAACGACTATTCATTCCATACATAATGGGTGTAGAGTCGTTTGGATTCTTCATTTTAGCATAGAATGCCTCTACTTCTTCTTGGGTAACTCCATCACCATAGTAATTGTTAGCTGATGTCTTGATTAAGTCTACACCATCTGCCTGATTTACTTTTTTAGCCATCACATTCGGGTCGAACATCACCGGCTCTATCATTGTAAAGAAATCCTCAACAGTTTGATTTTCCATTACCGGAACTTTATCTGCAGGAAGTTTTTTGACTTCTGCTTCAAAAAATTCTTTTGAGAATCCCGGTAAAAACTTTTCCTCTCCATAATGGTGATGAATTCCGTTCGAAAACCATACTCTTTTCAAGTAAGTTTCGAATTCTTGATAATTCTTATCTGCTTTATCTCCACTGTAATTTGCATATATAGCTTCGAGTGTACGACGGATTGCCAGATTATACTTTCCATTCTGATCATACAATATATCACGACCTTCGGCTGCTGCCTGAGCTAGATAATATATCAATTCTTTTTGCTCCAAACTCAAAGATTCGAATTCAGGAACTTTATAACGCAATATCTGCAAATCTGCAAATGCGTCTACCTCATACGTAAAATTGTCATCTTGAGAAGTTGTATTCTGGGAATTATTTCCTCCACAACTGCCAAAGACGATAGACAGTCCAGTCATTGCCATCGCTATTGTCTTCTTCATTAGTTTATTAAATAAATATTATTTTTCGGGTATCTTCTTGCTTATTAGTTTTTCGGTTTTATATTGAAAGAGAGAAACACAATCATCAGCTAGCACCTAACAACGGCACATCAAGTAATTACTGATGCCTATTTACAACAAATATAGAATCTACCCGATAATAAACGGGTGGATCCTATATTTGATTATGCGTGTAAAACAGATAAGTAGTTACCCCCGTAAAACAAATAACGGAATATCTGATTGAAATAACATTTTGCGAGATACACTAGGACGGAACATACGTGTAAATAGATTCCTCTTAGCAGTAGTTAACGCTATAACATCAATGTTAGCATCTTGAACAAATTGCTCTAAACTAACAAGACTATCGGTACTTGATATCAGTTTATAATCAATCTTGATATTACTATATTGCTTTTCGAAATACGATTGTATTCCTTCTAATTTTATTAAAGTCCATTTATCCGTTTTCTTATCCTCAATATGAGTCAAGTGGATTTTAACCTCTTCATGATTGAAGAACTCCATCATAGCCGCAAATGAAACTAAATCTCTTTGGCTAAAATTAGTCAGAAAAGATATATTCTTTACTTGACGGAAATCGGTAAAAGTTGTTCTCTCTGGGATTGCCAATAAAGGTATTCCGGTCATCTCAATTACTTCTGCGGTAACACTTCCGATAAGGTCAGCACTTTTCTGATCTTTTCCTCGTGTACCCATCACTATCAACGAAGGCTTGTAATCCTTAGCATAAGCTACAATTTCTTCTTCCGGCAATCCTTCTTTCAAAACATAAGAATAATTGATTGGAGGAAATTCGCCACTAGCTATTTTTTGATCGATAGTACTACATAATTTCTGAATATCTCTATTTACTCTCTCTAGTATATTCTGAAAATCCGCTTCCTCTTTACCTTGGTAAGCAAATGCTTCTGCCATAGGCAATGCAGTAGGATAATATGGATTAAAATATACGTGAACAATCTTAACCTTAGCCTTTATTTCTTTGGCTAAATTAAAAGCTATGCGACAAGCTTTTAATGAGTAATCGGAAAAATCGACAGGAACCAAAATACGCTTGCGCCCATCATCGGTTCTATAAGTTTCGGGTTCACTGTAGCTAAATAAGTTACGACTCTCCACTACATTCAAAGCCTTAGGTAAATCCGATTCTTTTATTTTAATACGTACTCCTGTGGTAGCATTGGAATCTTTATCCCCCACATCCTCCATCAACACTGAGATGTTTTCGCTCTCAAGCACCGATTTCAAAATCTGAGCCTTTTCATTTGTATGAATGGCAAGTGTTACTAATTTATCGCTCATAATCTATTTACTTTTTTTCTTTATCAATCATCTCTAAAGCCATATCCAGTATAGAGGTATCTTCGAGTAGCACAATCCCACCATTGGGACCTGATTCGATATGTACCCCACAACTTTCGCCGTCTTTATAACTATGTCCTCCGAAGTAATTCCATACGGTTTCTACAGTTAGGTTCAATTCTTTTGCCATTTGATGGATACTTCCATCGGGCAAACTGTCTTTAATCTTACGAAGCTCATTGTATGCAATGGTTTTTGTCATGATGAAATATGTTAAGGTTCAGACTAAAATTGTTGCTTTAAAATTAAGCAATCATTTTAAAAGAACCAACGAAACCCGTACATAAAATTCATAAAGCTTATTATAAAAAGTGTTATGACTATTACACCTATGGTTAAGCACACAATATTAGCTCGAAGATGGGAGTAGGCAGGCACCTTTACTTCCTCGGTTGTTTCTTTAAGAAATTTTAGCCGCCCGTATTGAAAGAACAGATACACTAAAAAGCCTACTATAAAACCCAAAAATATGCCGCCTATAACATCCGATATAAAATGAACACCTAAATATATACGTGAATAGCATGTTACTGTTGCCCACGAAAATATAACGACTGTAAACCGCCTGTATTTAAAAACAAGAGAAAGAAAGGTTGCAATACCAAAACCATTGGCTGCATGAGCCGAAATAAAGCCAAATCGCCCCCCTCTATAATTGTTTACAATAGTTACATAATCTTTAAAATCGGGGTGATGACTAGGACGCAATCTTTCAAATATTGGTTTTATTACTCCTGCCGATAATTGGTCGCACAATGTGCCTAATAGAATCATACTGAATAGAAGCAATAACCCTAATTTCCAGTTTTTTTTATAGAAAAAAATCCCCAACCCGACCAATACGAGAGGAATCCAAGTTGCTTTACCACTGTACATCCACATAAAACTGTCCCAAAAGACATTATGGAATTCATTTAACCAAAGAAAAGTTTCTCTTTCGTAAGGTAAAATCTGTTCAACCAGACTCTCCGGGTTCGTTTCTATCATGTATTATATAATTTCTAATTTATCTTCCTGTATCCATCCCACACTACCATCTGCAATTTCTATTTCGTACCAGCTACCATCCACTTTGGTTATAGTAACTTTAGTACCTGCATGCAAAATGAATAACTCTTTGGATGTTGTGTTAGGCGAACTAACTACCGGTGCCGAGCCAGCCATAATAATTGCCGTATCCCTATTCTCTACATTTTTCTTCTGAGTATATGCAAATACATTTGTAAAAATAAGAAGTCCAAACAATACGATTCCTGCATAAAATCCGGTTTTCTTTAAAGTTAATTTAGCACTAAAGAAAAACAGAAATAGACTACCTATTAAAAGAACAAAGAATACGATTGATAACACAGCCCAACTATTAGAAGGAAGAAGATCTCTTACCCCTTCAAACCACATTTTGAGAAAGAAATTATCTGCTGTAAGAATCTTGTCTTCTATTTTTGTTTGAGTATACTCAATATTATGCTTTATATCTCGATCTCCAGGACTATATAACTGAGCCCGCTCATAATTAAGTATAGCCTGCGGTACTTCATTCACTCTAAAATATGCATTCCCCAAATTATAATATAATTCGGATGAGACCTTACCTTGTTCTTTTTGAGCTTTTATCTCCCCTTCAAGAAGAGTTATCGCATCTCTGAAGTCTCCCTCCTGATATGCTTTTGCTGCTTGTTCAGCCACATTTTGAGCACTTATGCCAAATGTGGAAATTATGATTAAAAATGATACTAATAGCTGTTTCATAGCAATCTTACTTTTTTATTCTAGAATTTTCCATTTCGCCAATTGCATCAACTGCATCCTTATACAGATCGTCCATTGCAGTGTCTGATTCAACAGGAGCATAACGAGCAAACTCACAAGTATCCAATATAGAAATAAACTTAGCTATAAGCTCCTCTGAAGCTCCAAATCGAATAAGTTCTTGCTCTATATTATCTCTACTTAATTCTGCCACCGGAATAACAAGCTTATCACTCAAATATCCCCAAGCTGCACGTAATACCTCCTCATAGAATTGTTCTTTCTTATGAGCTTGTAGATATTTACCTGCCAATTTGAGACGCTTAATTGCAACTTTGTTAGCTCGTTTAGTTTTCATTCTTGCAATATCTGCATTCTCTTGAATTTGCTTACGATATAGAATAAAGAAAATTATAAATAACAACGAAGGTATTATATACCATAACCAATAACTAAGCGACCCGAAAACAAAACTATCTACAGAAACTAAAGCTGGTTGGCCTGTTTTAATGTGTCTGATATCCTGCTCTACCTGAACATCCGATTGAGTAAAACTCGTTGCCGAATTACTTCCAGCATTAGGATCTTTGGCTACATTAAGAGTATATTCGGGTGTCGAGATTGTTTTGTACGATCTCGTTTTAATATCAAAGTAAGATAATGTCAAAGGTGGTATTTTGAATGTACCTTGATAACGAGGAATAAATAGATATTCAATCGTTTTTGTACCAGTCAATCCATTATCTGTATATTTCAGATCATTTGTTATCTTAGGGTCATACGATTCAAAGTCCTTAGGAAGTTCTAGTTCTGGAGTTTTAATTAATTTCATATTTCCCGTACCCGAAATCACAAGCTTGATCGTAACAGGATCATTCGCTTTTATGTCCGTAGCCGAAATAGAAGGTGTCATAGAGAATGTTCCTACTCCGTTTGAGAAATTTGCAGGCTTTCCTTCAGGTAATGGACTTACATCAATAGTAAGAGGACTTGTAGTCATCGTTTTCTTAACATCAGTCATTACATATTGAGGTCCAAAAAACGTTTGAACAGTTTTACCCGACTTCACATTAAACACCATCTCTATCTTACCCGATGGTATAGTGATCTTACCCGATCGTTGTGGAAAGAGAAGAGTTCTTCTCAAATCTACAGCATAATAGTTTCGACCATTATAATGTTCAAAAACCATCTGACGAGTTGGGGTTAAAGGTTGTTCTTCAACCATAAAGCCGTCAAACTCGGGAAATTCAATTTTTCCAATATCTCTAACTTCAAGCGTAGTATAAAAGCGGAAAGTCACCACAAACGACTCTTGTTCAGAAACTTTCGATTTAGAAACAATTGCTCTGATAAAAGCATCCGTAGAATTTATATTCTGAGCTGTAGAAGTTGCAGCCGAGGTTTGACCTCCTCCACCGTTACCAGATTGCTGAGCCTGTGCATTTTTATCGGGAGGCAATACTTTGACCTGAACCGAATTCGATGTATAGCTTTTTCCGTTAACCGTTATCGAAGCTGCAGGAATAGTAAATGTACCTTCCGAATTAGCATTTAAAGTATAGATATACGACTCCGAAGAATCGGTAGTTACATTACCGTTGATAATCTGCGTACTGGAGCTCGTAGATATAGCCGGTCCATACAAGATATCGAATCCTTTGATTGATGATGGTGCATTAATATTACTACCTTCCCCACCCTTTAATGTATAAACGAGTCTAAACTGATCTCCTTTAGCAACCGCAGCGGGAGCATTGGCTGTAAACTTTACATTCTGTGCATTTAGTCCTAAACTAAGGAATAAAAGTGTCCATAATAACAAATGTCTTTGCATCTTTTGCCTGTACATTATCATATTTCTTTAACTAATCCCTTTTTATATAAATACTCTTTTAATCTGATCTGTCATATTTCTGCAAATATAATTATATATCTCAATATCGGCTGGCAACCACAGTTCCTTTAATCTTATGTTCGTCTACGGCAATAGTATATTCCGAGGATGTAAGCACATTGTAAGTACCCGATTCAGGATCTAAATAAACAAACCTCGCAGGAGGAATTCTATACGTGCCAGATTCCTTTGCAATGATAAGATACCCAAAAGTTTTATCACTTTGTATCCCCGAATCACCAAAGAAAGAATAATCCTCACTTTTCAGATCATATATCTCAAGACCATTGGGTAAGTCTAAAATGGGAGCCGAGGCTAAGCCCAAATCACCAATACCTTCAATAGTTAGCTTTAACGCAAAAAGTTCTCCAACCTTGACCTGAGAACCTTTGATTTCCGACCGTAATTTAAATTTACCTATTGCATCGGAAAAGTCGTCGGGCTTATTTTTAGGTAATGTAACAACTCTTACAGAGATTGGTTCAGACTTTAGCAGTTTATCCACTCCTTCACCTCTCTTTTCGCCCGGATAAAGACCTTTTCGAGGCTCATCCAAAGCCCGTTTATCAAATGTAAATGCAGCCTGAACTTCGGGTATAGTTAGTTTACCTACACGATTGGGATATATTACAATTTTCCTCAGATCAGACACTGAGTATAACCCTCCATTATATTTTTCCTGCCTAAAAACAGGAATACCCTCATGATCATAGAAAGGCTTACCACCGACCTCAAAATCAGCCAGTACCAGATAGTCAGTATCCTTAACCTCAAGTATAGGTACTTTTGTATATAATTGACAAGACAAGACGATAGCCTCATCTTCATATATTTCCGTCCTCGAAACCTGCGTTCTCAAAAAAGCATCAATATCATACTGAAAATGCTCTGAATTTTCGCCCTCACCCAATACCTTTAATTGAACTTCGCCAGTCTTGTATTCTACTCCTTCAATTTCGACAGTAGATACAGGCATAGAAAAAGTACCTTTTTCTTTCGCCTCTACAATATAGAGATAGGATTTCCAGACTTCATAATTTGTACCAGAATGACTGGCATTATTAGAAATATGAGGTCCGCTTTTTATTTCAAAATTATCGCTAAACCTAGGTATTCTAAAATTCAGACCATCCCTTGCTCCTTTTAAAACATACTCCAAACGAAATGTTTCGCCTACATTCACCACTGGAGGAGTCCTCACTTCAAAACTTATATTGTCAGCAGTTAATCCTCCACTAAAAATAGATAGTAAAATAAGAATAAGAAATTTAGATGCTGTCGCATTATGTGTAACACCCATCTATCTTACCAGTCTTTATTTTGTTTCTTATTATTTTCGTTCTGTTTCTTCCTTTCGGCAGCTTTCAGTTGTTGAACACGCTCTTGTGTTTCTTTTTCGTCCTGCTCAATAGCTTTCAAGAGTTGCTGAATATTCTCCTGCGACATTTGATTTTGCTGATCCTGTTTTTGATCGTCTTTCTTCTGATCTTGTTTTTGATCCTTGTCTTTATCCTGATCCTTGTTTTGATCTTTATTCTGGTCCTTATTTTGATCCTTGTTCTGATCTTTGTTTTTATCCTTATCCTGGTCTTTATCTTTGTCTTTATTATCCTGATCTTGAATCATCTTTTGAACCGTTGCCAAATTGTATCTGGTTTCCTCATCATTAGGATTCAATCGTAGCGCTTTTTTATAAGCCTCCATTGATTGTTTTAATTCCTTTTTTCTCAAAAAAGAATTACCTACATTATGCCATGCTGTACTCATCTTTACAGGATCGGTATTTTCAGCAGCCAGGTATTGTTGATATGTTTTCAACGCCTCATCAATATTGCCTTGTTTATAATATGTATTTGCCAAATTATAAATAGCCTCTTTTGATGATGCGTTTTTAGTTAAAGCAGCTTTATAACTAGCTTCGGCAGCATTGTATAATTGCTCTTTATATGAGTTGTTTCCTTGTCTGATAGCCTTTCTTACCTCACGTTGAGCAAAAAGCCCGAAAGAAACAGCTAGCATTAATATAGTAAGAGTTATTTGTTTCATAATCACCTTATAAGTACTTTCAACTTTTTTTCGTCATATAGTTCTGTCTAAAGCAGAAGTGCTGACCTTTATTATCTAAATAATCTTATGTTTCTGAATATTCTATTTTTCTTATCGAAAATACATATTTCAACCAATAACAGAATCAGCATACACCAAGCAAAGAATTGAAACTTCTCATCATATTCAGAGTATGCACTGCCTTCTACATTTTTCTTTTGCAGTTTATCAAGCTCTGCTTGTAAGCTTTTCAATGCATTGTTCGAGTTATCAGCTCTTACATACATACCTTTTCCTGCCTGAGCGATTTGCTTACACATATCTTCATTCAATTTAGTGACAACAATATTACCTTCATTGTCTTTCTTCATTTCATTGCTCGTTGGAGATACCGGAATAGGCGAACCTTCGGGTGAGCCTACACCTACTACATTGATCTGAATACCTGCAGCTGCAGCTTGTTCTGCCAATTGAACTCCATTGTCCTCATGGTCTTCACCATCAGTAATAAGAATTATCGATTTATCGACTTCTTTATCATTCGTAAAACTATTCATAGCAATATTAATAGCACTACCAATTACAGTTCCTTGAACGGGAACTAAAGAAGGATCTATATTTTCGAGGAATATTTTTGCTGATTGAATATCCGTAGTCATCGGTAATTGTACATAAGCCTCTCCGGCAAATACTACAATAGCCACTTTATCATTCTTTCTCTCATCAATGATTCGAGTAAGTATTTGTTTAGCCTTAGATAAGCGGTCAGGGTTTACATCTCGTGCCAACATCGAATTAGATACGTCAATGGCTATCACCAATTCGATACCTTTCTTATCTACTTTTTCTATTTTAGTGCCAAATTGAGGACGGGCAGCTACAATTACGCCAAAAACAATTACAGCAAAAATCAGCCAAAATTTCAAATACGAACGTTTTAAAGAAAGTTCGGGCATTAATCGCTTTATCAGCTTTAAGTCTCCCAATTTCTTTACAGCTTTTAGTTTCTGTATATTCAATAGGATAAATCCTACTACCAAAACAGGTAGTATAAACAACAGATACAAATACTCGGGGTTAGCAAATCGAAACATATCTAAATTTTATATTCGGTGAGGTCTCAGACCTTTTTATTACTATTCAATATCATATACATTACTGTACTTATGGAATACTACGGAATATTGTTCGGCGCAATACAAGTTCGCCCAACAATAAAACTATAGCCATCAAAGCATAAGGCAGATACAGTTCTTGTTTACGGGTAACTTTGTTTACACTGATCAAGTATTTTTCCATTTCATCAATCTGTGTATATATATTCTTAAGACTTTTATTATCTACTGCTCTGAAATATTCTCCACCCGTAACAGATGCTATTTCCGATAGCGTTTTTTCATCTATATCAACCGGTACATTCTGTATGCGTTCACCAAAAGGAGTCATAACCGGAGCAGGTGCAGTACCTTGCGTTCCCACACCAATTGTGTAAACACGTATACCATAACTTTGAGCAAGTTCGGCAGCTGTTATTGGAGCAATCTGTCCTCTATTGTTAGAACCATCAGTCAATAATATAACCACTTTAGATTTCGATTGACTATCCTTTAGTCTGTTTACCGCATTAGCCAATCCTAGCCCAATTGCAGTACCATCTTCTATCATACCCGGTCTTATTTCGTGCAGAAGATTCAGAAGAACACCATGATCGGTAGTCAGAGGAGCTTGAGTAAAGCTTTCTCCGGCAAAGATCACAAGTCCTATTTTATCTTGTTCACGATCCGAAATAAATTCAGCCGCTACTTTTTTGGCGGCTTCTACCCTATTAGGCTTTAAGTCTTGTGCTAACATCGATCCCGACACATCAAGCGCCATTACAATATCAATACCTTCCGATTGTGATGTTTCCCACGAGTTACTCGCTTGAGGACGTGCTATAACTATTATAACTAAAGCTATTGCAACAAGCCTTATTACAAAAGGGAGATGTCTCAAATGTACTTTCCAAGATGATCCTATACCTCTGAAAGCAGCAGTAGACGACATTTTGATAGTCGCTTGTGCCTTCCTCAATTTAAGGATGTACCACACAATAAGTGGGATCAATAATAAAAGCAAAAATAAATATCGAGGGTTTGCAAATTCCATTTTGGACTTATTTTTTAGCTATTAGCATTCGTTGATTTATTCTCCTTACCGTCTTTGTCGCCGGTAATCCGCCAATTTATAGGCTCTTCCTCATGTGGGGCATTATTACCCTGATTAGGTTCGTTTGGATCAGTAGGTATTATAACCTCTTCTTTTTTCGTTTGATTTACAAACAAATAAGCATTGACCAAACTTAAATCGTTTTCATCAGGAAATGGTTTATATTTAGCGAACTTCACTAAATCTGCTAATTTCAATACCTGTTTTAAACTATCAGTAGAAGAATCGGCAATCATGAAATTATTCACAATATTGAGTATCTCATCAGATGTCATTTCAAAAGCACTAACACCGAAACGATCTTCTATATATTTTCTTAAAATATCGGTAACCTCTGTAAAGTATTCTTTTTCTTTCCCTTGCTGCCAAAGTTTCTCTACTTTCACATGGTCTAAAGCATGCAAAGCTATAACGTGTGGAGGTTCAACAACAACTGGTTTGAAATAGTATCCTTTCTTCTTTTTCTGTATATACATATATATACCGATTCCTATCGCAGCCAAAATTAAGAGTATAAGTAAACCTATACCTATATAGATAAGATAATCCTGCCAAACGAAAGGTGGTGTTTGGATCGCTTTTATATCATAAACTCCTAATTTGTCAAACTCTATTGAATCGGTCTGTTGCGTATTTAATTGCTCCAGATAACTCAATGTTGCTTCCGATAGATTAGGCGATACTACCTTCAGTCCAAATCCATTTGATTCTATCGTATCCTTACCATCTATAACCGGTATAAATGGTATGTGATACAAGGCTGAATCGAACGAAGTAACTATATACTTTTGAGTTATAGTCATTACTTCATGTGCATAGATAGTATCAGGCTTAAGCATTGCAAGTACCTCTACTCCACTTACCAAAGTATCGGCAAAAACAGGCATTACCACTTGCCGTCCTTTGGGTGCAATAACTTCTAAACTAATAGTAGCTTGCTGTCCTATTGCTATTTCATAAGGTTGTACAGTTGCTTTAGCTGTTGATCGTTGAGCAACAACTGAAAACTGTATAGAAATACAACTTAATAGAATAGTTAGTATTAATATTTTTTTCCTTAACATAAATATTCTGACATAATTTAAGGTCTAAGACCTATTTTATTACTTTGGTAAGAATGATAATTTTACCTTAAATGCACAAAACTGCAAAAGGGAATTATCATCTCATATAGTTTCGTTTTTGAAATAAAGTCAAAAGACCTTTCACATAATCCTGATCTGTACTCATAGAAACGTTATCTACCCTACTCTTTGTGAAAGATTGCTGAACCTCAAACAACATTTTTTGATAATGCCTATTATAACGCTCTCTTACTTTTTTAGAAGAGGTATCAACCCAAGTTTCTTCCTGAGTTTCGGCATCAACCATCTTCATCAATCCAACCGAAGGCAGTTCAACTTCAAGCTTATCATATATTTGCAATGCCACAAGATCGTGCTTACGGTTAGCGATAGTTAAAGCATTCTGATAATCAAACACATCCAGGAAATCGGAGATCAAAAAAGCTGTACATCTCTTTTTTATGGCATTAGTCAAAAACTTCAATGCCATAGTAAGATCGGTTTGTGTATGAGTGGGTTGAAAATCGAGAAGTTCACGAATTATGTATAGAATGTGTTTCTTTCCTTTTTTAGGAGGTATAAACTTCTCTATTTTATTGGTAAAGAATATTACTCCTATCTTATCATTATTCTGAATAGCCGAGAAAGATAAGGTCGCCGCAATTTCAGTAATGATATCGCGTTTAGTCGCATTCTGAGTTCCAAAGTCGAGACTTCCGGAAACATCAACCAGCAACATTACCGTCATTTCGCGCTCTTCTTCAAAAATTTTGATGAAAGGCTTATTATATCGGGCAGTCACATTCCAATCAATATCGCGAATATCATCTCCATAATTATATTCCCTTACCTCCGAGAAAGCCATCCCCCTGCCTTTAAAAGCAGAGTGATATTGTCCAGCAAAAATATTGCGAGACAATCCCCGAGTTTTGATTTCTATCTGACGTACTTTCTTTAGTAATTCACTTGTTTCCATCTCCTACGTTTTCTTTAAGGTCACAGACCTTTTTATTGCTTTGGTCAGCATCGCAACTTTAATATGTTGCAATGCTATAATAAAAGGATACTCGTTTTGTATCGGTTATTATCCAACCGAGGATCAAGGAACTTCTATTTTGTTTAGGATTTCGCTAACAATCTCGTCAGAAGTAGTATTACTTGCTTCCGCTTCGTATGTAAGACCGATACGGTGACGTAATACATCGTGAGCAACAGCTCTTACATCTTCGGGAATTACATATCCTCTACGTTTGATAAATGCATAAGCTCTTGAAGCTAGTGCTAAACTGATAGATGCACGAGGTGAAGCACCAAATGCAATCATATTCTTCAACGATGGAAGACCATTATCAGCAGGGAAACGTGTTGCAAATACAATATCAACAATATATTTCTCTATTTTTTCATCCAAATATACATCCTTTACAACTTTACGAGCTTCAAGTATTTCATCAGCTTTCAATACTGGTTTTACTTCTTCGTAAGCGTCATTGATATTTTGACGAAGAATTAGTTTTTCTTCTTCTTTCTTAGGATAGTTAATTACCACTTTCAACATAAAACGGTCTACCTGAGCCTCTGGTAATGGATATGTACCTTCTTGCTCTATCGGGTTTTGAGTTGCCATTACTAAGAATGGTTTTGGTAATTTCAATGTAGTTTCGCCAATAGTTACCTGACGTTCCTGCATAGCCTCAAGTAAAGCACTTTGTACTTTAGCTGGAGCACGGTTAATCTCATCCGCTAATACGAAATTAGCAAATACAGGTCCTTTCTTGATAAGAAACTCTTCGTTCTTTTGACTGTATATCATAGTACCGACAACATCGGCAGGCAACAAGTCGGGGGTAAACTGAATACGGTGATAATCTGCCTCAATTAACGAAGCTAGTGTTTTGATTGCAAGCGTTTTTGCCAATCCGGGTACACCTTCCAACAATATATGACCATCAGATAATAGTCCGATCAATAGTGATTCGACCAAATGCTTTTGTCCGACAATCACCTTGTCCATACCCATCATTATCATATTAACGAACGCACTCTTACTCTCTATACGTTCATTTAATTCTCGAATATCAACTTGAGCCATAAGTAGAAAATATTATATTGTTATTTTTTGTTTTTCGTTAAAAGCGTGACAAATTTATAAATGTTAAATGTCAGAATGAATATTTTGTCGTTAAAAAAGATTAAGCCATCCATACTATTTCCAAATCATTCCCAAACTCAACAAATCCATTGTGAATGTGCCTTTTCAAGCCTATAAAAATCCTCATAAAAAGTTGCATGATCAACTTCTAGAAAATCTATTATTACAGAAAATATGTCTATATGTTTCTACCAAGGTACAACATGACACAATAAATAACCATCCCTCTAACGATTAGGCGTAAAAATAGTCAATAAATCCAATTATCAGTACATAATGAATCTTGTTTTACTTTTATTAAGGTCTCAAACCTTTTTACCACTTTCACTCATATAATAGGCGGAGATAATTATAATTATAAAATAGGACATTAAATATTTCACATTACTTAGATGTTTTTGTAATAGAACAAAAAATATCTTCAAACATAATTTTGTATATTTGTGTCCCTTTGGATTCAAAACCCACTTAGGAAAAGCTAAAACGATAAAAACCAAATATTTTTAATTACAAACAGTTATGATAACAATTGACAAATTCAACTTTGCCGGTAAAAAGGCATTTGTGAGAGTTGACTTTAATGTGCCTCTTGATGCTAATTTCAACATCACTGATGACACACGTATCCGTGCAGCTCTTCCTACTTTGAAAAAAATTCTTGCTGACGGAGGTAGCCCCATCATTGCATCGCACTTGGGTCGTCCTAAAGGAGTTGAAGACAAATATTCATTGAAACACATTCTTGGACACGTATCTAAACTTTTAGGTGTTGATGTTCAATTTGCGAATGACTGTGCTGGTGAAGAAGCTGCTATGAAAGCTGCTGCTCTACAACCAGGAGAGGCTCTTTTGTTAGAAAATCTTCGTTTTTATGCTGAAGAAGAAGGCAAACCAAGAGGTTTAGCTGATGATGCTTCGGATGACGAAAAAGCTGCTGCTAAAAAAGCAATCAAAGAAAAACAAAAAGATTTCACTAAAACTTTAGCTTCTTATGCTGACGTTTATGTGAACGATGCATTTGGTACTGCTCACCGTGCTCATGCTTCAACAGCATTGATCGCTGATTATTTTGATGCAGAACATAAAATGTTTGGATTTTTGATGCAAAAAGAAATTGATGCTGTAGATAAGATCATGCTAGATCCTGCACGTCCATTTACTGCAATCATCGGAGGATCTAAAGTTTCTTCTAAAATCGATATTATCGAAAACCTACTTTCTAAAGTAAACAACCTTATCATCGGTGGTGGTATGGCATTTACTTTCGAAAAAGCTAAAGGTGGAAAAATTGGTAACTCTCTTTGTGAAGATGACAAACTAGAGTTGGCTAAAGAAATTATGGCTAAAGCGAAAGCTAACAACGTAAACATAATACTTTCTAGCGACGCTAAATTAGGAGACAAATTCAGCAACGACGCTAATACTCAGTTTGCAGAAGCTAATGCAATTCCTGACGGGTGGTCTGGTTTTGATATTGGTCCTAAAGGTGAAGCTGAATTTTCGGAAGTTATCAAAAACTCTAAAACTATTCTTTGGAATGGTCCTGTTGGAGTATTTGAATTCGACAATTTTGCTCACGGATCTGAAGTAGTTGCTAAAGCTATTGCCGAAGCTTCTAAACACGGTGCTTTCTCTCTTGTAGGAGGTGGCGACTCTGTTGCATGTGTAAATAAATTTGGTCTTGCTGATCAAGTTTCTTATGTATCAACAGGTGGTGGTGCTTTACTTGAATTTATCGAAGGTAAAGTTCTTCCTGGAATCAAAGCAATCAGAGGATTTTAAGTTAAGAGCTTAAATACATAAAGCAAAAAGAGCTTATTTCTAATTGAAATAAGCTCTTTTTCTATCTAAAATTTAAATGTCCTTTTTATACAATTACAAAAACAAATTATCTTCTAACTTTGAAGTTCTGCTAATTACTATATTCTAATCTGTTATGGAGACTTTCAATATTATATATCCATCACCTGCACTAGCTCCCTACATCAGGTATTACTGGTTATTGAAAGTAAATACTGTTTCCGTAATATCAGAAACGAGCATTCCTGTTGGTTGTATCAACCTCATCTTTCACAGAGGAAGCAGAATGTTTTCGGAGACTACCAAAGAGCTACAGCCCCGATCATTTATCGGAGGGATATCCACCGAATTTACAGAACTTACCTCAACCGGAAATGTAGATATGATAGTTGTGGTTTTTCAACCTTTCGGAGCCAGAACCTTCTTCCCTCTACCTATGAGTGAGTTTTTCAATAATTGTATTTCAGTAAATGACATTGGAGATATTTCACTGCAAGAATTAGCTAATCGGATACAAGACATTCGAGACAGTAAATTATCTATTGAACTTATAGAGAGACATTTTATAAAGCAACTACATTCTTTTGATCACTACAACTATAAACGAATAGCTACAGCAATTGAAGCCGTTAACAACCAACCACAAATAGACGTCACTACCTTATCAGATACAGCTTGTCTCAGTTATAAACAATTCACGCGTATATTTACTGAGCATGTGGGTGCCAAGCCTAAAGAATTTACACGAATTATCCGCTTTCAAAGAGCGTTATACGTTTTACAAACAACCCCTCAGATAAGTCTTACCCAATTGGCTTTTGAATGCGGTTATTACGATCAGCCTCATCTTATAAAAGAGTTCAAAGCCTTTTCAGGTTGCACACCTTCCGAATTTGTGGCAAAATGCTCACCTTACTCCGACTATTTTTCGACACTTTAGCAAATGTCTTTTTTTTACAAGTTTACAGTAATACACAATCCTACTTTTGTAAAATCAAACAGAGAAAATCAAACTTCTCACTAAAATCAGATTTTATGAAAAATTTAATTGCATTTTTTGAAATCCCCGCAGTAGATCTAGACAGAGCTATCAAATTTTATCAATCAGTACTCAATACTCAATTCACCGTCTGCGATTGGGGCAAAGAGAAAATGGCATTCTTTCCCGAAGAAGATGGCGTATGTCCCGGTGCCATCTCATGGTCAGACCACTTTAAACCCTCAAAAGATGGTGTCCTAATTAGCTTGAATTGTAAGAACATGGAGACTTCTCTATCCTTAGTAGAAATAAATGGAGGTAAGATAACTATTCCCAAAACTAAAATTGAAGCAGACAACAGAGGTTATTTTTCAGTCTTTATTGACTCAGAAGGTAATAGTATAGGACTATATTCTGATTTCTAAAAAAAATAGAAGAGTCAGTATTTATTAAATACTGACTCTTTATATCTAAATCCATTTAGTGTTATGTATTAAAGAACACCTTTCTCTATTGTTTTCACACGAGGGATAACAAGGCTATCTTCGATAAAAGTATGCGATGCTAATTCTTCTTCCGACATATATAGTTCAAGCAAAATATTAGTCATTAAAGATTGGTCTTTCACTCCTGATACATATTTAAGCAAGATACGTTTCAAATCGGCAATCTTTTCTTCTATATTATTGTGTCGCTCTTCAAAGATATTGATAGAGTATTTATCTTCATTCGACTTATTCATTAAAGACTGAACATATGGAAATACCGTATTGTCTTCGTACTTCATATGATCATATACTTCTTTCTTGTAATTATCAAAGAAGTCTAACACCAATTTTTCGAGGCTCGATTCTTCTTCCGAAAAGATCAGCTTCAATTTCCTTCTGATATTAGGCAATCTACTTTCCAAGAAATACTCATGAGAGCATTTCAAGTAATACAGAAAGGGTTGTAGAGGAAGCTTGTTAAAGACTTCTTGCACATTCATGATAGGCTTGTTTGACTGAATATTTGCCAAGAACAAAAAACATTCAGCATCAAAATTGTATTGCTCGCAAACAGCACCAACACTTTTATCACCAAATCCTAACGAAAATTTAAGGCGAGTCAACAAAAGCAATAATTTGTAATCAGCATCAATAAGATCCGACATTTTCATTGCCTTACTATATTTTACCGTTATATTGCTCATAATTTTATGTCTTTAATGTCCACTAATTTATTTAATATTGCATAGATTGTAAGTCCCGAAACACTATGTATCTCTAACTTTCGCCCTACATTTCGTCTGTGTGTAATAACTGTATGTATTGATATATTGTGGTGTTCGGCAATCTCTTTGTTGCTCATTCCCTTTACAATACTTATTAATATTTCTTTTTCACGGTCACTTAATTCGCTCTGATCCGAAACTTTTGATATATCTTTATTCAGACATGCCGAGAGTACTTCTTCAATCTTAGATTCCGAATCGTTTATTCTGATCACAGCATCGTAGGACTGATAGAATCGCTCATCTATCATATTGTACACCAATGCAATCAAAGGTATATGTTTCTCAATATTTAAATGTTGTCTTACATCTCCTTTGTGCGTATGCCCTAATAACATCGGATTGATGAGTACAGCATCCGGTTTCAATATTCCAAGCTGATAATTAATATCCTCCAATTCTTTCAGTTCAACCACCTTCGAAACGATAGGTAATTGAGATAGAGTGTATACTAATCCCTTTCTTATTATATATGAAGTTTCAGCAACCGCTAAGACTTTACTTAAATTTGCCATTGTTTCAGCTTCTTATCTAGAATCATTCTTTATAAGCACAAAGAACGTTATTTAAATCCGAGCAGACAAGCATTGGTTTAAAGTTTAACAGAAAAATATTACATCAGATTATTGATACATCGACTTTTAAGCAAAACACCTTCGCAATACCTAGAATACTTTATTTAAGTAATCGGTCATATACTTTACTGTTGGCTCAAACCATGGTTCGAATAACCAAAAGGGGTGAGGTGTATCGGGTAAAGAATGTATTTCGGTACTAATATTATACTCCGCCAGTTTCTCTATCAGCTCATCGCGCCCACCATGAAACCTAGGTATAGAACTATTTATAAAACATACAGGAGCAGACTCTTTCGTAACCCAATAAACGGGTGAAGCCTCTATCCAAAGATCTTTATTCTCCTCATAAGTAGCTCCAAACCATTTGAGAGAGGCAGATACTTTATTTTTCGAGATCGCGTCCAAAACTCCATCAAGAGATTCTTTTGTTGTAAGATCCGAAACTCCATCTATGTTTATCACAGCTTGTACCTTACTTGTATGGTTTGGATATTCCTCTATTACTGTTTCATTGGTCTCCTGCCCATTAGTTACACCTAATAAGGTTGCAAGTTGTCCCCCTGCCGAGCAGCCTGATATAGCTATTCGGGTTGTATCAATACCATATTGATCTGCATTAGCACGCATCCAGCGAAGAGCTGTTTTAAGATCGTTCACCGCTGCCGGATAAAGGGCTTCGGGAGATAACCTGTATTCTACCGGAATGGTAACATACCCCTTAGCAGCTATTTGTTGTGCCATTGGAATTTGCAGCGATAAATCGCCCGAACTCCAGCCTCCTCCATGTATCATCAATAAAGCAGGGTATTTCTTTTTATCATCGGGGCGATAAAGATTGAGATGCAAAGATCTGTTTGCAGAAGGTCTGGAATATATTATTCCTTCCTTTGCAATAACATTATCAGGCAAGTGAGGCCTCACTATTTTTATATACGGACGCTTCTTACGTTCTTTTATATAGGTATTGTAAACCGTAAAAGATGTATCACGAGGTATGCCATCAATTATAACCTGAGCAGGCAGCACACTCCCCACTAACAAAAAAATGACTACTATAAATAAATGTCTCATAAGCTATTTTCTAAATGAATTAAGAGCAGAGGTAAAACTACTTTACAAACCTCCGCTCTTAATAACCATAACTAGATAAAAAAAATTAATAATCAATGTTGATTATTTTTCCAACCTAAACCAGTCTACATCGACCCTTCCACCATCGTTCTTGGGAATAGGACGAGAGCAGAATGTGCCAATCTTAGCACCAATCCATTTACCTTCTTTCGCTTTAAACTCATTACCTAATGTTATATATTTTTTGCCATCAGTGCTGTAACTGAATATACATTTGTTTCCCGAAGTCATTTTCACGCGTAAATAAACAGTAGCATCTTTTAGATTTACAGATGAGTTAACCGACTCTTTTGTTCCTTTTTCTGCATTTATACATTCCGATTGAGAAAGTACAAATCCATCAGGAGTATTCTCAAAGGATAGTAAGGCATAATCTAAGCCCATAACTACTAATCCTGTTCTTTCTCCTGTAAATCGAGGTTCAGGTTTTAGAGTCAGTTTCATTGTAGCAGTAAAGTCAGGGGCAGGAATCTTTTGCAAGAGAAGATTCGGAACGTCCCACAAACTTTTATAATCGTCTATAATAGGCACTGAATACAAATTCAAACAGCCTTGCTCTTTATTCGCAAAATGCCACCACGATTGAGGGTTACCATGCCATTGCCATTGTAAGCCTAAAGTATTGGTAGAAAACTCATCACTTTCGGCAGGTGTAGCAATAGGATATGTTTTACCCACGTTGGGTTTCTTATATGTAAGCACAGGTTCACCACAACCATCGCCATCCTTGTCTACACCAATTACAGGCCAATCATTTTTCCAGACCATCGGTTGAAGATGCGTAATCCTACCCACTGCTCCTACATCCTGAAAATGTATAAACCAATCTTCACCTGTTTGAGTATCTACCCATGCTCCTTGGTGTGGTCCGTTAATGGGTGTTTTTCCCTGATCCATCACCACTTTTCGCTCATAAGGCCCAAATATATCTTTCGACCTCAACGCCAATTGCCAACCTGTAGCAACACCACCTGCAGGAGCAAATATGTAATAATATCCATTACGTTTATAGAACTTTGGTCCTTCAATTGTAGGATCTAGATCGTGTCCGTCATAAATAATACGTGATTCGCCTACAGCTTTCGTCCCATCGGGAGTAAGTTTTGTTACAGCCAAAAGACTTTTTATCCCTGCACGACTACCTGCATAAGCATGAGCTAAGTACACATCTCCATTATCGTCAAAAATCGGACAAGAATCTATCAGACCTTTTCCTTCCTTCACCATCACAAGAGGTTCCCATGTACCTGCCGGATCTTTTGTTTTAGTCATAAATATTCCTTGATCGGGATCTCCATAGTAAATATAGAATTCACCTTTATGGTATCTGATAGCAGGAGCCCAAACTCCGCCGCCATGCTCTACTTTCGAGAAGATAGAATCGGGGGTCAGTTTATCAATAGCATAACCAATAACAGTCCAATTCACTAAATCCTTCGAATGAAGTATTGGTAATCCCGGTACACAGTTAAAACTAGATGCTGTCATATAGTAATCATCACCAACCCGACAAACATCGGGATCGGAATAATCAGCATACAAAATCGGATTTTTATAAGAACCATTACCCAGATCGGCAACCCATGTTTTAGAAATACTATTTTGAGCATTCATACCCGACATTACGCAGCATAGCAATAAGCCAAGTATGCTTCTTTTGATTATTTTCATTGTTTTAAGCAATTAAAAAAATTTACTGATATATTTTATAGACATAACATCATCTGCATATTACGCCAATTAATGCAATACAATAGGTTGAGACCTTAGCTCTTTTGTCAAAGATTTAATTCGGTTCTCTTTTAATCCCTCTACAAATAACGATGCCATTATTCGCGCCCCATTTTCTTTGAAATGAGTATTATCTATTTTTCCATCCGGAAAGATTTTATTTTCTCCGGCTTCGATATGCAAGAATAATGATGCTGACTGATCTTTTCCCATATTAATCAACAAATCCTTACTCTTTTCATACATATCTATCATCTCTACATTTTTATGTTTGGCTACTTGCCGAGCTAATTCTACATACTCTCCATGCGAATCAAGAAACGTTCCTTTCGCATCAAAACGTCTCCTTACAACCGAAGTACAAATAATGGGTTTTCCTCCCTTTGCTTTCACTTCGTCTACAAAGCGTGAAAGATTTTCAGCATATTGTTTGGGTGGAGTATAACGATCGGGGCGATCTTCTGCCGAATCGTTATGTCCAAACTGAATAACCACATAATCTCCCTTTTGTACATTGTCTATAATTTTCTGCCACCATCCTTGTTCTATAAAGGTGCGCGAACTTCTCCCATTTTGAGCATAATCCTCTATTACTACATTTTCATTAAAAAAATCCGGTAGCAGTTGCCCCCATCCTCGTTCGGGAAAAGCTTCCTTAATACTGTCACCAGCAATACTATCCCACACATTTTTATACAAAGGTTTAAGTGCCATAGTAGAATCTCCTGCCATAAATATATGGAGAGGTCTTTTTGTTCCTGCAAAAAACAAACACAGGGAAATAAAAGCGATAGATACTATTAGTAGTCTTTTCATTCCTAATTAATTATAATCGAACAGCAGTCCTTTGATCTGAAAATTCTTTAGATTAATATATTTATCTGACGCCTCCATCTTACACCAAGGATAAAACCGAATATAAAATGTGTCCCCTTGAGGTATCTTCAAGACTTTATTGAATGTATATGTTTTGAATTTCTCATTGGGTAAATCGTCCATCACTGCAATATCTTCGCTTTCTGAGAAACTTCGATCTATAGATGCCAAGGCTGTAAAAGTCATATATTTGCCACCAACAGCTCCCATTTCGAAACTTAATGAGTCTAAATACAATGTGCCTTTTGGTGCTGTTATTGCTAACTCCAAATAACGAGAAGCATTCAGATCAATATCTCCTACAGGCCATTTATTATCCAATGTGGTTAATAACTCTTCGTTATTATGGTCTATGAACTTTAGACCTACAGTCTTAGCTCTTACTTCAATATTATCCTTTATTAATGGGGTATCCCGACGGATTACAGACCAGTCGGTTTGCACTTTTTTTGCACCTTTTATGGAAATACCGTCACCTTTTATCTCTATTTTTTGATGTACTTTATCATCGACCAATAATATCAACTCACCCTTATATTTTTGGACTTTGTTCGGACTAAATTTAACAAAAATAGGATTGCTTAAATTACCATCGGTATACGATATTGACAATTCCTTTTGAGTGTTTCCTTTTTTGGTGGTCAATAATTCGAATGGCGACTCTACTGACAGTTTTATTGTTCCCGATTTTGGATTAAGATTTAATCCTTGTAATGTAAACATCTTCACCGTCGATTTTCCTAAAAACTGCGATCCGAAGTCTCCTTCTGATGGTTTTATATTTATATCGGACGACAATGTTAGGTAATCAGTCAATATGCCTTGCCTCATTAAATCCTCAACAGCCAATCTAGCATACAATATTCCACCCATTGCTTTAAGATGAGTATTATCGTTATTAGCGTAGATTATCTCTTTCGACTTTTCTGCACCATATTCTAAAACCATCTTCTGTGTCAGCAGTGTCATATCCACTAAAGGAACCGATAGGTCAAGGGCAAGAGACCGCATCGCCATAGGATAGTTCATTGTTGAATCGTCAGGAGCCAGCTCCGTCAAGCTATGCAATCCTTGACCCGTGATTTGATTATTTTCATCGAATAATCGCCTTACAATAGGAGTAAATAGAATAGGTATAGCACCCCTCTCACGCGATTCGTCTATATATCTTTTAAGATAGCCTTGATATTGTCCCCAAGCAGCAGTACCGCGCCCGGTTTCATCATTCGGGTCTGTATCCAATCCATTGGCTTTCTCGTCATTATGCCCAAACTGTATAAAAACATAATCGCCCGGCTTTAGACTATTACGTAGATTCTGCCAAAACTCATAATAAAATGATTTTGAGCTTCGTCCGTTTTTAGCAGTATTCACCGATTGAATATTACCTTCGAGAAACAAAGGCAGCATTTGTCCCCACCCTCTCATTTCTTTTTCTCCACTATTCTTGTCCTCATCGTAGTTCGCCATAGTTGAGTCGCCAATAGTTAGAATCTTAATTTGAGCACTAAGAGTTCCCCCTAAGAAAAGAGAACAAAGAAGCAATGAACTGATAAATAATTTACAATATCTCATAATATTAATAGGCAATTGACATTATACAGACTAAGACAATAGAAAAGTCTGTAACTTTATTTATCTAATCTTGGTGTTTTTACATTATTCAAAAAATTATTTCCCCATATAACATTACTGTTCTTTATCTGACAGAAGATATCAGTGGGAACTAATTGAAAACAGTTATTTACTAAAACATTATCGACATTGGTCAATTCAACAATCGGCTGATTGCTTAATGGAGCTTTCGATCTTACATTATTCAAAACAATGTTTTTACAGTCATCAAAAGCAAAAGATGCACCTTTTTTCACTGCTAAATCGACATTGTGAAATTGAATATTGGTTGCTGTTTTAGCAGTGAACCCTTCATCTGCAGTCATATTTATATTCGAAAATGAAATTTCAGATATTGGCATTTCACTAATACCCGTTATATAGCCCACCTTTTTGACATCGCTCCCCGTAACATCACTAATATGCACATTACGAAATACAGGTGTACGATCAGAAACAGGCTCTTCCTTAGAATCTTTATCATAGAATAAGTCGAAGATAAAAGCATTGCGTTGAATATTATTCATCACAATATTGGTAACTCTTATTTCTTCAACAATACCACCACGACCTCTCGACGATTTTAAGCGGATACCTGCATCTGTTCCGTTAAAAACACAATTAGAAATAGTAACTTTTTTTACCCCTCCCGACATTTCGCTACCAATAACAACACCTCCATGTCCGGCAAGCATTACACAATTTGTTATGGTTAAATTTTCACAAGGTCTGCCGTATATGCGACCATCCTCATCACGTCCCGATTTAATGGTAATACAATCGTCACCTACACTTATAAAACAATCCGAGATACGTACATTTCGACACGATTCGGGATTAATTCCATCCGTATTATGTCCTTTAGGATTACTCGACGGGTTATTAATTGTTACACCATGTATCACAATATCATCGCATCCAATAGGATTGATTGTCCAGAAAGGTGAGTTTACAATGGTAATACCCTCTATGTGGATATTCTTACACTCCAAAAACTGGATAAAAGGAGGACGGAAGAATTTACGCTCTAGAGTCTTCTCATAATAAGGCGAAACCTTTATATCTTTATTAGCATCCAGCCATTGTTGTTGCAATTGGTTGGTAGACGAAGTTTTTCCAGTTGCATTAATCTCATTTATGAAACGTCTTGACTCGTCCCACCATTTGAAACCTTGTCCGTCTATCTTTCCACGACCTTTGATAGTGATATTTTCGACCTTCTCGGCATGAATCAGAGGTGACAGACTATTCATAAACACACCCTCCCAACGTACTTTTACGAAAGGTAGATAATCTTCGAATCTGTCAGAGAAACTGAGTACAGCACCCGACTCCAAATCCAAGGTTATATTACTTTCCAAATGAATGGCAGCTGTCAAGTAATTTCCGGCAGGGAAATAAATAGTTCCTCCACCTTCCGATGCAGCTTTTTTAATTGTTTTATTGATTAAATCTGTGCAGAGTTTCTTTCCCGTCACATCAGCACCCAAAGTTTGCATATTGTAAACTTTAGCTTCTAAAGCCAATAGTGATAGCGAAAATATAATGAGTAAGAATGTCTTCTTCATAGTTAAACGTTTTTAAAGGCTCAATTCTTTTAAGTAAATGAAAGTATGTAATGATCTATCCAAAAGTCACAACAGACTATTAGAATTACCAAAGCAACAAATAGGTCTGAGACCTTATTGTTTATTATTTATTGACGGATTCCAATTGTCGCATCCTTTTAGGGCATTGGCAATTGTATATTTCTCTGCTTCTTTCTTCGTTAATATTTTTGCCCACTTTACTCGTCCTGAGGTATTCGCACCTTCTCCCGAGTTGTTGTACTCCATATAGCGGGCTGTTTTTTCATTCTCTGGATTTCTCCAATTATCCCAACCTTCAGGCTTAATACCTTTAGGTAGTTGGGTGTTCATAAATAGTGTCATAGCATAAGCACGCCATGGACGACCTAGATACATTTCGTTAACCCCTTCGGCTAATTTTACTGTACAATTATTGAAAATATATCCATATTCTATATCCTCAGGAGTATTAGCTGCCGTGATATAAGAATTCTTCTTGCAATAGATTTCGCAACGCTCGAACCAACATGTAGATGGTCCAAAAATAAAGTCGGTAGTACCTTCAATGTAACAATCTTCAAAGTATTGTCTTTGTCCTTGCTTTCCGGCATAAATAGTATCCTGATGCCCTAAGAAACGGCATTTACGGAATATAACTCTATCTCCTTCTACATGCAAAGCTACAGCTTGCCCTAGTTGAAGAGATGAGTTTTCGATGGTAAGATTCTCCACTGTAATATCATTTCCACGAATAAGGAACGTATATGTTTTGAATGTTCCCATCTTATTTATATTAGCATGATCGTCATAAGTGATGATGGTGTTTTCCATATCCTCACCCAACAGTGTCACATTTGTAAGATATGAATGAAGAACCAATTTCTCTTTATAAACTCCTGCTCGAATATAGATTGTTACAGGTCCAGCAGGATCAAATGCCCTAACTGAATCTATGGCTTGCTGAATGGTACGGAAATGTCCTCGTCCATTACGGTCTACAACAATATCATGTTCACCTTGAGCGAAAATAACCAATGAAGTAAATAACAGGCAGAGTAAAATAAGTTTTTTCATAAGATCAAAAATTGGGTTAATATCGTAAAGGGTAAATAATATATTACCCTTTACGATTTTTATCTAATAGACACTAAAATGATTAGTATCCGGGGTTCTGTTCTACTTTTGCATGATTCAGATTGATTGCTGATAAAGGTATTGGACGTAATATTTTATTTTGTCCATCTACGCCTTTAAAATATTCGGCACCAATAATATTTGGATTGTATTTCACAGCATATTCAATCAGTTTACCTGTACGCTTCAAATCCATCCATCTATGGTATTCACCTGCAAGTTCTCGTCCTCTCTCATCCAGAATAAAATCGATGGTCAATTCAGATTCTGTTATGCTCATATTATAACCTGATGCAGCAGCACGATTCCGAACGGCATTTATTCGTTCCACAGCTTTTGCCTTATTACCTGCTTTTAAGTAAGCTTCGCAGGCAACCAAATAACTTTCGCCAACACGTGCCAACACCACATCTCTCGTACTGCTTTTGGTACTGAATACAGAAGTAGGATCGTCAAACTTACGTACTACGGCTACACCATATACATCGCCAGACATTGCTGCGGTATAAGTAGTAGGCTTGCCTGATACTGTAAGTGTATTTTCCTGCATGGGTATAATAATTGTTTTAGCCCTTGTAGCAGGGTTTGCTGCACGCCACGCTGCAGTATCTGCAACTTCCCACACGGGCGGATAATAATACAGTACCTTAGTTGTGTTCAACAGACTGGTCTTAGTATATAAGTCATAATAACTATTATACAATTGAACCATAAATGTGCCTTCGTAACGAGTATCGCCTTTAGTGAACAATTGATGTAAACGAATAGTAGGAGTAAGTGTTGATGTTGTGTACTTGTGTCCATCTTCAACTCCACCCAGATACGTGCCGAAAAATGCTTGCTGCATATTTCCATCGTTACTTGGATCAGATATTGACGATGCATCGTACTGTACAGACCATATTACTTCGTTATTCTTTTCGTTAGTAGGCCAAAACAAATCAATAAAGCTAATAGATAATGCTTGTCCACCTATTGCTAAATCAGCATATTCGGCAGCTTTAGAGAAATCTGCTACCGTACCAAACGCCTCGTAACCACGACATAAATACGTTTTAGCTAGAAAATGATTCACAGTCCTTTGATCAACCTTTCCAAACAGAGTTGTTTTGGCTGGTAAAGTATTTTTGAGATCTTCCATTTCAGAAATTATGAAAGCATATGTATCCGTTGCCGAATTGCGCTCAAATGCTACTATCGGAGAGTCTATCATATCTGTTACAAGAGACACGCCTCCAAAATGTTGAACCATCAAATAATAGTAATAGGCACGAATAAATCGGGCTTCAGCTTTATATTGCTCTAATTTATCTGTTTTCGCAGTATGATCTGCATAATAAATAGCCGTGTTTGCCAACTGAATGCCTGCATAACAGTTTTTATAGAATTTTGTAACATCCGAATCGGAATCCAATAATCCTTTATAGGTTCCTAATCCATCGGGTACTTTATTCCGACCTGCCGCATACAAATCTGTTCCTGCAGAAAAAATCCAAGGCTCTATTCCATATATTGCACGTAAAGAAGAATATACAGTATTTATCAGGCTTTCGTAACCTGCTGCCGTTCCATAAAATTCGTCTCTCGGAACATTCGATTTATTATCCTGTTCCAAAAAATCACTACATCCTGCCAATGGTAGAATAAGTAGGAGTAATATATAATATATCTTTTTCATTTTGCTCTGCTTTATTATTAGAACTTAAGATTTACACCAAACTGATAAGTTATTGAACTTGGTCCGCCACTACCATCAGAAAGAGAAGCAGAAGCCCACTCAGGATCGTACCCTTTATAATCGGTAAATACAAAAGGATTCAGAACATTTACATAGAATCTAAGATTAGATACACCTATATTTGTCAACATCTTACGAGGAAGTGTATATCCTAGAGTGATATTCTTAACCCTCACAAATGATGCATCTACATAATTATTAGATCCCGGTTCAGCGTCACTAGATATACTCCAAAATGAACCACCTCCATTATTTACTCCACTATTATTGGGATAAGGAAAAGCCTGGCTGTTACGTCCGGGAGAGACTCCAACTGTACCATCAGCATTTAGGATAGGAGTGCCTGCGGGAATGTAGTAATCCATCTTTAATTTATTACGTCCACGATCTTTATAGTCGGTAAATTCTTGCATAAAAGGACTCACAACATTAACACCTTGTTTTGTATAGATTGAAAAAGAGAAATCAAAATCTTTCCAGTTCAGATTAGAAGTAAAACTACCTGTCCAATCGGGTAAAGCCGATCCTAGAATCATTTTATCTTTTTCATCTATAACATAATTCCCATCACGATCCAGAACTTTTGCCTGCCCTTCATACTGTCCATATTTAACAGCTTCGGAAGCTTCGGAAGCAGTCCAAACCCCAGTTATTTTATAGTTGTAAAGAGATTCTAAAGACTCACCAATAAATAGCTTATTACCTATATCATCAACCTTTGCACCATAAAGTTCTACAATTTCATTCTTATTAGCTGCAAATACGAAAGTAGTTGACCATTGCAAATCTTTTGTAACAATATTGGTAGTTGTAAGAGACAACTCTATACCACTATTTCTAACCTTTCCTACATTATCCCACATGGTACCACCATAAGCTCCTGTTTCGAGAGGCATAGTACGCTTGTAAATAAGATCGGTAGATAGTTTATTATAATAATCAATTGTTCCGTTGATACGTCCTCCGAAGAAACCGTAATCGAGCCCGAAGTTGAACTCTTTTGATTTTTCCCACGAAAGATTAGTATAAACCAATCCGTTAGGACCAAATCCATTTGCTAATACGCCACCATAATCATACCAATATTTGGTGCTTGCCAAAGCTTGTGTATCATAAGGTCCTACTCCACCATTATTTCCGGTATAACCAAAACTGGCTCTTACCTTAAGATTGCTTAATGCATCAAATTTCATGAAATCTTCTTCCGAAGCTCTCCATGCCAGTGCCATGGAAGGGAACATACCCCAGCGATTACCATCCGAGAATTTAGAAGATCCATCCCAACGGCTCGATACTGTTGCCAAATATTTTCCTTTGTATGTATAATTAAATCTCAGAGCATGAGACAACATTGTTATGCGTTGAAAATCGCTCTTTACTTTTTCGATATTAGCTGCCGATTCCAAATTATGAAAACCTGTATCAAAAGGCATATCATTAACACTTATATAATCGCTATTAAATTGATTGTCATAAACACTGAAAAGGTACATACCATTGAAATCATGATCACCTATAGTCTTCTGATAATTAATCTGATTATCCCACGTATAAGTAAATCGTTCTTTATTTGTAAGTGTTGCAGCGTTTACTTTTTTAGCATACTGAGCAGCAGTATTTACGCCGTTAAAAATACCCTGACGACTCTTGTTATAAGTGGGTAGAAAACTACTTTTCATAGTAATCTCTTTAATTGGGGTATACTGAACATATACGTTTGCCAATACATCATAAATCTTTGTATTATCAACCGAATTCTTCATATCGATAAGAGGATTTATGATCCCCGAAAACTGTCCGGTACTCTCAAATATATCTTTTCCTCCGGGAAGTAATACCAAATCACCATTTTTATCATAAGGAATAAAATATGGATTGGTTCTGAAACTGTTCAAAACAGCATTATTACTACCAAAGTCTTTCTCGGTCAAGGCCATATTTGCAGAAAAGCCAACCGAAAATTTATCATTAATCTTATTATCTACAGAACCTTTAATATTATATCTTTTGTAGTTATCATTAACAAAAACGCCGTCTTCATCCTGATAACCTACTCCGATACGATAAGCCAGATTTCTGTTATTACCATTTATACTTATAAAATGATTTTGTTGTTGTCCGTTTTGTGTAACCAAATCGGGCCAATCTGTATAGTTTTTGGTTCTGAATATTTCTTTCATTACCTCACTACCTCCATTCCAAAAATTATTTAGATCTCCACTTGTAATGCCATATTCAGGTATACCCGTTGCATATGCATTTTTCAGTTGAGCATTAGTCATTGTAGTATATCTTGCAAAACGATAGTCAGAGAACTGATCTCCACTCATAAACTCGGGCATACGAGCAACTGCCACCGAACCATAATAACCATCGTAAGAAACAGAAACTTTACCGGTATCAGATGGTTTTCCCTGCTTGGTTGTTACCATAACAACTCCATTAGTAGCTCTCGAACCAAAAATAGCAGTAGAAGATGCATCCTTTAAAACATCAAGACGCTCAATATCTGCAGGATTTAAGAAATCGATACCATCGGTTACAACTCCGTCAACAACATAAAGAGGGCTTCCTCCTTGCATAGAGCTTTTACCACGAATCTGAATATCAAATCGCCCACCCGCTCTACTCGAATTTTGAGCAATATCAACCCCTGCAACTTGTCCTTGCAGAGCTTCCATCACACTGGTTGTACCTTTTGCTACAATATTATCTGCCGAGACACTACCAACCGAACCCGTAAGGTCGTTCTTCTTCATAGTACCGTAGCCGATAACAACAACCTCGTCTAATTGAGAGAAATCTTCTCTCATAACAATATCTATAACAGACCCAGTGATAGCTATATCCTGAGCTTTCATACCAATATACTTGGCTTCCAGAGTTTTTGCAGTACTTGGAACAGACAACGAATACTTCCCGTCTAAATCTGTTATTGTACCTGTAGTAGAACCTTTCACTGAAACCGAAACCCCGATTAAGGTTTCTCCTTTTGAGTCTGTTACCGTACCCGATATTCCTTTTTGCTGTGCATACGCACTTTGCCAAGACACAAGGAAAAAGAGGGCACACATTACAGACAACGTCTTCACAATTGTCTTTTGCATGGTGTGGTTAAATTAAGAAATTAAGGTCTAACGTTTTGATTTATAAAGTTAACTTGTTGCAATAGTAAAGTATATTTACCAGTTTCACGGGGGACATTTTGACTACTCAGGGTAGTCAAAATGTTTTTTCTTATTTATTTACCTAATAATAAGCTCAACATTATAAACGGCCCAACCGCTTTAGGATCATTATCCCTTATAGGTTCTAAGATATAATACTCGAAACTTCCATCACGATATACCTTTTCTCCACCCAGCCCTGCTACCGAACAACCATCGGTTATAGAAATTGCTCCATCAGCTTCTTTCTTCAAAAATCGCTTAACAAATTGTCCGTATGCTTTTTTTCCTTTTTGTAAATATGATTTATCCAAATATCCCTTTTGTGCACCTTTTACCCATGTATATATAAACATGGCAGACCCACTCGATTCAACATAATTGCCTTTTCGGTAACCCATATCGGTCACCTGATACCACATACCGGTTTTAGGGTCTCTGTATTTTTCAACAGCAGCACTTACGTTTTGTAAGATTTTTATTATTTCGGGTCTTTGAGGATGGTCTTTTGGTAAGTAATCCAAAACATCTACAATTGCCATCATGTACCAGCCTATACTGCGTGACCAAAAGTTTGGAGATAGTCCCGTTTCTTTATTTGCCCATCTTTGTTCGCGACTTTCGTCCCACCCATGATAATATAATCCCGTTTTAGAATCATATAGGTATTTATGTGCATCCAATATCTGCAAGGTAACCTCATCAAATAACTCCGGCTCATTAAAGACCTTACCATATTCAGCTAGAAATGGACAAGCCATGTAAAGACCATCCAACCACACCTGATGTGGATATATCTTTTTATGCCAAAAACTGCCGTCTGCCGTACGTGGATGAGTTTTCATCTGGTTACGCATCAATGTCATTGCTTTTTTGAAACGCTCCTCTTTTGTTTTTGCATAAATTGGGAATAGTATCTTTCCCGTGTTGACCCTGTCGATATTATATTCTAAGGGTTTGTATGTCTTGATTTGTCCATCTTCGGAAATCATCAGATCCGCATAAGAATAGGCATAATCAAAATATTCCTGATTATTTATTTTCTGCCATGTTTGAAGTATTGCTTGCAGCATTAAACCATGACAGTAGTTCCACTTAGGTTCTTTCGAGAAATCAAGCATCCACGATTCGGGATTCCTCTTTATTTCAGAATTAACCATCCATACCGAATAGGGCTTTTTCGCGAAAGCCGATCCACTACAAATAGTTGCAAATAGAATAATAAATATCAAAAATTGTTTTTTCATAATTCTTTCGATTTGTTAGGTAAACAACAGCAAATATTTGGACTATTAGCCCCACATAGGAACTAATAGATGTATTGTAATTACAGAATAATAATAGTCTGAGAACTCAACTATTATTTTATTATATCTTCAACTAAACTATTCAGATAGACTTCAAGATAAGTATATCCTTCTGAATTGATTTCAGTTGCCTCTTTATTCGGATAATTAGCCTCTAACCATCCATCGGGAACTCCGTCTCTGTTAGAATCTAAAACTACATCTTGCGGATTGAAGCTGTACACTTCCCACCCTCCAACATCGTTTTGAGAATCAATCATTCCCGGTCTTGTCTTACTATCACGAGAAGCTCTTACAGGAGTCAATCCATCTCTTACTTCGGTTATAATACGTGTATCCGTTTTATCCCTTTTGTAGCTGGCTCCACTCTTTGTTAATACTTTTGTATAAGCTTTTTCAGCATCGTCGGTTTCAACAGAAGGAACTTCAAATGGTACTAACGATATAAGTTCTTCTTTATTCTTAGTTGACGGATTTGGTTGAAGACCTAGTATATTATTTTCGGTTGTTGCTTTATCATTACAGATATAATTTCCAGCAAGGTAGAATTGCCCCCAGACACCTTGAGCTTGTTTATTGGCTCCTTCATCGGCATTGGGTGAAAATATTCTGTTAGGATGAGAAGATGTTGCTGATGCTTTGTAATAGTTATTTACAAAGTTGTATCTGCCACCCTCTCCTGCATATCCGCTATTGCTTCCCCAATTATAAATTACATTATTTCTGAAGTCTACTAATTCTAATTCGGGAGTAGCAGTATATCTGCTTCCACACATCCGTGGATTGCGACTATCATGATGTGCCAAAAGATTGTGATGGAAAGATGCTTTCTGACCACCCCATATCCCTCCATAACCATGGCTTCCTTTTCTGTGAACTGACGCTCTCAAGCTCTCTGATAAGATAGACCATTGTAAGGTAAAATTTTCGTTATCATAAAAAGACCCACACTCATCGGTACTCCAACTTAAAGAGCAATGATCTATAATAACATTTTTATTCTTATTACCTGACAAAGCATCGTCTTCAACGCCAGACAAATCGCCCATTCTAAAGCGCATAAAGCGAATGATGACGTTATCTCCGGTTATTTTTACCGGATAATTAGCAATACAAATACCATCACCGGGCGCACTTTGCCCAGCAATGGTTGTATTTGATAAAATATTTAATTTCGATTTCAGATGAATCACTCCTGCAACCTTAAACAAGATAACCTTCGGTTCTTCTCCTTTGAGACACCAGCGAAGGCTACCTTCTCTCGTGTTTTTATTCCCGACAACTGTGTCTTGCAAAGTATTTACATAATAAACATTTCCTCCACGTCCTCCGGTAGTGTACATTCCTCCACCTTCAGCCCCCGGAAATGCGAGAGTCTGGGCTTGAATGGTACAACAAAGTAATATCCAACACAAAAACAATAGTATTTTTTTCATAATCCTTTGTTTTAAGATTGTAGAGTTATATTATCTATTCTTTGATAATATTCTCGGGCTTAAGGCTCTTAGGCAACTTTATATTCTCGGTAAGTTTACCTGTGATTTTCACAGCTTCTTTTAATGAATTCGGATATTTCAATCCCGTAGCATCCATATTTCTTACATTGTTAAGAATCAAGGCAGGTCCTTCCTTAGCTATTATCTTCACATTCTTAAATGTGATTCCATTAGATTCAGACAATTCGCCTCCATAAGTTGCAGTTATAGTTGTATTCTCTAGATTGATGTTTGTTATGTTCATTTCGGGCAAGCCATTGAAATACATCGCACGTCTTGCATTTCTTGAAGTTAGATTCTTCACATATATGTTTCTGAATACAGGGGTCGTCTCATCTACCGCATAAGCAACATTCTCTGCTGGCGTTTCGTCTCCATCTTCCAGTGCCTCGGATGCTGATTTACCTCCGTAATACAGATCGAACAAGAATGATTCGGTAGCTATATCGAACATATTTATATTGTTGACATAAATATTCTCCACAACACCACCTCTTCCTCTACGGCTCTTAAATCTTAAGCCGACATCTGTTCCTAAAAACTGACAGTTTGAAACCGATATATTACGAACTCCTCCCGACATTTCACTTCCTACAACAAAACCACCATGCCCTTGAAATACTTTACAGTTATCAATAATTACATTTTCGGTAGCTAATCCACGACGACGTCCATCCTCATCTTTTCCTGATTTGATACAGATTGCATCATCTCCTACATCGAAAGTACTATTTATTATTATAGAATTTGTACACGACTCTAAGTCCAATCCATCTCCATTCTGAGAATAACCCGGATTACGAACAAATACATTATCTACAATCACATTCTTGCACATTAATGGATGTATATTCCAACTCGGAGAATTTTCGAAAAGAACTCCTTCGAGTAAAACGTTTTCGCATTCGATGAAACTAACCATTACCGGACGTAAAAAGTCTTTTACCGAATTCCACTCTTCATCAGACAGATCTCCTTTAGGAACATTCATATCGCTCATATCGTTCCCTTTTAGAGAACCTTTTGTCGGAAACCAATAATTACCGTCTTTAACAACACCTCCCGATTTTACAACTCTTTGCCAATGACTATCCGTTACTTTGCTTTTCTTCAAAGGTCTCCAAGCATCACCAGAACCATTAATAGAACCTTCGCCTGTAATAGCAATATTTTTCAAATTACGACCAGAGATGGGAGACTGACAACGACGAGTATCAAGTCCTTCGAATACTGTATGTACCAATGGGTACAAGTCGAAGTCTGACGAAAACAGGATTAAAGCACCTTTTTCCAAATGCAGATTTATATTCGATTGAAAAACAATAGGACCTGTATACCAAATACCCGAAGGTACCGTAAGCGTTCCTCCTCCTTTTTTTGATAAAGCCTCTATTGCTTTTGCAAAAGCTGCAGTATTCAAAGTTGCTCCATCGGGTACTCCTCCAAAATCAGCAATTGATATATTATTGGCTGGAAATACCGGACGATCTAACATCGGCATTTCGAAGGGTAAATCTTTATACAAATAATTATATCTGTCACCGGCATTAAGTAAACCTGATACCAGAAAACAAGCAGTCAGGGTAACTACAATCTTTTTAAATGTGTTCATTCTTTTTCTATTTTGATAAGGGAAGTAAGATTACAGACTTTATCTATTGCGTTATAGCTATAACTCTTACTTCCTTATCTTAATTTATAATTAGCTCTTTATTTCTCTTACCACCAACGAGGATCTCCAGGTTGCTTATCGCCACCTATACCAGTATCCTTAATCCTGAAATTACCAGTTGATGGATCAGTAAATAAATTGGTAGAAGTATTATTATAATCTGATACTCCACTCAATGGATAACCCGAAGCAACTGTATAATCGGTTGTTCTGTATGAGTCAGAAACAAATGCCGATTCTATCTTAGGATTGGTTGCACGTGTAGAAACAGAAGCATCTGATGCAGCAAATAAACAGTTGTTTATAGCTAATTGACCTGCCATATTAGCAGCCTTTCCATCGAAGTTTATAATATATTTATCCTTTGCCTGTGCATCATAGAATGTACAGCGATCAATGCTTACTGCTCCCGGTTTTGCCTTGCAAGTAATAACATTTGTATTGTTCAGTTTATATACTGTACTATTTGTCAAGTTAATACTTCCTACTGATACAGCTGCAGCATCAATAGATACAAGACCATAGCTTCCAATATTTGTAATTATACAATTGTCTATATCAATCAGTCCCACAGTTAATGCTGCACGCATACGGATTATACCTCTAAATGAAGATATATCACAATTATCCATTTTGAATTCAGAGATTGATCTTGCAGTAGTCGGATTATCATTTAATACATAATCGGCCGCAGCATCAGTTCCCGAAACCTCCATGTTGTGTATCCAGATTTTAAAGTTTGACACCGAATTATCCAGCTTTATTTCTTTGAAGTTAATAGAAGCTTTGCCCTCACCTGCTAGTCCCCATAAAGTAAGAGACTTGATGTGTGCAGGAAGTGTCCAAGCATCACCTATCTCAAATTTTGCAGTAGTAGGAATTACCAACACAACCTCAGTATCTGTTATAGCGTTTAAGAAGTCAACAATATTTTCAGTTCCTTTCATGACATATTGTTTTCCATCACCCGATATTTTTTGAGCAGTAGTAAACGTTTTTGCTCCCTTTCTTTTCTCTCCGTTATAAATTTCAATACTGTATGCTGTATTCTGCTTAAGGTCTTTTAATTCGAATTTACTCTCAGATATCTCTGATGCTGATAGTTTTATTTCTTTCTTATTAAGGCCTCCTCCTGATAATAAAATATGAGTTACTTCTGATTCGGCTTCCCATGTTACAGTTGCCGAACTTTCTGTAATATCACCTACTGCATTTAAAATCTGCTCACCGGGAGTTTTAAAAGTTAAAGCTACCCATCTAGACTCTGGTAAATTGTTATTCGACGTTACCTTCATACGTACAGAGTATCTGATCTCAGGATCGAGCTTTTTTACTGTAGTGATGTATAACTTTGAAACAGATGTAGAATCGAGAACAATATCTTCAACTGGTATTTCAACAGTATTAGTTATTGTCTTGAACTCTAAACTATCCTTACTAAATTCTAAAACATACGATCCTGCATGAGGAACACTCGAAAAAACGAGATCAATAGATGTAGCTCCGATTCTTGAGGTTTCGAAAGTTACAGGACTAAATATCCGATTGTAGCTATCGTCCGTTGCCCAGTCATTTACATCCTCGCAAGATGTAAAACTCGCTATGAGTCCTAGAGTAAATAGGCTACTTAATATATATTTTAATAAAAAATTCTTTTTCATTCGGTTTACTTTTAATGGGTTAATAGCCATAAGAATTCGTAACAATCCCTTGGTAATCACCAATCACACTACTATGAATAGGGTATAAATAACGGTTAGCACATACACCATTATTATCTTTGAAGAGTCCTGAACTAAATAGTTGTATTCTTTCTTTATAGCTTCTTTTATTTTCATCCGAGAATCCCGACATCCATTTCACCTTAGTATATCCTCTTGCCTTTAATTGATTGTCATCTAAGGCTTCCAATTCAGTATTTACTGCGTAATAGCTTGTACTGTCTTTATCGATATTCTCTCTATCCGCTTTGTATTTGTAGTATAAATTCTGAGGTATTGAGGTATATTCTTTATCAAATATGCGGGCAGTTCCTCCGTCAATCATAGCTTGGAATGCACTGCGTTGATCTAAGATTTTTTTCTCTAACTGATTCCAACGAATAAGGTCAAATTTGCGAATAGCTTCTCCTCCAAACTCCCACGCACGCTCATTTATAAGAGCATTGAAAAATAGTTCTTTCGATGATAAGTTATTCACATAATCCGCTACATTCTTCGACTCATCTTTTGTTCCGGCAAAGGCTCTCGCACGTACCTCTTTCAGCGCATTTTTGGCAGCATCCGTAGGTCCGTTTAGCTCATTTTCGGTTTCGGCAAACATCAATAACACATCAGCATATCTCATATTGATCCAGTTTACACCATATCCCCATTTACCGTTCGCATCTTTGTTTTGATCCAGCCACTTCGTATTTTCAGCCATCCAACGTTGATCCCACTTCGCAAAGTTGTACGATAGCGGGTTGCTTTGAAATACCTCTTTCTGATCGCCGCTCGCATTACTATACGCTACCGTAGCAATCGTAGCATCTCTACGAGGATCTTGTGGTTCGAAAGAGTAATAATAGTAAGCACTTGTATTTACAACATTCGAATTATTGCCATATCCATATTTGGTATTAGTATAAAATCTCACACCAATACTATATCCTATTTCTCCACTTTGGCTTAAACCTAGTGCTACTTCATAAAGGTTTTCGCCATTAACACCATCGGTCTTCAATGCACACACATCTTTCCAAATATCTACGTAGTTAGATTTCAATCTATATTTGCCACCACTTATTATCTCCTGACACTGTGTATGTGCAATCTTATAATATTCGAGATAGTCTGATCTTCTTTCTGTTGGATATCCCGGTTTATCTCTCAAAGAATACCCTCCCCTAGTTAATGCTATACGAGCGATCAGTCCTTTTACAAAACCCTTACTGATTCTTTCGGCACTAGAATAAGATACCGAACCGGCACTCTCTCCTACCCAAGGCACATCTTTTTCTATTGACAAAAGTTCTGTTATTAAAAACTCACAGATTGAATCTCTATCTGTTTTAGGCAGGTATACATTCGATAAGTCATTTTTGGTTGGTTCTGTTTTAAAGGGAACATCACCCCAGTGTTTAACCAGTTCATAATATCCCATAGCTCTTAGAGTTTTGGCTTCTCCCAGCAAAGTTTTCATTGCTGCTTTTTCTTTGTCGGTACCTAACATCAAAGGACTATTTTCGATGCCTTGAATCACCAAATTAGAACGTTCGATCATTTGATAGATTCTCGTCCAAATAAGTGTTGAATTTCCAGCAGTTGCATAATAGTTTGAAACTCCCCTATTTGTATTCTGATTGTAACTAGCCTCATCAGCTCCTACAAATTCTATATCATTATTGGTACTCCAGTTTATTGATAAACGTTGTGCATACATCTGTGCATCTGCTATACGATCATAAATACCTTTCACGGCAGACTCGGAGTAATAGACAGAAGTATATATCGTTTCGTCTGTCATCTTCGAATCACTGCTTGTTTCCAGAAAATCGTTACAAGATGAAAACACCAACGAAAAAGCTGCTATGTATATATATATTAGTTTTCTCATTATACTCGTTTTTTTAGAATGTTATGTTTATACCACCTACAAATGTTTTGGATTTTGGGTATGCAGAATAGTCTACCCCCGGAGTAAACGGACTGTCTTTGTCGCGTGTACTCACCTCAGGATCTGGTCCCGAATAATTTGTCCAACAATACAGATTATAACCTGTGGCGTATATACGTAGTGATTCTATCAGCCACTTTTTAGTCATCTTTTTGGGTAATGTATAACCAAATGTCAAATTATTTAGTCTAAGGAAAGATCCGTCCTCAATTGCCCATGAATGAAGAGTGGTAGTAGTCATCATCGGATGCCACATTGTTTTACCTGCATTCAGTTCTTGTAAAAGAGCAGGATTGGCATTCTTTCCCGAATAGATATTATTTCCTGTTGAAGGGTCAATCGTTGTAAAACGATTTTCTAGAGCCATAATAGAAGATAAATTCTGATTTTTACGTGTTAGTAAAAATGAAGTATTATCTAATTTGTTAGCATTATAAATATCATTACCATACGACCAATTGAAAAATACAGAGGCATCGAATCCTTTATAAGTAGAATTAAAACCAAAACCACCTGTATGTTTAGGAAGCGCATTTCCTATAACCTTTCTATCGTTTTCAGTTATTTTATCAGTACCATCATCAGCTATTTTCTTTAGCTTCAATGCTCCGGGTCCGAAATAACTACCATTACTAATTAAGGAACTGTTATCAGCAACGCCTTCATTAATAACCCATACGTTTTTGCTTTGATCCCAAGTAAAATCATCAAAACTGTACATTCCGTCAGTAACATAGCCATACATCTGACCTAGAGGACTTCCTTCTTCGATCAAGAAATCGTAAGTAGGCTCTGCTTGACCATTCCAGCCCGATCCGTATAATTTAGATTTAGTATTACCATTCGAAAACTTATCAACCTTGTTTTTATTGAATGCAATATTGAATGTTCCCGACAATGTAAAGTCTTTATTATCTATGATGTAAGCATTCACCGATAACTCAAGACCTCTGTTAGAAGTTTGTCCAATATTCTGATATTGCCCATCATATCCCGATGTTGTTGGAATTGGAGACCTTACAATCAGATTCTTCGTAATATTATTGTATAAATCGATCGAACCTGAGATTCTGTTTTTGAGTATTCCAAAATCAATACCGAAGTTGCTCGAATAAGTAGTCTCCCAAGTTAAGCCATTACTTTTTAGAGTCGCCGATGGGGTCAATATACTTGTCGCCTTTTCATTAGGATAGAAAACACTAGAGCTTGATGAAGTATATTCTTGTCTCCAAAACGGATCGACACGTGCATTACCTACAGCTCCATAACTCAATCTAACTTTAAGATTATCTAACCATGAATTTTGAGTGCGAAGAAACTCTTCTTCAGACGCTCTCCACGCCAATGCTCCCCCCGGAAAGAATCCCCAAAATAAACCGGGACCAAATACACTAATACCATCTTGACGTGCAGTAAAAGTCATCAAATATTTATCTTTCAAGTTATAGTTAACACGACCGAAAAACGAAGACATTCTTTGTGGTTCTCCAAGACTAGTTACTATAGGTTCGGCTTGACCATTATTCATCGCAGCCAATACTTCTTTTGCGGAAAAATCTACAGGAAAATATCTTGCTTCTACAATCTTTCGATTCATCACTCTTTCGCTAAGCTCCTGCCCTGCCAAAACATCAAACTGATGAATTTTATTCAGATTGAAGTTATAAGATAGAGTATTAATTAAACGCCAGTCATGCCCCTTGTCATCTGTTATTCTGGCTACAGGTTGCCCTGCATAGGTTTTAGAAACACCCGTTCCGCTAGTCCAAACATTATCTGTATTGTTTTTCAAAAACGCATAACTAAAGGTACTCGAGAACCTCAATTTCTTGATAATGTCCCAATTAATACCCGCGATGTAAGTGTTATTGAATTTGTTTACTTTCTTATATTCATTAGTAATATCGTCAACCGGATTATTCAGTGCGCTATTAATACCTGCCTGATCATCGTCATCGCTATTAGAAGGGTCTAATCCTGCCAATCCTTTCGTTGGACTATATTTTACGGCATTACGTAACTTTGTATTAGAGCCTGAACCTGCTGAAACACTAGGTCCTGTGATAACCTCATTCGTAACGCGGACATTAAAATTCATACTCAGATTATCCTTTATCTGACTGCTTACTTTAAAGTTTACATTATCGCGCTTATAGCCCGAATTTATCATAATATAATCCTCATCGTTACGAGTAAGGCTCAAGCTATACAAAGCCGCTTTGTTACCGCCCGATACACCAACATTATAATATTGTTGCGTACCTGTATTTCCAAACACCTTGTCTTGCCAATTGATTCCGGGATCAGATTTATAAATATCCAGATCTTGGAATCGTCCATATAGTTTCTGAAACGAAGTAGTTTGATCTAGCTCATGTTGATAATATACATACTCATAAGGGCTAAGAACTTCGATAAAATCGTTTGTCTTTTTTGCTCCGTAAGAAGCATTGAATGTGACAGAAATTTTTCCTTCTCTTCCGCTTTTGGTTGTGATAAGAATAACCCCATTCGCTCCATTTGCTCCATAAATAGCAGTAGAAGCAGCATCCTTCAATACATCGATGGAAGCTATATCAGAAGGAGGAATATCTGTGATAGTACTTACGATGATTCCATCAACCACATATAGTGGTGCATTATCCTGAGAGATAGATGTACCACCACGTACTCTGATACGTATATCAGCATCCGGAGATCCTTCTGCAGCTACAACACTTACCCCTGCCAAACGACCGGTAAGAGCTTCAGCAGCCGAAGCAATAGGTAAATCTTTCAATGATTTTTCAGAAATAGAAGCAACAGATCCTGTTAAATCCCTCTTCTTTACTGTTCCATAACCGATAACCACAACCTCATCCAATTCCGAGTGATTATCTTCCATAACTATATCAACAACTGCACCTGCAATAGGTACTTCTTTTGATATCATTCCAATATAAGAAGCTACAAGAGTTTTTGCCCCCGTAGCCACAGAAAGAGTATACTTTCCATCAAGATCGGTAATTGTACCTGTGCTTACGCCTTTTACAGCCACAGAAACACCGATTAATGCTTCTCCTTTGGTATCTGTTACCGTACCGCTTACCATCTTCTGTTGAGCATATATATTTTGCCCGTATAGAAAACAGAACAGAGTACAAACCAGAACCAAAATTTTAATACTTGTTTTTTGCATGGTTATTCAAATATGTTTAATTAGGTTAACACTTTAGTTTAGATTAACAGTTAAGTAGTTCGATTCAACTGCAATGTTAATTTATATTATTTACGAACATAGGGGATATTTTGACTAGAAGGGGTGGGAAATCTGATATTGCCCTGCAAAAGCATCAAAATAACCTATCCGAATAATTGATAAGAAGCACACTCACGTACAATATAGAAATGTCTGAGGAGGCAACTAGAGCACCTTTTGCGTAACATTATAAGAGAACCACTTCTCTAAACCCATCCAAAAAGTCAATAAAACAGGGGGATAAATACTCTTAGAAGCGGGGTCAAATTGATTTATTAGTCGATCTATTCTCCGTTTTTCGAGAAACAAAGTTATATTTGTGAATAGTCTATACCAATCAAATGATAAACCTACGTTTTCTTACGTTGATCTTCTTTTTTACGATCAACATAACCTTATTCTCGCAGCCAAAATGTTATTTCGAACATTATGGAGCAGATGATGGACTTCCTCAGCATACCGTTATGGATATTCTTCAGGATAAGAAAGGTTTTATGTGGTTTTCTACGTGGGATGGGCTCAGCAAATTTGATGGCTATAAGTTCTACACCTATAAGATTCAGGCAGGGGATGCATATCACATGAGAAGTAACCGTATCGATTACATCTACGAAGATCAATATGGTTATATCTGGACACTGTCTTATGACAGAGAAGCACATCGATTCGATCCTAAAACTGAGCGTTTCATGGGAATCAGATCTTTGGAAGAATACAAAGATTTCAATTTTACAACTACATCAATTCTTCCCATGCCATCGGGAAAAGTTTGGCTTCTTTCCGAAAAAATGGGCTGCGTTTCTATCACAGGTTCAGCATTCGATGTTCAAATATTTAATATCCAGAATAAAAGCATACAAGCCAATCAGGTATATAGTATTCATGAAGATAAAAATAAAACATCATGGCTACTTACAGATAATGGACTATATAGTGTTTCGGAAGATGGCAAAACGATCAGCAGTCATTTTGCAGAAAAAGAATACAACGAAAACAAACCCATGCAGAGTTTCTATTCAGCCATGGAGATTAACAATCAGATTTGGTTTGGCTCGGATAATGGACGAATATGGATTTACAACAAAAAAGATGGGCAATTCAGCCTCTTCGAAACACATTCTCCTTCAAGGATAAAGCAATTAGAAAACATTGATAATAATCAGATCTTAATAGCCACAAATAGCGATGGCTTTTTCATATACGATTCTAAAAAAGAAGATCTCAAAAAATTCACGACAAAGAATTTAGCGGCTATGCCTGTCAATGATATAGTATCGTGCTACATCGACAAATCAAACAATATATGGTTCGAATTAAATTATCAGGGAGTATCACGATTCGACATCAAAACACAGACTATAAAACATCTGGCTACTAAAACAGAGAATTTCAGCTCGATTGTCTTTCCTCCCAATTTCTTCATTTTCGAAGACAATGAGAATCGTATTTGGGTACATCCTCGAGGGGGTGGATTTGCATTATACGACCCTATAAGAGAAGCATTAGTGCCTTTTTATAACGAACCGTCTTCTCCAACATGGCGATTTTCAGACATGCTTCATGCTGGGTTTTCAGACAAGCAAGGAAACCTCTGGCTAAGTACCCGGTCTCATGGTTTAGAAAAGATAATATTCAACAACGATGTATTCAAATCGACCATTGTTGATAACAATACTCACTCAACCATTAACAATGATGTTCGCTGTATTTTTGAAGATAGCAACCAAAATTTATGGGTATCAGCTAAAGGAGGAAAGCTCTTTGTCTACGATTCAACTCGTACCCAAATTGGCTATTTATGTAAGAATGGCAAAATAGAGTATGGGGAATCAATAGACGGTATATGTTATGCTATGCTAGAAGATGACGAAAAAAACATATGGGTAGGCACCAAAGGCGAGGGTATATACAAACTCTCTCCCATAAAAGACTCTAAACAGTATAAGATAACTCAATATAAAAACTCGCCTAACGACCTTTACAGCCTTAGTCACAACAGTATATACAGTCTATTTCAGGATGTAAAAAAGCGAATATGGGTCGGAACCTATGGAGGGGGACTCAATCTGATTGATCCCAATGAAGAGGGACGATTTATCAATTATAAAAACAATCTGAAAAATTATCCAAATCAACTAGGTTATCAGATTCGAATAATTTCATCAGACAAATATGGTAATATATGTGTTGGAACAACCTTCGGACTGATTATGTTCTCGCCTAACTTCGAGTCAGTTAGTTCTATTGACTATAAATCATACAGCAGAATCCCCAATGACAATAATAGCCTGAGTGGAAACGACATATATGACATCTGTACGACTAAAACAGGAGAGACATATTTGGCTACATTTGGTGGTGGACTGAACAAAGTAACAAAAGTAAATGAGAATGGTTTTCCAGAGCAATTTGTATCTTTCACTGCTAAGAACGGATTACCATCTGATGTAATTCTTTCCATTACCGAAGATTACCGAGGTAAGTTGTGGATTACAACAGAAGGAAATCTAACAAAGTTTGATCCCGTTAAAACATCATTCGAGACATATAGTGAGATCAATCGATTGATTGAAGGACAGAATTTTTCAGAAGGAGCTCGTTACGAGGCTAAATCAGGAATCATATATTTTGGATTCTCAAAGGGTTTTATCTCCATAAATCCCGATAAGATCAATGATAATACTTTTAGACCCTATGTAGCACTTACAAACCTACAGATATCAAACAAAAGTCAATCCATTGGAGAAGACTCTCCTTTGGGCATCAATATTGACGATGCTAAATCACTAGTTCTAAATCACAAACAGAATTTTATAAGTATAGAGTTTGCTGCCTTAGATTACATTGAACCTAAGCGAATTATGTATGCATATAAACTGGATGGTTTTGACGAAGATTGGATAATAACAAAAGATCAACGCATAGCCAACTATACAAACTTATCGCCCGGTGAATACACATTCCGAGTAAAATCTACTAACAGCGATGGTATATGGACTGACAATGAACATGTTTTAGAAATAAAGATTACGCCTTCTTTCTGGCAAACAGGTTGGGCTTATTTCTTATATTTCATTCTCTTTATAACCGCCCTTTTCATTATTTTACGAGCAATATTTCTTTATTATCGTCTAAGAGACAGAGTCAAATTAGAACAAGAGCAAACCGAAATGAAGACTCGTTTCTTCACTGATATTTCGCACGAAATACGCACTCCTCTTACAATGATAGTATCTCCTGTGGAGAATATTATTGAAGATAAAAAGACGCCTTCGGAGGTGAAAACTCAACTTCAATTGGTATTAAAAAATGCCAATAGAATGCTCGATATGGTAAATCAAATTCTAGATTTCAGAAAAATACAAAAGAAAAAACTCAATATTCAACAAACAAACATAGGCTCTTATATAGCATCTATTTGCGATAATTTCTATGAAGCTGCAGCCGAACAAAAGATAAAGCTAAATGTAGAAAACAGGGCAGGCAATACTAAAATATGGGTAGATAGAGACAGTATCGAAAAACTCATGTTCAACCTACTTTCGAATGCCTTAAAACACACTCCTGCGGGTAAAAACATCGACATACTTATTTCCGATGTATCTAAAGACAACACCGTATTACTTCAAATAAAAGATGAAGGAAGAGGAATGACCAAAGAGATTCTCAATAAACTGTTCACTCGTTTTGCCTCCTTCAATCTCGATAAGAATAAACCAAGCACGGGTATCGGCTTATCCATTGTAAAAGAAGTTGTAGACAAACATCATGCTAGTATTTCGGTTTCGAGTGAAGTTGATAAAGGCACTTGTTTTACAATTAAATTTTTGACAGGTATACAACATTTTGAAAACGATGACAATATTATCTGTGTATATAATGAGATTGAGAAAGAGCAAGCACCTATCTCTTCTGATAAAAATACAGAAGAAAACAACAGCAATAATACGATTGAATTAACCGAAGAACCACCACAAAGAGAAACGGTACTTATAGTAGAAGACGACTCTGATTTGAGACAGTTTATAAGAACTATTTTAGAGGCTCATTATGATATATTAGAAGCCGCCAACGGAAAAGAAGGTTACAACAGTGCAATAACCAATCTGCCCGAATTTATTCTCAGCGATATTATGATGCCTGAGATGGATGGTGTAGAATTACTCCAAAACATTAGAAAAAATGCAGAGACCAGTCATATTCCCTTCATATTACTTACAGCTAAAACCGATATTGAAAGTAAGTTATCAGGACTCGATTATGGTGCAGACGATTATATAACAAAGCCTTTTAGCGTAAAATACCTTAGAGCGAGAATCGATAATATAATAGAACAACGTAAAAGATTATACGATTTTTATTCAATAGGCAAACAGTCTTCTGCCTCTAGTTCTACTTTACCAACAGAAAAATTAGAGACCGAGCATCAAATCACTCAACAAGATGAGTTATTCATCAAGAAGATTAAAGAGGTTATTGAAAAAAACATCGATAACAGCGATTTTCTTATAGACAATCTTGTAGCCGAATTAGCTATGAGCCGTACTGTCTTCTTTAAAAAACTAAAAAGCCTTACAGGTCTTGCCCCTGTTGAATTTATTAGGGATATTAAAATTAAGTATGCAGCACGCTTAATAGAATCTCAACAATATACCATAAAAGAAGTATCCTTTATGATCGGAATATCCGACACTAAATATTTCACCCAATGTTTCAAAAAAATATTCAATATGACCCCAAGTGAATATAAGAATATAAAAAAAGACTTGTAAAACGGCTCAATTCGCTTATACTTAAGTAAATTTTCTTACTTTCGTCAAATTATTTCTCTATTACACTGAAAAACATCGTCCCTTTAGCCGAGTATCGGTAAATACTTAATGAGATATTATTCAACTATAATAACCATTGTGTTTACGATTACCAGAGCAACAAGAGACTTTGACGCCTTAAATCTACGGGGTATAATTAATCAAAGTCAAAATATCCCCCATATCCTAACAGGCTCATCAATATATTTGTAATAAGAGGGTAATAAAACCTTAATAAATCTGAATCAGGTCAAAAAATGCATGAACAAGGTCAAAAATGACATTCTCTTATATTTGAGTTATTCTACCTTTGTTCGCCAATAGAGTTTACACTTTAGATCTGATATACTTTAGTTTAACATACCATGAATAAACTTACGAATATGAATATTTTTCGTTTTTCTCATCAAGGTGTATTGATGATTACCACTCTGCTATTGTCATCTAGCCTATCAGTCAACAAAGCATTCTCGCAAACAAAAGATTTGATCATTGAGAATAAAGGTTCAATGTCTATTGTAGATTATACTTTGGAAGTTCCCGTATCTGATTTAAAACTTCCTCTAGGCAATTATATTGGAATTCTTCCAGACAATAGTATTGTTCCTGTTGAGATCTGTACTGATATAAATAATAAAGAACTAGCAATTCTACCTATTAGTAAATTAAATGCAGGAGAGAAACAAACTATCAAAATACAAAGAGGCTCAAGCAACTTATACCCAAAACGTACCTATGCCGAATTGGCGCATAAAATAGGTGGAAATTTTGAAGGCAACAAGTATGTGGGCGTACACTCTTGGGTAAAACCCAATAAAATCACACTTCCCGGTAGTTTCACCGACCACTCATATTATATAAAATACGAAGGTCCGGGATGGGAAAGCGATAAGGTTGCTTTTCGTTTTTATCTAGATAATCGCAATGCAATTGATGTATTCGGAAAAAAGACTACAGGTATTGTACTTCCTGCTGTGGGAGTAGATGGTTTTGACAATTATCACAATATGGCGCCTTGGGGAATGGACAATATGAAAGTAGGAAAAGCTTTAGGTATAGGATCTATAGCCAGTTGGGATGGAACCAAAGCTGTGCGTGTAGATACTAAAGATAGTACTACTTGCTATATACCCGCAGACGGAAAAATTCGCTCACAAGTAAAAACCATTTATTACGGATGGAGTGCTAATGGAGTAAAGTGCAATCTAACTTCATTAATCTCAATTGATGCAGGAAGTAGAGCTTCACACATGGAATTACTTGTTGACAAAGCCGTACCGAATATAGCTACGGGAATTATCAAAGATAAAAATTCGGAGCTTATTGTTAGTAATGATAAAAACAGCGAATGGTCATATATTGCAACTTTCGGAAAACAAAGTCTTAATAATGACATGCAAGGTTTGGCTGTTTTTGCAAGAACCAAGCAGATAAAAGAAATTACAACAGACGAACTAAACCATGTACTTGTTCTTACTCCTCAGAACAATACTGTTGAATATTACTTTATGCCAACATGGGAACTAGATTCTGAACCTGTTGTAACTAAGGCTGATTTCTTGAAATGTATTGATGAAGTACTAAACCGACTAAATAATCAAATACATATTGTCATCAAATAAGATATCAAATCGTTTGAACATTTCAGCAAATAAATAAATTATAAGCTGCTATAACTAGAAAACATATCATCAAATACTTTTAACTACTTAAAAGGACTAAATATCATGAAAAACTTTTTAGACAAAAATTTTGTACTGGAAACAGAAACCGCACAAGCGTTGTATCATGAACATGCAAAAAGCTTACCTATTATTGATTATCACTGCCACTTAGACCCTAAGCTTATTGCTGAAGACTACAAATTCGATAACCTAGGCGAAATATGGTTGGCTGGAGACCACTACAAATGGCGTGCTATGCGTACTAATGGTATAGACGAACGCTTTTGTACAGGAAAAGATACTAGTGATTGGGAGAAATTCGAAAAATGGGCTGAAACAGTACCTTATACAATGCGTAATCCACTCTATCACTGGACTCACCTTGAATTAAAAACAGCTTTTGGTGTAGAAAAAATCTTGAAACCAGAGACTGCTAAAGAAATATATGATATATGTACTGCTAAATTGCGTACTCCTGAGTTTTCAGCTCGTGGGTTGATGAAGCACTACAATGTAGAAGCTGTTTGTACCACTGACGACCCGATTGACAGCTTAGAATATCATATCGCACTCAAAAAAGAAGGCTTCCCGGTTAAAGTACTTCCAACATGGCGTCCTGACAAAGCAATGGCAGTAGAAGTAGCTGCTAACTTCAGAGCCTATGTAGAAAAACTATCTGAGGTATCAGGAATCACAATCAGCAACTTTACTGATTTGATTTTAGCATTACGCAAACGTCACGATTTCTTTGCTAGTGTAGGATGTAAATTATCAGACCATGGAATAGAGGAATTTTATGCAGAAGACTATACTCAAAGTGAAATAGATGCAATCTTCAACAAAGTATATTCAGGAAAAGAGCTTACAGGTGCTGAAATAATCAAGTTCAAATCTGCGATGTTAGTTGAAGGGGCTATCATGGACTGGGAGAAAGGATGGACACAACAATTCCATTATGGTGCTATTCGTAACAACAATACCCGTCTGTTTAACCAACTGGGAGCAGACACCGGTTTTGATTCTATCGGAGACTTTACGATTGCTAAAAACATGTCAAAATTCTTCAATAGACTAGATACAGATAACAAACTAGCTAAGACCATTATATACAATCTTAATCCACGCGATAATGATTTAATTGCCACTATGATTGGTAATTTCCAAGATGGATCGGTAGCCGGAAAAATACAATTCGGTTCAGGATGGTGGTTCTTAGATCAAAAAACAGGCATGGAAGCCCAAATGAATTCATTATCTAACCTTGGATTATTAAGCCGTTTTGTTGGTATGCTAACCGATTCTCGCAGTTTCTTGTCATATCCAAGACATGAATACTTTAGAAGAATACTTTGTAACCTGATAGGTAATGATGTAGAACAAGGCTTACTTCCTTCTTCTGAATTACCATTTTTAGGACAATTAGTAGAAGATGTATCTTATTACAATGCTAAGAACTTCTTTAACTTCTAAGTTCACAACCTTCTAACAAAAAAATAATAACCCATAAAAGGTCCATGACCTTAACCCATCAAACAATATGAAAAAAGTAGTGACTTTCGGAGAAATCATGCTAAGACTATCATCTCCCGGCTATCAGCGCTTTATACAATCCAATAACCTAAATGCCACCTTCGGAGGCGGCGAAGCCAACGTAGCCGTATCCCTATCCAATTACGGCATACCCACCGATTTTGTAACCCGTCTACCCAAAAATGACATAGCAGAATGGTGCATATCAGACCTTCGAAAATACAACGTAGGAGTAAATAACATACAAAGAGGCGGAGACCGAGTAGGCATCTACTTCCTCGAAACAGGAGCCGTAGCCAGAGCCTCCAAAGTAGTCTATGACAGAGCAGGATCAGCCATAGCCGAAATCCAACCCGGAATGATCAACTGGAGAGAAATCTTCAAAGACGCCCAATGGTTTCACTGGACAGGAATAACACCCGCCCTATCACAAGGAGCAGCAGACGCCTGCCTAGAAGCCATCAAAATAGCCAATGAAATGGGAGTAACCGTATCAACCGATCTAAACTACCGTAAAAATCTTTGGAAATACGGAAAAACAGCCGATCAGGTAATGCCCGCACTCGTAGAAGGATGCGACATCATACTAGGAAATGAAGAAGACGCAGAAAAAGTATTCGGTATCAAACCCGAAGGATTTGACGTAGCTCACACAGGCGGAGAAGTTAATGCAGCAGAATTCGAATCCGTATGTACCCAAATGATGAAAAGATTCCCCAGAGCCAAGAAAGTAATTATTACTCTAAGAGGTTCTATCAATGCCAATCATAATACATGGGGAGGTTGTCTATATTCAGACAAGCTATATCAATCAAAACGGTATGATATTAGCCATATTGTAGACCGTGTAGGTGGTGGTGATTCATTTATGGGAGGACTGGTTTACGGACTAATCACTTATCCTAAAGACGATCAAAAAGCTCTTGAATTTGCGGTTGCTGCTTCATGCCTGAAACATACCATTTATGGTGATTACAATCTGGTTACTGTTGCCGAAGTGGAGAACCTTATGAAAGGTGATGGTTCGGGAAGGGTATCCAGATAAAAAA
>NZ_CVRU01000091.1 GCF_001261715.1 Dysgonomonas sp. HGC4 | reverse complement strand
AATTATAGAACTATTTACGAACGGGTCGACGACAAAAAAATAGTACTCAACTTGGGAGCTATCAGTTGGATAGAGTTGCCTTTAGCCCTCTTTTTTTTAATATATTGCTCTTATTCAATGACATATGCTCCGATTCGTAATTACAATATGATAATTGATGTACCACGCGAAATAATAGAAACAGGTAAATCGACGTATAGCAAGGAGATTCAGGAGAGGTATGGAGATGAATCTTCAATAAGAATTTTCAATAAAAGGACCTTAAATGAGTCCAGAAAGAAAGCCGCTCATAGGAGCAGTCTTATAATATTAGTTCTAGGCATCCCGCTTAGCTTAGGTATGTTGTATTGGTTTATACTAATAACTAAGCGCTGCCGCGACCGGCTTATCTTCGATCGGGAATCTCAAACGGTTACTTACCAATGTATATACGGATTGCGAAAGTACAGCTGTGGGTTCGACGAATCGATGTTTCAGTCGCATCTGGCCAGTATGGTCAACTCCGACTCTACCTATCTGGCGTTACGTATCCCCGGTATGAAAGACTATGCCATCGTTTCCGACCTGCTACCCTATATCTCTATGTCGTATTACGTATGGTATATGGACCGAAACCGTCCGTTACCTCCCGGTAGTGCCCTCGACGATTACCGTGAGAGCGACTACCTGCGTCGTCGGTCCGAGTCTTTTCCCTTCCCTCAGTATATGTCGGCCATTCCCACTCCCGAAGCCGACTACCTGATCAAGAAATACAAAGATACGGACGCCTCCCAACGAGCCCTATTGTACAACGAACCCTCCCTTCGCGAAGTAGCTTACTACGAAGACAATCTTCGCAGACAGGGAGAAGCGATGGGATAAGGGAGATTGAGTGTGTTTCAACATGCTTAGAACCCAAACCAATAAGTGAATTATTGAAATGAATTTCAAAAACTAAAAAAAGATCTGATTGATCTTTACATAGGTAATAATATAACAATGAAATAAATATATGAAAGCTCGTAACAATCAAGAAATAAATAAAGGTTATTTAAAATTTTCCATGTTTTTAGCCACATGTGTAGTAATAGGAGTGACTACTTATTTCTGCTTCTTGCAGACTAATAAAATAGAAGTAGGTCGTATTGTAGAAAAGACAGAAGAGTATGACAAGATATATGTCCAACAAATAGAACTTGTAAGTCGAATCGATTCTCTGTATCAGTACATGCTACTATTTAATACTAATAAGAATGATGCGATGCTCCAAAATCTAGTCAGTAAACGCAAGCAGGAAATACTCGCATCGATGGAAGATATGAATGGGAGGGATATAAAGATGTATCAAAGGCTGATGAGTCAGGTAAATTCATTCTTAAGTGCCAAAGATTCCATTCGTATATTGGGGACAGAAGAAGACCTGATACGAATTGACCTGAAAAAATGTATGGAAGAGAATAAGCAGGCATCTCGTAAATTAACTATCGGAAGCATAACACTAAATAAATAAGGTAATGGAGGCAAATACTCTTAAGCAAACACAAAATCAAAAGGAACGCATACTAGGATTTACTTATGTTAGTCTTCTATTCATCATAACTACGGCTCTCTGTTGCGTCTGTATATTTTACTATAATTTTGAGACGAAGACAACCTCTCAGAAAGAATTTGCTATATCTAAAATGGATCGTATTAGAGCATTTCAAAAATTGCAGAGCGATGAAATAATAATAGTGGATTCTATTTACAATAAAATAAAAGATTTCAATCCTGGGATTAGTGCTAGTTATGAGGAAAACGACATTAAGTTCTATTTGAATGATATTAAAAGCATCACAGAAAAGAACAGTTATGATACTCGTTATAAAGTATTCGCCCAGGTGTCTAACTTCTATAATTTATGGTTTGCAGATAAGAAAGAAGTCTGGACTAAACGACAAAATATTGCCGTATTTACCAAGAATCTTGAAAGTTGTGAAATAGGATTACAGAAAAAGAAGGACGAACTAAATAACACAAAGAAATAAATTGCCATGAGTAAATTACTTAATAACAGGACATATATTATCATTGGAATTATTGTTGTTTGCCTTGGAATGGCCTTCTTTGTGCGCTCGTGTTTGACAAAAAGAGAAGTTACAGCTATGGTTAGCCCTTTAGACGTGGAGTTGGGGAGTCCGATAGCATATGCTGATAGTACCAGAGGTGCAGACACTTGGTATTGGGAGTTTGGTAATGGAGACTCTTCACCTCACCAGAAAGGTGAATATACTTATTCGGAGGCAGGTAAATATCAGATACGTCTAACCGTTGATGGCAGTTATATTAAAAAAATCGTAGTGAATGTACGTCCTAAAAAACAAGATGATGATGAACACTTGATAAAAATAGAAGCACCTAAAACTGCTTTGCAGGACGAGTATATAATTTTCAGAGGAGAAGGAACATCCAATGAATGGCGCTGGGAATTTGGAGAGACTGGGGCGGTAGATGCAAAAGAAAAAACAGCAATTTATAAATATAGCTTGCCTGGAACCTATGAAGTACTCTTAACTACTGAGGAAACTAAATATCCTATTCGCCACACAATAGAGATTACGCCTCAATATTCAGAAAGTGATTCGACTGATATTGAGACTATGATTGGTAACGATATCAAATTGAAATTACAGGCTATTGTAGACCAAAAACCGTTTAACACGAATTATAATTATATAATGACTAGTTATCTGTGTAATAATCCTAATGCGCAAGTAATTGTTAATAATTCGAAGCGTAATGATTTTTATTCTTATTGTCAAGGATTGAAAATTATAGGTCGAAAACAAACCATCATAGAGAATGTGTTGGTGGAATTGGAAGAGGATAAGGAAACCTGTGTTAAAAAGATAATTGTAATACAAACTGACACCAATTAAGGTTATAAGATCACAGACTCTTTACTTCTATACCTGTAAGATTAATCACTGGGTATGAAGTAATAAAATAGCTAACACTACTTACATAATACAAAATGAATAGTATATATCGGAAACTAACGACCTCTTTGCTACTGTTGCTACTTTTATTAGCATCATGTGGTCCTATCCATCGTTTTACAAGTGTAAAAAAATTTCCAAGGGAGTATTCACTTAACTATTGTGGAGGTGATATAAGAGCGCCGAAAACAGATTTGAATAAAGAACCTTGGATTGTCTTCTCTGATAGAGAAAAGAACAAAACACTTAATAATGCCGGAGGTAATGTAAAGGCTAAAGATGTAGATTACCTTGATCCCTTTCTTGTAATTGGTACAAATGGTGATTACTTACGACTGATAAAATATACCCCTGATATTTTAAAGAATGGGAAATTAGACTATAAAAAAGCGGAGTACTATGGTTGGATGCATAAATCTAAACTAATGCTTAATCAACAATCGGTAACGGATATTGCAAGTGGCAGGAAAAATAAAATGTTAGCAATCTTTGCTGATACTATATCGATTAATGAACCTGTAAAATTCTTCACAACAGATTCTATTAAGTTATATAAGGATTTGGAAATGAATTCTCAAACTGGAGTTATAAGCCCCTATAGTATTATTTACCAGATGAAAATGTCTGAGGATGGACTGATGACACTAATAGCAAAGAAACCTTATATAAAAGCAGAAGATATAAAAACGGAAGTATTAGGATGGGTAGATAATTCCCTTATAAAGGATATTGGTACTGGGTTGCACGTAAATCAGGCTAGTTTACCCGAAGAGTCAACGCGTTTCTTTATAAGGAACCAAGAAGAGGTGATGATTACGGAAGATATGATGGATGTAAACAGTTTACTGACTGAACAATATTCAACGATCAGATATAATCCAGTGTCTTCATATTCGTGTAAAGATTCTCTCGTTGCATTCAGAACGCGGATGGTATTGCCTGTATTCGACTATAGTAATAACTCTATATTGAATGTAAATGGTAACAGTATAACTCATAAACAATTCAGAACAATAGTAAAAGGGCTTAAAAAGATCAATATTTGTTTTGTGTTTGAAGGTAAAGAGAAAACAATTTCCAATTTTCCACAAATAGTCAATGCCTTGCAAGGACTTCAGCCACTATTTGAAAAGTCCGATGAAACATTTTCATTCCAGTTTAGCTGTGTGATGACTTTTGACGATTCTAATAAAATGCTTCGTCCTGCTAGCACAGAATTAACACCCGAATATTCGGATATGATCAACTATTTGTCAGGAAAAGTAAAAAATAAAGATAAGCTGCGTACCTCGATGCTTCCTCGAACATGGGCGGGATTGAGAAAAGCTGTAGATATGTTTGATGATCATAAGGATGCTACCAACCTTATTGTATTGATTGGCGAAACCGGATATGCGAACGATGGGCTAGATGCTGGATTGTTGAATAAACTTCTTAAGAATAACTGCCGAATATTGGGCTTTCAAGTATATGCCGGAGTGGGAGATGAGTACAATAATTTTGTATTGGATATAGAGAATATGATTAATTCGTATGCAAATGGCATGCTCAAGACCAAGAAGGAAATTTTAGTTTCTCCAAGTCAGATAAAACGAAGTAATAGTTATATAGGAATCGGTGAAACAGAGAATAGTTATAGACTAGATTTTCCTGATAATAGTATAACACAAGGTGCTTTATTTTTTCCTCGTAAATCGGAATTGTTATCAATGGAAATACTTTCCAATAATATTGATACTATACTACAAGAAATAAAGATGGACAATAGCCGTGTTATTCAATTTATGGATAAATCTTTTCGTTCAGTGGGTAATAACCGAACAGTATTCGATAGCCTATTTGTTCAAAATTATGGCATAGATACTACCCGTCTACCCGCCAAGAAATTTATTGCAAGTTTTAGTCATGAGACACCGGGATGGTATATGCCTTCACGCATTGTTGTTCTGGAGGACACTATTAATAACCATGTAGATTATCGTCTAATGTTATCTGAAAGTGAGATGAAAGAACTTAAAGAGTTTGTGGCAGCACTGTCAGAAAAGGAAGTGGATTATATATATCAGGTAAGAGAACGAGAAGAACAGAAGCAGAAACCGTGTAATTGTCCAGAAGATGATTTATTTGCAGAGTTGGATAGAGAAGCTAAGGCTGCGCTTAAAAATGATACAATAATGGATCGGGAAGAATTCTATATTAAGATAGTATCTCCCGGAGGATACGCAAATACAAATAATGTACGTAAACATCTTTCGAAACTTCTGCTTACACCAATCAAATATTGTAAACTGTGTAAAGAGAAGAATAGTAATCTTAAAAAAATGACTCTAGCTGAGGCTCAATATCGGATTACGGGTAGTCCTACTTCGAACGAGCTATTGAACTCAATAAGGATAGAAGAGATAAAAAATAAAAAGGCAGTTCCAGACAAAAAATTAGAGGAATTGATCATTTATTATAAGAAAATGAAGAAAGAGCTTGATAAAGCAGATCAATTTGAATCGAACGGACAAATATATTATTGGGTGGATAGGAAACTACTACCTTAAGTAGAGAATGTATAAGCATGAAAAGTAAAGAAGCAATACGTAAAGAGATTATTCATTATATAAATCTGACATGGGATACTAAAAGTTCTGTAAACCGGAATCCACTAGTCAATCTGATGATAGAGACCATGTGTAATGAGCTCTATTTGTTGGAAAATAAACTGACTGATATAGATTTAACTATTTTGGAAAAGCTGGTAAATAAATTGGCTCCTTCCGGATATAATTATATACGTCCAGCACATAGCATTCTTTATGTAAAGCCTAGTAGCCCTATATATCATCTGGATAGAAAGACTGTATTTACGATAAAGAATCTGTCCAATGAATTAAAAAATAAAGAAATATCATCTGTGGGGTTTACTCCGGTTACCGATACTATTCTTAGGGATGTTAGTGTGACGCATATATTTCAAGGACAAACGCTATGGTCAGTTGATTCTTCCGGAAACAAAAGGGTTATTAATCGCGTGAACGAAAAAAGAACGTATGACACTGTTTGGATAAAACTAGACACCGGAGAGGGAGTAAAATACCTAAAGGACTTATTTTTTTATCTTGATTTTCCGCATCTAAATGATAATCACGATTATTTTGATCTGCTTCCCCATGTGAAATGGTTCGCTGCAGGAAAGCCCTTGGAGATAAAACATGGTTTTCCTATTACAGAGTCGGTTACACATAGTAAAACGGAGACCGATATCCTAGCTTTTTATAATTCTCACTACCAGACTATATCAAGTGAATTGAATTTGAATGCGATGGAAAAGCAGCATCTGCCTGATGAGTTAATCACTATAATGGGGGAGGGACTAGCTTCAAACATCGAGAAAGGTTATTGGCTCTCGATTACTTTTCCTCCTCAATTCAACGATAGTGATCTCAGTAAATTAGTGATTGCTGTGAATGCTTTTCCTGCTTTAAATAGACAACATAACGAAACAAGGGTGTCGAATCCTTCGTTTGGGGATATTATACCATTATCGTCGGATATTGGTGAAGAGTTTTTAGAAATAGATATTGTTTCTGATTCTTCCCAAAGGATATATAAGACGGAAGAACTGAGTGAAGATATAAATGGAACATTTAATGTAGAACCTATAAGAAAGAAGAATATTGCTGACCCTAAGTTAGCAGATTATTTAGAAAGGCTTATTGATATAGCACAAGATGAAAAAACGGCTTTTCCTGAAATAGATGCAGAGAAAATATCTTTGGTACTCGACTCTATAACTGGCATCCAAAATGAAGAAAGTCGTAAAGTAGAACTCAACAGACTAAATGAATATGCAGAAGTAGGACGGATACTTCTATATCCTTTTGATAAGGTTGGTTCTATGGATATTTCATATTGGACATCACATGTACAGCATGTTAACGGTATACCTGCAGGTACATCGGTTATGGCTATTAAAGTAGCAGAATTAAATAAATCAAATGCCATACTCCTGACCCAGGTTTTCGGAGGTAAGAGTTTTTACGATATAGAGAGTCTAAAAGCTATAAATAGGTATTATCTAACTTCAAAAGACCGTATTTTGACTAAACATAATATTTTGAGTTTCTGTTGGATGGAATTAGGTAAATACATCAAAGAAGTAGATGTAGTGCGTAAAGCCAGAATAACTCCCCAATTTAAGCAAGGTATAATCAATGTTATGGAAATTCAGTTAACGCCTAAAGATAAATATATTGACTATCTAAAAGAGAAAGGAGTTGTAAAGGACTTGAAGACTAGGCTCAATCTGCGCTCTCCGAACCATTACAATTATACTTTTAAAGTTATAGAATCAGCTAATAAATAAAAAATAAATATATGGATTTTATTAATCTGAATGAATCAGTAAAAACCGCCATAAGAATAGCCCAGTCTATTTCTCGAGAATATTATAATGCAACTTATTCGTCTGCCCATTTATTGAAAGCTCTGCTTCATAAAGAGATTGGTTTGAAAGACTTTATACAAAGCATGGATAAAGATGTTGAGTATTTTGGAGAATGGGCCGAAATGCGTATTGACGATTTTCCAAAAGCCGGTGTAGTAGCTGATATACAACCCGATGAAAAAATACCAATGGTTTTTGAAGAAGCAGACAATGTGCGTCTGAAACTTGGGTTGTTAGAAATTAATCCTATTTGTGTACTCGCTGCATTGGCTAAACCCAATGTAGGGTTTTCGGTAGACCAATTGAAGTCTTTTCCCCTTCGGGAAAATGAGATTTTTGACTTGTATGTTAGTGGAAAAGAGATAAGATCATCCATTGGTATGCCAAATGCCTCTTTTGTAACATCAGAAGAAAATGGAGCGATGCCTATGGTCAACCTAATGAAATATTGTGTTGATAAAACAGCTTTGGCACTAGACTTAAAAATACATAACATTGTAAGCCGTGATAAGGAAACACGTATGATGATGGAAATACTTGGACGTCACAGCAAACCCAATGTTATGATTATCGGAGATTCGGGAGTGGGGAAAACGGCTCTTGTGGATGGTCTTGCTCATGATATTGTAAATAAAAATGTAGCATCTTATCTTGATGGAGCTGCGGTCTACGAACTGGATACAGGTGCTCTTATTGCTGGAGCAACTTACAAAGGGGAAATAGAAGACCGTTTGAAAAATATTATCAAGGAAATTCGGAATATAGATAATGCAATTCTATTTATTGACGAAATTCATGTGCTATTAGACCCTAAACAGGGTAATTCGGGTGCTGCAAACATCTTAAAACCTGAGTTGTCAAAAGGTGATCTAACGGTTATCGGTGCCACTACTATTGATGAATATCGTAAATTGATAGAACCCGATCATGCCTTTAGTCGTAGATTTGAAGTATTACAAATCAATGAACCGGATATTGCATCGGCTATTCTTATGGTACACTCAGTCTTACCTCGATATATGGAATTCCACAAGCTTGAAGTAGACAAGGAAGCGATAGAGGAATGTGTAAAGTTAGCTAAGCGTTACGATAAAGATCGTCGTTTGCCAGATTCGGCTATCGATTTGATGGATAGAACTATGTCGGCGACTAAAATGGTAAATGAGACTGCTCATAAAGATATTCATTATTTTATAAGTGAGTTAGCCCTCATTGAAGGAGCATTTGATAAAACACCCGAAGAAAAACTTGCAGATTTACGCTTCTTATACTTATCAATGCAAAACCGCTTGAGTCCTGTTTTATTAGGTATCATTACAGATGAAACTGATGTGAGGGAAATAGAGGATGAAGGTGTACTATTTAATTATGTTGGCAAGGCGTTAGATATATTAAATGACTTCATAAAAGAGAAGATTACAAAAATAGCAGTACATGAGGTTGCTGCCATTATATCTAGTAAAACTGGAATCCCGATAGGGAAAGTACAAGCTCAGGAAAAAGAACGCCTGCTAAATATGGAAGACTTGTTGCGCCGAAGAGTGGTTGGACAAGATAATGCTTTGAAATCGCTTGTAGATGCTATCTTAGAGTCTCGAAGTGGGTTGAATAAAGCAGGACAACCCATTGGCTCATTTTTCTTATTAGGACCTACGGGAACGGGAAAAACTGAATTAGCAAAATCGTTGGCAGAAGTACTCTTTAATGACGAAAAAGCAATGATTCGTTTCGATATGTCAGAGTTTAAAGAAGAACATTCGGCAGCCCTATTATACGGAGCTCCTCCGGGATATGTAGGTTATGAAGAAGGCGGGCTTTTAGTGAATAAAATTCGTCAGCAGCCTTATGCTGTGGTTCTATTTGATGAGATCGAAAAAGCACATCCATCGGTGTATGACATCTTCCTGCAAATTATGGATGAAGGTAAATTGCATGATAGACTAGGTAAAGAAGGTGATTTTTCTAATGCTATAATCCTGTTTACATCCAATGTTGGTAGCGAGTGGCTTACTAAGCAATTATCACAAGGAATTACTCCAACTACTACACAGTTGATGGAAGTGATGGGGCAGTATTTCCGTCCAGAGTTTTTAGCTCGTTTATCAGAAATAGTTCCATTCTCGCCTATCAATGAAACCATGCTATTGAAGATTTTCAATATTCAGCTTAAAGGGCTTATTGAAGCTTTGAGTAAGCAAGGTATAGATTTGGAAATTGATGATGATACTCGTAAAATGCTAGCCGAACGTGGTTTCACACCTAAGTATGGAGCAAGACAAGTGGCAGGGACGATACGAACACATTTGAGACGTCCTATTTCACGCCTGATTGTGGGTAATAAGCTTTCTCATGGACATAAATTAGTGGTAGGTAAAGACTCTGATAATGAATTGATTTGGGATATCCGATAATTCTTTGATATGCTATATTTATCTGTTATAACTAATAGTATTTTGTCTGTGATAAAGTTAATAGTTAAGGAGAATTGAGGTTCTGGAAACGGAGAAATACTTATATCTAATTTCTCTATATTTGAAATAGGTCTAAAAAAAGCAGTTACAAATTTTTGTAGCTGCTTTTCTCTTTTTATAAAGAATTATCAGCTTTACGACTGAATTATAATAGGTTGTCATTTGTTATAAGAATTAACATATAAGTATGTTATCATCCTATTCGTTGCCTCTAAAACCCGTATCTAAACTAATCCCCGAAATTAACGAGCTTATTTTCTATATTTGTAGATAATAAAGTGTGTTTATTATGAAATTATTTTTTTACTTAGCTATAATATTATTCTTTCCCCTAAATATCTTTTCTCAAGGACTCAGATTTCATGGAAATGAAAGTCTGATCAATGATAGAACTTCTTATTCAGTATTTGAGAATAGTTCACCCTCTTTTTCCGAGAAACTGATTATTAATTTTAATTTGTCGTTACTTCCAGAATCGAATGTTGGTTATATCCTGAGATTGAAAGATACTAATCAGAACACGACTTATAATTTGATGTATGATAATGAGGGGGGAGATAATACAGTCTTTAAATTCAATGAAGAAGGTCGCAACAATTTGATCACTACTCTTTTTAGAAAAGAAGAACTTGCTAATTGCCAATGGGTAAGTATCAGCCTCTCTTTTGATCTCAAGGAAGATTCTATGATTCTGAGTGTGAATGAGAATGAAACTAAAATAGGAGGTTTAAATCTTCAAGAAAAATGGAAGCCTATCATTTATTTTGGAAGGAGTGAACATGTCGTTGATATTCCTTCTTTTGCCATTAAGAATCTGGTCATTAAAGATAAACAACAAGAATATCTATTTCATTTAAATGAGAATGAAGGAGAACTTGTACATGATTCGAAAGGTAAAGTAAGAGGTCAGGTTTCTAATCCTGTTTGGTTGATTAATAATGCCTATTACTGGGCTCCACGAGCATCTTTCAAGTCGAAAAATGTAGCGGGTTTAAACTTTAATCCAAAAACACAAGACATATACTTTTTCGATCGTGATTCTATCATGACTTTCAATGTTCGTACACATAATATTTCGTCTAAGAAATATGCCAATGAACTACCTGTCAAACTCAGATTAGGTATGAGCTTTATGGATAAAACGGATGATCGGTTATATGCATATGAGGTATACTCCGAAGAGCAAGCCACAGCAGCTACAGCAGCTTATCTTGATCTCAATACATTGATATGGACATCTGAGACTGTTGATAGACTACCTACTCAGTTGCATCACCATAACGGATTTTATGATTCCGATAATCAGAGATATATAGTTTTTGGAGGTTTTGGAAGCCAACATTATAACAAGGAGTTTTACTCGTATGATTTGATTGAAAAGAAATGGAACTTACTATCCTTTGAAGGAGATAAGATCACACCCAGATATTTCTCCTCAATGTGCTATAAAAAGGATGAAAATGCATTGTATATTTTCGGGGGTATGGGCAATGATTCCGGAGATCAGACTATTGGTCGTCGTTACTATTATGACTTATACAAAGTTGATCTTAATAAGAAAAAAATCACAAAGTTATGGGAAATACCTTGGGAGGGAGATAATGTAGTGCCTGTACGTAGCATGATAATGCTTGATGATACATGCTTTTATACATTGTGCTATCCGGAACACTTTTCGAGTACATTCTTAAAGTTATATCGTTTTTCTATTAAAAATGGAAATTTTGATATTTTGGGAGATTCAATTCCGATCCGTTCCGATAAAATTACAACAAATGCCAACTTATACTATAATGAAAAGTTGAACGAACTGTATTGTACCGTTCAGGAGTTTGATGCGAATGATATTTCCTCGGTTGCTCGAGTGTATTCTTTATCTTTTCCTCCTATAAGTTTTGATGAACTTGTCGGAGATGGTAAAAACAAGGCTATGACTTACATTTGGCTTGTAGTTATTTTAGCTGCGGTTTTAGTTGGTATATATCTTTTTTATAGAAAAAAGAATAGGGTTAAAACTGATCTTAATTCTCTAGATAACTCCAATTTGGCTTTGGAAGCTAGAGAGGAAATACAACGCGAATCTTTTGCTAGAAGAGATCAACCAAACTCGGTTTACTTATTTGGTGAATTTACGGTAAGAGATCGTAATAATAAGGATATTACGTATATGTTCAGTACAAAACTGAAACAAACTTTTCTTTTAATCCTTCAATATAGTATAGAAGATGGCATTTCATCTCAACAGTTGAGTGACATTTTATGGCCTGACAAAACAGAGAATAAAGCAAAGAATCTAAAAGGGGTAACCCTCAATCATATACGCAAAGCTCTTTCGGAGCTTGACGATATAGAACTCATTCACGATAAAGGGTTCTTTAAAATAGTATTATCGGAGGGATGCTACTGCGATTATATGAGGTTTTCAGAAATAACTAAAGAAGAGAATATAATAAATAATAAAGAGTTGATTGAAATATTAACAAGAGGTAAATTCCTGAAAAACACAGAAGGCGAGATTTTCGATTCGTTCAAACAAGAGGTTGAAAATAGATCGGAAACTATTTTACAAATGGAAATCGAAAGTCGATATGCTCAGCAAGATTACCAAACTACATTATTACTGGTAGAGACTCTTTTTAATATTGACTCTCTAAATGAAGAAGCATTATACTATCAGATACATTCTTTAACAAAACTAAAAATGACGGATCAGGCAAAAAATAAATATTTGATATTTGCCGCAGAATACAAGAAGGTGATGAATGAAAATTATCCAACAAACCTTTCCTCTCTTTTAAACGAAAAAGAGCTTAAGAGATAAAAATACTTAAGATTTGTCTATATTTTAAAAGCTTCGTTTACGTAGATATACGTAAACAGCTTTATTCTGTTTGTCAAAGCAATAAAAGGCTTAGGATCTTAAATATATGCAGGTTAATAAAATAAGTTACACTTCTAACCCTGTTTTAATCGCAAATTAACCCAATAGTTAACCACTGCAACATACATTTGGTGCTGTTAACTGATAGGAAATACCATTGACTTATTTACAAAAACTAAATACCTCTAATTCTATATTAGAAGAGGAGATGTAAGCACTCAATAAACACAAAAGCTTACAAAAAATTCCTACCACACATTCTAGAGAACAATTTATAATGTTAACTTATTATATAAACCTTATGCGAAATCTTACTGTCTTATTTTTAGTAATCATTTCTATTTTTTCTATTAAACTGAATGCCCAAACTACTCCTGTTGATTATGTGAGTACGTTGGTTGGCACACAATCTAAACATTCGTTATCCACAGGTAATACCTATCCGGCAATAGCTATGCCATGGGGTATGAATTTTTGGATGCCACAAACCGGTAAAATGGGCGATGGATGGGCATATACATACGATGCAGATAAGATCAGAGGTTTTAAGCAGACGCATCAACCCAGTCCATGGATAAACGATTATGGTCAATTTGCAATTATGCCTATCACAGGCAAAGTTGTATTTGATCAGGATGAGCGGGCTAGTTGGTTCTCTCATAAAGCCGAAGTTGCCAGACCATATTATTATCGTGTTTATCTGGCAGATCACGATGTAGTCACCGAAATAGCCCCAACAGAGCGAGCTGCTATGTTTCGTTTTACTTTTCCTGAGAACGATAATTCATCGGTAATTGTAGATGCTTTTGACGATGGTTCGTATGTAAAAATCATCCCTGAACAAAATAAAATCATTGGTTATACTACCAAAAATAATGGAGGAGTACCCGATAATTTTAAGAATTACTTTGTAATAGTATTCGATAAGCCTTTTACTTATATGGCTTCTTCCATCAACAACAAAATACAAAAAGGAGTATTAGAAGTTAAAGAAGATCATGCAGGAGCAATCATTGGTTTCTCAACAAAAAAAGGCGAATTAGTACATGCTAAAGTGGCTTCTTCATTTATCAGCTATGATCAGGCTGAATTAAACCTAAAAGAATTAAGTAATGATTCTTTTGATCAGATTAAAGCAAAAGGCAGAAACGAATGGAATAAAGTATTGGGACGTATTGAAGTTGAAGATGATAATATTGACAATCTTCGTACATTCTATTCTTGTCTTTATCGCTCGGTGCTTTTTCCTCGTAGTTTTTATGAAATAAACAAGGAAGGCGAGCCTGTTCATTATAGCCCTTATAGTGGAGAAGTACTTCCCGGATATATGTTTACTGATACGGGTTTTTGGGATACATTCCGCTCTTTATTTCCATTCTTAAATCTGATGTATCCTTCTATGAACGAGAAGATGCAGGCAGGGTTAGTCAACACATATAAAGAAAGCGGCTTTTTACCCGAATGGGCAAGTCCCGGTCATAGAGGTTGTATGGTTGGTAACAACTCGGCATCAGTAGTAGCTGATGCTTACCTAAAGGGATTGAGAGGATACGATATTGAAACTCTTTGGCAGGCAGTAGTGAGTGGAGCTAATAGTGTACACCCAACAGTGAGTTCAACAGGTCGTTTAGGATATCAATATTATAATAAGTTAGGATATGTGCCTTATAATGTAGGAATTAAAGAGAGTGCAGCCCGCACCTTAGAATATGCTTATGATGACTGGGCTATTTATAAGCTGGGTAAGGCATTGAATAAACCAGAGAAAGAAATAGGTATATATGCCAAAAGAGCGATGAACTATAAGAATCTATTCGATCCCGAACACAAACTAATGAGAGGACGAAATGAAGATGGAACTTTCCAATCGCCTTTTAACCCTTTGAAATGGGGAGATGCTTTCACCGAAGGTAATAGCTGGCATTACACATGGTCGGTATTCCACGATCCTCAAGGATTAATTGACTTAATGGGTGGACAGAATGGTTTCAATCAAATGCTTGATTCTGTATTTAATGTTCCCCCTTTATTTGATGAGAGCTATTATGGAAGTGTGATTCATGAAATCCGCGAAATGCAAATAATGAATATGGGTAATTATGCACATGGTAATCAACCGGTTCAGCATATGATCTACTTATATAACTATTCGGGCGAACCATGGAAGGCTCAATATTGGGTGAGAGAAGTTATGGACAAGTTATACACACCTGCTCCTGACGGGTATTGCGGAGATGAAGACAATGGTCAGACTTCGGCATGGTATGTATTTTCGGCTTTAGGTTTCTATCCCGTATGTCCCGGAGCAGATCAATATGTAATAGGCTCACCTTTATTTAAAAGCGTGAAGCTTAATCTGGAAAACGGAAAACAAATTCATATTAAGGCTGCAAATAATAATCAATCAAACCGATACATCTCATCACTATCAGTAGACGGACAACCTTACACAAAGAACTATCTAACTTATGACAATTTGCTAAAGGGCGCTACTATTGACTTCAATATGTCTGCTACTCCCAATAAACAAAAAGGGATAAATGAGACTGATTTTCCCTATTCATTCTCAAATGAATTAAAGAAAGCAAACCCATCCACCAAGAAGAAAAAATGAATATGTCTAAACCTTAAAATCAATTGACCTTATGAACAAAAGAACGAGAGAGTCGGCTTTAAGATTCTCTGCTTTGAAACCGTAGCCATCATTTCAGTTAACTAATTATTTAATTTTTTACGAAAAAACACTTTTAAAGTATGGAAATAAAACGATGTCTATTTCAGATACAGAAGACTTATGCAATGAAAGCATTGCAGGTTTTGATTCTTCTAGGATCATTTAGTCTTCATGTACAAGCACAAGTAAATCAAGCTTCGGAGGTTTCGATAAGCGGAACTGTAAAAGATAATACGGGCGAACCTCTTATTGGAGCTAATGTAATAGAAAAGGGAACTACCAATGGTACAATAACCGATCTGGATGGTGGTTTTAGCCTAAAGGTAAAACCTAATGCTGTTATTCAAGTTTCGTATATTGGTTTTAACAACAAAGAGTTTCCTTTAGGGGGACAAACAACCTTCAATATTGTACTTGATGATAATAGTAAACTGCTTCAAGATGTAATTGTGGTAGGTTACGGCGTTCAAAAGAAAGTGACTCTAACCGGGGCAATTTCGGCAATCAAAGGAGATGAAATTCTGGCTACCCGAAACGAAAATGTACAAAACATGTTGGCTGGTCGTGTGGCTGGTTTACGTGTAGTACAAAACTCGAGTGAGCCGGGATCATTTAATAATAACTTTGAGATTAGGGGAATGGGTAACCCGCTTCTTGTAATTGATGGAGTACCCCGTGATAATATTTCGCGTCTCGATCCTAACGATATCGAAAGCATTTCAGTACTTAAAGATGCTTCGGCTGCGATATATGGTGTACGTGCTGCAAATGGAGTGGTTCTGGTAACAACAAAAAAAGGTAGTAAGGATAAGCTTGAACTCAGATACTCGGGTAATTTTGGCTGGCAAAAACCTTCCGGATTACCTAGAGGAGTAGGGGCTGTTGATTATATGACCCTTGCCAATGAGCGTTCGATGCACAATGTAGATGGAGGTAAATTATCGTTTCAGGACAAAGATTTTGCTCCTTATCTTGATGGTACTTTAAGTAGTACAGATTGGTATTCTCCAATCATCAGAGATTTGGCTCCACAAGCACAGCACAATATTAGTGCAACAGGAGGTAACGACAAGGCAACTTATTATATGAGTTTGGGATATCAAACCCAAGATGGATTTTTAAAGAGTGGAGATCTAAATTATAATCGTTATAATATTCGTTCAAACGTATCGAGTAAGATTACAAACCGATTGACCGTTGATATGAATATCTCGGGGATTGCTGAGGAAAAGAATGCTCCCTATATTTCGATGGAAGATATTATTCGCTCATTCTGGAGGATGAAGCCTACCGATCCTATTTATGCAAACAATAACGAAGGGTACTATATGCAAGGATCGGTAGATGGATCTAATCCCGTAGCGATGATGAACTCAGATGTTGCAGGGTATAACAAAACACGTAATAAATGGTTTCAAACCACAGGAACAGCAACCTATGTTGTACCTTACATTGATGGACTGAAAGCGAAAGCACTATTTAGTTATGACTACTATCTTTCTGATAATAAGATATACAGACAAGAATACAATCAATACACCTACAACGATGCCGATGATACCTATAAATCATTTACTCATCAGGCTCCAAACAGGATAAGGAGAGAAAATTTTTCGAGACAATCTGTTTTGTGGAATCTCTCTTTAGATTACAATAAAAACTTTAATAAGAAGCACGATGTAGGCGCTCTTTTACTATTAGAGCAAGCCGTAAGACAAGCCGATAACTTCTACGCATTGAGAGAGCTTGCTCTTCCAATCGACGAACTTTTAGCTGGTAATAGTGCAAATCAGGAAGGAAATATGAAGTCTAGCGACTTATACAAAGATGCCAATCGTGCCCTAGTTGGTAGATTCAACTACGCATATCAATCTAAGTACATGGCCGAGTTTAGTTTCAGATACGATGGTTCCTCAAAGTTCCCGACGAACTACCGTTGGGGATTTTTCCCTTCCGCATCTGTAGGATGGAGAGCATCTGAAGAAAACTTCTGGAAAGATTCGTTCTTGGCTTTTGTGAATAACTTCAAACTTCGTGGATCGTATGGAAAGCTTGGCGATGATGGAGCTGCCAGTTATCAGTTTATACAAGGATATTTTTATCCTGCGACAGGAGATGGAATCGACTCTAATAAGCTTCCTAACGGACATATATTTGATGGAAACTTTATCACATCAATGAGTAGTAAAGGTATTGCTAATCCTAATATAACATGGTACACAGCAAAAACAGCAAATATAGGTTTCGATCTCGAAGCGTGGAATGGACTGTTTGGTGTGGTATTGGATCTGTTTCAACGAGATAGAGATGGTTTATTAGCTAGACGAGTACAAAGCTTACCCGGAATAGTGGGAGCAACTCTACCCGAGGAAAATCTGAATAGCGACAGAACGCGAGGATTTGATCTTGAATTGACTCACCGAAATAAGATTAACGATTTTAGATATAGTGCAATGGGAGTTCTTTCGTTTGCTCGTACAATGAATCGTTATCAAGAAAGAGCCAAAGCAGGAAACTCTTATGAGAATTGGAGAAATAATAATAACAATCGTTGGAGCAATACTTGGTGGGGATATGGAACTACCGGACAGTATGATTCTTGGGGAAGCATTGTCAATAGTCCGACTTATGTAGGAAGAGGTACTTTACCCGGAGATTATGCTTATCAGGATTGGAATGGCGATGGTGTTATTTCAGACTTAGATAAACATCCCATTGCTTATGGAGGAGACAAACCTATGATGAGCTTTGGTCTTACTTTGATTGGTGAATATAAAGGAATTGATTTAAATATCTTACTTCAAGGGGCAGCTCTGTCGTCGGTTTCTTATAGTGAACAACTAAGAGAACCTCTATGGGGTGGAGGTAGTGGTTTGGAGCAATTCATGGATCGTTGGCATCCGGTTGATCCCCGAGCTAATCCTTACGATCCCAATATCGACTGGGTTTCTGGCTACTATGCTTACACAGGAAGCTTGCCTGACACCGATTCTAAATACAATATGCAGGATGCAACCTATGTTCGCTTAAAGAGTATCGAGTTAGGCTACACACTACCAGTATCAGTTGTAAGAAGACTAGGTATTCAGAATGTACGGGTATTTACTAATGGATACAACTTGCTAACGGTTACAAATGTAAAACATGTTGACCCGGAGCATCCTTCGAGCTCCAATGGATACTTGTACCCGTTGAATAAAACGTTTTCGTTGGGTGTAGATATTAAATTTTAATCTCAAATAGTATAATCATGAAATATAAAGGATATATTATAATAACTCTAATGGCATGTGGAATGGCTTTTTCATTCCCCTCTTGTCAAGATCTGGATATAGCTCCGATGAATATTGTGAAAGATGATGATGTCTTCAGTAACGAGGCTGGTATTCGCAGTTATATGGCACGTATGTATAGCGAAATGCCGATGGAAGATTTCAGATATTCGCATACACGTTTATTCAATCACTTTTGGTTAGTTAACCCCTTTAGTTGTATTTCGGGAGAAGGGCTTAGCCGTGATGTAGGAGGCGCTGCAACCGAAAGTATTGTGACCGAAAATAATAAAAATAATTATTGGGACGATGCTTATATTTTGATTCGTGAAGCTAATTATTTTATAGAGACTCTTCCTCAATACGCAAACTTGTACAGTACCGAATCGGTAGATAATTGGTTAGGCGAAGCTTACTTTGCTCGGGCATTTGCTTATTATGCTTTGGCTAAACGTTATGGAGGTGTTCCGTTAGTAGATAAGGTACTCAATTATCCGAGCATAAGTATAGACGATACTTATTTGCCTCGAAATTCGGAGGAAGAAACATGGGATTTTATCTCTCGTGACTTTGATACTGCAATAGAAAAATTGTCAACAGTAAATGCGAGAGGTAGGATTACTAAATATGGTGCTGCGGCTTTTAAATCGAGAGCAATGCTATATGCAGGTTCTATTGCTAAATACAATACAACTTCATTATTTGACAGTAATAACAAACGTTTATGTGGAATTCCTGCCGATAGAGCAAAAGACTATTTCAAACAAAGCTATGATGCGGCAAAAATGACCGAAGGTAAATACAGCCTTTATATGAAAGACTGGAAAGCCGGAGATAAAGAAGCACAATATCAGAACTATGTAAATTTATTTTTTGCAGCAGATAGTCCCGAAAATATTTTGGTGAAAGATTACCAATACCCCGAAACTGTGCATGGTTGGGATGCCTACAATGTACCTCGTCAGAGTATGGGACCCAATGGTTATTCGGCTGAAATAAACCCGACTCTCAATTTCGTAGAAATGTTCGATGGTTTTGAGAAAGATGCAAACGGTCACTTTAAAAATCTGGATGCAAGTGGTAAATATCTGATGTTTGATAAAACAATGGATCCGTTTGTAAATGCAGAACCACGCTTGCGTGCAACTGTAATTTTCCCCGGAGATGTGTTTAAGAAAGAGAATATTGAGATACGCCGAGGTATTTATACGGGAAGTGTAACTAATGGTATTGCTCCTCTTTTACCTGTGGGTTCTACTGAGGCTTATCCGGAAACCAATCTGATTACATCGGCAAATGCTTCTCAAACAGCATACACTTTACCCAATGGTACTAAAATGAATCCTGCCGGAGCTAGTGGAACTTTCAATTCAGACGGAACTTGTAGTATCTCAGGATTCTCGATCCGTAAATATCTAGATCCTAATAGAGAAACATCTCAGGTCTTAGAAAATCATTCGGATCAGTCTTGGATCGAAATGCGATATGCCGAAGTTTTATTAACAAGAGCTGAGGCTGCATACGAGCTTCAATCATTAGGAGTAACAGACGGTAATTACACCAATGATGCATTTACTTGCATCAACCAACTAAGGGAGAGAGCAGGTGCAACGCTATTGGCTTCTGCCGGAAACTTGAACTTGGACGTAATACGTACCGAAAGACGTAAAGAGCTTGGCTTCGAGCACAAAACATATTGGGATATGAAACGTTGGAGAGTTGCCGATAAGGAACAAAATTCGACTTTGTATAGAATCCTAATGCCCTTCTTTGCAGCTAATTCTATGAAATATTTCTTTGATATAAGAACCGATGAGGGAAACAGAAGATACACATTTGATACCAGATGGTATTATCAACAAATACCATCTGGAGAGATCACTAAGAATCCGAAGATGGAACAAAACCCCGGTTATTAAAAGTGAAATTTAAAAACGATAGTAATATGAAAAAAATAGTATATAGTGCTGTATTCTCTTTTGTGCTTCTGATGGGGTTTTCATGTACAGATTATGATAATTATGACGAACCACAAGAAACATTAAAGGGGTCGGTAGTTGATAAAAATACCAAGCGAACCCTTCAGACCGAAACTAATGATGCAGGTATCCGCATCAAGCTATTAGAGTATAGCTGGAGTGACGATCCTACACCTTATTATTTTTATAGTATGCAGGATGGTACATTTAATAATACGAAGATATTCAAAGGCAATTACAATGTATCGGTTGAAGGAGCATTTGTGCCTATTATTCAACGCGATAGTAACGGAAATATAATCAAGGATGATAGTAAGACTGTGGATATAAAAGGTACAGTAGATCTAACATTTGAGGTAGAACCGTTTCTTAATGTAGAATGGGTAGGGGAGCCGGTTCTTAATGCCGATAAAACGGTAACCGTAAATGTGAAAGTAACAAGAGGAACCAGTGATGCCAATTATCAGAAGAATATTACAGATTTGTACTTGTTTGTAAATACCAATCCATATACGGGTAATAATAATTACGACAATAATTATTCTACTCAGATAAGATATGATGGCTCCGATGCAAATTCGCTATTAGGTACAACAATTTCGGTTACTACGAAAACTGCTTTACCTGCTTCGCGAATATTCTATTTGAGAGTAGGTGCTCGTATAGACTACGAGACAGCCGGACGAAAACGTTATAACTATAACGAGGTTAAGTCTATGCAAATTCCCTGATAAACAAGAGGGCTCCCTTCAAAAAAGAGGAGCCTTCTCTCTTCTTTTTCTTTAGAAAAAAGTAATATTGTAAAACCTGATAATTTATAATTATGAATAAAGTAACTAAGGGGCTATTTCTTAGTCCTCTTTTAGCATCTCTTCTACTGTCGGTATCTGTCGACTTGGGTGCTCAGGAAAAAAAGAATGACAAAAAAGAAAAAACAGCTTTTCAGACTTCGCATCCGTGGAAACCATCTATAGACAATAGAGCAGATGTTGCTATAGTATACGGTATTGGAGGAAACCCCTCGGACAATTCGAAAAGAGTATCATTTGAAGACCGAGTAAAATCGTGGCAAGATCGTGGCTATATCACTCATTTTATGACGGGTATAGCTTGGGGAGAATATCAAGATTATTTTACCGGAAAATGGGATGGAAAATGGCATCTAGATGAAGGACAAGTAACACAAAACGGTGACACCATTTGGCACGGTCACTTGATTCCATATATTGTACCTACCGAAAACTTCATTAAATATATGAAGGAGGCACAAATAAAAAGGGTAATAGATGCGGGTATTGATGCTATATATTTGGAAGAACCCGAATTTTGGGCACGTGCCGGATATAGTGATGCCTTTAAACGAGAATGGAAAAAATATTACGGGTTCGATTGGCGTGCGCAGCATGAGTCGCCCGAAAATACATACTTAGCCAACAAATTAAAATATCAGTTGTACTACAATGCCCTCAACGAGGTATTTACGTATGCCAAAGAATATGGTAAAAGCAAGGGTATGAATGTTCGCTGTTATGTACCTACTCACTCGTTAGTCAATTATTCGCAGTGGCAAATTGTAAGTCCCGAAGCAAGTTTGGCTTCGCTTCCTTGCGTAGATGGATATATAGCACAAGTGTGGACGGGTACGTCTCGCGAACCGACCTATTTTAATGGAAATGCAAAAGAGCGAGTTTTCGAAACAGCTTTCTTGGAATATGGTTCTATGGAATCTATGACAGCTCCCACTGGACGTAAAATGTTTTTCCTGACCGATCCTATTGAAGATTTACCACGTGATTGGGTAGATTATAAGAAGAATTATCAGGCAACATTTACGGCACAATTACTATACCCTCAGATAGCCGATTATGAAGTAATGCCTTGGCCCGAACGTATCTACGAGGGTTTGTATCGCAAAAGTGCCAATAGTGAAGAGAGAGCAACCATTCCTCGCCATTATTCAACACAAATGCAGGTAATGATAAACTCTTTAAATTCCATGCCTTTGTCTGATAATAAAGTGACAGGATCAACAGGTATCAGTGTTCTTATGGCAAATTCGCTGATGTTTCAGCGTTACCCTACACATAAAGGATACGAGGATCCTCAATTATCCAACTTCTATGGACAAGCTCTTCCGTTTTTGAAACGTGGAGTACCTGTTAAAACAGTTCATATCGAAAACTTATCTTATGCTGAGACTCTAAAGGATACTAAAGTTCTGCTGATGTCTTACTCCAATATGAAACCCCAAACAGCCGAAGCTCATAAACTTCTAGCCGAATGGGTCAAAAAAGGAGGTGTCATTGTATATAGTGGTCAAGATAACGATCCGTTTCAATCCGTTCAGGAATGGTGGAACAAAGGAGACGTGAAATACAATGTAGCTTCGGATCATCTCTTCGAAATAATGAATATAGGTAGTAATCCTAAAGAAGGAGAATATACTTATGGTAAAGGTACAGTATATGTTTTACGTAACGATCCCAAAGAGTTTGCAATGGAAGCGGGACAAGATACTACATTGGTTGATGTTGTAAAAAGAATGTATGAGCAAACAGTAAAAGCAGGTACGTTAGAGTTAAAAAATAGTTTTCACCTAGCAAGAGGTCAATACGATTTAGTGGCAGTTTTGGATGAAAATAATAATACAACCCCATATACAGTAAAAGGTATATTAATAGATTTATTCGATCCTCAGCTACCTGTTCTTAAAGAGAAAGTAGTATCACCCGGAGAACAAGCCTTCTTGTTTAACGTAGGTCGTGTAAAAGATAAATCGAAACCTCAGGTACTAGCTTCCGCTTCTCGTGTTTCGGACGAGAAGATAGGTAAATCAAGCTATTCATTTATAGCAAAAAGTCCTATAAATACCACAAATGCAATGCGTGTTTTATTACCTGCTAAACCAAATAAATGTCTGATTACAGCACCCGATGGTACTGAACTAAAAGATGCACAGTGGGCGTGGGACGAATTTAGTAAGACTTGTTTCCTTACTTTCGAAAATAACCCTGATGGGGTGAAAATCTCCCTTACTTGGTAATAATAGGATAAAATATTTAGTAATAAAAAGGTCAGAGACCTTAATTCTTAACTTAAATATAATTTACATGAAAATAAATATCTTATTTAGCTTTTTGATAACCAGCGTTATGTTTGGTTGTTCGGAGAGTAACAGTCCGAGTTTTAATGTTATAAAGAATGATATACGTCCACCTGCTTATCCCCTTATAACTATTGATCCTTATACAAGTGGATGGTCTTTTACCGATAATCTTTATGATAGTTCTGTAAAACATTGGACAGGGAAAGACTTCCCATTAGTGGGAGCCATAAAAGTAGATAATGAAGTTTATCGCTTTATGGGAACCGAAGATTTGGAGTTGGATGCAATAGCTAAGACTTCGGAATATGGCGATTGGACAGGAAAATATACTTCTGATAAGCCAAGCGATACATGGATGAAGAATGATTTCGATGATTCGAAATGGAAAGAAGGTCCAGCTGCATTTGGTACAAAAGAAAATGAACTAACTGCCAAAACACAGTGGAGTAGTGAGTATATCTGGACCAGACGGGTTGTGAATATCGAAGATGACTTGAAAGGAAAGAGTGTATATCTTGAGTATTCGCATGACGATGATGCTATCATTTACATTAATGGTATAGAAGTTGTAAATACAGGCAATGCCGCTAAGAAAAATGTGTTGATTAAGCTTCCAGAGAATGTAGTAAATTCTCTGGTTAAAGGCACAAATATAATAGCCGGATATTGTTATAATAGAGTAGGCAATGGCTTGCTTGATTATGGTTTGTTTGTAGAAAAAGAAAATACAACTTTCTTTAATAAAACAGCCACTCAAAAATCGGTTGATGTACAAGCTACTCAAACACACTATGTATTTAGTTGTGGTAATGTAGATTTGAAGGTGACGTTTACTGCGCCTCTATTGATGGATGACTTGAAACTGTTATCACGTCCGATTAACTACATTTCGTACGAAATACTATCTACTGACAACAAATCGCACAATGTACAACTATATCTTGAGGCATCTTCGAATTGGGCTTTAGATAGAGCACATCAGGAATCTGAAAGCGAAGGTTTCGATAATGGAGATATGTCATTCTTGAAAACAGGAAGTTCTACACAGAATATACTGGCTAAACAAGGTGATGATGTTCGCATCGATTGGGGATATTTTTATTTGGCTACCGAAAAAGACAAAGGTACTACTTCGAGCATTGGCGATGGAAAAGATCTTAGAGCCAATTTTGCCAATAACGTACAAAAAGGATCTATCGAAAAGAGAATCAGTACCAATGAGAAACTTGCTTTCACACGTTCTTTCGGTTCAGTAAATAAAGCGTCGGGTAAATTCCTTATCGGATACGATGACTTGTATTCTATTCAATACTTTGGTGAGAACTTAAGACCATATTGGAATGCAGACGGAAAGAAAAATATTATGGATGAGTTCCACAAAGCAAAAGATGAGTATTCAAACTTGGTAAGCAAATGCTATAAGTTTGACGAAAGCTTAATGACTGATGCAACTGCATCGGGAGGTAAGAAGTATGCCGAACTATGTGCTATCGCTTATCGTCAGGCAATTAGTGCTCATAAATTGGTACAAGCTCCTAGTAATGAACTGTTATTCTTATCGAAAGAAAACTTTAGTAATGGTTCTATCGGTACTGTGGATATTACATACCCATCATCACCATTGTTTTTATATTACAATGTAGAATTGGCTAAGGCATTGCAAAACCACATATACTATTACAGCGAAAGCGGTAAGTGGGCAAAACCTTTTGCGGCTCACGATATAGGTACTTACCCATTGGGTAACGGACAAACCTATGGTGGTGATATGCCGGTAGAAGAATCGGGTAATATGATCATACTAACAAGAGCAATTGCTGCTGTTGAAGGTAATGCTGATTATGCTAAAAAACATTGGGATGTATTGACTGTTTGGACTGATTATCTGGTAGAAAAAGGTCTTGATCCCGAAAACCAATTGTGTACAGATGATTTTGCAGGACACTTTGCACACAACACCAATCTTTCGATCAAAGCAATATTAGGAGTTGCTTCTTATGGTGAATTAGCCGGTATGTTGGGTAAGAAAGATGTTGCGGAAAAGTATACTAAAATAGCAAAAGACATGGCTGCCGAATGGGTTAAAATGGCTGATGATGGAGATCATTATCGTTTGACATTCGATCAATCGGGAACATGGAGTCAAAAATACAATCTGGTTTGGGATAAATTACTGAAGATGGGTATATTCCCACCTGAAGTAGCTCAGAAAGAAATAGCCTATTATTTGACTAAACAAAATAAATATGGTCTACCTTTGGACAATCGTGAAACTTATACGAAAACCGATTGGATCATCTGGACTGCTACATTAGCTGATGATAAAGCTACTTTTGAGAAGTTTATTGCTCCCGTACATTTGTTTATGAACGAAACAACGGATCGTATACCGATGTCTGACTGGGTATTTACAGATTCACCAAAACAACGTGGCTTCCAAGCCCGATCGGTAGTTGGTGGGTATTTCATAAAAATGCTTGAAACTAAGCTAAACGAGAAAAGATAAAATTGATTGACAATTTTACTAGCGAAATACCTCCTAAATTTTTAGGAGGTGTTTTTATCGATATCATATTAAATATACTTTACTTATGTGGTTAGATTCATTTGGATTTTTTCATTCTTTCTCAATACCAGCCTAAAGATTTGGAGGGAGTATAAATGAGAAAACCCACATTTTTGTGGGTTTATTTTGTGGAGCTGGAGGTTCTGTATCCTGAACCCTTATAAGTATTCATAAACCATCAAACTGCTGATCTACAATGTAATATAAAAATGTATATTTTGTTAAATTATTACTGAAAATCATTTCATATATCAAAAAATGGGTGTAATTTTGGGTGTTAATATAATCACACCCAACCATGAATATTAAACGTAACATCATTTTCTCATTAGAAAGCAGAAAAAAGAACGGTATCCCTGTTATAGAAAATGTTCCCATACGGATGAGAGTTGTTTATGCAGGAAATAGGATCGAGTTTACCACAGGTTACCGTATTGATTTAGCAAAATGGGATGCAGATAAACAACATGTAAAAAATGGCTGTACCAATAAACTCAAACAAACAGCATCTGAGATTAATACGGACTTAAATGATTATAGTACAACCATTCAGAATATTTTTAAAGAATTTGAAGTTCTAGAAGTTGTTCCCGAACCTATGGAACTTAAAGAAGCCTTTAATAGAAAATACAAGAAAAATCAGGAAAAAGAAGAATCAAAAGAAAACACATCAACTATTACTTTCTTTTCAGCTTTTGATGAGTTCGTGAAAGAATGTGGTACTCAAAACAATTGGACTGAATCCACTTATAAAAAATTCAAAACGGTCAAAAATCATCTAATGAAATTTGATGAGAACATTACATTTGAATCTTTAGATGAACCTCGACTAACTGAATATGTAAACTACCTAAGAAATAAGAAAGATTTTAGAAATAGCTCCATTGAAAAACAACTCAAGTTCGTCAAATGGTTTTTACGATGGTCTATCCGAAAGGGTTATAATGAAAATAATGCTTTCGATACATTTAAACCTAAACTGAAAACTACTCAAAAGAAAGTCATTTTTCTGACAGCAGATGAGCTCACAAAGTTACGGGAGTATTCGGTTCCTGAAACAAAAAAGTATTTAGATAGAGTAAGGGATATATTTCTGTTTTGTTGTTTCAGCGGATTAAGATACTCGGATGTATTCAATTTGAAGCGAACAGATATTAAAGATAACCATATTGAAGTTACAACTATAAAAACAGCAGACAGCTTAATTATAGAATTAAATAATCACAGTAAAGCGATACTTGATAAATATAAGGACATCCATTTTGAGAACAATAAAGCTCTACCTGTTATCACGACCCAGAAAGTAAATGATTATTTGAAAGAATTAGGAGAACTAGCCGGAATAGACGAGCCTATAAGAGAAACTTATTATAAAGGGAATAAACGAATCGATGAGGTTACACCTAAATATGCTTTATTAAGTACCCATGCAGGCCGCAGAACTTTTATCTGTAATGCATTATCTTTGGGTATTCCTGCACAAGTTGTAATGAAATGGACAGGACACAGCGATTATAAAGCAATGAAACCATATATAGATATTGCAGATGCAACCAAAGTCAATGCTATGGATAAATTCAATCAGTTATAAAAAAAGAGACTATCTTTGTATTACAACAATTATCAATAACTATATGAGCGATAGAAATATAGAACTTCAGAAAGATTTTATTTCCGACATAAAGAAAATCATATCATCCGCAAGAGCATCTGCAATAAGAAGCATTGACTTTGAGCGAGTGAGAATGTATTGGAGATTAGGCGAACGTATTTTTGTCGAAGAGCAAGAAGGAAAAGAGCGTGCCGAATATGGAAGTTTTCTAATACGCAACCTTTCTGCAAGTATAGAACCTGAATTCGGAAGTGGGTTTTCATATCGTCAACTAGCATTTTGTAGACAGTTCTATCGGACCTATCCAATTATGAACACACTGCGTTCACAATTCAATTGGTCGCAATATCGCCTTTTGATTCAGATTGATAATGAAGACAAAAGAGAATATTATGAATTGGAATCTGCAAACAACGGATGGACAGGGCGTGAACTGGAAAGGCAAATAAATTCGGGCTTGTATGAAAGGTTATTGTTGAGTAATGACAAAGAATCGGTTTTAGCAGTTGCACGAAAACAAAGAACTCCTGAACTACCAACGGAAATCATAAAAGACCCGATGGTATTAGAGTTTTTAGGATTGAAGCGTGATGCCACATATTACGAAAAAGATTTGGAGGGTGCTTTGATAACCAATCTGCAATCGTTTCTTTTAGAGTTAGGCAATGGATTTTCATTTGTAGCACGCCAAAAGCGAATTTTACTGGAGGACGATGAATTCTTTATCGACTTGGTTTTTTATAATCGTTTGTTACGTTCTTTTGTGATTTTCGAAATAAAAACACATAAAATCACACATGCCGACATCGGACAACTACAAATGTATGTGAACTATTACGACAGAAACGAGAAGACGGCAGACGAGAATCCAACCATTGGAGTTTTGCTTTGTGCAGACAAGAATAATGCAGTGGTTAAATACTCTCTACCAGAGGAGAATAAAACAATAATGGCAAGTAAATACCAACTTTATTTGCCGACAGAGAAACAATTATTGACGGAATTAAAGCGAGAGATGGATGACCTAGAATAAAAATCTGGGAGAAACTTCTTGTCCAATTAAAGGAATAAATATGCAAACTCCTAACGAATATATATCCTTATTTACCGATTTGCTTCCTCGATACAGATCGGTCAATACACTATACCTAGAAATAGTGGAAAAGTCTGTTTTGAGTTTCGATACACAATGTAATATCACTGATTTTTATAATGAATTTAATGATATACAGTCGTTTGAAAAGTCCGTCTTAAATTTTATTCTTTCCACAGATAAGGAAAAACAAGTACAGATTATCGACAATTTACGGACGGAAATAGTTTTAAACACTGATATTTACACCGCAAATAAAGATTTCTTTGACGAAATAGATATCATAAATGTCTGTGCAAAAAGATACAATCCACTAAAAATCGAGATAGACGGACAGCTAACGAACAGCAATAAGCTATGGAAGGAACTTACACAAGTTAGGAATTCTTTAGAATCAGCAAGCTGGAAAAACGATAAAATTGCAATACAACGCTTAACCAAATACGAAGAACGGCTTGAACAAACTTATAAAAAAGAGCAAGAGAAATTAAGATTTTTTTATAAGCAACAAAAAGAATCTGATAATCATGCTTTCAAATATCTTGAAAATGCATTTGGAAAAATTTATGTACTAGGCTGTTACTTCATCTCCCTATTAAACAGTTATTTCCCTATTGAAAAAGGAGAAGATACTATTGTAGATATAGCTGAACCAATATTTGAAACACCACAAGAAATTGATCCCGATACCATCTTCAGAACAGGAATGTATGATAGATTTCTCTCCTTGGAACAACAACTAATCAAAGATAACTATCTGAATGAAGCTCTCAATTGGGTTGCCAAACACGATAAAACACATAAGCCTGATATTAAAAGCCTGATTATTTTTTTAGTCGGATTACTTGATAATAAATACTTCTTGCCTGGAAAGGATACTAAAATAAGAGTTTTTTTTGAAAATCGTTATAATATAACGATAGGTCAAAACTTCGAAAGTAAAAGACGTGAACCACTTCTGGATAGTTATAAAGTTATTTTCTACAATTATGATTTTTAAAATAACTCACAATGAAAGAATATAAAGGTCGAGTACCTGCTTGTGGAGTGTTTTGTGGTGGTTGCCCAATCTATGTTAGAGAGAAAAAGCCATGTTTAGGAGCAGAAATAAATTCTTTGCGTTGTGAAAATTGTAAAACGTTCCATCTCTGTTGCCAAGAAAAGGGCATAACTCATTGTTTCAATTGTGAAATATTTCCATGTGCAAAATTCAAGAGCTTTACTAAAAGATGGTTGAAATATGGACAAGACTTCATTGAAAATCAAAAGTTATTACAAAGTATAGGAGAAGTTAAATTTATAGAATACTTCAATTTTAAAGTTGAAGAAGAAAATATAAAGGAAAATCAGATGGAAGAATTAGATAAATATACCTTTGATGCACAGATTTATAAAACAGGTATAAATTGGTGTGTAGATGTTCCTATGGAAGTTACAGATCAATTGATTTGTAAAAAAGGGAAAATTGATATTAAGGGGGAAATTAATGGTTTTAGTTTTATAAAAACGTTGATTCCTGTAAAAAACAAACCTTTTCGTCTCTTTGTAAATCAAGCTATGATGAAAGGAGGAAATACCGCTTTAAACGAAACTGCGAGTTTTATAATTGAGCAGGATACAGAAAGAGTAGTTGTTGAATATGAAATACCAAACCTTTTAATCGTATACCTCAATAAGTATCAACTGATGCCAGACTTTGAAAATTTATCTATTTCAAAAAAGAGAAATATTCTGAAATATCTTAGCTATATAAAAACTGAAGAAACTTTATTAGCAAATATCAACAAATTGATACTTCAACTCCAAAACAAAGAAAAGAATGTAAGAATTCCATAATATCAATGAGACTTGAATAAAATAAATAACCTTCCCTGACACTCAAATTTCTCCAAACTCACTACGACCGAACTACGAAATCGTAGCACAGACTATCATCGTAAATCACTCACTATCAAAAGTTAGAAATCCGATCAACTACGATTTCTGACCACCCTTTCCTATTCTCATTATTTTTACCACATCGCATGACGGTAGACCGGCCGGCTATCAGATTGCTGTCATTTTAAATTTTGATGATTATGAATTTTGATGAACTTAGGTTAAAGCCTTTGTGGCAAATGACAGGCGAAGAATTCTTGCTTCTACAACAACATGTTGAACCGAAAATGCAACAGCAATCAACCATAGTTGTGCCTGACACTACTAAAAAGTATGTGTATGGCATAGCGGGTATTGCTCGTTTGTTTGATTGTAGTATTCCTACTGCAAGCCGAATCAAGAAAAGTGGTAAGATAGCGAAAGCCATTACACAAATCGGCAGGAAGATTATCGTTGATGCTGAACAAGCTTTAGAACTGGCAGGACAAAAATCAGGAGGACGAAAATAAAACTCTTTTCGCTCGTCGGGAGGAGTGGTCTCCCCCCTTGCCGCGAGGGCGATCCCCGACCGATGAGTTGTTGGTGTTTGGATGTGATGGTTTAGTGGGTAAATCAACCTGTGCTAAAGTCCTCAGTTTTGTGCACTGGATTTTGAATATTCTGCAATTCCAAACGGAAGCAAAGCCCTTTTGGATAGTGTGTGGCAAGGTTATGGAAATGTATACATTTCCTACCTTGCTCCGCCTTTGGCGGAGGGGAAACCGCTCCCGATGGTCGCAGTTTTGGAGAGAAATTTTTTAATCAAAAATGGATTTGAATATGCTAAATAATAAACTTATTTCTAATAAAAATATTGCTAAAAAGAAGCTAAAAGAGAAAGTTATTAGTGCCCGAATTTCGGGTATTGAATATATGGCTTTAAAGAAAAGAGCAAAAGATGCAGGCGTAAGCCTGAGTAAATTTGTCCGTTCAGTTTTACTAACTGGAAAAGTGGTACAGCGAATAAGTAAATCCGATGCGGATATACTTCGTAAACTATCAGGAGAAGCAAACAACCTGAATCAATTGGCTCGGACAGCCAACAGGGATGGATTCAAAAATGTGGCTTCTGATGTGATTAACCTTCGGGGTATAGTAATAAGTATCATAAATCAACTCTCAAATGATTGGAAAAGTTATGAAAAGAGCAGCATTTAAAGGATGCGTCAATTATGTGATGAATAAGCAGGATGCAAAACTATTGGTAGCCGAAGGTGTATTACTAAGTGATGTAAAAAGTATTATCCAGAGTTTCCATACCCAACGGCTGATGAAACCTAAGATTAAACATCCTGTCGGGCATATATCATTAAGCTATCTGCCCGCTGATAAAGAAAGGCTTACTGATGGAGCAATGATAACTTTAGCCAAAGAATATATGGAGAATATGGGAATAAAAGATACTCAATATATTCTAGTCCGACACTTCGATAATGATAATCCTCATGTTCATCTGGTATATAACCGTATCGACAATAATGGCAAAGTTATCAGCGATAAAAACGATCGCTATAGAAACGAAGCAGTTTGTAAGAAACTGAAAAACAAGTACAGTCTGACCTATGGTAAAGGAAAGGATAACGTAAAGCAGCAGAAACTTAGAGGAAAAGATAAAACCAAATATCAGGTACATGATGGAATAAAAGGAGCTTTGAAAAAAGCAACCAATTGGACTGAACTAGATAAGCTGTTGAAAGAAAAAGGAATCGGCATAGCCTATAAATATAAAGGGCAAACCGATGAAGTGCAAGGGATATCTTTTACCATCGATAAGATCACTTTCAAAGGCTCGGATATAGACCGTAGTTTCAGTTACTCGAAACTGGATAAACTCTTACAGGAAAAAGCTCAAAAACAAAGGGAAGAACAAGAGCAATCTCAAGCTACAAATCAGTCTAATAACCAGAATATAAGCAATAAACCAAAAGGTATAAAAAGATAGCGATATGAAAAAAGAAGAGGAAAATACAGATATACAAATTGTATTCGATGGTTTTGCCCAGACATTAGATGAAATCAAAGATACAATAAAGAAAAACCCTCAGTCGGCATTGACTGCTGATTTACTGAATAAGATACAAAATACTATCGATCAGGCGAAAGAAGGTATTACCGCCAAAGACCTGGAAAAATTCGGAAAGGAGCTAACCGATAGCATTAAAGAGCTGCAAAAAGAGGGGGACAAGTCGGTTAGTCTGTCTATGAATCAAAAAGTCGCAGAGATAAATGAGCTTGTAAGACAGCCAAGTATCGTTATAAACAGGTATTCCATTGATTTTAAGTCGAGTAAAATATTTATTGCTATTATTTTTCTTTCACTAGGTCTATTTTGTTCTTTGTTTGGTAACTACAATCAGTATCAAGAGAATTGTAAATTAACGGATAATGACCTAAAATATAGGTTTGTGAAGATGAAGAATGGTATCTTGCCGAATGAGATTACACGCTTAGAGAATTTCTTCTATTATTCGGATAGTGCCTACGTTGTGAACAATATCCGTAAAAGTGTGATTGATTATGAGCATCGATTGCAAGAGCACGCTCGGAAGCAAGAGCTAAAGAAACAGAATGAAGAAACAATACAGAAGTTGGATAAGGAGATTGAGGAGCTGGATGTAAAGTAAAGTAAAACAAAGGCAAAGCCAAGAGCTTTGCCTTTATTCTGATATTACCGAAAGAGATAAAAACAGGTTTCAGTTTTCGTTTCTTTTATCTTCAACGAACAGGAGGGAAGTTCAAAACAGCCTTTTCTAAAGTCGTAATCTGCCGAATCTATTAAATGGCTAATTAATAACTCATCCTTTTCTGTCGAATCAAAAAATAAAAAAGAAGCATCACACTTGTTTTCTTTGTCAAATGAAATAGAAATTGTAGCCTCTTCATTATCAAAGCGTACTTCTATAATGTGTTCGTGTACCTCTTTCTCAATATATTCTATAAGGCAAATAGGATAGTCTTTGTAGGTTGCTTTCAGATCATCCGCTGATTTACCAAGAATAGACCAGCCATGTTCGAGCAACGTGTTGAATTTAGTATTTTCATTTTGCATAAATATCCGCATTTAAAGCCTGATTGAAGAATCAAGCCGATATAAATATTATGTAATAATTATATCTCTGCGGTGTTGAGTAGTCAGTCTGAATTTTATGTCAAACCGACAAGAAGCAGGATGTAAATACAAATATACAATTAACAAACAAAAAGATAACCCTTGTTTTCCTTTTTTCAATATCTTTAGGGTCACAGACCCTTTTATTATTTTTATAGCTAAATTTGCAGTAAACGAATATATATGTATGAAAAAGTCAATATCATATTTACCATCAACAAACCAGAGAGATTTACATTTTATTGTTGAGTCTATTTTACAGAGGCTAAAACAAACCGAAATGATAATCCTCTTCGGCAGCTATGCGCGAAATGACTATGTGGTGTATGATGAAAAATATGAATTTGGTAAACTACAGTTTTATGTAAGCGATTACGATATATTAGTTGTCACAAGCGGAGTATCGGATGGAGGAGCAATCAGGTCGCTTAGTAATGTAGAAGATTTGTATTATGACAGGGCAAAAGACCCTGACAGACAGCCTCCCGTTCAGTTCATCAGTGAGGACATGAAAAAGCTGAATAAATACCTGAATGAAGGTCGATACTTCTATACGCAGATAAAGCAAGAGGGTGTTGTATTATATGATAGTGGTAAACATAAATTAGCAAGGAGACGTAAACTTAGCTTTGAAGAAATAAAACAACAGGCTCAGGAGTATTTTGATGATAAGTTTAAGACTGCTAACGTATTCCTAGAAATGGCTAAATTTTCCTATACTAAAGATAATAGCGAATATTACAAAAATGCATCCTTTCAACTTCACCAAGCTTGCGAAAATCTTATTTATGCTATTCGCCTAGTTAATACACTGGAAAACCCGAAACAACACAATCTGACGAAATTGCTAAACTCCGTAAAGAGATATTCTAATGAGTTTATCAAAGTCTTTCCACAGGATACAGCAGAAGAGAAAAGGCTTTTTGAACTTATCAAGGCGGCTTATGTAAATGGACGCTATGATCCAGATTTTGTAGTAACAAAGGAAGATATTAATGCGCTTGTTCCGAAAGTGGAATTGCTAAGAGATATTACAAAGAGGATTTGTGAGGGGAAGATTAGAGAGTATGGAGAGAAATAGATTATTAATTAATTAGATATAATACTATGGGTGAATGGTCAAAAAAAATTGGAGAGTATGGAGAAAAAGTAGTTGAAAGATTTTTCTCTATTATAGGATGGAATGATTTATCCTCAGGAGTTACATTAAAATGTATTAATTCAGAGCAACATTTAAATGATAAAGGAAAGCCTAAAGAGACTCATGGGATTGATTTCTTTTATTCCTACATTAGCCCTTTGGTATCAGGACAATTAAATAACATTGTTATTTCTTCTAAGTATAAAACGATAAAATATCCTAATAGTCCGACAAAACTCTTTAAGGAATTTATGGATGATCTAATTACTACATTAGAATGTTTTGAATGTTCCGATTTTAAGAATTCTATACTTGTTAATAACCCATGTTCGTCTATAAATGATATTGGAGTTTTATTTTGGCTTAATAATCAATCTGACAGTAATGATGATTTAATATCTATGGTTTCTTCTGCACGTATTGATGCCATTGCAAATAGGACTATATATATTGTTGATAATATGAGGATAGCTTTTATTCTTGAAGTAATGAAATATATTAAGATTATGGAAAAGAAATATGATTATTTCTTCTACTATCCAAATACAGGACAAAATATTAATCCACAAAACAGACAAAATACAGGAAAAATCCTACCCGTTGAATATCTTAACTCAAGTATAATTCCCATTAAATTAGTTAATAGGGACAATACTAAAGAGACGTGTCTGTTTATTGCAACACTTAATAACTTTGAAGAAGATGATTTAATCAGATTGATTGGTTTATCTAAAGATATTACAACTGATCTTATAGGAGAGGTTATAATTGCTTTTCCTGACTATGAGGAACTTAATCACAGACAGTCTGTCACTATAGCAAAACAGAAATTTCAATCCTCTGAATTTACAAAAATTATAAATGTTGTCAATTTTAATAACTCCTTAAATGTATTTTAAATTATGAATACAGAGCATAAAGATATACATAAAATAATTCCTTATGGAGAACACTTAAGAGGATTTGCAAATCAGAAATTTTTGTCTAATTCTGAATTACATAGAATTTTGAAAGAACGTGGAATCTTTACATTAAATACAGAAAAAGATTTTATGGTTCCTTTATTACAAACTTTATTATTATCCCCAAGTGAATTTGATCAAATAAGAGAAGCTTTCTCTACAAAAGAAGATAATGTAAAAGTATTTTCGAGAGAAATTAAATGGAATGAAAATATTCAAATATATAGTTCAGACTCTCTAATTGTTGATGTAAATGATTTTATAAAACAAAATCTACCAACTTGTACATTAGAACAGCCAATTAGACTTGTTCCTGTTGATAATAACCTTAATCACTTACGTGCGGAATTTACAATTAAAAGAAATGATATAAATAAATCATGGTATGAGCAGACCAATCTTTTTTTTGGTTCGTTTGATTTTATCAATGAAGAGAATGGAAAAGGGAGAGTTATTATATCACACACTGCTCCTGAAACTAAGGATATAGCCTTATTCGCTGTAAAAAAGCAAATTGATCAATATAAGAAAAAAGGTAAAATATCCAATGACGAGGTTCTAAAAAAGATAATCTTTAAAGAATTCTCAAACGAAGAACGCTTTATTTTCTTTTTTAGGCTGACTAATCATTTAGAATGTGAATATTTTTCTTGTGATAATATAAAAGATATTTCTATGAGACCAGAGGATACTATACTACCAGAAGAAATTAAATGGATGGAGGATATGAATAAAATCTTATTATCTGGAAAATCATTAGATAAAAAGTTCTTTATTGAAGAAAATAAATTTCATAAACATCTGATAATTTGGAGCTTAGAATCAGTATACATTTTAATTTCAAGGGAGTTACAGGTCATTTTACTGTCAGTTTTGGATTTCCTGATTTTATTTCCTCAAAGAAAGAAAATGCAGAATTTGAGCTTAACATTTCATCTATTTCCCCAACCAAGTCATTAGATACAAAAACTCGAAAATCATTAAAATCACAACTTTTATCAGAAATGGATAGACAAAAATCAATCGTTT
>NZ_CVRU01000090.1 GCF_001261715.1 Dysgonomonas sp. HGC4 | reverse complement strand
AATAAAAAGATGATGCTTAAGAAAGTAAAAATCAACTTTTTATTTAAAGGATTTAAGGGTATGAACTCCAAGAAAAGGTAACTATTTAGCAAAGAAGAATAAAACGAAAACATTAGCGAACAAGAGTAGAAAAGGGAGAAAATAAACATAAAAAAATCACTATTTAATAATAAACAGTGATTCTATTTTAGAGAAAAACAGACATAAAATACCAATTTTACTCAATTATTGTAAAATGCCCCTTTCCACCAGATATTTGCGGGTTTCTACCCAATCCACATAAGGTCTGCCCTCTGTTGGTGTAATTAATGGGCATCCCAAATTAGCATCGTCAATATATAAGTGTCCATAAGCTTTAGGTGAAGATGTCCAAAAACGTTGAGTCGGATTTTTCTGAACACCATATAAGGCTATACCATTATCGTCAAACCATTTAATTGCATCGGCTAAGAAATTTTCTTCTACAACGACTGTTTCATCTCCTACTTTTTTCTTTTTCTTACGATCACTACGCATTGTAAAAAGAATTAGCTTATGTCCTGCCTCAACCAACTCTTTAAGCACGGGAATAGCTCCTATATCCTCACCTATACGAGGAAACTCGTGTGTAACACATGTTCCATCAAAATCAATACATATATCCATCTTATTTAATATCTTAAGGTCTCTAATCTATTTTATATTTTGAAAGTAATACGAATATCAGCTCTCATACTTATAAAACAGGTCATTAATATTTTTACTTACCTAGTATAACTTCTCCCAAATCGAGATCAAAAGGCGTTGTTATTTTTATATTTGCCCTCTCACCCTCTACTAAATGAATGGGATGACCATATATCTCAACCACTGATGCATCATCAGTAAAAGACTCGGAAAAATCGGTCTCATATGCCTTTATAAGCAAAGCAGACTCAAAAACCTGAGGTGTTTGAACCATACGATATCTTGAACGATCTACAATCTTACTATCGTTTTCACCGACAATTTCACGCAAACTATCCGTCACGTCTATAACAGGAATCACAGCCTTATACACTTTTGCAGCATCAAAGCACGTCTTCAAAAGAGAAACAGATGTAAATGGACGCACAGCATCATGCACAGCTACCCAACCTTCGCCAACAAGCTCTAAACCATTCTTGACCGAGTGAAAACGAGTTTCGCCTCCATCTACGACTTCATGATACACCGAAAAGCCATATCCTTTACATAATTTCGACCAATGCTCGCGATATGACGCAGATAATGCCACAATAATACGTATCGATTTATCGAAATTGTAAAAGGCTTCGATGGTTCGCATCAAGACAGGTTTTCCACCCACGTTTAAAAACTGTTTGGGCAGTTCGCTTCCCATGCGCAAACCTTTTCCACCCGCTACTATGATTACATTGTTCATATATGGTCTTTTAGGTAAAAATATTTTAATTCATTTAAATAACCGACTAAAGCAACAAATAGTTCAGCAACTTTGCTTTAGTCTAGATTATCTAGTATTTTTTTTATCTCAGTATCTGTTTTATAAAGCTTTTCTTTACAAAGTTTTAGCAGTACCGACGCCTTTTTTATTTCTTCTGTCAACACATCTACTTCCATATCGCCCGACTCGAGTTTATCGAGAATTTCCTGAAGTTCTTGTATTGCTTCGGTGTATGATTTATCTTTTTTTGCCATTCTGTGAACATTTTGTTTGAAATAGGGGTTTAAACTTAGATAAATTTTAATTTACATACAACAAAGATAATCCGATCTGGAAATTTAAATTTAAATTTGAAGATAATAAATAGCTTTTAAGTTTACAGGCTATATCTTATATATAACATTCAGTTCTAAAAAAAATTGTATATGACACTTACTAAAGCAACGAATAGGTCTTCGACCTTAATTTTACCAAAGAGTTTCTTATTCTTAGGGATATTTTCGGGATTATTCTTTCTCACGAGTTGCACTAGTTTAGATACATTGGTCGTAAATGTAGAAAAACCCGCTCACATAACGCTACCAAATAGTATTGAGAATATTGTTATTGTTGACAATACTGTTCCTCAACCCGAAGATGTCGGTCACTTTGAGTATCGTTTTGGACAAGAAGCGGGCACCCCCGTTAAAATTGAGGTAAATGACGACGTGAATTATATATTAGCTGAAGCTCTTTTTGAAGATATCTCAGATAAAGAATACTTCAAGGATGTTATTTTTTACGAACATCCGCTAAGAGAGGACGCCAACTATGAAGATATTCTTCAATTAGATTCGACTCTGATAAAAGAAATCTGTATTGCCAACAATGCCGATGCTATAATTTCATTAGATCGTTTTCTGGTAAGTACAGCTTCTCACGAAGAAGACTTTGAGTTTGGAACTACAATGAGATTTCTAGATTTAAAGATGGATATTCGCTTTCAGGTATATTCTAAAGAAGGGCAGGCAATATCGCCACCACTATACATAAATGACAGCATCTATTGGAGCGCCACTTACAATCAAAATACACCTCTTTCGGATACCATTCCAAGCAGAGAAGATGCAATGAAAGAGGCTGCCAGATATACAGCCGAAAAAATAGCAGATGCTTTAGCACCTTATTGGAGCAATGAGTTGAGATGGTATTTTGGCGATATAAAGGCTGCAAACAAAAAAATGGCGGCTAACGATTGGTCAGGAGCTTTAGCATTATGGCAATCAGCTTACGATAGCGAAACAAAAAACATCAAGAAAAAAGCCAGACTTGCTAGCAATATAGCTTTGGCTTATGAGCTAAAAGACGAACTAAAGAATGCACTAAGATGGATAACCACTTCTTGTCAATTATTCGAAGAGACCCAAAGCACGGGTGTTGACGAGGAAAATCTATTGAGAGCTACAAGCTACAAAGAAGACCTTTTAGAGCGCTACAATGACTTTAAATTACTTGACATGAGAGATAAAGCTTCTAGAGAATAAAAACAGAAGATCAAACTTTATTGACACCTATACCGGGGAGATTATTTAATATAATCTTCCCGTTTTTTATTGTTGTACCTCTAAAACAGTCATTCGTGATGAGTAATGCACCGTCTAAATCGGCAAAATTCACAGCAGGCGACAATTGAGAGGCTGCGGATATTGCACACGAAGTTTCGGTCATACAGCCCAACATTACATCAAAACCCATAGAAGGAGCTATATTTATCATTTTATAAGCTTCGTTCATACCGGTACACTTCATCAACTTGATGTTGATCCCCGAAAAAGCTCCTTTAATTTTTTCCATGTCGGCAAGCCTTTGTACCGATTCATCGGCAAAAATAGGCAATGGACTGTGAGCCGTGAGCCATGCACTGCCTTCCAAATCGGTTTTAAGCATGGGTTGTTCAATAAGTACAACTCCTTGTTCTTTCAGCCAATGTACCATCTCCAGAGCTTCCGATCTGTCTTTCCATCCTTGATTGGCATCAATAGCTAAAGGCAAATCCGTTACCGACCGGATTACCTCAATCATGCGCTTATCATCATTCCCACCCAATTTCACTTTCAATATTTTAAAATCAGAGGATACTTCTGTAGTTTTCTTTTTTACAATATCGTCCGTATCAATTCCGATTGTATATGTTGTATTGGGCGTATTTTCAGGATTTAAATTCCAGATTTCATGCCATGCCTTACCAGCCATCTTTCCCACTAAGTCATGCAATGCTATATCAATAGAAGCTTTTGCTGCTGTATTGCCAATTGCTATATAATCTACATACGTCAAAATCTCATCTATGGCTGTCAAGTCAGAAAACTGACCTAGATCTACTTGTTTCAAAAAACTGATAACACTTTCCTGCGTCTCGCCTAAGTACTGAGGTAAAGAAGCTTCGCCGTAGCCAATATAGCCATTGTAATGAATCTCAACCAACACAACAGGTGTTGTAGTTCGAGAATATGTTGAAATAGTAAACGGATATTTCAATATTAAGTTATAGGGTGAGTACGATAATTGTATTCTATTCATAGTTTTTTGCTTTTTGTAGGATTCTACTCCATCTACATATTAATACAGCTAAATAGAGCTTTCTTCTTATCTCGGTATAGCGAAATTATTACATTGATCAAAGGAGACAAATATTACATACATTTTGGAGCTTATTCTCTTTGTCCTGTTTTTTCATTATAATCTTATATTAAATAGACAAATAAGTATGCAATACACCCCTAAAGCGGGACTTTTTTGATTTTCATACTTATTCGACCCGATCTCCTTTCACATCTATAAAAAAAGTTTTGCCGTTTAACTTAACCTTTGCTTTACCATCTTTATTAAAATAACGGGCGTCATCATATATAAGCGGGATAACAACTTCTCCTGTCTGGTCTATAAAACCGCATTTACCCTCTATACATACTGCTGCCAATCCCGTTTTTGTAAACGACCATGCTGGATTATATATACACGGAATAACTTCTCTCCCTGTTTTATCTATATAACCCCACCAACCATTTAAGCGAACTAAGGCTAATTCTACAGAAAAAGCATGAGCACAATCATATATAAACGGCACAACCTCTTCGCCTGTTGCTGCATCTAAGAATCCCCATTTACCGTTATTTTCTGACACTACTAATTTTTGCGTTTTCGATGCTAAAGTAGTAGATTTTTCTTTTGTTTGTCGTTTAGCCATTTTAATTTTCAGGAAAAAAGAATTTTACAAAAAAAGCCAACTGCCATTCAACAGCCTTATTCCAATATTGCGAATTATGTTCGCCCGAAGTAATGATATACGTATGATTGATTTTTTTCGCCAAGAGAAGTTTATGAAGATTTTCATTCACTTCCAAGAAGAAATCATCCTCTCCACAGTCCAAGATCAAAGGTATGTTCTTCAATTTATCTACATTCGTTATTACAGTATGTGCATCCCATACCGATTTATTATTCACATAGCTTCCTAATACTTTAGACATCTCCCAATTATTTGGAAATGGTCTGATATCTACTCCTCCACTCATAGACCCACAAACTCCAAATACATCAGGATGTTGTAATGTTAGCCATAAAGCTCCATGTCCGCCCATGCTAAAACCTGATATTGCCCTACCCTTCGGTAAATTGATCGTTTTATAATGCTTATCAATATAAGTAACTAGCTCTTGACTAACATAAGTATCATATTGAGACTTCGGATTAACGGGACTGTCCCAATACCAACTATTCTTTCCATCAGGGCATACAATTATGAATTGGTATTTATTTGCCAATTGAGGTAATGTGGGTTTCACGACTTTTAACCACGAAAGATGGTTTCCTCCATAACCATGCAGGAGATAAATCACGGGATATTCTGTCTTGGATTCTTTATTATAACCATCGGGCAGAATGACAATATTTTTTACCCGCACATTCATCTTTGAGCTGTATATGTCTATGGTATCAATTTGTTGAGCAAATAACGAAAGACTTCCGGTTAATACAACCAACAGTAAGAAATAGAAAAAACGATGAGATAATTTCACTTTCATATAACTTCTTCAGATTTTGAGGTTTTCGTAAACGCTTTGCTTGCCCAACGTGGAACTAAAAAAGCACCGATAAAAAGGTAATTGTAATAGCTGAGTAACCGCCACAATACTATAATTACAGGAATAAGCCCCGATATGGGAATAAGTGCACTTAAATAATGCTTGAATATGATTTCACTCAATCCACTGGCTCCGGGAGTAAAGCTAAGTATCATCAACACCCACATCACAAACTGACGGGCAAATATCAACATATAATCCGACACTGAGAAAAATGCCATAAAAAGAGCATTTACAACTAAAAAGCGAGAAGCCCATGACAGGATAGTAGCCAAAATAAGAGGCCACCAATAAGAAAATTTCTTCCCTCGAATCTCACGGGCACTTATAATCAAATCATCTCCTGCTTTTACAGCTCCTGCATGCCAACGACGAAGGATGGGTAATCTGAATATTTTGATTAAAAGCCATCGTATAGCCTGAGGCTTAAAAAACAAACCGATTATAAGACAAATACAAATAATCATCTTAATAATATATGCAGCAATAAACAAAGAAATAATCCCCATTTGCAAGGTTGATATTTCGGGGAAAAGTTCGTCTACGGGAACAAAGAGCAATAGCAGAGGAAAGGTTACAACAAAGAACATTTCATCTAATAGCATCGTCACAAACACCATAGCTGTACTTCTGCCAACACTAATATTCTCTTTCGAAAGAAAAAGCACTGCCATACTTGATCCTCCAACCGAGGATGGGGTAACTGCTGTTCCAAATTCTGCTAATAACGTTATTTTCAACGACTGCTTCCAAGACAGCACCTTCTCGGTTAAATATCTATATCGGATAGTAAATCCCAGATCACGACCAACCATTAGAAGCAATGCTATAAAAAACCAGAAAACGGTATCCCATGTTATTTTTACATTTCTTAGTTCAGCTAATTGTTCAGCATTTTCCTGTCCTAAAAGATCCTTTGAAAACATGTAAACAATAACACCGACTCCAAGAAGAGTGGGTATCAAGATTTTCCATTTACTTATTTTGGTTGACTGACCAGTCATATTTACATTCAATTATTAATTAATAAAATTAGTTAATACAATAGCTTTACAATACACTTCCTAATGTTAAATATTAATATTCCTATTTACCCGATCAAAAGGCATAAAAGTTAACAAACCCAAACCGATCACAGATATATAGAGTGCTATTTTTGCTTAAAATTCTGAAATTAAACAGATTATTTATAATTAAAAAATACGTATATTGCTAAAAATTTAAAAGGACAAACCATTTATATAGAAAACTAGTGCTATATTTGTAATATAACTCTGTAAAACAACAACGCATGGAATTTCATAAAAACAAACCAATCTACCTACAAATTGTCGATGTAATCTCGCAAAGAATTGTATCCAAAGAATGGAAAGAAGAAACTAAAATCCCAACAGTAAAAGAACTCGCCAAAGAATTAGAGGTAAACCATAATACCCTGATGCGTTCGCTCGAGCTACTGCAATCGGAAGATATTTTAATGTCTAAAAGAGGTGTTGGGCTCTTTCTTACAAAAGACTCTTATAAAAATGCTCTCGAGCTAATGAGAAGATCTTTTTATGAAAATCAGGTTCCTGAATTCTTTTCAACAATGAACTCTCTAAAGATAACACTTGGAGAATTAATAGATCTATATAAAAGCAATAAAAGAGCAAACGAATCGAGCCTTATATAAAACATATTCAGCACTACACATATTAAGAATTAAAGAAACAGACTCTAAAAGTTTGTTTCTTTTTTTGTATTAGCTGATTAATCCCCAATTGTAGCGATTTCCTCCCAGTTTGCGTAATTGTCTCTTTAGTATCTGATTCTCTATACTTTCTAAAGCAGGATCTCTATCCATTACTTCTTTTGCGACATCGCGTGCATATTGCATTACTTGCGAATCTCTCACAATATCGGCAATCCTCAAATTAAAAGCAATACCACTTTGTTGAGTTCCTTCTAAATCTCCGGGACCTCTGAGTTTTAAATCGGCCTCAGCGATCTCAAAGCCATCGTTGCTCTCAACCATTATATTAATTCGCTTACGAGAGTCCGCAGACAGCTCATAAGGCGTTATAAGAATACAATACGACTGATCGGCACCTCTACCTACCCTACCCCTTAGCTGATGCAATTGAGACAAGCCAAAGCGCTGAGCACTCTCTATAACCATTACCGATGCATTGGGAACATTTACTCCAACCTCGATAACTGTAGTAGCCACCATTATTTGAGCTTCGTTCTTAACAAAGCGAGCCATTTCAGCATCTTTTTCCGCCGGTTTCATCTTTCCATGTACTTTACACACCGTATATTCGGGAAAAATCTCACAGATATGCTCATATCCTTCTTCGAGGTTCTTTAAATCTATTTTCTCGCTTTCTTCGATCAAAGGATATACAAAATAAATCTGCCGACCTTCGCTTAACTGTTTTCGGATCGAATTATACAAAGCACCCCTCTTCTTATCGTATTGATGTATTGTTTGTATTGGTTTACGCCCCGGAGGCAGTTCATCTATTACCGACACTTCAAGATCTCCATACACTGTCATTGCAAGCGTACGAGGTATAGGTGTTGCCGTCATAACCAGCATATGCGGAGGGTTCACATTCTTAGTCCAGAGTTTTGCTCTCTGCGCCACACCAAAACGGTGCTGTTCATCGATAACAACCAAACCCAAGTTCCCAAATTGAACTGTATCTTCAATTAGGGCATGTGTCCCAATCAGGATATGGATATCACCCGTTAAAAGGCGTGAATGAATCTCTTCTCGCTTTTTCTTTTTAGTAGAACCTGTCAATAATTCGACATTTATACCCAATCCAAATAGAAACTCCTGAATGGTTGCAAAATGCTGATTAGCCAGAATCTCAGTAGGAGCCATCATTGAAGCCTGAAAGCCATTGTCCATAGCAATCAGCATAATCATAAGTGCTACCAAAGTTTTCCCACTACCAACATCCCCTTGCAACAGTCGGTTCATTTGCTCACCAGTCGCCATATCTTGGCGAATCTCTCGTATGATTCGTTTCTGTGCATTGGTCAACTCAAAAGGTAGATTTTTTTCGTAGAAAGAATTAAAATAGTTACCCACTTGAGTAAATACAAAACCCTTCAATTTAGCTCTCCGATCGGAAGTATAACGAAAAATATTAAGCTGTAAATAAAACAGCTCTTCAAACTTCAACCGATACTGGGCATCTCTTAGAATAGTAGGGTTTAATGGAAAGTGAATATTTCGAATTGCCTCTTTCAATGGCAATAAGTTTGCTTTTTCGATTATTGTTTGGGGAAGAGTTTCAACAACATGAGGCAATGCAGAGGCTAACGCTCCGGTCATTATCTTCTGTATTGCTTTTGAATTCAGATAATGCGTTTTCATCTTCTCGGTTGTATTGTAATACCCCATTAGATTGGTTTGCTCCGCTTTCTCTTCGATGTACGGATCAATATCCGGATGTGCTATATTAAACTTACTACCAAAAGCTGTAGGTTTACCAAAAACCAGATAAGGAAGATTTACTTTGTACTTATCCGTAATAAAACGTGCCCCTTGAAACCATACCAGATCAATAAAGCCTGTTCCATCGGTAAAGTGGGCAATAAGCCTTTTATTACGCCCTTCGCCTACACTTTCAAAAGCTGTTATACGTCCTTTTAATTGGATATAAGGCATATTACCATCTACTTCGTGAATGTAGTAGATGCGACTTCTATCAATGTATTTATAGGGATAATAATGCAAGAGATCTTCAACCGAAAAGATATCGACCTCTTTATTTAATATTTCAGCCTTTTTGGGACCTACTCCCGGCAGATATTTTATGTCTGTATTGGATATGTCAGCCATGATAAAAATAAGGTCTCAGACCTTTTTATTGCTTTGGCAAGTTACAACAACCAAAGCCTGTTAAAACTCAAAAATTAAGATCACAGACCTCTTTTAATGTTTGCTAAGAAAATCATATTTCGATCATTTATTCAGATGCCTTCTCTGCAATTGATAAACAACATGCCCTTCAATATCCTGTCTATCTATTATGTCGAAGTATTTAACCAATTCGGTCGAATCCGCAACAACTTTCATAAACGAATCGTCATTGTCAACATTTTTCATAACTAACACTTTTGTGTAAGTACTGTCAACATCAGCAAAATCAAAGATAGGAATTACTTTAAAATTTTCTAAATATTTCTTGTAGTGTTTCTTTGTTACACTAATTCTGATGTAGTGCTTCGAATCAGGGAAAAACAAAGGTATGGCTGCAATTGAGAAACTACGTGTATCCGAATATAAAAAAGCGGTTTTATCATCTACTCTTTCCACGGCGAAATCGATTATTTTAGACTGTACTCGCTGCTTATACTCATTTGTTCTATATTGTAATGAATAATGATTAAATGAAAAATAAGCTACTATGGAAAACATCACTAAAAGAATGATTTTATTTGGGGTTTTCTTCCAATCAATCAATGCGATATAAATAGCAAGCCCCAAATAAAACAACCCTAAAATGGGAGTCATATACCGAGTTACAAATACAGGCTTAGATAAAAGAGAATAAATAATCGCTGTAGATAGCGTAAATATAAAAGCCAAGAACAACAGATTTGCATATTTTTCTCTAAAAATCAACACTTTATCACCAGACACTTCTTTTCTGGAAGAGATAACAATATAGATAAAAAGAACAAAAAACACAGCCAATAGGCAGAATGAGAATGCAAAATATGCTAAAGGAATTTGAGTTGCAACCAAATCTAATTCCTGAGCAAATGGATAATATAAGTAGATTATAAGATCTTTCAATCTAGGGGCATTAATCCAGTATTCATCCTGCACTTGCGACACTTGTCCCGGCAAGTTTATCAGCCAAGGCAAATAGCCAATAACAAACAAAACAGAATAACCAATAAATGGAATAATTTTCTCTCTCTTAGCTATTACAACTACAACAAGAAAAAGAAAATAAATATAGAAAACACCCAATAACGCATAGTAATGAGTATAAGCTGCAGCTAAAGAAAAGAGGGTAAACTTAATCAGATCAGATCTACGAAAAGTAGAATAACTTTGATAGGCATACAAAGCACTTAAAAGAACAAATAGCATAGCCAATGAGTACATTCTTATTTCGGAGGCTGCATATTGACTAACAGGCATCAATATTACTATAAGTAAGAAGCTCAAGGCTGTTTTACCACCAAACATTTTTCGGATACGAGTACAACCTAACAGCATAATACCTATTACAGGCAGAGCCGAAAAGATACGCAAGGCAACTACCGAGTCGCCAAAAACGTAAGTATATAATTTAAGAAGGATATAGTAAAGAGGCGGATGAACATCATTTGCAGTAACATGCCACAAATATCCAAAAGATTGACGTACTAGGTTTATTGTATAGGCTTCGTCGTACCAAAAAGCTTTATAAAAGTCTAAAGACAGGAAAAGAAAAGAGCCTATAAAGAATAGGACATATAAGAGAATCGAATATTTCTTATTTTCATTATTCGCCATATTCATTGGTAACAAGTGTGGAGATGTTTTAATCAATTACAACTAATTCAAAACAAGTATCCTTGCTCAGTATCTTTATGTCTTCCCAGATGTTTATAAGCTAATTCAGTAGCTTCTCGACCTCGTGGAGTACGTTTCATAAAACCTTCTTTGATAAGAAAAGGTTCATACACTTCTTCTATTGTTCCACCGTCTTCTCCAAGAGCTGTTGCAATAGTAGAAATACCAACAGGCCCGCCTTTGAATTTGTCTATAATAATCAGTAATATTTTATTATCAACCTCATCAAGACCATATTTGTCAATATTGAGAGCCTCAAGCGAGTAGTTTGCTATTTCTTTATCAATACTTCCCGACCCTTTTACCTGAGCAAAGTCTCGCACTCTTCTCAAAAGAGCATTCGAAATACGGGGCGTTCCCCTACTGCGTAATGCTATTTCTTTAGCAGCATCATCATCGCAAGGTACATCCAATATATTTGCTGAACGTTTGATAATTCCCGTTAAAGTATCGTTATCATAATACTCTAAGTGCATGTTTATACCAAATCGGGCACGCAAAGGACTTGTCAATAATCCACTACGTGTAGTAGCACCGATAAGGGTAAAGGGATTCAATTCAATTTGAACAGAACGTGCACTAGGACCTTTATCGATCATAATATCAATCCGATAATCCTCCATTGCACTATAAAGATATTCTTCCACAATTGGAGAAAGACGATGTATTTCATCGATAAAAAGGACATCATTAGGTTCTAACGAAGTCAATAAACCAGCCAAATCGCCCGGTTTATCAAGCACAGGACCCGATGTTATTTTAAAACCAACACCCAGTTCATTTGCTATAATGTTGGATAAGGTTGTTTTACCCAACCCCGGAGGGCCATGTAATAAAGTATGATCTAAAGATTCTCCACGCATACGAGCTGCTGCAACGAATACCTTTAAATTATCCACTACTTTGTCCTGACCACTAAAGCTATTAAAACTGAGAGGCCTCAAAGCATTTTCAAATTCACGCTCTGTCCCGTTTAAATTCTCGTCATGTATGTCGAATGCATCCATATATTATTATAACAATCTTAACTACAATAAATACTTGTCGTCATACACCAAAACATCAAAGATTGAGGATACACAACGACCTAAAATATAGAAAGCTTAATACCTTAACTCAACCGATTAACCGACTGAACTCCTTCTATTTTCAAAATCTGAGAACATAGCTTCTGTACATCTATTACACTATGCACATAAAGGCTTACCTTCCCTTCAAAGATACCATCATTCGATTCAATATTCAAACTTTTAATGTTTACCGAATCTGTAATTATAACTTTAGTTATATCATTAAGCATTCCAACACGGTCTATCCCACGAATAATGATGGTAGATAAAAACGAGTATTGAGCATAACGCCCCCACTCAAGTGTAAGAATTTTATCACCAAAACTCGCTTTAAGTTTCAAGCCAACGGGGCAATTAACGCCATGAACCTGAATCTCATTACTATCTGTTATAAAACCAAACACCTTATCTCCTGGTATAGGGTTACAGCATGAGGCTATTCTGAAATTCTTTTTGAAAGAATCCTCTTCGAGAATGTATGTTTTTTTCTTATCAATTGTATCCAGATCATCAGTATCCAAAGACTCGGTGTCTCCACTCTCTTTTTTACCAACTCTGAATGCCTGCTTCATATAGCGCATGAAGATATTGGATGAACCGTCTTTATCTTTTTGATTAAACAGTTTGTCCAAATTAGCAGGAAGAACAATTGTTTTGTTACCCAAAGCAAAGAAAAAATCTTCTTTCTTGGTTATTTTATAAAAATCGAGTAACTTATCTATAGTTGAAGTTGTAAGCTCTGCTTCACCAACTACTTCTTTTAGAATTGCCTCACCTTTTTTAGCTACTTCTTTCTTCTGCTTTTTCAGAGTCGATTCAAGCTTAGTTCTGGCTTTGGCGCTTGTAATAAAGCCTAACCACTCAGGCTGTGGACTTTGAGATTTAGATGTCAAGATTTCAACCTGATCCCCACTATTCAGCTTATGACTAAGAGGAACAAGTTTATGATTTACTTTTGCACCAATACAATGGTCTCCAATATTGGTATGAAGCTCATAAGCAAAATCGAGAGCAGTAGAGCCTTGAGCCATTGTTCTCAAATCGCCTTTAGGCGTAAAAACAAATATTTCCTGAGAGAATAAGTTGAGTTTAATGGTATCCAGAAAATCTATTGCATTCGGATTTGGATGCTCCAATATCTCAGTAATAGTTTTCAACCACTTATCTAGTTCATTATCTTCCTCTATTTTACCTTCTTTATATTTCCAATGGGCGGCAAAGCCTTTTTCGGCAATATCATCCATTCTACGGCTTCGGATCTGAATTTCGACCCATTCGCCATCAGGACCCATCACCGTAAGGTGTAAAGCTTGATAACCATTCGATTTGGGACGACTAACCCAATCTCTGATACGATCGGGACGAAGTTTATAAATATCCGTAATCACCGAATAAATATCCCAACATCGTTTCTTTTCATCAACACCGGGTTCGGAGTCGAATATAATTCTAACAGCGAATATATCATAGATTTCTTCAAAAGGAACTCCCTTTGATTTCATCTTATTCCAAATAGAATATACTGATTTATCGCGTGCTTTTATTTCATATTTGAAACCCAATTCGTCTAATTTATGAACTACGGGTTCCGCAAAATGCTCGAAGATATTTTTTCTAATGCTTAACGAAGATTCAAGCTTCGAAACAATCTCGTTGTATTCTTCGGTGTTTTCGTATTTAAAACTGAGTTCTTCCAGCTCCGTTTTTATAGCAAAAAGCCCCAATCGGTGTGCGAGAGGAGCATATATGTACATTGTTTCACCAGCAATTTTATGACGTTTTGCCGGAGCCATCGAACCCAATGTTCGCATATTATGAAGACGGTCGGCAATTTTTACAAGTATTACTCTAATGTCATCGGCCATCGTAAGCAAAAGCTTTCTAAAGTTCTCAGCCTGCGATGATACGTTATCACCAAACATACCACTCGAGATCTTGGTCAACCCATCAACAATCTCTGCAATTTTATCGCCAAATATCTTTTTAAGATCTTCTACGGTATAATCAGTGTCTTCAACGACATCATGCAACAAAGCAGCACAAATAGATGTAGATCCCAATCCTATCTCACTACAAACTATACGTGCAACCGCTATCGGATGCATTATATATGGCTCGCCCGATCTACGTCGTGCTCCTTTATGTGCTTCTTTTGCAAGATGAAAAGCTTTCCTTATTATTTCAACTTTTCGTCTATGATTCGTTTTGAGGTAGTCATCTATAAGAGCTTCAAACTCTCTTTCCACCATCAAATCATCATCCATCGTTTTATCTTCTTTATCCATAAAATTAAGATCAGAGATCTATTTATTACTTTGCATGTTATAACATCAAACGCACTACAATGAATAAATGTTGCATCAAGCAGCAATTTATTACTTATAAAACAAATTAGAATAATAAATGGATACCATAATTCTAAATTATTTATCTGGGAATTTTAAGTTTTTGCCCGATACTTAACTTATCTGAATTTAAGTTATTAGCCTTTTGTATGTCTTTTACTGTTATTTTTCTTCCATATTTTCCAGCAATACTACCTAAAGTATCTCCCTTCTTTACTGTGTATGTCAAAGGCTGTTGTTTTGCCGGCTCTTTCGCAACTTTGGGTGCAACCTTCTTTTCTACTTTAGGTTCTTCTTTCTTCACCGTTACCGATTTTGTAGAAGAGGAAATCATCGATGAAGTCGAAGCTAAAGGCTTATTAGCTGAATTATCTTGCACAGATGTTTTCACATCCGCAACAACTTGTTCTATAGACTCTTCAGATATAGTAGGTAATTCTTCTGCAACAAGCTCTTCTTTTTGAGCGGGTAAATGTATTACCAATCGTTGACCAACTTTGGGTACCGATGATTTTAGTTTATTCCAAGAAGAAATATCTTTTCTATCTACATTATATTTAGAAGCGATCTGAGTTAGTGTTTCACCAATACGTACTTTATGATAAATAGTCTGCGTTCCTTGTATATCCCGACCTCTGTTATTATTACCCAATTCAGATTCGTTTGGATCGGGAACATCTACAACAGCCAAATTAGCTTCGGTTTCTTTTGCTGGAATAGGATCAGGGTCTGCTCCTGTTGCACGTTCTTGCATTTTTGCAAAATAATCAGATAACGAATTTGAAGAAGTATTATCATTATCTAAAGAAGATTGATTATCAGATGTTGTCTGACTTGTATTTTGTGCTAGTAAATCTTGTGTTGATTGTTGTGTTGTTTCCTGAGGTGTTGCTTGATTCACGGGTTTACCTGCTGATACTGCCAATATCTGACCAGCACTCAATCTATTTGTTTTAAGGCCATTCCATCGTTTTATCTGAGCAGTTGTAACTCCATGTTTACGAGCTATAGCTGCTAAATTATCCCCTCTACGCACTTTATATTTTGTTCCATTAGTTGCAGCCACTGCAGTATACCCATTTGGATTAACCACTTTGCGATGCGAAAGAAATTCGGTTGCCTTATATGCAAAAATAGAATCTCTTTGAACTTCAAAGTCAGGAGCGTTTATAGATGGTAAATTCAGTACATATGCTTTGTATTCACCTGGAACAATATCTTTTTTATATTGAGGATTCAAAGTTCTCAATTCATCAAGTGATACATTTAGATATTCTGCAACTTGTTGCAAATGCAGTTGCTTGTTAACCAGAATAGTATCAGTAGAATGAGTATATTTATATTCAAAAGGACAGATATTGTGAGCCGAATAATAGTTCATAACATACGCTGCAGCAATAAAAGCAGGTACATAACCTCGAGTTTCTTTCGGAAGATAGGGATAAATTGACCAATAATCCGTTTGTCCGCCACTACGCTTGATTGCTTTGTTTACATTTCCGGGACCACAATTATATGCTGCAATAACTAAATTCCAGTCACCATATATACCATATAAGTCTTTCAGAAATCTAGCAGCCGCATCAGTGGATCTAAGTGGATCACGACGTTCATCAACTAAAGTATTTACCTCAAGATCGTACATTTTTCCCGTACCAATCATAAACTGCCAAAGCCCAGTCGCCCCCATTCGAGAAGCAATCGTAGGATTAAGTGCAGATTCAATAATAGGTAAGTATTTTAATTCAAGAGGTAAGTTATATTTATCTAAAGCTTGCTCAAAGATTGGAAAGTAATAATCGGATTTTCCTAAAAAATATTCTACACTTCTTCTCATCCGTCCCGTATACATATCGATATATGATCTTACAACCGGATTATACACCAACTCCATTTCAGTAGGCAAAGCATAAAGTCTATTGATATAAACAGAATCGGGATATGCTACATCTGTATCAAAGTTTGATGTACAATTTAGAGAAGGACTTAGATCTTTCTTCCAATCAACTAATAATTGATCGAAGTTACGTTCTATCTCTTCGGGGATAGTTAATTCCTTATCTGTAATAGTTTCTTTTATTGATAGTCCATTTTTATGAACCTGACCAAAAAGGGGAACAATACCCCCCAAAATAAAACCAGCAATAAAAAGTTTTTTTAGCATAAATCATTTCTTTTTCGGACATCAACAACAACGATGACCTAAAATTTAAAACTACATTGAACCCCAAAACTTCTTTGGGAAAAAGGATCATTTTGCACTTGAGGTTCTACCCTCAAAGACAAATCGGGAGAAATATCAAAATCAAATAGATGTGCATCAACATACGCATCTATCATACACAATCCATATAAAGCAACCGCTCCAATAATACTTAAATCACGGTATCTTCTATAACTATCTCTTTGGCGTTTAAAACGATTTTGCCATGATACGATTTCAGAATCACTCAGCGTTGCAGGATCTAATCCTCTTCGAACAAAAGGTCCCCAAATAGCTATATTTTCTGCACTTCTCGGATCTTCTCGCATTATCGCCTTATATGCACCTGTATAATCACTGTATTGACGACCATTCCAGGTAATTGCATATGTAAGACCTAAAAAACCTCCGTAAACGAGAGGTAATTTCCAATATTTTCTATTATAAATTTGACCTAATCCGGGGAAAATAGCCGAATACAAAACAGCTTTATTCGGATCGGGCTTAAAAGGAGCAGTACTTTTTATAATTCGGTCTGCCGCCTTATCATTTAACATTTTATCATTCACCCAAGCAACAGTATCACTCTTGGTTATATTCTGAGAATTCATAGTGACACTCTGTACTTGTATACTATCATTGGTTTGCCCTAGCATAGGAAATGCCAAGGAATAAACAGCTACAATACTTACAAAAAATCTCTTTACCATATAAATTCTAAGGTCTCAGACCTATTTATTGCTTTGGTAAGTATAATAACTAGATAGTTATAACTTTTAAGTACGACATCAACTACGACCTTTTACTTATACGGATAAATGTATAATTTATTTTTTTATTTGGTCAAATTTAGTAATAATTCTCTCTAATTCTTCATCAGAACTGAAAGCAATTGTTATTTTTCCTTTACCCTTATCATTACATGAAAGCTGAACTTTAGCTTCAAAGAATTTCGATAAGTGCTTTTTAAGAATATCAAATTCTTCGGGTGTAGCTTGATTTATATTGCCTTTTTTAGCCAAATTAACCACTTCTTTCTCTTGAATAATTTCTTCAAGAGTATCTCCCTTATTGATAGCTCTTACATATTCCTCGACTTTTCGAACCGAAAGATCTTCAGTCATGATCAACTCATAAACTTCGAGTTGTACCGCCGGATCTTCAATGGTCACTAAAGTACGAGCATGCGCCATATCTATTCTCTTGTCTCTGATAGCCATCTGAATACCGGCAGGAAGCTTCAACAATCGCAAATAATTTGCAATAGTAGTTCTTTTCTTTCCGATTCTTTCGCTCAGTTGCTCTTGAGTAAGATTATATGTTTCAATCAAATTCTGGTAAGCCAAAGCAATCTCAATAGAATTGAGATCTTCTCTTTGTATATTTTCGATCAACGCCATTTCCATGACGTTTTCATCATCCGCTGTCTTAATATAAGCAGGTATTGATTTTTGCTGAGCAATCATAGACGCTCTATACCTACGCTCACCTGCAATAATCTGATAATTTTCATCATCTATTTTACGCAAGGTAATAGGCTGGATGACTCCTAGTTGCTTGATAGATACAGCCAGTTCATGCAAGGCTTCCTCATCAAAAACACGTCGGGGTTGATCAGGATTGGGTTGAATCTTAGATAATGGAACCTCATTTATGGACGAAGATCCTTCAGTCCTTAAATCGTCCATCATAATAAGAGCATCTAGCCCTCTTCCTAAAGCAGGTCTTTTTGCCATAAATAATTACTTATTTTGTTTGCGGTTAAATAGCAAAGTTAAGAATTTTTTTCGATAAGCTCTTTTGCAAGCTGCATATGGTTTACCGTTCCACGAGATGCGGCATCATAAGCCAATACAGGCTGTGCAAAACTTTGAGATTCGCTAAGCTTCACATTTCTTTGAATTACAGTTGTAAATACCAATTCTTGGAAATGCTTTTTTACCTCTTCGTAAATTTGGTTTGCCAAACGAAGACGCGCATCATACATAGTTAGCAAGAATCCTTCGATCTCCAATGAAGGATTTAGTTTCGATTTTATGATCTTAATGGTGTTCAGCAATTTACTGATTCCCTCTAAAGCAAAATACTCACACTGAACGGGTATAATAACCGAATCGGCAGCTGTAAGAGAATTTACTGTAATCAGTCCCAAAGATGGAGAACAGTCAATTAAGATATAATCATAATCTGCTTTCTTGGCTTGAAGAACAGCAGCCAAACGTTTTTCACGATTTTCGATATTCAGCATTTCGAGCTCTGCTCCTACTAAATTGATATGTGATGGGATTATATCCAAACGCTCGTAAGCCGTTGGCACAATAGCCTGATCGGCAGTAGCCTCTCCTATCAGACATTCGTAAATAGTATTTTTTATATGTTTAATATCGAGTCCTAAGCCTGAAGAAGCATTTGCCTGTGGATCGGCATCCACAACCAATACTTTCTTTTCCAATGCAGCTAAGGAAGCAGCAAGGTTTATTGTGGTAGTAGTTTTTCCAACTCCTCCTTTTTGATTTGCCAGAGCAATTATTTTACCCATGTTCGTTAGTTATAATTTCTTTTATTTAAGCTACAAAGAAACAAATAAATAATAGCAGTACTTAGATTGTGACATTAAACAGTAAAAGAATTGTTGATAACTTACCTTTTCTGTTAATAACATCTACAACCATCTATAATATTGAATATTAGATATAAAAAATCGATTTGAAAGAATAATGCTAAAACGTTTAACAAGCACATCTCTGCTTATTTTTAAATTGATTTCAGTATATTATAAAACCTACAAAGTTTAAATTTTGTAATTCCAAGGGTATTTTTACGAATTTAAGAACGTATTTTTATTAGAATTAAATACCTTTATCTGATTAGTAATTAAGATCGCAAAAAATGAATATTAGCAAAACTCATATTGAAACCCCTCTGGGAGAAATGATTGCATGTGCGACTGATAAGGGTATCTGCCTTTTGGAGTTTAATAATAGAAAAAATATTGAAGGTCAGTTTCAAAAAACAGAAAAGGAACTGAATAACATAATTGTTGAAGAAGACAACATCCATTTTGACCTTCTAAAGAAAGAATTATCAGCATATTTTAAAAGAGAATTGAACCAATTTACAGTACCTCTTGATCTTATTGGAACAGAGTTTCAGAAAAAAGTATGGCAAGCTCTTTTGACAATTCCCTATGGGAAAACAGTCAGTTACCTTCAACAATCCGAAGCAATGGGAAACCCTTTAAGTATACGAGCGGTTGCTAATGCAAATGGTATGAATAAAATAGCTATAATAGTACCATGTCATCGGGTTATTGGATCCAATGGGAAACTAACAGGCTACGCCGGAGGATTAGAGAAAAAAAGATGGCTATTAAATATGGAAAAAGGCATCACTGAAAATACTCTTTTCTAGCAATACCCTTTACATTTATCTTAATTCCTATCGCGCTTTACAAAGACAGCGTCCTCAACCACAAACTAAGAAGAGAAAGCATTTCATTGTGATATTCAAAATCATTTCTCATACCCCAGCCGTGACCTCCTGAAGGGAAAATATACATAGTTGCCGGTATTTTATTTTCTTTTAAAGCAGTATAATAGGCTACCGAATTCTTCGGTGGAACCGCTGTATCATCATCACTCAACAATAATATTGCAGGTGGTGTAAATTCATTTACTTGTCTTTCGTTCGAATAATACATTGTCTCCGATGCTGTTGGAGTATCTCCTAACAAATTATTACGCGAACCTTCGTGAGTAAAATCTCCCATGGTAATTACCGGATAAAACAAGATCGAAAAGTCTGGACGCAACTCTTTTGACGAAAAATGAGTAGAGGCTGTTGATGCCAAGTGACCTCCTGCTGAAAAACCGGCAATACCAATCTTATCATTCGAAATTTTCCACAGTGGAGCTTTTGATCGAACATAAGTAATGGCTTGATTGAAATCTTCCAAAGGTACTTGCTTCACTTTATTAGGCATGCGATATTTTAAAACAATACCAGCAATACCTTGCGACTGCAACCATTTGGCAAAATCGTGCCCTTCATGATCAATTGCTAATCTGGTATATCCTCCACCGGGACAAATAATAACTGCAATCCCTCTATTTACGGTAGAATCGGGTAAATAGACAGTTAATTCGGGAACCGAAACATTCGAAATTCGTCCGTCTTCATTTAACTCTGTCTCAGATAATCCATTACTGGTTGGAGGAGTTGTTTCCCAAAGTTTAACGACTGTTTGTGCATTCATACCAATAGCTGATAAAAGGAAAAATAGTATTAAAAACAGGTTTTTCATAATTATAATATATTTAAGGTCAACAACCTACATGTTTCTAAAATCATGGTAAAATCGGAATAATACAAAATAGGAGAATACTTTCAAAACGTATATACTCAATTATAGCTTGTCAACACTGTCGTATTCAACCACATTTTCAACAAAGATAATGATTCATCGTAATATTTAAATGACTTAATCATGCCCCACCCGTGTTCTCCTTCTGGAAACACGTATAGAGCAGCAGGAACATCATTCTCTTTCAACGCATCATAATACATTACACTATGAGTCGATGGTACTGAACTATCGTTATCGCTTACAAAAATAATAGTAGGAGGTGTATTCTTTGTAACCAACCTATCAGCCGAGAAGGAATAAATCTCATTAGCAGAAGGTGTTTTTCCCAACAAATTGGTACGCGTACCTCCTTTTGTTACTTTTTCGAACGAAATCACTGGATAAAACAGAATTGCAAAATCAGGGCGTATATTTATGTCACGATTCGAATTTAAGTTAGAAAAAACGGCCGCTAAATGCCCACCTGCCGAAAAGCCGGCAATCCCAACTCTATTAGCATCTATATGCCATTCATCAGAGTCGGAACGAATAATGCTCATCGCTTCTAGAGCATCATCAAAAGGCACTTCTTTATGTTGGTTAGGCAACCTGTATTTCAGAACTATACCGGCAACACCTTGTGTTGCCAGCCATTTAGCAAAAGCGTGCCCCTCGTATACCGCACTAACACCTGCATATCCGCCACCAGGGCAAATTAATACAGCTGGAGTTTTCTGGCTGTCTTTTTTTTCAGGTAAATATATAAATAACTCCGCTTCATCGGTTAATCCATTATCGGAAGGTGCACCATTAGGCCACACTTTAAGCGAATCTTGGCTATGTACAGAGACAGAAACGAATACAACTAAAATAAATACTATAAACTTTTTCATTACTTACTATCACTTCACATTAAAACGTAGCTCAAGAGCTTTATTTTCGCACTCAGTCATATACTCTCTTTCACCCGGACCTTTATCATTGATTCCACAAAGATGAAGTATCCCATGGATAATGATTCGGTGTAATTCTTCAAGATAATCAGTATTGAATTGCTCCGAATTACTTTTCACAGTATCTAAACTTATAAAAAGATCGCCAGATATAACATCTTCATCGGTATAATCGAAAGAGATTATATCAGTATAATAGTCATGCTGAAGATATTCCTTATTTATTTCAAGGATTTTTTCATCCGAACAAAAGATATACGAAATATCTCCTACTTTTTTTCCATAAGATGCAGCTACATCTTTAATCCATTTAGTAACCTCTCTCTTTTTTATTAAAGGAGCTTTTACATCTTCATTTTGATATATGATTGCCATATTCTATATTTATAAGGATATCTAATTCTTTTACTTACCAACACAATAAAAGGTCTGAGACCTTGGCCTAGGAGAAAAATATATATGCTATCCAAATAGCAGTAACAACACCGACTAAATCTGCAAGAAGTGCATAAGGTACTGTATACCGGCTATTCTTTATACCAACACTACCATAGTACACAGCCACTACAAAAAAAGTAGTATCGGTAGATGCCTGAAAAATAGAAGCTAATCGTCCGGCAAACGAATCTACACCAAAGACTGTTATCGTTTCTGCCATCATTCCTCTAGCTCCACTTCCACTCAATGGCTTCATAAGAGCAGTAGGCATAGCGTCTACCCATCTGCTGTCAAATCCTGTAAAAACAACAAAAGACTTCAATCCATCGAATATAAAATCCATCGTCCCTGAGGCGCGAAACATACCTACAGCTACCAATATAGCAATCAAATAGGGAATGATACGCACAGCGGTCGAGAATCCATCTTTAGCACCCTCTATGAATGCATCATATACATTAATTTTCTTACGAACTCCACTTAAGATAAAAAACAGGATGACACTAAATAGTATTATACTAGCAATCACGCTGGCTATTTGTTGTGCTTTTTCGGGCCCCATACTACTAAATGCCCAAATTACACCACCAATCAATATGGCAGCACTGCCAAATGTTCCTAGAATAACTTTATCCAGAATATTTATCTTTTGCTTAATACAAACAGCTAATACTCCAATCATTGTTGAAACAAAAGTCGCAATCATAATCGGAACAAATACATCCGCTGGATTAGCTGCCCCCATTTGTGCCCGAATAGTCATTACAGATACAGGAATCAAAGTTAAACCCGATGCATTCATCACCAGAAACATCATCATGGGGTTAGAAGCTTTACTTTTATCAGGGTTAATCTCCTGCAACTCTTTCATCGCTTGTAATCCAGCCGGAGTAGCCGCATTATCAAGCCCAAGAATATTAGCAGAAAGATTAAGTAAAATTGAACCTCCCGCAGGATGATTCTTCGGTATATCCGGGAAAAGTCGGCTAAATAAAGGATTGATTGCTCTTGAAAAAAGTTGAATTACTCCACCTTGTTCTCCTATTTTCATAAGCCCCATCCACAAGGTAAGAACTCCGGTTAAACCAATAGAAATTTCGAAACCCGATCGGGCTGAAGCAAATGTAGAATTAACTGTCGCATTAAAAGTTTCAAAATCGCCCAAAAAGATAAGGCGGCTCAATGCTACTATAAAGGCAACAACAAAGAAGGCAATCCAAATATAATTAAGAACCATAATTTAGCTAACTATTTTACTCAAGCGAAGATTCTCTAAGGAGTTTATCATTAGGAAGAACAAGATTTTTATGAAACTCTACCAACTCTCCATTCTCAAAACGAAGCATATAAATAGCATCTACAGTAGGGTACCCTAAAACCTCGACATCTATTCCATTGCTAGCCCTATATACCTCCATTCTATGGTAAGATTTACCCATTTTATGGATTACATCGTTCTTAGTCATACCCAATTCAACTTTTTTTATATTAGAATTGGCATTCATAGCATCTTTGTATGAAGAACAGCCTACCAAGTAAACCGAAACAAATAGCAACAACAAGATTTTTTTCATTGTAATTCCAATAAATGAAGTCTAAAACCTCACAATATTACACTTTTTGAATGACACTTACAATTATAGAATCATGATTCCTATTGATTTCAAACATTTTTCGCGATCTAAATAGTATCTTTGCAGCAGAAATACAGCAGATCGGTTTGTCGCTGACCATCCGTCAAAAGATGGAAAGAGGAAAGTCCGGGCAACACAGAGCATCATACTTCCTAACGGGAAGCTGTTCGTGAGAGCAGAGTAAGGTAACAGAAAATAACCGCTCCGATTTATCGGAGTAAGGGTGAAAAGGTGAGGTAAGAGCTCACCGGTCTCGATAGCAATACCGAGAGCCGTACTACTTATGAGTTGCAAGACCATGTATACCGACGCATGTAGGGCTGCTCGCCCGATGTCGGGGGGTAGGTCGCTAGAGCCCGTTGGTGACAGCGGGAGTAGACAAATGACAAGCACTTCGTTTTATACGAAGTACAGAACCCGGCTTACAGATCGGCTGTATTTTTATTTTTTATCGACTTTCCAAAATCAGAGTTAAAGACTACACAAATATCTTCTATTTTCACTCTATCTCCTTATTAAATATGCTCTATTCTTTGCTATCACTAGGTAAGTTTAGTTGAACAAAACAACATACATAAACGTCTTTACATAAAGAAGTACTATTTTTGCTTCAAAATAATTCACATTATGATTGATAAGATAAAAAGCTTTATTGAACGACTTCTCCATTTTCTTTCTATAGGAATATGGAGAATAGATACCAATGGATTAGGGCGATTACGCGCTATATGCTATAATATTATTAAATCGTTCGTTCTCACATATCGAAATCTCAACTGGTCTTTAATAAATACTCGGGCATCGGCACTCACATACAGTACACTGTTATCCATAGTACCACTACTTGCAGTATTATTTGCTATCGCAAGAGGGTTTGGATTCCAAAACATCTTACAAAGCGAACTATTCAGCTACTTCCAAGGACAAGAACAAGCTCTTTCTACCGCAATGCGATTTATCGACAAGTCTCTGGAATATGCTCAGGGAGGAATCTTTCTGGGAGTCGGTCTGGTTCTATTATTATACACTGCTTTAAATCTGATTTCTAATATTGAGGATAACTTCAATTCAACATGGGGAGTAAAAAATGGAAGATCTTATTATCGTCAATTTACCGATTACACCGGCTTATTACTCGTTGCTCCTGTACTATTGGTTTGCAATGCCGGTTTCTCGATTGTCTTAAATTCATCACTCGAAACTCATATTATTGGTGTATTTATAAATCCCTTTATTAAAATATTACCATTTATTCTTACCATTTTACTATTTACATTTATCTACATCTATATTCCGAATACAAAAGTAAAAATAGGAAGTGCCATTTTTGCAGGGATTGTTGCAGGGATATGCTTCCAGATTTTTCAACAAGTATATATCAGTGGGCAAATATGGATATCCAAATACAATACTATCTATGGTAGTTTTGCAGCGCTTCCCTTACTATTGCTATGGCTGCAAATATCATGGTTAATTTTACTTGTAGGTGTTGAGTTATCCTTTGCTCATCAAAACATTGCTAAATTTAATTTCGAAAAAGAAACAAAAGATATTACTCGCAGATACAAAGATTTTATCATCTTACTGATTTCGACACTCATTGTAAAGCGTTTCGAAGAAGGAGAAAAACCTTATACAGCAAACGAAATATCAGAGAAATATAAAATACCTACTCGACTTACAAGTGATATTATTTATTTACTACTTGATCTCAATGTAATTGTTGAAACACCTTCGGGAAAAGATATGGTTCCGGCGTATATCCCAGCGCTGGATATAAATAAAATATCGGTCAGCTACCTATTCCATAAAGTTGATAGCTTTGGTTCAGAAGATTTCAACATTGACATTACTGAAGAATTCATCGATGAATGGAATGTTATTAATGACATTCGAAACACCATACATGAAAAAGAAAAGAATACTCTGATAAAAGATCTATAAGGTTACATATCTTGTTTCCAACTTTACAAGTATAATAGTCATTGATTAAGGTTATAATTACGAACTTCAAGAATAATTTAAATGAAATCAGGCAACATACGAATCCATTGTTTAATTCATGTTCCTTTCGAAGGAATCGGACATATCGAATCATGGGCTAAAAAACACAAACATCACTTAAGCTATACATATCTTTACGAAGAAACTAGCTTCTCTGATAAAGATGATTTTGATATGCTCATTATAATGGGAGGACCAATGAACATCTACGAAGAAAAAATTTATCCTTGGTTAGTACCTGAAAAGAAGTTTATAAAAGAAGTAATAGAATCAGATAAAATAGTAATCGGATTTTGCCTAGGTTCTCAACTCATAGCTGATATATTAGGAGCAAAAGTCACATCAAATAAAGATAAAGAAATAGGCTGGTTTTCTATCGTACTAACAGATGAAGCAAAGAATACTCCTATTTTCCAAAACCAAAATCTCAATTTCTCAGTATTCCATTGGCATGGAGACACTTTCAAGCTACCTAAGGACAGTCTCAAACTAGCTTCAAGCGAAGGATGTAATAACCAAGCCTTTCTATATAATGACAAAGTATTAGGTTTACAATTCCATTTAGAAGTCACACCCGAATCATTAGATGAGATGATCAAAAATGGAGAGACAGAACTGCAAGATGGAAAGTATATACAATCAGCACAAGAAATAAAAAATAATGCTTACTTTATTTCACAATGCCACGATGTACTCGAAAATATCCTCGACCAATTATCTAAAAACTAAAAAAGCAGAGAGTCGCTAGGAGCGACTCTCTCTTTTTCAGATAAGGGTATAACCCATTACTTGAAGTATTTCGTTTTTACGGCTCTCAGGACAGCCATAAGATCATTATCTCCAAGTTCTGCTTGCATCGCTTCTTCATATATATTCTTCATAGCCTCAGAGGTTGCAGTATTCAAGCCTTCAGCCTGCACAAGTCGAATATCTTTATCCATATGCTTAAGAGGAAAAGCAGCAGGATAATTATCCTGTATAATCGAAGGAGTCTTCATTTTCGACATAGGACTACCACATGCACTCTCATTGACAATAAACATCATTGTTTCTTTATCAATTCCATTCTTCTCTGCAAATAGAACAGTTTCAGCCAATCCTTCGATAACTACTGACATATAGTAATTAATCGCTAATTTAGCCTTTGCCCCCTGTCCTACTTCTCCCAGATATATAGAGAACTTACCTAATTTTTCAAAGTAAGTCGTTGCGAACTCATAATCAGGTTCCCTACCAGCAGCTAATATAATAAGAGTTCCATCTATAGCCGGCTTCACGCTACCAGAAACAGGAGCCTCTAGATAATAACCTTCCTTAGCTTCTATTTCAACGGATAAACGCTTAGTTAGTTCCGAAGAGATAGTACTCATATTAATAAAAAGCTTCTCCGAAACAGAACCTTTCAATAAATCAGAATACACAGACGACACAGCCAAATCATCAGATAACATCGTGAAAATAACATTCGAATTCTCCCGAACTTCATCTAAAGAACTGTACGGCTTAGCTCCAACATCAGTAAGTGGCTTCAATTTATCAGTTGAGCGATTATATACAGCAACTTCAAATCCTGCTTTTAGCAAATTCGTAGCCATTGGGGTTCCCATGTGTCCCAATCCTATCCAAGTAATTTTTGGTGTAGTCATAATAAATAATTCTCCTTACATTTCAATTTCAAATAAAGACTTGGACAATTCTAGAGCATGCAGCTCCATCACCATAAGGATTATTCGCAATTGACATTTGTGTATATAATTCTTTATCCTTTAGTAATAAATTAAGATTATCCTCTATTATTTTAGCATCTGTTCCTACTAGCTTTACAGTTCCTGCAGTAACAGCCTCTGGCCTCTCTGTAGTATTACGCATAACAAGAACAGGTTTTCCTAATGATGGAGCTTCCTCTTGTACCCCACCACTGTCTGTAAGTATAAGGTGAGAATGTTGCATCATATATACAAACGGAAGATAATCTAGAGGAGATATCAAGAATACATTGTCTAAATCTGAAAGCAACTCGAATACAGGCTTTTGAACATTTGGATTTAGATGCACTGGATAAACAATATCAACATCTGGATGAGAAATCGCTACATTTTTTATTGCTTGGCAAATGTGTAGAAAGCCATCCCCAAAATTTTCTCTTCGGTGTCCTGTTACCAGTACAATTCTTTTATCACTAAATACATATCCTTTTTCCTTTATTGATTTTACAATCTGATTTTCTATTGATTTATCTTGGGCAATAATATCCACTGCCATTAATAAAGCATCAATAACAGTATTACCTGTTACATAGACTTTCTCTTGAGGTACTTTCTCTATTTTAAGATTATTCTCAGCCCCCATAGTTGGTGCAAAATAATAATCGCTGATACGATCAGTAAGTTGTCTATTCATTTCTTCTGGCCAAGGAGATTGCAGATCATATGTTCTCAAACCAGCTTCAACATGAGCAACCTTAATTCTTTTATAAAAAGCTCCCATTGCAACAGCTAAAGATGTTGTTGTATCCCCATGAACAAACACAACATCAGGAGCAAATTCATTCAAGATATTTCGCATCCCTAATAAAACTTTAGAAGTAATATCAAAAAGATCTTGATTTGGAGCCATTACATCTAAGTCATAATCAGGTACTATCTCGAACACTTCTAGAACTTGATCCAACATTTGTCTGTGTTGAGCTGTCACACAAACTTTTGTTTCAAAAATATTAGGATATTTCTGAAATTCTTTCACTAAAGGAGCCATTTTAATAGCTTCTGGTCTAGTACCAAATACTAACAATATCTTTTTCATACTATATAGAATAAATTTTATCTAATAATCTTTTACAAACTTCTTTTGCGGTAAAATACTCAATATTTTCAGTAGGAATTAAATTAGGAATCATATTTTGGATAAATTCAATCTGCTTATTACTACGCAAATTTACAAAATATGACACACCTACACTTCTTAAAAAATCGACAGAAGCTCC
>NZ_CVRU01000089.1 GCF_001261715.1 Dysgonomonas sp. HGC4 | reverse complement strand
CTTTAATTACGGCGTCGTCTGTCCATCGTTTTTCACCTCCTTTGTCTATAAATGTGATGAGTAGTTCTTTAGTTGTTTGTGAATATCCGAAAGATGATAAGCACATTAATAAGAGTAGGAATAAAGTCTTTTTCATGTTTGTGATTAGTTAAATTAAAATTATAAAACGAAGGTGAAAATAGTAAATAAAAACCTAAATAAAAAAGTTATGGCCAATGCGGTCATCCCTTTTTATACTATATAGAAATAGTAATTATTTCACTTCTTCAAAATCAACATCAGTTACATCACCATCGTTGTTTGGTTGTTGTGCACCTCCTTGATTAGGATTAGCTTGTTGATTAGGATCTGCTGCTCCACCTGTAGCATTATACATTTCTTGGCTTAATGCCTGGAACAAAGTATTCAATTCTTCCATTGCTGCATCAAGAGCTGGAATATCCTGAGCCTTATGAGCATCTTTTACTTTAGTTAAAGCTGCTTCGATTGGGGCTTTTTTGTCAGCAGGAATCTTGTCACCCAGTTCAGATAATTGTTTTTCTGTTTGGAAGATTAAAGAGTCTGCTTGATTAAGCTTGTCAATCTTTTCTTTTTCTTTTTGGTCAGCTTCAGCATTAGCAGCAGCTTCGTCTTTCATTCTTTGGATTTCAGCGTCGCTTAATCCTGAAGAAGCTTCGATGCGGATAGATTGCTCTTTTCCTGTTGCTTTATCTTTAGCAGATACTTTCAGAATACCATTAGCATCAATATCAAAAGTTACTTCGATTTGAGGTACACCACGTTGTGCAGGTGGTAAACCATCCAAATTGAATACTCCAATTTGTTTATTGTCTTTAGCCATTGGACGTTCACCTTGTAATACATTGATTTGTACTGATGGTTGATTGTCGCTCGCAGTTGAGAATGTTTCACTCTTACGAGTTGGTATTGTTGTGTTAGACTCAATCAATTTAGTCATTACACCACCCATAGTTTCGATACCTAAAGAAAGTGGAGTAACATCAAGCAACAACACATCTTTAATATCGCCAGTCAATACAGCACCTTGAATAGCTGCACCTACTGCTACAACCTCATCAGGATTTACACCCTTAGAAGGAGTTTTTCCGAAGAATTTCTCAACCTCTGCTTGAATTGCAGGAATACGAGTTGATCCACCTACAAGAATTACTTCATCAATGTCTCCAGCAGTAAGACCTGCATCTCTTAGAGAGTTACGGCAAGGCTCGATACAAGCACGAATTAATGAATCTGCTAATTGCTCGAATTTAGCACGAGTTAATGTTTTAACCAAGTGTTTTGGCATTCCATTAACAGGCATAATATATGGTAAATTGATCTCTGTTGAAGTTGCGCTAGAAAGTTCAATTTTAGCTTTCTCTGCAGCCTCTTTCAAACGTTGAAGAGCCATTGCATCTTTACGTAAGTCAAGACCTTCTTCTCTTAAGAATTCTTCTGCTAACCAGTCGATGATTACTTGGTCAAAGTCGTCTCCACCTAGGTGAGTATCACCGTTTGTAGATTTTACTTCGAAAACACCGTCACCTAATTCAAGGATTGAAATATCGAATGTACCACCTCCAAGGTCGAACACTGCAATCTTCATATCCAAGTGTTTTTTGTCCAAACCATAAGCAAGCGCTGCTGCAGTAGGTTCGTTCACAATACGCTCAACTTTCAAACCTGCGATTTCTCCGGCTTCTTTAGTTGCTTGACGTTGTGAGTCGTTGAAATAAGCAGGTACTGTAATAACAGCTCCTGTTACTTCTTGTCCTAAATAATCTTCAGCTGTTTTCTTCATTTTTTGAAGTATCATAGCCGAAATTTCTTGTGGAGTATAAAGACGACCATCAATATCCACACGTGGAGTATTGTTATCACCTTTTACTACTTTATATGGTACACGTCCGATTTCGCTTGAAACCTGATCCCAAGTTTCACCCATAAATCGTTTGATTGACGAAACTGTTTTTTCAGGGTTTGTGATAGCCTGACGTTTTGCAGGATCCCCTACTTTACGTTCGCCACCTTCAATAAAAGCAACAATAGAAGGTGTAGTTCTTTTTCCTTCGTTGTTTGCGATAACGATTGGCTCGTTACCCTCTAATACGGCAACACAAGAGTTTGTGGTACCTAAGTCGATTCCTATTATTTTTCCCATTTCTTGATTATATATTTATTTGTTATTTTTTTAGTCTAATCTGTCGTTTTGCTACGACACTAGAGAATAATCAAATCTTGTGCCAAAAAATACGAAAAAACAAAATATGACAAAGTGACAGAATTATTTTCAAGCCGTCTTCCTCGTGTTTATAAAGGTAAGTATAATGACAATAGGGGCTTATAGTTGTAAATCATAATAATAGTGGTTTTAACATTATCTGTAAGATAAAGAGCACAGAAATATTGGTGAATGTGATTAATTCTTAAAATTTTTCATATTTTCGTAGTTCAGAGAGATTTGAGTTATCCTTAACCTATTAAACCTATACTATTGTGAAAAAGACCTTATTTAGAGTTTTTCTGTTCTTGCTTATAGTCACACCTGCTTATTCATATGCAGATGAGATCGAAACTATTAAGCAGAACTATATTAGCTTGCTCTTGTCAGAAAATGAAAGAGAGCAGCAATTAGTCAACAGACTGATTGTATTTCCCAAAGAATCGGCAGTTTCGGATCAGATGGTTGTCGAATTGATGGATCGCTACCGTATTGCTCCTGATGATGTTTCCCTATTGTTAAGTACTTTGCAATTAGACGGCTCATGGAAAGATGTAGATTATGAAAGTCAAAACCGTTCGGGGTGGTTGCCTAAACTGCATGTTGAGCGCATACTTATTTTAGCTAAGGCATACCGACTTCCTTCTTCGGGATATTTTGAATCGAAAGAGGTTGAGAATGCCATTCATAAATCACTGAAATATTGGATTGATAAGAAATTGGTGAGCCCCAATTGGTGGCATAATCAAATAGGTGTACCCAAAACTTTGGGAGGAGCCTTAATATTATTTGAAGAAAAACTGAGTCCACAAGAAAAACAAGATGCTTTAGTGATAATGAGTGAAGCTAAGTTTAGAATGACAGGGCAAAATAAAGTCTGGCTTGCAGGCAATGTCTTGGTCAGAGGATTGTTGGAAAATAATCTGGATTTGGTGAAATCGGCTAGAGATACAATTGCTTCTGAGATCAGAATTGGAGAGGGCGAAGGAATAAAATTAGATAATAGTTTTCATCAACATGGAGCGCAACAACAGTTTGGAAATTATGGAGCTGCTTATGTTTCTAGTATGAGCTTTTGGGCTCAGATGTTTGGAGGTACTTCTATCGCCTTTGATCAGTCACAATTGAATATTCTTAGTAATTTGATTAACAATGGATATAGCCACATCCTTTGGAATGGCTACATGGATATTAATGCTTTAGGGAGACAGTTTTTCAGAAAAGCTCAGATTCATAAAGCATTTAGTGTTGGATTTTCGTCGGTTATGCTGTCCGAAGTTGATACTGTAAACGAGAATCGATATAAAGAATTAATCAGAGATAATTTTGAAACCAGAGATGCCCCCGCATCTTTAACGGGTCTGTATCATTTCTGGATGTCAGATATGACTGTTCAGCGTCGCCCTTTGTGGATGGCTTCTGTTAAAATGTCATCGGATAGAGTAATAGGTGCTGAGGCTGGAAATGGAGATAATCTTAAAGGTTATTATCTGGCAGACGGGGCGACTTACACCTATGTAGATGGCGATGAATACTTGGATATCTACCCTTGTTGGGATTGGCGAAAACTACCAGGTATAACTAGTTATGAAACCAATACTCCTCTAAAACAACTTTCGTGGGGAGGTTATAACAATAGTAGCAATTTTGTAGGTAATGTTAACGATGGGAAGTTTGGATTGACTGCCATGGATTTTTACCGTGATGGTATTACAGCTCGCAAGGCATGGATATTCACAGATGATTATCTTCTTTGTCTGGGGGCTGGTATTTCAGCAGATAGTGGTTGTGTAGTGACTACATCGATAGAACAACAAGTGAAAAAAGGTGACTTACTTCAATTGAAAAATAATGCTTGGGAGAAAATTAATTCTTCTGAATTTTCTCTGCAGAATGATATTCGCTTCTTTAGTGGCAAAAAAGGATATATTATTTTAGAACCATCTAAAGAGAAAGCTTTGGTTGAATCTCGCACCGGAAAATGGAGTGACATCATGAACATGTATCCTAAAGATATGGTGGAAAATAAAGATGTTGTTTCTTTATGGATTGATCATGGTATCAATCCTAGGAATGAGGCATATCAATATCTGATTCTACCAGCAAAATCGGAAGAAGAAGTAAAACAGTTTAATATAGAAGATATCAAGATTGTTCATAACACGAAGGAGATTCAAGCAGTATGGCTAGCTAAAGAAAGTATAGGTTTTGTAGCCTCGTATCTCCCTGCCGATGTGAAAATATCAAAAAATATTCATCTTAAAAGTAGTGATACAGGATTGTTTCTTATTAAGCAGAATGGAAAGAAACTGAAAATAACGATCTCAGATCCGACTCAACAATTGGAATCTATGAAGATCGAGATCAATAAGAAAAAGTATCTAGTAAATCTTCCTCAAGGAGATAAAAGAGGAACTTCTGTTGATTTGGAGGTTTCTTTATAAGGAAGTATAACCGAAATAAGATTTTGTGATACTCATAAAACCGCCGCTCTCGAAAGCGGCGGTTTTTATTTTATAAAATATCTATGTCTTAATATGGAGCTAATTATGTAAGCTTAATATTTTTTCTCTCCGTTAATTATTACATTTTTCAGAGTAAAATTCTTTATATAGTCGGTCTGAATTGTACCTTTTGTAGCTTCAATATTCAGGTTTTCGAATGTAAAGTTTGATAACTCATATTGATCCGAGTTGCTTACATTGAATAGGGTACTGCATTTAAAGTTAATATTACGCATAGTAACATTACTAGAATAGGATAGGGGTATATTTGTTTGCCCTTTTAGATCGAAGAATTGTGTCCAAGGTTGAATAAATAAGAAATTAGATGCATTTCCTGTAATATCTTCAACCAAAATGTACTCATAATTTTGAGGAGTATCAGGTCTCATTTTCAGCCAAAGCAAACGCTTTGCATTATCTACGCGAGTTCGTCTCAGTATTATATTATGATTGTGAATAGATTCGCTGCCTAGAGTTAATGCTCCGTGGCAAAATCCGTAAACGCAATCTTCAATAATAATGTTTCTGTTACTGCCATTGTTTTCGTCTTTATCAGCTAGAGGACCTTTGCCGCCTTTCAAAGCGACTGCATCATCATTAACCGACATGTAGCAATTCTTGATAAGTACATTTGTGCATACATCTAAGTCAACTGCATCTGTGCTGGGAGCTTTTACAGGTTCGGAAGGAGAAAATATATAAAGATTTAGAAGCTTTACGTTTTCACATTTATAGATATGCGTAGTCCAGAAAGGGGAGTTTATCAATCTCACTCCCGAAAGCTGAACATCTTTACTATTGGATATATATACTAATCGGGGACGTAATTCATCCATATTTGTGCACTTAGGGTTTACCTCTCTTCTCAACCAGAAGGATTCCCAATAACGTAACCCATTTCCGTTGATAGTGCCTTTACCTGATATTGTAAATCCATCAACTTTATCGGCATTAACAAGCGCTGCAAAATATTTTAATGTCTGCCCTTCCATACGGGTATTGACAATTACAAAATTACTGATGTCGTCGCTGCCTTTTAGTGTTGCTCCCTCTACTAGGTGAAGATGTGTATTAGGCTTGAAAAAAAGAGAGCCACTTAAGAAAGTTCCTTTAGGTATAATTACTACACCTCCTCCTGATTGGGAGGCTTTGTCAATGACTGCTTGTATTTTCTCCGTCTGTATTATGTTACTGTCATTAATAACTCCGTAATCGGTAATCAGAAACTTTTTACCCAATGTCCTTATATCTGTTTCTTCAACTTGTCGAAACCAGTCAGGAATTGGTGTTCCATCGGGAAATAAATCTTGTTTCTGTGCTAGTGCATGGACATGAAAGATTATTGCAAATATAAATGCTAATAGCTTTAAATTTTTTCTTTTCATAGTTAGTAAATGAAGGTATTTAATGATCTGTTTTCAAGTTATAGTAGGTTTTATAGCTGTTATGTTCGCTGAAATATTAAATCTGCTTACAACTGCAAGGTCTTTATAATTACAAACATATCAATTAACTTTTGTAGCTTCACTATTGTTTTTTGTAAAAAGACTATTGAAAGTGATCAATGTGCTATGATATCTGCTATTG
>NZ_CVRU01000088.1 GCF_001261715.1 Dysgonomonas sp. HGC4 | reverse complement strand
ATTGCTTTAAGAAAGAACCCCTATACTTTAAAGTACTATCTGTGTGATTATTTATAAGTAATATAGTGGTATAATAAAAAAATCGGATGGTATTAGATAATACCATCCGATCCGAATCAATATCAAATACTGATTTTTATTTTTTCTCTTTCAGAAGATCTCTTATTTCAGCCAGTAAAACTTCTTCTTTAGATGGTGCGGCAGGTGCTGCTGGTACTTCTTCTTTTTTATGTTGAAGACTATTCATCCCTTTGATTACAAAGAATATTGCAGTTGATATGATTATAAAGTTGATAACCATTTGTATGAAATTGCCATAATTGAGGCTAACAGCGGGTATTGCTGCTCCTGCTGCATCTACGGAAGCTTCTTTAATGATTAGTTTTAGATCTGTGAAATTTACACCGTTAAGAAGTACTCCGATAGGAGGCATGATAACATCATTCACGAGTGAGGTTACAATTTGACCGAATGCTCCACCGACGATAACCCCGACAGCCATATCGACTACATTACCACGCATCATGAATGCCTTTAACTCTTGTACAATTGCCATGTTTATGTTGTTTTTATTAGTTATATTTTTCTTTTATACATTTAGATTGTATAACGCTAGTCAGTAATTAATTGTTTAGTAATATCTCTATTTTCTTTTCTCCGTTTTCTATATATGTTTTGAAATATGCTTGTTCTTTGCTCATCAGTTTGAGAAGATGGTAGCTTTTTAAATAGTCAGGATGAAATTTTTGAATATTATTACTGAAGAATAGAGAAACTGTTTTTGTACTTATATTTAAAGGATCGAAGTCTGTTTGTATAGAATAGTTTCCATTACGTTTCAGATATTGAATCATAATATCTCTATCGGCAGCAACCAGAAGATAGTTCTTGTAAAAAGTGAGATAAACAGATGAATTGTGATGAAACACATCTTTACCCATTTGTTCAGATGTCATATATATATGCTGATTTCCTAAAACTACATCTTTGGTGCTGAATTTTCTATGTATATAATTTACTTCAAGTTTATTAAGATGATTATATAGATCGAAGCGGTCTTCTCTATGTTTAAGTGCGTAAATGGGTGATGTTTGATTTTCATTTATAATGAAACCATACGACGGAGCATCAAATAGGCAGATAAGCGAACTTGATATGCTTGCTGCATTAGTATCTATCTGATAAGATATTAATGAATCGGGAAATATAGAGTAATCAATAGTTATACTGTCACTATCGCTAATTGCTTCGTTAGGCCAGTTGTTAGAAAAAGTAGTATTGGTAAAACCTTCAAGTTCTATAAAGTTATTCTCTAGATTTATATTGAAAGAGGTGAAAAATGTTTCGTTGTTGAAATATAAGTTTGCTGGATAGCTTGTCTTTATTTTTTTAGCTATTTCCGTAGCAGGTTTACTGCTGAATATATTGTTAGAGGAATCGGTATCTACAAAGTTTTCTAAAAGTACATAGTTGTATCCTCCAATAAAAAATCCCTGATAAAACATACACGAAAAAAAGCGATTGTTGCTGGTTGGGTAAAAAAGTATTTTTGCGTCTTTGTAGGTTCTTACTTTAGGTGCAAAGGCAGGAAAGAGATCTATACTCAGTAGCGATTTTATTTTAGATTCTTGTTCGCTTGTAATTTTGCTTATTATATAAGTGTCTTCTTTATGTTCGGCAATTAATATCGGATAAGTAAGAGACGTTTCTATTGTTTGTATTATATTTTCTAATTCAGGAAAGAAAGGTGTAAATACTTTAGTGTGTTTTTCTTTGTTGATCTGTAAGATACCTGTAACTTTCGCTGGAATATGCGTATATAAGTCTGTCTCAAATACCCCCTTATCATGACTGAGTTTCTGAAACATAATTATCCCCGTAGTTATTATTGCAACAACCAACAACGATAAAAGACCTATTTTAGCTCCGGATTTTATATGCATATACAAAATAAAGTATCAGACCTATCTGTTGCTAAAATTAAGCAGTCAATAATTATTTTATTGAACTTAATCAGCTAGTTACAAAGATATAGTAATATTTCTTTAAATTTAACACCTATAGATAACAAAAAGACACTAAAAATAGTTTCCCTATTGTATATCTTTGTTGACTTGTGGTGCAAACTCGTTCTTATTACCATAAAAGGTTGCTGCAACATAACAGAGTAAAGAATATTGTATATATTTAAATGATAAGACTTTATTTTTATAAACTTATCTTATATATAAAAGGAATAGATTAGTATGAATGTTTTGATACGAAAGGAGCTGGTTTCTATCTTATGCTCGGGTATAGGATTGTTTTTTGCGCTGATATTCTTAGTTGCAAATGGGGCAATGCTTTGGATTTTCGAGGGGACTTTTAATATAATGGACACAGGTTATGCCACTTTAGAGAAATTCTTTAATTTGTCATCTATTCTTTTTGTCCTGCTTATTCCGGCATTGACTATGCGGCTTATTGCCGAAGAAAAGCGGAATAGAACGTTAGATATACTTCGTTCGCGCCCTGTTGGAATATTTGCTATTATCGGTAGCAAATGGTTAGCCTCATTATTATTTGTAGTGTTGGTTCTTCTTCCGACCATTATATATATTTATACTTTGTATATTTTAGGTAGTCCCGTTGGGAATTTAGATATGGGAGTTGTACTGCTTTCTTATCTGTCTTTGATTGGATTAGCGAGTATCTTTATTGCTGTAGGTATATTGGCGTCATCACTTTCAAAGAATCAGATTATAGCTTTTGTTATAGCTTTGTTTATCAACTTTGTTATCTATTTTGGATTCGATCTATTAAGCACACTTTTAGAGGGAGGTGCAACAAAAGTGTTCGTCGCTTCCTGCGGCTTGTCATATCATATGACGCAGATACAGCGAGGAGTTGTTAGCCTTAATAATATATGGGTGTTGATAAATTACATGCTTATCATTCATTTGATAACCCTGTATATATTGAGTTTAAGAAATAAAAAGATAAATAAGAAATTAGGGATATATGCTGTAAGTATTTTAGTTCTAAATATTGTGATGTTGTGTGTGCCTAATCCTCGATTTGATTTTACTGCCGATAAAAGATATACAATCAGTGATTATTCGAAAACCTTGGTAGGTTCTCTTGCTGAAAGTAGATCACCACACGTTGGAGTCAATGTATATTTAGATGGCAACCTTAATTTTGGTTTTCAACGTTTGAGGAATGCTACGAATCAATTTCTCGATGATTTAAATAGATATGCAGGTTATAAAATGGATGTTTCATTTATAAATCCTGCTTCATTGGATGTGTCAAGAGAAAGTTTACCCGATTATATGGCACAACGGGCAATGCCGCCTATTATGCTCAATGAGGTTGATCGTGATGGAAAGGTTAGCAAACAGTTGATTTATCCGTATGCCGAAGTTATTGTTGATAGTGATACTTTGCAAGTTTCTTTATTGAAGAATATAAAAGGTAATACGGCAGAAGAAAATCTGACAGCTTCAATCGTAAATCTAGAATTTCAGTTTGTAGATGCTTTGCGTCTTTTGTTGAGAAAAGAATCTCAGGCTATTGCTTTTATAGAAGGGCATGGCGAATTGCCGAGAGCTTATGTATATGATGCCGAGGAAGCTTTAGCCAAATATTTTTTTGTAAACAGAGGTGAAATAGGAACAAATCCTTCTATTCTCGACGATTTTAAGGTTGTTGTTATAGCAGGACCTACTCAAAAGTATTCGGAAACAGAGAAATATATTCTTGATCAGTATTTGATGAAAGGTGGGCGAATTCTTTGGTTAGTAGATGGTGCATATCTATCGTTAGATGATTTGGCTAATAAAGGACAATCGGCAAGTATGAGGAATGAAACAGGTCTTGATGATTTGTTATTTACTTACGGTGTGCGTATTGGTTCTAATTTTGTACAAGATGTTCAATCTTCCCAGATTTTGATTCAAAATGATTCGGGGACACAACCTGTAAATATTCCTTGGTATTATTCACCCTTGCTCCTTCCATCCTTAGATAATACAATTACAAAAGATATAACCGAAGTAAAAGCTGCCTTTGTGAGTAGTATCGATATATTAAGTAAATCGAAGTTGGTTACGAAAGATATTCTATTGACAACATCGCAACATAGTCGTATTGTACCTGTTCCCGAGATGATAACATTTGATGTAGAGCATATTCAGTCTGATGCACACTATTTTAATGAATCGTTTCTATCTGTTGGAGTTGCTCTAAAAGGTATGTTTCAATCGGCTTTCAATAACAGACTTATACCTGATAGTATAGATTTGAGAGGATATAAAACACGTGTAGAGAGTGCTGATACAAAAATGATAGTGGTGGGCTCTTCTGATATTATAAGGAATGAAGTAGTAGGGCAGGGCGATAATACAGAGGTTTTGCCGATGGGATATGATAGAACTTCGGGACGATTATATGGAAATAAAGATTTTATAGTAAATGCGGTCAATTGGCTGGCAAATGATGATGGTTGGATGGAACTTCGAGCGAAGACTCAACAATTGAATCTTTTGGATAAAAAACTCATTTATGAGGGTCGAAATAAGTATGCTGCATTGAATATACTTGTTCCTGTTTGTTTTATAGGATTGATTATTGGCGGGGTAAGTTTGTGTCGTCGTTATAAATATACCCGATAAATTTATGATAAAAAAAGAAAGAGGTTGAAACATATTCGACCTCTTTCTTTTTATATAGATAGTGTATCTTATTTAAACACTAATACACGTTTTTCGAGTGGTGAGAATTCTTTCTCTCCTGGTTCTGTTGCAGGTGTACCAAACGGCATTTGAGAGATTAGCTTCCAGTTTGGATCAATATTCCAAGTTTTGGCAACCTCTGCATCTATCAATGGGTTGTAATGTTGTAGAGAAGCTCCAAATCCTGCGTCTTCTAACATATTCCAAATTGCATATTGGTGCATAGCCGAGGTATGCTCAGACCATTTTGGGAAGTTCTCACTATATGAAGGGAAAGCTTTTTGTAGACCTTCTACTACAGCTTGATCTTCGAAGTATAAAATTGTACCATATCCAGCAGCAAAACAATTATCTATTTTGTCTTCTGTGGCTTTAAAGCTATCTGCTGGCACTACTTTTCTCAATGTTTCTTTTACGATGTTCCACAATTTACGGTGATTGTCACCAAGTAATAGAACTACTCTTGTTGATTGAGAATTAAATGATGATGGTACATGTAGTACTGCATATTCTACAATTTCTTGTATCTCTTTATCCGAAATCGGAGAAGTATTACTTATTGAATAATAAGTTCTGCGATGTTTAATTGTTTCTTTAAAATTACGAGCCATAATTCTTTATTATTTAGTTTATGTGATAACAATTAGCTTTTTATTTTGTTGTGTAAGGTGATGTGTTTTAAGTAATCTAAAGGCTTTTCGGCTGTATTTCTTAAATATAAGAAAATTTATTTGTGCTTATATAATTGTAATAAAAAAAGCTCCTTGAGAAAGGAGCTTTTTTTATTATATATTCAATATATTAATAAACTGTATGGTTTAGATATTTGAAACTTCTTTAGGGTTAGCTCCATATTCGTTTGTTCCTGGAGTTCCTGCTTGTGCCCATAAGTAGATATTATAAAGTGGAATAAGAATAAACCAACCACTTTTACCTATATCGTGCATTCTTCTTATACCTACACCTATTGTTGGTAGTAATAAAGCTAAACTTAAAAGGCTACCTACAATTCGCATTCCTATAATACTGTCAATAATAGTTGAAACAATAGCAATGATTAGATATACAAGGTAGTACATCCAGAATTCTTCTCTTCTTGCTCTGCCGTCAAATTTAATGTACTTGTTTTTTACAACCTCTAGAAACCAATTGAAATTCATAATCTTTTTAGTTTAAATAATTTAGAAATCTAATTACCTAATTGTTCTGTGAAAATATTAGTGTGTCACATGACGAATTATTTTTCAAAATTAGTAAATTTTACCATATATATGTCAAAAATACGCATTTATTTTAAAATAACTAGATTAATCAATTGTTATCTAATGGCTTCCGATTGTGTCAGAAACAACTGTTTAACAAACAGATTATTTTCTTAACCAAACATTAGTTATGTCACCAATTAGTAATTGATGATAGTTCTTAGCCGTTTTGTAAGCTTTATTCAAAAACTCTTTATCTTCAGGCTCTACAACATCAGCAGGATTAATAGTTGTTTGTTGTAGTACTTTACATTCTATTACAAGAAAAGCTTCTTTATAGGTAATGTTTCCTGAGGGAGTATCTACTTTGGTGAGCTTAAGTTCTTTCATTTTGTCAGAATCTCTACCTGTTTTGCTTCCAAGGAAAAGTACCTGTTTATTATATGCTTCATCAAAGAATGAGAATGTATAAGTTCCTTTTTCTTTTATGAGCTCCAATGTATAGCGACTAGCATTTAGTGTACACCACGCAACTTGCTTTTCGTATAATCTGCCCCATCCGCCCCAACTTGCGGTCATAGAGTTATACAGACTATCTGTTCCAGCGGTGATCACCGAATAGTTTACTTCCAATAATTTGAATATATTCTGATCAATATCTTTAGCGTCAATGGACTTGAATAATTCGTCAAAACTTTTTCCCGATACATCTACAGTAGATGTAGCTACTGTTGTACTGTCATTGGTTTGCTTGTCAGTATTTTGTTCTTTTGCTGCGTTATTACATGATGATAATAAGGCAACACTTACTAATAATAAAAAGATCTTTTTCATATGTTGTTTTAATTTATATTATTTAATTGTATGTTTCTGTATTTTAGAGTAATAACCAAGATATACACTACAAAGTATCAATAAGGTGATAGACCTTATTGAGATTCCAGTTTTTTTATTTGTTCTTCGGCTTCTTCTGTTATTTTTTGTGCATTCTTTTTTGCTTCAGATACTAATTTGTCTGAGGCTTTTTGTGCAGCTAGTTTCGCTAGGGCTCCTTTAGGTTCAGCAGCAGTAACAAGTTGTTGTCCTCTTTTTTGAGATTCTTCTACCAACTTATCAGCAGAGCTTTTTGCTTCATCACGAAGTCTTTGAATTTGTTTGGTTTTCTCTTCTCCTACTTTTGCTGTAGCCTCTTCTTTTTTATTAGCGGTATTTCCTCCTAATAATTTATCTACTGTATCACCCGAAAGTAAATTACCAATTAGGCTTTTAGTATCTACACCAATTTTGGGGTCTGAGAATGTTCCTCCTATAGTGATAGGGATATTGCTAATATATGCATTAGCCATTGATTTAGGTAAGGTTATAGAACCTTTATAGTTGATCGATTGGTCTAAGCCGGTTGTTCCTTCAAGATTGAGTTTTCCTCCATCACCTATTCCCACGGTGAATGGCTTAGTGTTTATTTTACCTTCATTTACCGTAAAAGGAATACTTATATCTTTCGCCGAGAACGACTTGAGAGCATCTGTTTTTAAGCTAGATGATAGTTTGTCTAAAGCTTCGACACCTTCTACTTGAACGTCATTCGCTTGTAAAACACCGCTTGCAGTAAGTCCGCTCAACATTTGGAGTAAGTTATCTCCCATTGATGCGTTCATATTCATGTTCATCGAATAATTCCCCAATACCTTATCGAATACGGGTGCAAATTTCTGAATAGCTTCTACCGATTTAAATGTTTCGGCAAAGGAAGCTTTAGTTATATTGGCATTAAGAGATACTTTTGGATTCTTTGGATCTGCAGCCGTGCTGTATGATCCTGTAATTTTAGCTGTTCCACCTAAAGCATTTGCTGTAACATCTTGCATGGTTATAGTACCATCCTTTACTGCAATAGATCCTTTGAGATTGGTAATATTTACCCTCTCATAAACTACTTGTTTCATATCTGCATTAAGTGCAAAATTTAGATTCGTAGGCACTACAAAGTTATCAGATGATTGACTTGTTGCTGATGGTGTTGTTTCCGAACCACTAGCAGGCGCAGAAGGCGTACTTTCTGTTATAGAAGCAGTTGAACTATCACCCATAAAGTCATTTAGATTGAAATAATTTGATTTCAAATTAAGTTGACCTTTTAAGGTTTGATTCTTCAAGGCATAAGCAATAAAATTTTCAAGACGACCTGTTGCCGAAATATCGTTCTTCCCAATCTTAACATCTAATGACGATAAATTTACATATTGTGGTGTGAATCCTAATTCTGCATTGTTTATAACTACATCTTGCATATCGCCAGACTTATAGATCATATTGTTCAGTTTTAATGATCCACTGGCATTCACATTTTGATATTGCTCTTTTTCTATTGCCGACATACGTGTTGCAATATTAAGATCAGCTGTCAATTTCCCGTTTAGCTCAGTACCTTTATCTAGGGGATAAACATCTTTAATCATTGCTAGGTCTATGATACCTTTCAATTGAGCTTTTAGACTGGCATCGCTCATCGGTGTCTGAATATTCAAGCTTGCAGAGAATGGATTACCTGCCATTGTAAAATTAAATTTACTGATATCGATAATTGTATTATCAAACGAGCCCCCCTTATTGCTGATACCCATATCTACATTGATATTATCAACAGACTTAGGTAACGATGGGTATTGAAACATTGCATTGTTAATCAAAAGCTTGAAGTCGAAGGCTGGGTATTGTTCCCCCTGCATCAACCCTTTTACAAATCCATCAAGAGAAGCAGTACCTGATGTTTTAATATCCTTGAAATCTTCGGTGTACATTGCAGGAAGGATAGACAATATATCCTTGAATTGTGTATCGGGAGCTTTCAGTTTAAGGTCAAAATCTTTACTATCTTCGCCTACCATAGCTACTGATCCATCGATTGAAGCTTTTACTTCATTTAGCTGTATATCGCTTTCAACGAATGTAAACTTAATCTTATCCATGTCAGCATCAATAGTTGCATTGGCTATTCCTTTGATTTTAGATAGATATGGAATACCATCCATTATAAAAGACACTTCTCCGATATTCGATTTCGTTTTCAGTGTAGTATTATCTGCACTAAAATCACCAGAAACTTCGCCACTCCAATTGGTCAGTATAACTTTCATGTTAGATTGCTGATCTTCGTAAGTCACTTGGCAATTATCGAGCGATATCTTTTGTAATTTCAGTTTAAAGGATGAAGCATCTTTAACGGTTTCTTCATTTGTAGGCGTAGGAGCAATTTCTGTAGGATCTACTTTTACAATATCCCAGTTGGCACGTCCATCAGTAAGAACTTTGGCAAAAACGGTAGCACCATTCATATTAATTTTCGAAACTTCATAATTACCTTTCAATACCTGCATGATATTTAAAGTAACATCTGCCGATTTCGCTTTCAATAAAGTGTCACCTTTAAAATCGCCAACTCCGCTGAGAGACATATCTTCGAGAGACAGTGTAATATTGGGGAAATTTGAGAAAATACTTACTCCAAAATCTTTTACATGAAGTTCTGCATTAAGACTACTGTTTGCAGCATCAATAACTGCATCTTTAATCTTATCTTTAAATAAAAATGGGATTGAAATAATTATAGCTAAGAGGACTACAAAAACTCCACCTCCTATTATGAGTCCTTTTTTTACACCTTTTTTCATTCGTCTTTGTTAGTTTAATGCTTTAAATCTTTTGAAATTTTAGATTTATATTAAAGTATGGGCTTCCTTACTTTAATATTGGCGCTAAAGTTAAATCTTTAGTCTGCCATAATAGTAATGATAACTGTTAATGTATATAAAGAATAGAATATCTAGTGAGGTATTAATAAAAAGAGAGATCAAGTGATCTCTCTTTTTAATTATGCTTTGGTTTTCATTTCCTCTAGCTCTATGGTGACAAGTTCCCATGTACTCATCTCATTTTCTATGTCTTTCGTCATCTTACCATGTTTCTCAAATAGTGCAGGATCGCTTGATCCCTCGGGAGTGGCAAGAGTTTCTTCTAAAGAAGCTTTCTCTAGTTCCATTCGTTCTATTTTTTGCTCGATGTCCGATATTTGTCTTTCAAGACGCTTGATAAGTCGATTCAACTCCTTGCGTTCTTCATAAGAAAGCTTATTTTCTGATGGGGTAGGAGTTGTCGTTGCCGTGGTTGCCTCAACAGTTTTGGCAGCAGATGCTTCAACCTTTGCAGCCGAAACAGCTTCGAGTTCTTGTAGAGTATCCATTTTTTTCTTTTGAAGAAATTCGTAAATACCGTACAAATGTTCTTTTACTTGCTGATTTCCAAACTCGTATACTTTGTCTACAAGCCCATCTAAAAATTCACGGTCATGCGATACAACTATAACTGTACCGTCAAATTCCTTGATAGCATCTTTCAGGACATCTTTAGAGCGCATGTCTAAGTGATTGGTTGGCTCATCGAGAATCAGAAGATTCACAGGCTCTAACAATAGACGGATCATTGCCAAGCGGCTTCGTTCTCCTCCTGAAAGTACTTTTACTTTTTTGTCAGATGCTTCTCCTCCAAACATGAAAGCTCCAAGTATATCTCGAATTTTGGTACGTATGTCGCCTGTTGCTACATAATCAATAGTCTCGAATACTGTACGACTTTCGTCAAGTAATGAAGCCTGATTTTGTGCGAAATATCCTATTTTTACATTATGTCCTAATTCTAATTTCCCTTTGAAATCGGTCTCACCCATGATACACTTTACCAAGGTCGATTTACCTTCTCCGTTCTTACCAACAAAGGCTACTTTATCGCCTCTGTTGATTGTGAAAGTGGCATCTTTAAATATCAGATGATCACCATAGCTTTTTTCTAAGCCGTCGGCAATAACAGGATACGAACCCGATCGGGGTGCGGGAGGAAATTTTAAGCGAAGACTCGAATTATCTTCTTCATCTACTTCCAAGCGATCTATTTTATCTAATTGCTTGATTCTAGATTGTACCTGTACAGCTTTGGTTGCTTTATATCGGAATCTTTCTATAAAGTCTTCTGTTTCTTGTATTTGTTTTTGTTGATTTTCGTAGGCTCTGATTTGTTGTTCGCGGCGTTCTTTTCTTAACTCTACATATTTAGTGTAGTGAACTTTATAATCGTGAATTTTCCCTAACGAAATTTCGATGGTACGTGTAGTCACTGCATCCAAAAAAGCCCTGTCGTGAGAAACTAAGATAACCGCATTGGCATGTGTTGATAGAAAATTCTCCAACCACTGTATAGATTCTATATCAAGGTGATTGGTAGGCTCATCGAGTAACAATACATCGGGACGGCGAAGCAATAGCTTAGTCAATTCGATACGCATACGCCAGCCTCCGCTAAATTCGTTGGTTGGGCGTTCGAAATCTGTACGTTTAAAACCTAATCCGATTAGAGTCTTTTCTACTTCTGCAAGAAAGTTTCCACCTCCCGACATTAAGAATTGCTCATTAAGATACGAAGATCTATCTATCAGATTATGGTATTCTTTAGATTCATAATCGGTACGTGTGGCAAGTTGTTCATTGACTTGTTCTAGTTCAACCTCTAATTGTTGGATATGGTCGAAAGCCAAAGATGCTTCTTCAAGAACTGTGTTTCCATCATTTAGTTGCATATGTTGTGGCAAATAACCGATAGTAAGTTCTTTGGGATAAGAAACATTTCCTTGTGTAGGTTGTTGTAATCCTGCAAATATTTTAAGCATAGTCGATTTGCCGGCTCCATTTTTGCCGACAAGTGCTATTCTGTCTTTTTTGTTTACGACAAACGATATATTATCGAAAAGAGGACGACCTCCAAATTCTACTGTTAGTCCTTCTATTGAAATCACTTTTTCTAAATTTTATTTGCAAAAGTACAAATTTTAAGGTCGCCGACCTATTTGTTGATTTTTTTCTGGGAAATCATCTATTTATTTGAGATTCTTTTTGCAATTTGTTCTATGTGTGTATTATCTGTACCGCAACAACCTCCAACAATATTGAGGTTAATGAAATCATTCAATTTGAGAATTTCATTAGTGAGTTCAATACTATCAGAGCATTTCAAGTCAGCGGAATTATCTAATTCTGCGGGAGAAAGAGAGGATGTGTTTGCCTGTATTCCTCCGAAGCGCTCTTTTACTAGTGGAGTTTGATTATATTCTTTTTCTAGTGCCGAATATAAAATTCTTGGATGTACACAGTTAGTCATGTAGCAAACAGGCTTTTGTTTTGTTGCCTTATCTATTGCCTCAATTGCATTGTGAATGGATGTGCCATCTAATAGATATCCATCTTCTCGGATCATAAAGCTGATGATATATGGTAAATGTGTTTCTTCTAAAGCATTTGCCATTCCGATGGCTTCGGATAGTGCAGGCATAATGGCTGCAAATAAAAAATCGACTTCCGATTCTTTAAATAAATTTGCTTGCCATGAATGAAATCCTTTAGCTTCTTCAATAGATAGAGCGTCTTTAGTTTGGTAGGCATCTCTTTTGCATCCCATAAGTCCCCCAATAAACACGGTTGTTTGGCTATTTGCTTTAATCGATTTTAAGAAGGAAACATTTTCTGAAATAATATCTTCTGTATATTTCGACCGAGTGATGCGTTCTTTATTAGCTCGTCGGGTAGGGGTGGTAGCAATAAAAGGAAGGTTATGTTCTTCGGCAATAGCTATGTATTGGTTCCATAGATGCGCTAGGGCTTGACGACCTTCGCTGGTGTAAACTAGGCTTGCCATTGCTACGTCAACATCAAAGGATAAATTGTATTCTCGTTTTAGCCGTTCTCCCAATGCGCCTTCCATCAAAAGGGGAGATTTGTTTGTGTAGCATGTTAAGAAATCCATATGGCTGAAAAGTATTTATTATTATTTCTACATTTGTAGAGGTCGATAAATGAATAATAGAGTTTATTGCTTAATTTTATCTGGAAAATAGATCGCAATCGTATTATTGACTAACTAAACAATAAAAAGGTTTTAGACCTAATAATTATTTCTTTATGAAAAAGATTCTGGTAATTGTTTTTATCTCAAGCTTACTTCTAAGCTGCAAATCATCCTCTAAAGCTTGTGGTTGTCCTTATGGAAGCATACATACACCATCAAGCGAATATCTGGCTCAGAAATAATAATTCTGAGTGTTTTAATGTGCTGATGTTTTAGACCAAACATTTATAATAACTACTCCTGCTACAATAAGTACCAATCCGATAATAGCCGGAAGGTCGGGTACTTGTTTAAAAGCGAAAATACCTATTATGGTTATAAAGACAATGCCAATTGCCGACCAAAGTGCATATGCTATTCCTACAGGTAAAGTTCTGAGGGTTAAACTCAGAAAATAAAATGCAGCAATATAACATACTACGGTGACAACGCTGGGGATGAGCTTGGTAAACTGCTCGGACATTTTTAGCGAAGATGTTGCTACTATCTCAAATGCAATAGCCATTAATAAGAATACGTAATGCTTCATTGTGATTAACTTTAGACTACAAAAATACTCGAAAAAGACGGCTTTGAGAAAATAAAGATTCTATTTTAATGTTTTTTCTCTTGTAGTTAGTTTGTTAGATTTCTTCCGTTTTCCGCAAAATTGATAGATAATAACCGTTTTGTGTTTTTAATTATTATTACCTTTGATTTTTGAAAGTTTTTAGGGTGATTTTATAACATATATTATATATACATTTTGTTCTATGAAAACGTACACAAATGTCAAAGATTTAGGGGATTTAAATGCTGCTATTCAGGAAGCATTAGAAGTTAAAAAAAACAGATTTGGATATAAACATCTGGGTGAAAATAAAACCCTTTTGATGGTGTTTTTCAACTCTAGCTTGCGTACACGTTTGAGTACACAAAAGGCTGGAATGAATCTTGGAATGAATACAATGGTATTGGATATCAATCAAGGGGCATGGAAGTTGGAGACTGAAAGAGGTGTTATAATGGACGGAGATAAAACCGAACATCTGTTGGAAGCAATTCCTGTGATGGGTTGTTATTGCGATATTATAGGAGTACGTGCTTTTGCTCAATTCGAGAATAAGCAGGACGATTATGAAGAAAAGATTCTAAATCAGTTTATTAAATATTCGGGACGTCCCGTTTTCAGTATGGAAGCAGCTACAGGGCATCCTTTGCAAGCTTTTGCTGATTTGATAACTATTGAAGAGTATAAAAAGACCGCACGTCCTAAAGTTGTATTGACTTGGGCACCTCACCCAAAAGCATTGCCACAGGCTGTACCCAACTCTTTTGCTGATTTTATGAATGAGGCTGATGTTGATTTTGTAATTACTCATCCCGAAGGATACGAACTAGATCCTAAATTTGTGCGTGGTGCAAAAGTAGAGTATAATCAGGATAAAGCTTTGGAAGGAGCCGATTTTGTTTATGCTAAAAACTGGGCAGCTTATACAGATCCTAACTATGGACAGATATTAAGTAAAGACAGAGCATGGACAGTATCTACCGAAAAAATGGCTTTGACTAATAATGCTTATTTTATGCATTGTTTGCCTGTTCGTCGCAATATGATTGTAACGGATGATGTTATCGAAAGTCCACAATCGATAGTCGTTCAAGAGGCAGCTAATCGTGAGATTTCGGCACAGACCGTTATTAAACGTATGTTAGAAAGTTTATAAAACTGTTTTAAGAATAAATATTAAATATAATAAAGATGAATAGATTGTATTATTATTTACCGGTAGCCATTCTGGCAGCAGCAACTACGGTTGGTTGTAAACAGAAAGCTAACGCAGAGGAGGAGGTGCTTATGGTAGAAAGTTTAAAGATTGAGAATTTAGATACTACAGCTAATCCTGGCAGCAATTTCTATCGTTTCGCAACAGGTGGATGGTCGGATGCCAATCCTATACCAGACGAATATTCTCGTTACGGTTCATTTGATCAGTTGAGAGAAAATAATCAGAAGCAAATAAAAGATCTGATTATTGAATTGGGTAAAACTGAAAATAAACAAGGATCTACCGCTCAAAAGATCGGAGATTTGTATAAACTGGGTATGGATAGTGTGAAGCTGAACACCGATGGTGCAGCTCCTATCTTGGAGCAATTAGCTACTATTAATGCTGCTTCTACAGTAGAAGATATAATTTCTCTATCAGGAAAAATCAGACACTATACATCAGCTCCCTTCTTTGGTTTCTATGTAGGAGCCGATGATATGAATAGTTCAATGAATATAGCTCATATCTACCAAAGTGGTTTGGGATTGGGCGAACGCGAGTATTATTTGGCTACTGATGCAACATCAAAATCTTTGCGTGAAGGATATATTAAATTGATGGAAACTCAGTTTAAACATGCAGGATATACTGAGGCTGATGCAAAGGCAGCAGCTACGGCTGTTATGAAAATAGAAACAGCATTGGCTAAATCGCATTTCGAGAAAGAAAAAACACGTATCCCTGAACTTAACTATCATAAAATGCAGGTTAGTAGCCTAAATGATTCGATAGCTAAATTTAAATGGGACGAGTTTTTTGCTGCTGTAGGTGCAAAAGATTTGAAGGAACTGAATGTTTCTCAAAAAGAGCCTATTATTGCAGCCGTAAAACTTATTCAATCTACACCGGTAAAAGATTCTAAAGCATATCTTTCTTGGTGTTTAATTAATGCTGCTTCTAAATACTTAGGTGACGAGTTTGTGAATGCAAACTTTGAATTCTATGGTAAGGAAATGAGTGGTAGTAAAGTAATACAACCTCGTTGGAAAAGAACTGTAAATACAATTAATGATGCTCTAGGTGAGGAAGTCGGACAATTGTATGTTGAGAAATATTTCCCTCCAAAGGCTAAAGAGCGTATGCTTGACCTTGTGAAAAACCTTAAAGAATCGTTGAGCGAACGTATCAACAATTTGGAGTGGATGAGCAAAGAAACTAAAGCTAAGGCTCAAGAAAAATTGGGAACGTTTATCGTAAAGATTGGTTATCCTGACAAATGGAGAGATGTTTCGGCTTTAGATATTAAAGATGATAACTATTGGGCAAATATTGTTCGTGCATCTAATTTCGAGTTCGATTTTATGTTAAATAAGTTGGGTAAACCTGTTGACCGTTCAGAATGGTTAATGTCTCCTCAAACAGTTAATGCTTATTATAATCCAACTACAAACGAGATTTGTTTCCCTGCTGGTATTTTGCAACCTCCATTCTTCTATATGGATGCTGACGATGCTGTTAACTATGGCGCAATTGGTGTGGTTATTGGTCATGAAATGACTCATGGGTTTGATGATCAGGGTCGTAAGTATGACAAAAACGGTAATATGACCGACTGGTGGACAGCCGATGATGCTAAGAAATTTGAGGAGAGAGCTAAAGTATTGGCTGACCACTTCAGTAATATTGTAGTGCTGGATGATTTACATGCTAATGGTCAATTTACTTTAGGTGAAAATATTGCTGATCAAGGAGGTTTGCAAGTTTCTTACTATGCCTTTATGAAGACTAAGCAAGGACAATCGAGCGAAAAGATTGATGGATTTACTCCTCAACAACGTTTCTTCCTAGCTTACGCTAATCTGTGGGCTGGTAATATCAGAGACGCCGAAATCAGACGCTTAACAAAAATAGATCCACATGCTTTAGGCAAATGGCGTGTAGATGGTGCTTTACCTCACGTAGAGGCTTGGTATAAAGCATTCAATATAACAGAGAAAGATTCTCTTTATTTACCTATTGAAAAACGTTCTTCTATTTGGTAAGAAACAAAGACTTTATTAATAGATAGTAAAATCTCCCATGAGTTAATTTTCATGGGAGATTTTTTTTGCTCTTAATGAGTCGAATAGACTCATTTGTGAAAAAATAACACTTTTTTTGCAGAATATTCAATAAGTATTTTTAGATTTGCAGGCTATGTTATTAGAAATGTATAGCGTAAATGCACACTAATTGATTAATACTAACCATTTTATATATTTATGAAAAGATTGTTACTATCAATGTTTCTAATCAGTATGTTGGCAACTCAAGTATCTTATGCTCAGGACAGAAGTTCGGCTGATCCTATGATTCAGTTGAAAATAGAAAAGTTAAAAGCACAAGAAGCGAAGGATATAGAGAAAGCCAAAAGTAAAGCTTTAAAGAATTCTGAGAAGGCTCATAAAGAAGCTGACAAAAAAGCTCAAAAAGAGTCTGATAAAATCAGAAAAGAAGGTGATAAACGAGCTGCAAAATATCACGAGGAGTCTGAGCAAGAGATTGCAAGAATAAGACGCCATACAGCAACTAAGATTTTGGCATTATAAAAAATATGGAGTTTGTTGAGAACTGATATTTTATATTATAATAAGAAGGTTTGACTTTTAAGTCAAACCTTTTTTGTTTCTATAGGTGAATAAGATTTTAGTAATTTGATTGATCGTATAGTTTAGCTTCGGGATGTTTTGGAGGAATTGACTTTTATTTCTCGAAAAAAAAAATTATATTTGTGATAATAGCTTTCCTAATCATATAGATAAAATATATTGTATTTCTAAGAGGAATAGTATATAAAGTCTTTGTTGCTGCATTTTTCAGGCTAAGCCCATCGGGGTTTAGAGTACATGAAAGATAGTAATAAGTAAAACAGATATTTTACAAAATCGTTTGACATAAATATTATATGCCAAAATATATCAAAATAAAGAAAGGTCTGAATATTCCGATAGAAGGCGATGCACCAGAAGTTATTGTAGGTAGTGTAAAGCCATCCATCGTAAAAATTGTGCCTGATGATTTTCCTTGTCTTATTCCCAAAGTAGATGTTAAAGTAGGAGATCGAGTAAATGCTGGTACTCCAGTAATGCACGATAAACGGAACGAGCAATTAGTTTTTGTTTCGCCTGTGAGTGGTACGGTGGTGTCGGTAACACGGGGGGAGAAAAGACGACTGCTAGATATTACGATAGAAGCAGATGAAGAGATTCAACGTGATGTTTTCGATATATCGTCTATACAAGGTGACTCCGCAGAAGAAATAAAAAGTAAGTTATTAAAAGCCGGACTTTGGCCATTTATTAAGCAGCGTCCTTATGATATAATTGCAGATCCTAATAGTTCGCCTCGTGATATATTTATATCTGGATTTTCGTCTGTGCCTTTGGCTCCATCATATGATTTTATAATTGACAAAGAACCTTTGGTTTTTCAGAAAGGTATTGATACCTTATCTAAATTAACTTCAGGTAAAATATATTTAGGAGTTAGTCCTAACACTAAATCAATAGCTTTGCTTGATGCCAAAAATGTAGAGGTTTGCGAATTTGAAGGTCCACATCCTGCAGGAAATATTGGTGTACAAATCAATTCAATAAATCCTGTAAATAAAGGTGAAACAGTCTGGACTATTACTGCACCCGATGTGTTAATGATTGGTCGTTTTCTATTGAAGGGATATGTTGACTTTACTCGTCTTATTGCTTATACCGGTTCGGAGGCAGTCAAGAAAGGGTATTATTCTGTAGTTATAGGTTCGAAGTTAGATCATTTATTTGATGCTAATGTTACCAGAGGTGCTGCATTGCGCTACATTTCGGGTAATGTGTTGACTGGTAAACAGATTGATAAAGACGGTTCGCTTCATTTTTATGATTCACAAGTTACTGTTATTCCTGAGGGTGACGATAAGCATGATTTCATAGGCTGGGCTTCTCCCGGATTAAACAAAAAATATAGTGCTGGTAGTACTTATCTATCTAAATTGGTGAGTTTATTGAAGCCCAATAAAAAATACCGTTTAGATGCCCGATTAATGGGCGGACGTCGTGCTATTATTATGTCCAACGAATACGATAAGGTATTCCCTCTGGATATTCTTCCTGAACAACTTATAAAAGCCACAATAACGTATAATGTAGATAAGATGGAACAACTGGGTATATATGAAGTTGCTCCCGAAGATTTTGCTTTGTGCGAATTTGTTGATACCTCAAAACTCGAAATTCAGAAAGAGATTCGTGAAGGGCTCAATAAGTTGAAAAAAGAAATGGAATGAAGCTTCTGAGCTTCCTGTTAGTTGTAAGTTTTATAAAAAAATAGATATAACATTGAAATCATTAAGAGATCAACTGGATAATAAGATTAAGCCTCACTTTGAAAAAGGTGGTAAGCTCGAGAAATTGCATTCGTTATACGATGCAATAGATACATTTTTATATGTGCCGAGTGCTACTTCAAAAAGTGGTGTGCATATACACGATGCTTCTGATACGAAACGAACCATGTCGTTGGTTATTTTAGCCTTGGTTCCTGCATTGCTTTTTGGAATGTATAATGTCGGCTATCAGCACTATCAGGCAATAGGAGAAGTTCCTGTTTTATGGAACTGTTTTCTATTTGGCTTATTAGCTATTCTGCCCAAGATTGTAGTGTCGTATGTGGTAGGTTTGGGTATTGAAATTATTATAGCTCAGATTAAAGGGCATGAAGTACAAGAAGGTTTTCTGGTGTCGGGTATGCTGATTCCTATGATTGTACCTGTCGATCTTCCTCTATGGATGCTCGCAGTTGCTACTGCATTTGCTGTTGTTTTTGCAAAAGAAGTTTTTGGGGGAACGGGTTATAATATATTCAATGTTGCTTTGGTTGCAAGGGCATTTTTGTTCTTTGCATATCCTTCTAAAATGACGGGTGAGCATGTATTTGTTCGTGCTGAAAACAGTTTTGGTGTAGGTGATGCAAATATAGTGGATGGTATTACGCAAACGGTAGATGCTTTTTCGGGAGCTACCCCCTTATCACAAATAGAAACTGCAACAGGAAATAGTGTAACATTGGTTGATGTTACGGGGCATGTGCTTACGTATTGGGATATGTTCTTAGGACTTATTCCCGGTTCAATTGGTGAAACATCTAAATTGGCTATTCTGATAGGTGCAATTATTATGATCTTATTTGGTGTTGCTAGTTGGAAAACGATGGTATCTGTTTTTGTCGGAGGGATGGCAACGGCTCTTTTGATCAATCAATTTGCTGTAAATGCTGTGATGCAGATAACTCCTCTGGAGCATATTCTTTTAGGAGGATTTGCTTTTGGTGCCGTTTTTATGGCTACCGATCCTGTTACATCTGCACGTACCGAATCTGGAAAATGGGTGTATGGGTTTCTTATTGGAGTGATAGCCGTTTTGATCCGCGTATTCAATCCCGGCTATCCGGAAGGTATGATGTTGGCAATACTGTTTATGAATGCTTTTGCTCCTTTGATAGATTATGTTGTGGTTGGGCAAAATATTAAACGCAGAATGAGACGAGTATCTCAGAAAACTGATAAAAGTGTATGAATAGAGATAGTAATAAATATACGATCGTATTTGCGAGTATAATGGTTATTCTTGTAGCTGTTGTACTTTCTATAGTTCACGTATCATTAAAAGGGATTCAACAGAAGAATGAGGATGTCGATAAAATGTCGCAAATACTACGTTCTATTAATATAAATACAAAAGGAGAGGCATCTGAACGAAAGTTTAAAGAACTGATTCCGAATATGTATATGATAGATTTAGATGGTAATATTATTCCTAATTCTGAACAAGATGCATTTAATGCAGATATGAAAGTGGAGATGGATAAGCCTTTAAGTGAGCGCAGATACCCGGTATATGTCGCAAATTTAGAGGGTAAAACTTTATATATTCTGGCTTTGAGAGGTTCAGGATTATGGGGTGCTATGTGGGGATACATTGCTGTGCATGAAGATGGAAATACAGTATATGGAGCTGATTTTGATCACGAATCGGAGACTCCTGGCTTGGGGGCTGAAGTTTCTCACGATTGGTTTAGTGACGAATTTGTGGGAAAACACCTTTATAAGGATGGTGTTTTTAAATCAATAGCAATTGTAAAACCCGGCAAAAGCGTCTCAGACAGAGATTATGTAGATGGTATATCGGGTGGTACAATTACCAGTCATGGTGTAGATAATATGCTCTATAATACATTGGAAGGTTATAGTAAGTTTTTGGAAAATTTAAAGAAGAACTAAAATGAGTCAGCTATTATCAGATAAAACAAGGGCTATACTATTAGGTCCATTAAATAGAAAAAACCCAATTTTAGTCCAAGTATTAGGCGTTTGTTCGACCTTGGCTGTAACTACTAAACTGGAGGCATCGATAATGATGGGTGTCTGTGTAACTATTGTGGTTGCTTTTGCTAATTTATTTTTGTCTCTATTACGTAATCTTATTCCAGATAAGATTCGTATAATAGTGCAAATGGTTATAGCGGCGGCTTTAGTAACACTTGTGAGTGAATTGCTAAAAGCATATGCTTTTGATGTAAATAAACAGCTATCTGTATTTATTAGTCTTATTCTTACCAATTGTATCTTAATGGGGCGTTTAGAAGCTTTTGCTTTAGGTAACGGACCTGTTTCCTCCTTTTTAGATGGGCTTGGTAATGGTTTGGGATATGCAGTAGTACTATTTATTGTAGGTTTCATTCGCGAATTATTAGGGTCGGGCACGATATTAGAATTTGAGATTACACCTCAATCTTTTTATAATATGGGTTATATGGACAACGGATTTATGATACTTCCTCCTATGGCTCTTATAGTGGTAGCTGTGTTGATATGGATACAACGCTTCCGTAATAAAGATTTACAAGAGAGCTAATTGAGCAGAGTCTGAAAGAAGGCTTTAAAAAGCCTTAGTAAATAGATTATAAGAAAAAGAACAGAACAAATATGCAAGAGGCTATTAATATATTTATCCGATCCATTTTTATTGAGAATATGATATTTGCATACTTTTTGGGTATGTGTACATTTCTCGCTATTTCTAAGAATGTGAAAACTGCAGTAGGGCTTGGTATTGCAGTAATCTTTCTTCTTACTATAACTGTTCCCCTCAACTATTTGTTGGAGAACTATTTATTGAAACCAGGTGCTTTACAATGGTTGGGTGATGGTTTTAAAGATGTTGATTTGAGTATGTTGACATTGTTGGTGTTTATTGCTGTACTGGCATCGGTAACACAAATATTGGCTCTGCTTATCGAGAAATACAGTCCATCATTGTATGCTACTCTAGGTATATTCCTTCCTCTGCTGGCTGTTAATTGCGCCATATTTGGAGGCTCGTTATTTATGCAGCAGAAAGAGTTTCCTAATATTGGCTATGCTACAATATACGGTTTTGGATCGGGTGTGGGTTGGTTTTTGGCAATTATAGGATTAGCAGCCATACGCGAAAAACTCGAATACTCTGATATTCCTAAACCTTTGAGAGGCTTGGGGATTACTTTTATTATAACGGCATTAATGGGAATCGCTTTTATGAGCTTCTCAGGTATCAAACTTTAAGTTTTTAAACTGATTGTTTAGCTTAAATTATTTGTGCTTGCCAAAGTAATAAATTGATAGGTTTTAGACTTTAATGAATGTTTTACATTATTTACTTAATGGTATGAAACTAATTAAATACAACGAAGGCATAGTTTCTTTCAAATTGCCGATCAATTGGAAAGAAGAATATTACGATGATGGTGATGCAGCTTTTTATAGAGATGATGCAGATTCAGGAACATTGAGATTGAGTGTTCAGTCTTCAGAGGCAAAAGAAGAATATAACGAAAGCATAGAACTATCATCAGCATCGGGTATATATGTGGAAGATGGTTTTTCTTTAAAGGAAGAAGTCAAACTTACCAACGAAGGAGATCAAGATCTTCTTGTTTATTCATGGACAATAATAGTTCCTATAAACTCAAAAGGGAGAAGAACTATTCTGTTCTCATATACAATATCCGCCTCCAAGGAGGGAGAGCCTGAAATTAGTTTGGAGTTGAATTTTATAAGAAATACAATTCTTAAAGCGAGTTATTCAAAAGAAGATAATTGAAGTATTAGACTTTAAAAGATAAAAGTAAAATTTATGGTGTTTTTAATGTCATCAAGTATGTTGACAGTAATCTCAAGTGTGGTTGCATTTTTGATTCTGATTCTACTCTTTGTTATAGCCATTCTCTATTCTAAGGCAAAGTTACTTCCTTCGGGAAATGTAAGAGTGTTGGTAAACGGAGAAAAAGAGTTTCAAAGTCCCATTGGCACATCTGTACTCAGTGCTTTACAATCGCAGCAAATCTATTTGTCTTCGGCATGCGGAGGTGGAGGCACGTGTGGCGAATGCCGATGTAGAGTAGTAGAGGGTGGAGGAGAGATATTACCTACAGAAATTGGTTTTTTCTCGCGGAAGCAGCGAAAAGAGCATTGGAGATTGGGTTGCCAGACAAAAATAAAAGCTGATATGCAGATTGAAATACCTGCTGAAGTTTTTGGTGTAAAAGAGTGGGAGTGTGAGGTAGTATCCAATCACAATGTGGCTTCTTTTATCAAAGAATTTGTAGTTAGATTGCCTCAGGGTGAGCATCTTGATTTTAAACCGGGTTCGTATATCCAAATTAATATACCTAAGTATCAGCTCAATTTTACAGATTTTATTATAAAAGATCGTTTTAAATCAGAATGGGATAAATTTAAGATGTGGGATTTGGGAGTAACCAATACGGAAGAAACCATGCGGGCTTATTCTATGGCTAACTATCCTGCGGAAGGTGATATTGTAATACTTAATATACGTATTGCAACACCTCCTTTTGACAGATCAGTAGGAGGGTGGAAACAGGGCATAAAACCGGGTATTGGCTCTTCTTATATTTTCGGGCTTAAACCTGGTGATAAAGTAAGGGTGTCGGGACCTTATGGTGATTTTCATATTCTGGATACTAAAAACGAAATGTTATATATAGGAGGAGGTGCTGGTATGGCTCCACTTCGCTCGCAGTTATTGCATTTATTCAATACACTTAAAACTACTGATCGAAAAATATCATATTGGTATGGTGCCCGTTCGAAGAACGAGATTTTCTATGAAGAAGACTTTCGCCAAATAGAAAAAGAATACCCAAATTTCACTTTTAATATAGCTCTTTCAGAACCATTACCTGAGGATAACTGGACTGGTTATGTCGGCTTTATTCATCAGGTAATATATGATAACTATCTGAAAGATCATGATGCTCCCGAAGATGTTGAATATTACATGTGTGGACCGGGACCGATGGCTAATTCGGTCAAGAAGATGTTAGATGATCTGGGTGTTCCCCCAGAAATGTTATTATTCGATGATTTCGGTTGATAAAACAAAAGCCCCACTCTTTACTTTTAAAAGTGGGGCTTTATATTTTTATGATGGGTTATTCTTTTATTGAGATTTTTCCAATAGTATGAAATTTTTTTTCTCTCTTCGCTTATGCCTCCAATGGCTACTGAATAAGATCCTTCTGAAAGAGTTTTATATAAATAGATAAGAATATCATTAAGAGAGGATAGGGGTGTATCATCAAAATAAGACATTATAGCGTAAATTGAAGAATAAAATATAAGGAACTTTATTTGTTTTTATATCTTTTATTGACAAATAGTAATGATACCATTTTGATATTTGCACTGTGATACGTTTGTTGTATGTGTTTAATAACATGTTTGCTAAAATTTGTGACATAATGATATTTTATGTCTGATTTATTGCTTAAATTTGAATCATAATAATAAAACAAACATTTAATCACTTAAATAAATATCATTATGAAAGCAAATGTTTTTACTTCAGTTGTTGTTGCTCTGCTTTTATTTGCAACTAATTCTAGCGTGGTAAAAGCAGATTCGGATGCAGTATTGTATCATAATGTTGAAAAAACAGAGAATGTAGTTTCGACTACTTATTTCAAAGGAGATGTCAAGAATAATAATCTTGTGCCTTTCAAAAAGAAAGTAAACACATTAAATGAACAAGGGGCATTCGTGTCTAAGATCACTTATATATGGAATGAATCGAATAAAAATTGGACTCCTTCTAATATGATGGTTTATACCTACGATGGTACTAAGGTTATGAGTGTATCTCATTATGCTTGGAATGAAAATTCTAAAACATGGGGAGAGCCTAAAAAAGCATCTTATACCTATAATGAAAATGGAACTTCAGTGCAATAAGTGATCTTTTCACAAATTCCAGATATATAAGTAGTAGTGTTGAAAGAGTAGATGTCTCAGTGATATCTACTCTTTCTTTTTATTAACCTTGATATGATCGTCTTCTATTAGGAAAGATTCCTGATCGAGATGAAAGCGAATAACATTGATGATATCTTCTTCTTTATATCCTGATATTTCATTTATCAATTCCTCTATTGAATAATCTTTTTCACGGATTAATTCCTCTATTTGATCAGTAATATCATTGAATTTATAATTGTTGATTCCTGTATCAGACTTTGCTAGGCATACATCACACTGTCCACAATCAGAGCTCCTTTTCTCTCCAAAATAAGTGAGTAACATTCTACTGCGGCATATATCCTTTCTTTCGGCATAATCGGTTATGCCCATAATTCGTTTTTCGAATCTCGCTTTCCTTACCTCGTAGACACTTTGAGGAATGACAAGATATTTTATGGATATCCTGGGCTGTTTATAAATGATGAAAGGAGTTTTCTTGAAAGGTATATATTCTATTATTCGCTTTTTGGCAAGAACTTTAAGCATCTGATATACTTCGGTTCTGCTTTTTTGGAGATGAAAGGCTATTGTTCCTTCATTTATAGAGACATAGTCTGCGAATATACCAGTATACAATCTTAATACTATGTTTATAAGGAGCTCGTATTCTTTAGTAAATTCATACTTATAGAGTTCGTCCCTATAAATAGAGAAAATTATTCTCGATTGATTGTCTGTATCATCAGTATATTCAATATATCCAGCCAATTCGAGAATCTTCAACGCATTATGAGTCGGAATAAGTGGGTATTTGTAGATAGAGCAAAACTTTTGTAAACTGAAATCATAGGTTGAATTATGACCAAAGCCTTCGGCTATTTGAAAGAAGTAAGCGAGTGATTCGTATGTTGCAATAACAAAATCGCGTTCGGGGAACTCATCACTAATGCGTTTCTTTAATTTAGTACTGTCAGTTTTAGAGTAGAGGATAACGGCATAAGCCTTCTTTTCATCTCTACCTGCCCGTCCGGCTTCTTGATAGTATTCTTCTATCGAATTAGGTAAATCTATATGTACTACAACACGAACATCGGGCTTGTCGATTCCCATTCCGAAAGCATTGGTAGATACTATTATTCGGCATTCGTTGTCTTTCCATGCATTTTGCTTGCGTGTTTTGTCATCACTGCTTAATCCTGCATGATAAAAATCAGCTGAAAGACCATGTTGAATTAGTTCTGTTGCAATTTCTTTTGTCTTCAGTCTACTACGGACATATACTATTGCCGAGCCTTGAATCTTTGATAGAATCTTGATTAATGATTCTGTCTTATTATCACTTTCACGAACAATATAAGACAGGTTTTTCCTTTCGAAGCTTTTTCGAAATACATTTTTTTCCTTAAATCCGAGAATGTTTTGGATGTCTTCCGTCACTTCAGGTGTGGCGGTTGCTGTAAGTGCAAGTACCGGAACATTGGGTAGCTCCTTTCTTATGTCTGCAATATTCATGTATGATGGGCGAAAATCGTAACCCCATTGAGATATGCAATGTGATTCGTCAATAGCCAGAAGACATACATTCATACTACGAAGCTTGGCTTGAAATAGTTGTGTGCCTAAACGCTCGGGCGAAATATAAAGGAATTTATAATCACCTAAGATGGCATTATCTAAAGTGATCACTATCTCATTGTGAGACATACCCGAATAGATAGATAGTGCTCTTATTCCCTTTTCTTTCAGATTATCAACCTGATCTTTCATTAGGGCAATTAGAGGAGTGATAACAAGACAGATACCATCCATAGCCAAAGCCGGAACCTGAAAAGTTATAGACTTTCCACCTCCGGTAGGCATTAGACCAAGAGTGTCTTTTCCTGAAAAGACAGATTTGATGATATCTTCCTGTAAAGGTCTGAATTCTGAATATCCCCAGTATTCACGAAGTATTTTATGAAAAATATTCAATTCTGTTTTCAGAATATTTTAGAGGTTCGACATTGAACGCACTAATAGTTTGGCTTTGTTATTTTCCTTCTCTAGAGCTTTTGTGATTTTATCGTCGTTAAACTCCGAAAAGTGATAGGGGTATAGGTATACCGGCGATACTTTTTGTGCAGCATCTATAAACATATCATCTGTCATTGTATACGGAGTATTTTTGGGTAGAAAAGCAATATATGCACCTTTTTGCTGCCCCATCTCCGGAATATTTTCTGTATCACCTGCTATGTATACTTTTTCACTACCAAAGGTTAGTACATATCCGTTTCCTCTGCCTTTTGGATGATAATATTCACCATCGGGTCTTTTACTTTCAATGTTATATGCAGGAACAGCTTGAATGTCGATTCCTTCAAAGATGGTTTTGTCTCCATTATTAAGAACTTCTCCATAACCTATTGAGTCTGCGCATACTTTTGATACAATAAAACGAGTTTTAGCTTGTCTTATTTGCTCAATAGCACCCAGATCTAAATGGTCTGAATGTTCATGAGTAAGTAGAACTAAGTCTGCTTTGGGTAGCTTAGAATAATCTGCAACCTTAGAATATGGATCTACGTGTATTACTTTTCCGTTTATCTCGAACATCAAAGATGCATGTCCAACTAAAGTTACATTCAGTTCTCCTAATTTAGTAAGATAACTATCTGATGTTAATGGTTGTGATGGAGTTTCTTTCATATCACTGCTATTACTTGAAACGCTATTATTAATAGTCTCTACTTTTTTATCGCTATTGCAAGCTGTACCGATAGATAATATCGTTGCTGCTGTAAAAAACACAATTAACCCTCTCATATATTGGCTGTCATTTTATATATTAATTTTTAAAATTGTCCTTTGTCAATATCCTTTATGTATAATTGAGTGTTAGTTTTTCCGTTGTGAACGTTTTCTTCCAAAGTATAGCAAATATCGAACAGTCCATTCTTTATCATACTAAAGCTATTGCTCTGTCTGAAAGCGATACCATGCATTGGGGCATTAACTGATGAGTCTACCATATCTAGTTTGATATGCAGAGAATCTTTACCAACTAATTTGCTGTTACCATGATCTAAAACGTCTTTTGATACAAAGATTGGATTTAAATTTTCTGGACCGAATGGCGCAAACCTATCCAGATCAGAAACAAATTTATTATTTATATCAATAAATTTTAATTCAGCATTTATATCAATCTGAGGGCGCATCATCTCGGGAGCAATAAGTTCAACAGACATTGCTTCGAAGCGGCGTCTGAATTCTGATAAGTTTTCTTCCTTCAACGAAAGACCTGCTGCATAGGTATGTCCTCCAAAATTTTCGAGTATATCTTTACATGCCTCAATGGCTTTATAGACGTCAAAACCCATAACTGATCGAGCCGATCCTGTAACTAAGTTGTTAGACTTGGTAAGAACAACCGCAGGGCGGTAGTATTTTTCGGTAAGTCTTGATGCTACAATCCCAATTACACCTTTGTGCCAGTCTTTATTGAATATAACTATACTATTGATTTTTGTAATATCAAGTTCTGATTCTATAAAGTTGGTCGCTTCTTCTGTAATACGTTTATCCAGCTCGCGACGATTGGCATTATAATGGTCTATATTCTCACTCTTTAGTTTTGCATCATGGGCTGTATTTGATAAAAGCAGATCAACTGCCTCTTTTCCATTCATCATACGCCCCGAAGCATTGATACGGGGTCCTATCTTAAATACGATATCACTTACTGTGATCGATTTATCGTTTAGTCCGCAAATATCAATAATGCCTTGCAATCCCATGCTTGGGCTTGAGTTTAGTTGCTTCAGTCCATAATAAGTAAGAATACGATTTTCTCCGGTAAGAGGTACAATATCAGATGCAATACTTACAGCAACTAAATCAAGAAGGTCTAGTAATTCAGAAAAATCAATTTTGTTATTCTGTGCCAGCGCCTGTGCTAATTTAAAGCCGACTCCGCAACCAGATAAATGTTCGTAGGGATAGATTGAGTCTACTCGTTTAGCATCTACAACAGCTACAGCGTCGGGCAATGTTTCATCGGGCATGTGGTGATCACAGATAATGAAATCTATACCCTTGCTTTTTGCATATTTTACTTTCTCTATGGCTTTTATACCACAATCAAGAGCAATAATTAGTTTTACATCCGTTTCTGCTGCATAATCTATTCCTTGTTCCGATATTCCGTATCCTTCGTCATATCTATCGGGAATATAATAATCCAGATTGGTTGTAAACTTTCTTAAAAACTTATAGACTAATGCCACAGCCGTGGTTCCGTCTACATCATAATCACCGTATACCAAAATACGTTCTTTCTGTCCTAAAGCATCCTCGATTCTATCGATAGCCTTATCCATATCGGGCAAGAGAAAAGGATCGTGAAGATCTTTTAAACTTGGATGGAAGAATTTTTGAGCTTGCTCAACAGAGTTTATTCCTCGTTGAATAAGCAATTGACATAGAGCTGGGTGCATACTCAATTGAGTTGCTAGCTCATCTCTTATATCTGTTTCTTTTGGTGTAAGTGGTTTGTAATTCCATTTGTAAATCATTATATATTGTTTTTTTCTTTTCTCTGTCGGGGTAGAAGCTTCATCAAGCCTCTAATGCTCTTTGTATCAGTAGTTATTCTCTATAATAATAGAGCTGACACATTGAGGTATATCTCGTAAAGATACTATTTATATATAACACTGAATAGTGATTTTCTGTTTTTGTTCTTGAAAAAAAAATGAGAAAACCAAGATTTATTGATTAATAATTCTTTATAAGTTAATCAAAAATCGGCTACAATCTTGAAGTTTAGTTGACGTCCCGTTAAATAGTTGGGTACTGCAAATTGTTCATTAAACACATTGGTTACCCAATAGTATGAATTGGTATTATTTATTGCAAAAAGGTTAAAAATATCAACACCAAACCAAATATTTTTGAATGAACCTAAGAATGAATTATTATTTCTGATACTGAAATCTTCGCCTAAAGCTTGCCATGCAAAGCCAATATCAACCCTGCGATAGGCAGGTGTGCGGAAGAAGCCTTTTTCGAAGAATCCCGAGTTGGGTGCAGTTTGTGGCAATCCTTGTGAAAGGTGTCCTCTAAGATTCATTGTTAGACGTTCTATTCCAGGGAAATAGTCTTGGAAAAACAGAGAGAAGTTATATCCCTGATCGGTAGGTAGTGGTGCTTTTATACCATTTACCGTTTGTTGGGTTTTCATTAAAGAGAAGCTTATCCAACTATCGGAGCCTTTTACAAACTCACCAAATAGTTTCATATCCCATCCCATGGCATATCCAGTTCCCGAATTTTCTCCTGAATATCTAATTTTTACGTTGTCAACAGTGTATGGAACTAAATCTGATAACTTTTTATAATACACCTCACTTGTAAATTTAAAAGGACGATCCATTGATTTAAATTTATAATCGCCTCCTAATATGAAGTGTATAGACTTTTGTGATTTTATATCTTTATTAAGCTCTACTACCGAATTCTGACCTGTTGTTACTATCTTCTGGTATTCGCGATAAAAAGGAGCTTGATAATAAATACCTGTCGCAAAACGTAGAGTAATATCCCTCTTGGTATCGGGTATAAGTGCTATTGATGCACGAGGGCTTATAATGGTTTCGTCATTGAATGTCCAATGACTGGCTCTTATACCTGCATTGATGTATATGATGTTATCTCCAGAAGTGAATTGATAGGTATCTTGCAAGAAGCCCGAATATCTGTTGCTATTAATTATATTATCTGATCTAAGATTAGAATATACGCTCACCACATCTCCGAGGTTAGGAAGGGAGTGACCTGCCGAATCGCGAACACTCCACTCTTTTATTTGGTCGTCTATTTTTTCTTGTTGAATTGTCATACCCCAACGTAGAGCATGTTTACCAAATTTGAATGAACCTAAATGACGAATATTCGAGACATCTATATTCAGATTATTACGTGCATGTTCCAGATATGACCCTACTCCTAATAAATTACCGTTGTCTCCTTCTGATCCGTTGGATGAAAGACCTAGATCGGTGAGTTTATATTCTCCGCTTATATCATAACGTTCGTATTCTCGTGATGAAAAGGCCGATCCCATAAATTCTACTTCGAGATTATCGGTCAATTTGCCTTTCATGCTTAATGCTCCGAAATAGGTGAGGAATTTGTCGTTCTCCCAACCATCAAAATAAACTGTGAAATCTTTGGCATTGGCTGCCGAACCAAAGCGTGTTTGACGACTTTGCGGTGTGAATTTATAAACGTTGCTCGATATATTACCTAAGAAACTGACTTCCCATTTCGACGATAAGCCTAGAGTCATATAAGTTTGTGCATCCACAAAAGTGGGGTCATACTCTGCGTTTGTATCTAATGTGCCGAGTAAAGCCCGTGTTGTTTTATATCTGAATCCGGTAATTTGAGAAAAACGTCCGCTCGAACTTCCTATATAAGCATTTGCTCCAAGTAGGCTTCCTGCTACTGAGGCTTCAAAAGCTTGTGGTTTCTTATAGGTAATATCAAGAGCAGAAGCCATCCTGTCTCCATATGCAGCCTCAAAACCTCCTGTTGAGAATTTAACTTCTTTAGCCATGTTTGGGTTTATAAAGCTAAGCCCTTCTTGCTGTCCCGAACGAATAAGAAGAGGTCGATATACCTCTATTCCGTTTACATATACAATATTTTCATCGTAGTTACCGCCACGTACTGAGTATTGCGAACTCATTTCGTTAGTATTACTTACACCTGGTCCTAGGGCAAGAATAGATTCAATGCTTCCTCCGGAAGGGTCTGTCAATAGATTACTCTTACCTATTTCTATTTTACCCATGGTAGTTGTTTGACCTTTTTCACCGAGAATAGTTACTTCCTCTAATACTGTTTCGCGCATCATCATATTGATAGTCATATTTCCGATGATTTTGGCTATCTTCTTTTCGGATGTTTGATAACCTACTCGTGAAAAAACAATGACAATAGAGTCACCTACTGGTACTGAAATCTGATACTTTCCTTGATTATTAGTGAAAACCCCGAGTGATGAACCTTGCATTGATACACTTACAAAATCTACAGGGCTATTATCGAAATTGGTAACAGTACCGCTAATCTTTGCCTGCTGAGCTGATAGATTAAGAGTAAGTAAAAGAAACGCTAAGATTGTAGATATCGGATGTTTAATCATTTTTTGCTTAGAATGAGTTTCTGTAAATCCCTTAGATAAGGAGATTCAATAATGCCCAAAGTTAATTTATATTTTAGAATTTAAATAAGGAGAATGGGTGAGATTGTCTGTTCTTATTAAAAAAGTTAGTTTTGTTCATCTTTTCTTATTGAAATTATCTATTGGTAATATGTCTGTGTATCTTATTTTTAAGTGTGAATAGGTAAGTGCTTCTTAACATTATGTTGACAATTTTATAGATAAAAAAGGATGGAATGTGATAATAAGCTATAACTTTGTAGCCATTCAACTGACCGGAAAACGAAATGTGGAATTATCAAAAGTAAATTGACAACTATCTATAATAAGATATGGCAAAAGTAAAAGGAACAGTAGTGGTCGACGTCGAAAGATGTAAAGGCTGCGATCTCTGTGTTGTATCCTGTCCTTGTGATGTGCTTGAATTACAAGCTCGTGAGGTGAACGAAAAAGGATATCATTACGTATTTATGAAAAATGAGGATGCATGCATCGGATGTGCCAATTGTGGCTATGTTTGTCCTGATGGATGTTTAACCGTATATAGACAAAAAGGCTAATTTCTTAGGAATATTAGTCTTTTGTAGTATATTAACTTACTCCAATTAAAAGTTATGTCAGAAGAAATATATTTGATGAAAGGCAACGAGGCAATCGCCCACGCTGCAATTCGCATAGGAGTTGATGGCTACTTTGGCTATCCTATTACTCCCCAATCGGAAATTATAGAAACATTGATGGCCGAAGCTCCCTGGACTACAACTGGTATGGTTGTAATGCAGGCTGAAAGCGAAACAGCATCCATAAATATGGTATATGGAGGTGCGGGCTGTGGTAAAATGGTGATGACATCATCATCAAGTACAGGTATGAGTCTTATGCAGGAAGGTGTTTCTTTCCTAGCAGGAGGTAACTTACCTTGCTTACTTATTAATGTAATGCGTGGAGGTCCCGGTTTGGGAACTATCCAACCATCTCAATCTGATTACTTTCAGACAGTAAAGGGTGGGGGACATGGTGATTATAAAATGATTACTCTTGCTCCGGCATCGGTTCAAGAAATGGCTGATTTTGTAGATCTTGGCTTTGAACTCGCATTTAAATATTCGACACCTGCTACAATATTAGCAGATGGTGTAATCGGACAAATGATGGAAAAAGTAAAACTTCCAGAATTTAGAAGAAGACGTACCGAGAAAGAAATACGTGAGCAATGTCCTTGGGCAACCTTGGGTAAACCTGCCGATCGTAAACCTAATATAATAACAACTCTTGAGTTAGATTCTCACACGATGGAGAGTAACAATCTTCATTTACAGGCTAAATACAAAGAAATTGAAGCCAATGAAGTGATGTATCAGGAAATAAATTGTGAAGATATAGATTATCTAATAGTAGCCTTTGGTTCGGCTGCACGTATCAGTCAAAAAGCGATTGAACTGGCTAGAGCAGAAGGTATAAAGGTAGGAGTATTAAGACCAATAACATTGTGGCCTTTCCCTACCAAGATAATTAAAGAATACGCATCGAAGGTAAAAGGGATACTTACTGTGGAAATGAATGCCGGACAAATGGTTGAAGATGTACGTTTATCAGTAAACGGACAAGTACCGGTTGAACACTTTGGACGTTTGGGAGGAATTATTCCTACTCCAAATGAAGTAGTTGCTGCTTTAAAAGAAAAAATGGGTTGTTGATTTAAAATCGCAATTCTTTCTTAATCACAGCAAGTAGTCGATGTAACATTACTTATTTATATATAGTTGGTTGCATTTATACTTGTTAAAGTAATAAAAAGGTCTGAGACCTAAATGTAAATTTAAGGATAAATAGAATGAGCACCAGTATAATAGATCCTAAGAATTTGGTATATGCCAAACCCGTATTGATGAACGAAACCCAGATGCATTATTGCCCGGGTTGTTCGCATGGTGTTGTCCATAAATTGGTTGCAGAAGTAATCGATGAAATGGGCTTGAAAGAAATAACTATAGGTATAGCTCCTGTGGGCTGTGCTGTGTTTGCATACGATTATTTAGATATAGATTGGCAGGAAGCTGCGCATGGTAGAGCTCCGGCTTTGGCAACGGCAGTAAAACGTTTGAACCCTGATAAGATGGTATTCACGTATCAAGGTGATGGAGACTTAGCTGCTATTGGTACTGCTGAGACTATTCATGCTGCAAACAGAGGCGAAAATATTGCTATTATCTTTATCAATAATGGTATATATGGTATGACGGGAGGCCAGATGGCTCCGACTACTCTTATGAATATGAAAACTTCGACTACGCCTAATGGTCGTGATACTCATGAAAACGGGTATCCATTGAAAATTACCGATTTATTGGCTCAATTACCGGGTGTTTGTTTGGCTACACGACACAGTGTACATACAGCAGGAGCCGTTAAAAAGGCGAAAAGGATGATTGCTAAAGCTTTCCAAAACTCGTTAGATGGCAAAGGTACTTCTATTGTAGAAATAGTTTCTACTTGTAGTGCCGGTTGGAAAATGAGTCCTGCGGGAGCAAACGACTGGATGGTTGAAAATATGTTTCCTGTATATCCTATGGGTGATATAAAGAATATCTGATCTGAGACCTTAAACAACAAGAAAATTTAATAATGGTAAACGAAATTATTATAGCCGGATTCGGTGGACAAGGTGTATTATCGATGGGTAAGATTTTGGCTTACTCAGGTTTAATGGAAGGAAAAGAAGTTTCGTGGTTTCCGTCATATGGTCCCGAACAACGTGGGGGAACAGCAAATGTAACTGTCATCTTGAGTGACAATACTATCAGTTCGCCTATTGTTAGTGAATATGATATTGCAATAATATTGAACCAACCATCACTTGACAAATTCGAATCTCAGGTTAAACCCGGAGGTATTTTACTTTACGATCCCGAAGGTATTCCACGTGCACCCAAAAGAACTGATATATTGGTTTATAAAATAGAGGCTATGGCTACGGCTTCGGAACTTAAAAACCAAAAAGCATTTAATATGTTTGTATTGGGTGGATTACTTAAAGTTTGTCCGATAGTTACACTAGAACATGTGATGATGGGATTGAAGAAATCTTTACCCGAAAGACATCATGGTATGTTACCTATGAATGAGCAAGCTATCTTGAAAGGAATGGAAATTGTAGAAGAAATAAATAAACCTGCTTAAAAAAGTACTTATAGATATAATATAGTAAGGAGCAACTCTGTATAGGGTTGCTCCTTTTGTTAAATAATAAGAAAAAAGAAAGCAATAATAATCTTTTTGCTGTTTAGTGTTGTTTTAATTTTAGATGAGTTGATTGTCATATATTGTAAATGAAGATTCTTATACTAACGGTGAGAATTGACTGATATATTATTTTCTTGTCTTCTACTTATCAAAGAAACAAATAGGTTTGCGACCTCTAAGCGGTTATAAACCTATTTGTTATTTTGATAGGTGTACTAATCCTAGTTTAATTATGAATAGAGGTATAGTAATTGAGTATTGCTGTACTAATAAATTAAGTAAAAGAAATGGATAATAAAGCAAACAAAACGTCGTCTATTAAAACGGTCAATCCAACGACTAATGAGGTTGAGAAGGTATTTGATGTGATGACCGAACATCAAATTGAAGAGATTATAAGTGCGGCTGATAAAGCATTCCAATTCTGGAGAAAAACTTCGTTTGAAGAAAGAGCTAAGCTATTGCACAAAGTGGCATCTATTTTACGTGAGCGTAAAGAAGATTTGGGCGAACTGTGTACAATAGAAATGGGAAAGCTTAAAACAGAAGCAATAGGAGAGGTAGCTTTATGTGCTGATATTTTTGATTATTATGCTAACAATGGAGCTAAGTTTTTAGCGGATTCTCCTCTTGAAACTCCCCATGGAAAGGCTTTTCTTAGTTATGAACCAATAGGTGTGCTATTAAGTGTACAACCTTGGAATTTCCCCTTCTATCAAATTACACGCTCAGCGGCTCCTAATATTATGGCAGGCAATACTTTTTTGTTGAAGCATGCTTCAAATGTACCTCAATGTGCTGCTGCTATGGAAAAAATATTCACAGAAGCTGGAGCTCCCAAAGGTGTATATACTAACCTTTTTGTGCCCGGTTCTAAGATTTCGAATTTAGTTGCAGATCCTCGAGTTAAAGGTGCTGCATTGACAGGTAGCGAACCGGCAGGATCTAGTTTTGCAGCTATGGCTGGAAAATATGTAAAGAAATCTACTCTCGAATTAGGTGGTAGCGATGCCTTTATTGTTTTAGAGGATGCCGATCTTGATAAAGCAGTATACACAGCGGCATTTGGTCGTTTGTGGAATGCTGGACAAGTATGTGTGTCTCCAAAGAGAGTGATAGTAATGGAGTTGGTTGCCGAAGAATTTATAAAGAAAGCGAAAGCTATTTATGAGAAAGTAGTAATTGGTGATCCTCTTGATCCGTCAACTCAATTAGCTCCTTTAAGTAGTGAAAAGGCTGCGGAAGATGTTATCGCTCAAGTTGAAGCTACTGTAAAAGCAGGAGCCAAATTAGTATATGGTGGTAAACGATTGAATCGCTCAGGAGCATTCATGGAGCCAACTATTCTTACAGGTATAAAAAAAGGTATGTTGGCATATTCGGATGAAATTTTCGGACCGGTGCTATGTATCTATCCTGTAAAGAATGAGGACGAAGCCATAAAATTGGCGAACGATACAAAATTTGGACTTGGTGGTACTGTATTTGGTAAAGATACTGATAAGGCAGTAAAAATTGCCCGTCAGATTGATACAGGTATGGTTTATATAAATCATGTGACAGGCATAGCTCCCGAACTTCCATTTGGAGGAACTAAAAATTCGGGTTATGGTCGCGAGCAATCACCAGCCGGTATTTATGAATTTGTAAATGCGAAATTGATTCGTATTACAACCCCCGATGCTGCTTATTAAAAATCAGAATAAACCTTTTCAATTTTTAGAAAACAGAGGGCATATGCTCTCTGTTTTTATTTGGTATTTGATTATTTTTTTTCTATCTATATTATAGGACGTTAGAAAACGACAAAAAATAAGTATCTTTGCACCAAATAAGATAGATCTTAATAATTTATGGGAAATTTAGTAGCGATTGTTGGACGTCCAAATGTAGGAAAATCAACACTATTCAATCGTCTGATACAAACTCGTCAGGCTATAGTTGATGAGACTTCGGGGACAACTCGCGACAGACAATACGGTAAAACAGAGTGGGGAGGACTAGAGTTCTCTGTGGTTGATACCGGTGGATGGGTTGTAAACTCGGATGATATTTTTGAAGAAGAGATTAATAAACAAGTGAAAATTGCGATACAAGAAGCAGATGTAATTCTGTTTGTAGTGGACGTAATGAATGGTGTTACCGATTTAGATTTGGGCGTGGCTCATATTTTGCGTAGAGCAAAAGGTAAACCTGTAATTTTAGTAACAAATAAGGCTGACAATTTTAATGTTCATCCACTTTCTGCTGAGTTCTACTCTTTAGGATTGGGTGATCCAATAAATATTTCTGCAATAAACGGTGCTGGAACTGGTGATTTACTTGATCTGGTTATTAGTAAGTTTACAAAGAAAGATGATCAGGTATTTGATACCTATGAGGATACTATACCTCGTATTGCAGTAGTAGGTCGTCCTAATGCAGGAAAATCGTCATTTGTAAATGCTTTGATTGATGAAGAGCGTAATATTGTAACAGATATTGCCGGAACAACACGTGATTCGGTATATACTCGTTTCGATAAGTTCAATATGGACTTTTATCTGGTAGATACCGCTGGTATCCGTAAGAAAGGAAAAGTTACGGAAGACTTAGAGTATTATTCGGTAATTCGTTCTATTAAAGCCATCGAAAACTCGGATGTTTGTGTATTGATGCTTGATGCTACACAAGGTATCGAAAGTCAGGATTTAAATATATTCTCGATCATTCAAAAGAATAGAAAGGGATTAGTTATATGTGTAAATAAATGGGATTTAGTAGAGAATAAAGAGCAGATTGTTGTTAAGACATTCGAGAATACAATCCGCGAACGATTGGCTCCATTTACTGATTTTCCTATTGTATTTGCATCTGCACTGACAAAACAGCGTATTCTAAAAGTTTTGGAAACAGCCAAAGAGGTTTATACCCGCAAAAAGGTTAGAATTCCAACACATAAGCTGAATGAAGTGATGTTGCCTATTATAGAGCGTACACCACCACCCTCTAATAAAGGGAAATATGTTAAGATTAAATACATTACTCAATTGCCTAATACGCAAGTTCCAACATTTGTATTCTTCTGTAATTTACCTCAGTGGATTAAAGACCCATACAAACGTTTCCTGGAAAACCGTATCCGTGAGCATTGGAATTTGTCAGGTACACAAATCAATATTATTATTAGAGAGAAATAAGACTATGTCTTTTACCTGATAATAAATAGAACACAGATATTGTAAACCGATCTAATAATTATATTAGATCGGTTTTTTGTTTCTCGGAATTATACTCTTTAGTCTTTTATTTTTATTTTTTATCTTTGCACGACTAACTAACATTTTATTCATTATGATTATTTATGGAACGAAGTCTAGTAAAGGAAAATTTATAGACACCAATTGTCAATGCCCATTTTGCGGAAAAGAAAATGCGTTGGCTGTATTACCTTTTCAAAAAAGCTTTCATGTATATTGGATTCCTATTATTCCTACAGGAAAAGAATTCTTTGTAGTTTGCAAAGCTTGCGGTCATGAGGCTCCTGATCATTATATCGGAGGAATTACTCCAGAAGTGAAAAAGCAAGCTAAGACTTCCTTGTTTTCATTTATCGGACTTTTTATAATACTGGCTTTAGCTGCTTTTGTATTTTATTCTACAACAATGAGGAAAGGTGAGAGTTCTTCTAAGAATGATGCTGTCACTATTCTGACTAATCCTAAGGTTGGAGATGTATTGGAAATGAAAATAAAAGATAACCAGTATTCGGTATGCAAAGTGGCATCTATATCTGAAGACTCTATTTATCTACAATTTAGTGAGAGTATAGTGAGTAAGAAGAAAGATTTGAAGGATTTGAAAAAGAGCTTTGCAAATGAAGTAGAATCGAAAGATCTGATTGATGGCTACAAAAGGACGGAGTTATTTAATCTAATAAATAAGGGTGTTATAATCGGAGGTGATCAATCGAAGAAGTAAATTTGTGTGCGAATTGCTATATAAGAGAGAAGGGATTACATTTATATTGTAATCCCTTCTGTTATTTTAATTTAAAGCATTATATGCTTCCAGTGCTTTTTCAAGAACAGTTAAAGCATTGCCTAGATCTTCTTTGTTTAAAACATAAGCCATTCTAACTTCGTTTTTACCTAATCCGGGTGTTGTATAAAAACCCGAAGCTGGAGCCATGAAAATAGTTTGCCCTTCATATTCAAAATCAGACAAGCACCATTCGCAGAACTTATCAGCATCATCTACGGGAAGTTTTACTACAGTATAGAATGCCCCCATAGGTATTGGAGAATAAACTCCGGGTATCATATTTAATCTATCGATCAAAAATTTTCGGCGTTCAACATACTCTTCATAAGTATCTCGTAAGTAATCAGGATCTGCATCTAGTGAGGCTTCAGCAACTATTTGTCCGATAAGTGGCGGACTTAAGCGTGCTTGGCAGAATTTCATTACTGCCTTCAGCAGTTCTTTGTTCTTTGTTATAAGAGCACCTATACGTATTCCACACTCACTATATCGTTTCGATACGGAGTCGATAAGTACTACATTTTCTTCAATACCAACCAAGTGGCAGGCTGAAACATAAGGAGAACCTGTATATATGAATTCGCGATAAACCTCGTCCGAAAATAGATATAGATCGTGTTTCTGAATAAGCTTTTTTATCTGATTCATCTCGGCTCTTGAATATAGGTAGCCAGTTGGATTATTCGGATTGCATATCATTATTCCTTTAGTACGCTCGTTGATTAGCTCCTCAAACTTTTCAATTGGAGGTAAAGCAAAACCTTCTTCAATTGTTGAAGATACTGGCCTAATGATAGCACCTGCAGAGACCGCAAAAGCCATATAATTGGCATAGGCGGGTTCTGGCACAATAATCTCATCACCGGGGTTTAAACAGGCTAAAAAAGCGAAAAGAACGGCTTCTGATCCACCGGTAGTTATAATAATCTCGTCAGCCGATACATTTATATTATATTTGGCATAGTAGCCCACTAATTTTTCACGATAAGAGCGGTAACCATCACTAGGACTATATTCGAGAATAGTTCTGTCAATATTTTTTAGTGCATCTAAACCCGCTTGAGGTGTAGGTAAATCGGGTTGACCGATATTAAGATGATAAACTTTCAGACCTCTAGCTTTTGCTGAGTCTGATAAAGGTGCCAACTTCCTGATAGGGGAGCTGGGCATTTCTATTCCACGTTCCGAAATTTTAGGCATATCTATCTAAATGAGGTTACAAATGTAATAAAATGTAAGCGAGTTATATTATTTAGTATATAGAATGATTCTTTAAAAAGTAACTAATCTTACACTTTTTAATGTAAATATTAAAAGGATAGAAGAAGTTGTAGATTTACATTTCTTCTCTTTAATATTATAATTTTTGTTTTACTTGGTTTTATAATAGTCATAGGCAGCCTTTGATATTTGGGCAATTATCGCTGCATTAGTTTTATCATCTTCCATTGAGTTTACTATAAAGACTGCTATTGAAAGTTGTTTGCCGTTAGGTAGCTCTATAAAACCTAAATCATTATCTGCGGCTTTTAATCCTTGTTCATTACGAAACGAATTTCCGGTTTTATGTCCAACCACAGTTCCTGACGGAAGTAGTCCTTTTATCTTGTCTTTACCTGTAGATGTTTCAACAAGAGCATCCCATAATAAACTTTTAGATTGGCTAGGAAACCAGTTGTCTTGTTGCTTAAATTTTTCCAAAAGCTCCACTGCGGCATACGGAGTAGTCCAATTGGCATATTGTTTATTAGGATCATCATGCATTTCTTGTTCCGTTGCTGTAATTGCAATTTGCATAATGCCTAGGCTTTTTATATATTTTTCGACATAGTTTGGTCCCCCTAAAAAGTCAAATAATATATCGCAAGCATTATTGTCACTTTGAGATACGCTATATTGTAATAGTTCCTTAATTGGCATGTAAAAGTTACCTTCGGGTCTGGCTTCTCTTAGTGGGCTATGTGTATCAGGTTGTAATGCCGCTTTACTTACATATATTTGTTGATCTAAAGGTAGATTTCTTCTATTTAGATTATCTAATACTGCAAGTGCTTGATGGAATTTATATACACTCATTGTTGGATAGCGATACTGATTATTTACTGTCAAGGTATCTTTACCATTGAAAATAATAGCTACTCCAACCGTTGCATTTTTATTTTCTATAATTGATTGTATATTTTTTCTTAGTTCATTGTTTTGAGCAAACCCCAAAATTGTGATCCATAGGAAACATCCTAAAATAAGAAAACGATTCATCTTCATTGAAATTTATTTTAGTGTGAGAATAGAGTTAGGTCTGTGACCTTATTATTTACAAATATAGCAAATATACTGAGATTTCTCTTTGTTCGCTTATTTGCTGCTCAGCCTTAAAAACAAAAAAGGTGCAACTTTCGTTACACCTTTTCTATATATAGAATTGTATTAATTCTTATTTTCCTTCGCCTGAAAGTTTATCTCTCAATGCAGCAAGTCCTTCGATATCACCTAAAGTAGTTTTTTCAGCAGCAGTAGATGTCATTTGAGGAGCATCGTCTTTTTTAGCTGATTTTCTAGGAGCTCTTTTTTCAGAAGCTTCTCTAGCTTCGCCACCACCTTTTTCGTCTTCATAAACTTTGCTATGAGAAACGATGATTCTCTTAGAATCTTTATTGAATTCGATAACTTTGAATTCAAGTTTGTCTTCAACTTGAGCTTGAGTTCCGTCTTCTTTCACTAAGTGTTTTGGAGTTGCAAAACCTTCCACACCGTAAGGAAGAGAGATAACTGCACCTTTGTCAACAAGTTCAACAACTGTACCTTCGTGTACTGATCCTACTGTAAAGATAGTTTCGAATACATCCCAAGGATTTTCTTCTAGTTGTTTGTGACCTAGGCTCAAACGACGGTTGTCTTTGTCTATTTCAAGTACTTGAACTTGAATATCAGCACCGATTTGAGTTATTTCGCTTGGGTGTTTGATTTTCTTAGTCCAAGAAAGATCTGAAATGTGGATAAGACCATCAACGCCTTCTTCTATTTCAGCAAATACTCCGAAGTTAGTGAAGTTACGTACTTTAGCAGTATGTTGGCTTCCAACTGGATATTTTTCTTCGATATTTTCCCATGGATCTGGTTTCAATTGTTTGATACCTAGAGACATTTTGCGTTCGTCACGATCAAGAGTTAGAACTACAGCTTCTACTTCGTCTCCAACTTTCATAAAGTCTTGAGCACTACGTAGGTGTTGTGTCCAGCTCATTTCTGATACGTGGATAAGACCTTCTACTCCTGTAGTGATTTCGATGAATGCACCATAGTCAGCCATAACAACAACTCTTCCTTTCACTTTGTCACCAACTTTCAAGTCAGCGCTAAGAGCATCCCATGGATGAGGAGTAAGTTGTTTTAGACCAAGAGCGATACGTTTTTTGTCATCATCGAAGTCAAGGATAACCACGTTGATTTTTTCATCCAATTTAACCACTTCTTCTGGATGTTGTACACGTCCCCAAGAAAGGTCAGTAATATGGATAAGACCATCTACGCCACCAAGGTCGATAAATACACCATAAGAAGTGATGTTTTTAACAGTACCTTCTAGCACTTGTCCTTTTTCCAATTTCGAAATGATGTCTTTCTTTTGTTGTTCAAGTTCAGCTTCGATAAGAGCTTTGTGAGATACAACAACGTTTTTGAATTCGTGATTAATTTTAACCACTTTGAATTCCATAGTTTTATCTACGAATACATCATAGTCACGGATTGGTTTAACATCGATTTGAGATCCTGGAAGGAACGCCTCGATACCAAATACGTCTACAATCATACCGCCCTTAGTACGGCATTTGATGTATCCTTTGATAATTTCGTCTTTTTCAAGAGCTTCGTTAACACGTTCCCAAGAGCGAGAAGCGCGTGCTTTTTTGTGAGAAAGGATAAGCTGTCCTTTTTTGTCTTCTTGGCTTTCGATGTATACTTCTACTTCGTCACCAACTTTTAAATCTGGGTTGTAACGAAATTCGTTCATCGAAACAATACCGTCAGATTTGTAACCAATATTCACAACCACTTCGCGTTTGTTCATAGAGCTTACTTTACCCATAACCACTTCTTTATCATTGATTCTGCTCAACGATTGGTCATAAGTTTTTTCTAAATCTTCTTTGCTTCTTTCAGAGAAAGTTTCACCGATCTCATAAGCATTCCAATCGAAATCTTCAATTGGACTTACATTTTTTAAGTTATCAGACATTTGTTACTGTTCGATCCTCTAGGATCATTTTATTAATAAATTAGACATTATGTTGTTTAAAAAACGGTGCAAAGGTATTGTTTTTCAAGTAATAAATCAAATTATAGGCAATTATTTTTCAAGAAATGTTGACCTTAAGTAATTTAGGTGCAATAAATGCGAATGGCTGTGATTTCGTATGAATAGATATGCTGCTTACTATAATTTCAGAAGTAAGGGCTGAGACATGCTCAACCCTTACTTTTAAAGAATATATTAATTTGTATTTTATTGTACAACGACTTCTATAATCGAATCAATATCATCGAATGTAGCGTTTAATAAATCAAAAGTGACATTTCCAGTTTTTTTATCCACTGTCCAATTTAATTTAGAATCTATATTGAGCCATCGTGCTGATTTAATTTTTTTAGGAATATTTATTGTCAACTGATTTCCGTCTTGTTCAAACAGGTGTATATAATGAGTATTTCCTTTTTTTGTGGCAGCACCCCACGATTGAGGTTTTATTAATCCTCCCTCTGTACCATAAATAGTTTGCCCGAATTGTTTAGTCCAATTACCTACCTCCTGTAAGCGTTGTACAGATTCGGGTTGTATTTCTCCGTTTGGCATAGGACCTACATTTAATAATAAGTTAGCTCCATATCCGGCAGCTTTAACAAGATAATGTATGATTTCTGTGGTCGATTTAAATTTGGTATCAGTAATACTATATCCCCATGTTTGATTCATTGTTTCGCATGTTTCCATAGGAATATGTTGTGATACTGTTTGGCCTTCACTAAATCCTGTTTTGTTCTCTCCAGGTAAGTCTTTTTCAAAAGCTTGGTAATCTTCTCCTTTCAAAGGCTCTTTGTGGTGGTTATTTGAAATCATGCAATTAGGTTGCAATGTATGTATAAGATTATATATTTCAGGGTAATGCCAATCTACCTTAGATGTTGCATGTGTATGACTATCACTAGGATGTTGATCCCAATCTCCATCGAACCATATGCCTGCTATGTCTCCATAATTTGTTAGTAGTTCTGTTAATTGAGCTTTCATGAAATTAATATATGAATTCCAATCTCCTCTTTCTGTACGACCGCAGCCTTGACCTGTATATCCTGTCCAATATTGGTAATCGTTTCTCGACCAGTCGATAAGTGAATAGTATAACACGAGCTTGATTCCTTCCTTATGGCATTCATCTGCTAATTCTTTTACTATATCTCTGCCAAAATGAGGGGTATTCATTATATTCCAATCCGATTGTTTAGTATTCCAATTACTGAATCCGTCGTGATGTCGTGAGGTAAATGTAATATATTTCATTCCTGCATCTTTAGCTATTTTTACCCAAGTTTTGGCATCAAAATCTTGTGGATTAAAGAATTTTTGAAGTTTTTTATATTCCTGCACTTTTATAGGTCGGTTTTGCATCACCCATTCGCCATCTCCTAATACACTATATGGACCAAAATGAATAAACATACCAAATCGAGCTTCATCAAGCCATGCATGGTTTGGGTTATTAGGAGTTTGACTCTGTACCTTTATAAAAGATAGAGCCATGATGAATACAAGTAAGATGTTTTTTTTCATAGTAATTATTTAAGTGTTGATATTTTTATGATTCTAAGACTTAATAAAGGGTACAGCAGTGTTCTTCTACTTTAAGCTTTCGTCCTTCTATTTGTATGGTGATATGTTTAATACCAGTATGATCGGCTAAAGCTTCGAGTGCTTGCTCTAGTATAAGATCTCTGTCTGAATCGTTTTTCACTCTAAGGTGTACGGTTAGTGATGGGAACTCCTGAGTAATCATCCAGATGTGTAAATCGTGTACATCTTCTACATCGGGTATTGCACGTAGGATATCTACTACTTCATGCGTATGGATATTAGAAGGTTTGCTTTCCATCAAAATATTAACAGAATCTTTTAAAATATGCCATCCACTATAAAGAACGATGACCGATACAATCATACTGGCAATAGGATCGGCTATATTCCATCCGAAAAGCAGGATCAATAATGCTGCGATAATAGCGCCTACTGAACCGAGTAAGTCTCCCAAAACATGCATAAATGCACTTCTAATATTTAAGTTGTCTTTGGTTTCACCTCTTGATAATATCCATGCTACAATGATATTGATAAGTAAACCGATAATTGCTATAATCATCATTCCCTTTCCTATAACTTGGGGTGGGGAAGAGAGGCGTACTATGGCTTCGTATAATATGTAAGCGGACAACGCGACTAACGCAATTCCATTGAGCAAGGCGGCTAATATTTCGAAGCGTTTATAACCATATGTTTTTTCGATGGTTGCAGCTTTTTGTCCGAATATAATTGCTGTTAAGCTAAGCCCCAAAGCAACGGAGTCGCTAAGCATATGACCTGCATCTGATAATAAAGCTAAGCTATTGGTGAGAATACCGCCGATGAATTCGACAAACATAAATCCTGCAATGAGCAGGAAACTAAAGGTGAGGGCTCTTTTGTTTGTGGTGTGACTATGCGAATGAGAATGTCCACCATGAGCATGATTATGTGACATATCTGATATAGATTTAGTAAAGTAAATATTTACTGCTATCATTATTTAGTCTAGTATGGGGAAAGCCGAACTTTACCATATTACTAAGACCTATAATTGAATGATATACAAAGAAAGCAAGGATTGTTTTGATATCAAACAATCCTTGCTTTAATTTTTTGAGTTTAAGGTTAAAGACTAATGTCTCTATCTTAACTATTTAGTTCTTAGTCGTTCATTGAGATTAGGAATTCCTCGTTATTGATTGTTTTCTTCAATCTCTTATCAAGGAACTGCATTGCTTCTACCGAATTCATATCTGATAAGAAGTTGCGAAGTACCCACATACGGTTAAGTGTATCAGGATCAAGCAACAGATCATCACGACGTGTACTTGATGAGATAATGTCAACAGCAGGGAATACGCGTTTGTTAGATAATTTACGATCCAATTGAAGCTCCATGTTACCCGTGCCTTTAAATTCTTCGAAGATAACATCATCCATTTTAGAACCTGTTTCAGTAAGAGCTGTAGCAATAATGGTTAATGAACCACCATTTTCGATGTTACGAGCTGCTCCGAAGAAACGTTTTGGTTTGTGTAATGCATTTGCATCAACCCCTCCGGTAAGTACTTTACCTGATGCTGGTTGAACTGTATTATAAGCACGTGCCAAACGAGTTATAGAGTCTAATAGGATTACTACATCGTGACCACATTCAACCATACGTTTTGCTTTGTTCAGTACAATTTCAGCAATCTTTACGTGGCGGTCTGCAGGCTCATCGAAAGTAGATGCAATAACTTCTGCATTTACACTCCTTTCCATGTCTGTAACCTCCTCAGGACGTTCATCTATCAATAATACAATCATGTATACTTCAGGATGATTGGTCGCTATGGCGTTTGCTATATCTTTAAGTAATGATGTTTTACCTGTTTTAGGCTGAGCAACAATAAGACCACGTTGTCCTTTTCCTATTGGCGAAAATAAATCTACAACACGACATGAGAAATTGTCATTTCTGCCGGATGTTAATTTGAATTTTTCGTTAGGGAAAAGAGGTTTTAAGTGATCGAATGGTACACGATCTCTAACTTCGTCAGGGCTGCGTCCATTTATTTTATCCACTTTTACAAGAGGGAAAAATTTCTCACCTTCTTTTGGAGGGCGGATAGGACCTTCTACGATATCTCCGGTTTTAAGACCAAATAAACGTATCTGAGATTGAGATATATAGATATCATCAGGAGAAGACATATAATTGTAGTCTGAAGAACGTAAAAATCCGTAACCTTCTTGCATTATTTCTAATACACCTGTTGCAGATAGAATTCCTTCAAATTCGAATGATTTTTCTTGCGCCTGATTATTATTTTGTTTCTGATTTTGACTGTTGTTGTTATTTCCGCTGTTGCTTGCAACTTGAGTTGGAGCCACTGTAGGAGGGGTAGCAGTCACTGGAGCCATTTTAGGAGATTCTGCAACAATAGGAGCCACATCGGTATCTACTTCTAGTGGCGATAGAGGAGCCATTGCCGGAACTTCTTCTTTAGGTTCGGTACGTGGTTTGCTAGACTTAAATACTAATTGTGTCGGTCTTTGTGGGAGAGTTTTAGTATTTGTCGATTCATTAGCATTGTTACTGGTAGTCTCTACATTTTTGCGGTGGACTACTCTTTCTTTGGGTTTAGCTATTGCAGCTTCCTCTGTAGGAGTATTTATCGGAGGTTGTTGGTTAGCAGTAGGAGTTTCAAGGATCTCTTCTACTTCTTCTTTTTTTACTTCCTCTACTTTAGTTTCAACAACAGGTTTAGGAGCGGGAGCAGCTTTACTTGGTTTTGTTTTAGCTGGAGCTTCCGTGTTTTTCTTTTCCGATTGTTTGCTTTCAGCTTTGTAGCTCTCCGAATTTTTGTTTTTTGCCTCAATAATAGCTTGTTCGTCTAAAATCTTGTAGATTAATTCGTCCTTTTTGTATGCGTCAGGACGTTTTATCCCTAGTTCTTTAGCTAAGGTTCTTAATTCAGTTGTGAGCTTTTCGTTTAGCTCAAGAATGTTGTATATACGCATGTATATCTATGTTGTTTTGTTATTTAATATTCTGATTAGACAGCATGAGAGATTATTGCTGATTCAATTTGATGCAAAATAAAAAGGATACAATCGAGTTTTTACTATGATTTAAAATAAGAAATCTGTAGTTTTTTCTTATCGTCATACAAAATTATATATATTTTTTGGAAAAACAATCTTTTGTTGGACTAAATA
>NZ_CVRU01000087.1 GCF_001261715.1 Dysgonomonas sp. HGC4 | reverse complement strand
TTAAGGTCATAGATATTATTTAAGATTTAAGAATCAAGTCCATTACTCTGGAAGTTCTCGCACCACTAATTCCAGTAGAAGGACACTTTCCAATACCTCTCAACTCATCTACAATTGTTTGAATCAAGGGTTGCTGAATATGTTCGGGTGAAGGAATATCAAAACTCTGCGAAAGCACTTCTGTTATTAGTTCAATAGGCGAGAAAGCAAATGTGCTGAATCTGATCTCACCTTTAGTTCCTGTAATAATTATAGAATCAATATCAGTCTGATTAGAGGTTACAAAACACCATTGACCACTGCCTATAACTCCCGACTTGAATTGAAGTATAGCTGATATAGTATCTTTTGCATCATAGAGCTTACCTAAGTTTGCAGAGAAACCTTTAGCATCACTAATCTCACCTAACAAAAAGTCTAGTATATCTAAAGTGTGAGGAGCCAGATCATAAAAATAGCCCTCTCCTGCTATATTCTTATCAACTCTCCAAGTCTGATCAGAGAATGTTAAATCAGATAGTCTGGGTGACCTATATTGTTTAACATCAACAGTCAGAACCTCACCTACAGCTTTATTCTCTAGCAACTCCTGCACCTTCAGAAAGTAAGGCAATGCTCTACGATAAAAGGCTACAAATAGCTTCTGATTAGTTGCAGTAGAGACCTTAATCATTTCCTCACATTCTGCAAGATTCATTGCCATAGGCTTTTCTACGTATACAGGTTTACCAGCCTGCATAGCTTTGATCGCATAGCTAGCATGAGTACTAGGAGGTGTTGCAATATATACCGCATCAACATCAGGATCAGAAATAAGCCGATCAGCATCGGTATACCATTTCGAAACACTATGTCTTTGAGCATAATCTTTCACCTTATCTATGTCTCTCCTCATTACAGCAGCTAAGGCAGAATGCTCTATCTTGTAAAAAGATGGGCCACTCTTCTTCTCACAAACATTACCACAGCCAATAATACCCCAGTTTACCTTTTCCATATCATATTGATTATTAGTTTTCCTCTACTATAATTCTAGCAACAAGCAAATATAAAAAAACGTCCCTTAGTTTTCACTAAGAGACGTTCTAATATTATATAGTTTACTATTTATTCAATAACAAATATAACAACACGGTTCCATTCGTTTATCTTAAATGGTTGGATTTGATCTCCTGACCAGTTAATAGAAACTCTTAATGGGTTGATACCATATTTCTCGATCAATGCTTGAGATACAGTCTTAGCACGACGTTCTGATAATTTCATGTTATATTCAGGATAAGCTGTTTTCTTATCTGCATAACCAGTAACTACCACATTAACATCAGGGTGATCAGTTAAGTATCTTGCAGCTTTGTCAATCTTAGCCCATTCAGTTGGATCAATAACAGCTTTGTCAATTCTAAAGAATACTGGATCCGGTAAGAATTTAATATCAGAGCTTGTTGTTGGTTCGCTTTTAACAACTGGAGGCGGTGGAGGACAAGTAGGACACTCTTTTGCAGCCAACTTAGCATTACGTTCTCTCAGTGTATTTATTTCGTCGTTCAGACGATTAACCAATTCATAATCCATTGGCTCAGCAACTTCCCAGTCTGTTCTTCCAAATTTGTAAGCAAGAGATAAAGTAGTCTGAGCAATACCAGTCATACCCATTTCACCTCCTGTTTGACCATCAAACTCATCAGGAACTAAAGAGCCAGAAAACTCAGCATTAATACCAACTCTATCGCTTACTCTGAATTTTGTTATAAGTCCAGCATGTACACCAACTGTTAAAAAATTGTCACTACCTAGGTTCGAGAAAGCATTATATACTCCCACACCACCATAAGGTGTAAGTTCGAAAAAACGTTTTGGATTATAATTGCCGATAAGGTTCAGGAAATCAACCATGAAATCAATATTAGCTTGAACATAGCGTATATGCTGCATATAAACAGTTTTCTCATCCATACCTGGAACCCATTTATATGCTCCATTATCAAGAATAATCCTTTTGTTTATATCTGGGTTATCCAAAGTAAAGCCAAGATAATTCCATTGAGGATCCCATGACAACATATCCATACCCGGACCTGTTGTTGGATAGCCAGGAAGAACTCCTGCGTGATTTTTCCCTAAATAATTTTCATTTCCATGATTCCATTTACGATAAGTTCCATGATTACCATCATTAAAACCGTGTAAAGATCCTCCGGTAAGATTAAATCTCAATCCCCAGATTGGAGAAAAATATTTAGCTATAGAAAACTGTGGAGCAAAAGTCACACGATCGGTGTTAGGTCCCTTGCTGTCATCTTCTCCAAACATCGCCTGAGCACCACCTCCTATTGAGATAATCCAATTATCTTTAAATCTATTTTTTTTCCAAGTAGTCTTATATGTATTATAAGTCTGATTAGGTTGTCCATATTCCACCTCTTCAGCTATAAGAGTACGACTTGACTCTTCTTGAGCAGAAAGTGAAAAAAGACTCGTAATAAAGAGGAATGAAATGATAAAATCCTTTTTGTTCATATCCAAAACATTGATTAATGTTAATTCGTAATAATGTGCAAATATAAGAGTTTTTTTTTAGAGAAAAACATTAAACCTCTTTTTTTCAGCATAAAACAGAATTATACACCTATATAATATAGATATATAAGCACTTTTTTATCAAAAGAATATATAATTTTTTATATTTGTATATAAATAAAAGTCTTAAAAAGAAGATGAATCAAAATGTTAAATAAAATACCCTTTCTTTTCGAAAAAACATTTTTTCGAACAAAAGACCTGTTATTTCAGGCAAAATCGAGCTTTAGTTCTTTAGAGAACTTCATCATAAAGAGACGATCGGTTTACAATCTCTTATTTATGCTCGTACTATGCCTCATCTTCCCATTTATTCTTTTCCTTAACATCAAAACTCCTCTGATTGGAGATGATTTTGTCTATTCCTTCATTTATCAAACTCAAAGTCGCCTGACCTCTATAAATGACATCTTCCAGTCTCAATATTTACACTACTATAAATGGGGAGGGAGAAGCGTTGTTCACTTTATCACTCAAATGCTACTCTTGACTGACAATTCTCTTGTTATAGATATAATAAACTCACTTGGGTTTATTGCTTTTATATTGACCATCCACTACCATATCATAGGAAAATTAAAAAACAGCATAAGTATTCTGATTATTTCATTTTCCCTAACATGGTTCTTACAACCTGTATTTGCAGAAACCGTTCTATGGGTTACAGGTAGCTCTAATTATTTATGGGGAACCCTCATTATATTATTATTCTTACTTCCTTATAGACTATATGGCAATAATAAAGGATGCTCAAATAAAGAATGCTCATTATTAAAGGATATTACCTTTTCTCTACTAATGCTCTTAGGAGGAGTAATCGCAGGGTGGACCAATGAGAATACCGCTGCAGCAATGATCGTTATGATAGCATGCTTTATCTTGTACTACAAATACAGCAACAACAAAACACCTATTTGGATGTATGCCGGCCTCATTGGAGCAATTATCGGATATATTATAATGATTGCTGCCCCCGGAAACTTTGCCAGAGCAGAAGGCACATCCATCAGTCCATTTCTCGTTACATACAGAATATTAAACTATACTCAACGCTTTGTCAATTATTTAGGACTTTTAAATCTAGGTATTACTTTATTGATGCTTATTTACAGTAAAGTTAATTGCAATAACAGAAAGGCTACCTTGTCATATATATGCATATATTTCATTGGAGTATTTATTTCAATATATATTATGGTTGCATCGCCAGGATTTCCGGCACGTGCATGGTTTGCTACAATAACCTTTAACATCATAACATTTGGCATCTTATATAATAAGATCGATGCGTTTACACCATTAGTAAAACAAGCCAAATACTGCTTCCTTATATTTTGCGTCATAAGCTTCATGGCTTCTTTTTACGATGCATATAAAGATGTAAAGGCTATAAGTAACATCTGGGAAGAAAGAATGCTTATCATTGCAGAAAAGAAAAATAATAAAGCCACAAGTGTAGTTTTTAAAGAATATCAGGCACGAACCAAATTCGGCTTAGGAGATACACCCTACGCCCTGCCATATATGTCTTTATATTATGAAATTGATTTTCAACTCGAAAAGTAAAAGCTCTACCCTATGCAAGCTATTTTAATTACAGCATACAAGAACTATGATCATCTGGAAGATTTAGTTAATTTTTTTGATGACAATTTCAATATATACATTCATATAGACAAAAAGAGCTCTATTTCGAAAGAAAACCTCAATAAATTATTTTCAAAAAAAA
>NZ_CVRU01000086.1 GCF_001261715.1 Dysgonomonas sp. HGC4 | reverse complement strand
TCCTGGTTGGGGCTGGGGCGGCGGCTGGGGTCGCGGTCAAAGGATGACCAACAATCGACCTGGCAGAACCACTTCACGAAACGGCGGCAACAGAGGATCAGCTGCCTCAGGCAACAGAAGCGCAGCAAACCGTGGATCTTCGGGTAGAGATGCAACTGGAGGACGTACATCTACAAACAGAGATAATTCAGGGCGTACTTCAACTGGAAGATACGAAGGTACACGCAGTAGCAGTACCAGAGATAACTCAGGACGTACTTCAACCAGAGAATCAGGAGTTAGCACAAGACCAGCAACTAACAATGGTACAACAGGTAGAGGTGGAGCTGGAGCTGCTTCAGGCAGAACATCTGTAAACAGAAACGCTACCTACAATCCAAACACCGGAAGAATAGTTACTAATTCTCCAACAAGAAATACAACAGGCAACACTAATAGAGGTGGAGCTACAAGCACTAATAGAGGTGGAACAACAACCAATAATAGAGGCGCAGCAGTAAGCAACCAAGGATCTTCAACAAACAGATCATCGGGTACAAGTTCAAGACCTGCAACTAATAACAACAGGAATTTCAATACAGGAAGTTCTTCAAGCAGCAGATCATCAGGCTCATCTATGCAAAGATCTGCACCAAGCCGTTCATCAGGCGGAGGAGCTGCACGTTCATCAGGCGGCGGTGGTCGTAGTAGTGGAGGACGCAGATAAAATTGAAACAAAAAGAATGTTGAATACAAACAAAAAAGCTATTTTAACTGTTTAAACTAAAATAGCTTTTTTTAGAAATAAAAACAATAACTATGAAACGTATTTTTATTCTTGCTTTACTTTCCTCATCTTTCATAGGATCTGCATTAGCACAGGGAGAGATGGATGCTTTCAACCTTTCCTATACAGGTTTGAAAGGTACTGCACGTTCAGTATCAATGGGTGGTGCTTTCGGTGCTCTTGGAGGTGATATTTCGGGGATTGCAATCAATCCGGCGGGAATAGGCGTATACACGAAATCAGAGATCGTAACTACGATGAATTTCACCAACACAAGAACTACAACAAGACTGTATGATAGCAAAACTGACGACAGCAGATTCAAATTTAGTTTTGATAATATTGCTTTCGTTGGAACAGTGCCTTTACACAGTGATGTTGCTCCTTTAATCAATTTCGGATTTTCTTATAATCGCGTACAATCATTTGATCGAAAATACACGATGAAGGGTCATTTTGTTGATCAATCACAAACTGACTATATTGCAAATAGAGTAGATGGTATACCTTCTCGAGATTTAGAGTTGGCACAAGAACCATTTTGGGACAGACCCTCAGAGTATTGGCTGGGAGCTCTCGCTTTTGGTACAGGAATGATAAGTCCTACTACCCCCAACGGTACTAGATACCAATCGGTTTTGTCAGGGATGAAAAATCCTACGATTGATAATTATCTGCATGTATTCGAAAGAGGATCTGTGGATTCTTACGACTTTAATATGGGTACTACTTTTGCAGACATGCTTAGTGCCGGTCTTACAATTTCGGTTACTGATATCAATTATAATATTTCATCACTTTACAGTGAAGCATTCTACGAAGGAACAACTGGCGATCCAGCACATGAGTACGAAATGGATAATCAATTGAGAACAGACGGATCGGGTTGGCAAGTAAAAGCAGGTCTTATCTTCAAACCAATCCAAGAATTAAGAATTGGTGCTGCTTATCACTCTCCAACATGGTACAATATGACAGATAGATACTCTGTTCTTATGGATGGCTTCAACGGAAGACCTAACGTTTCATCAAGACGGGAAGAAGGTGTTGTATTTACAGATTATAAATTCCGCACACCAGATAAGTGGGTATTCAGTTTAGCAGGAGTTATTGCTAAAAGAGCAATAATAAGTGCAGACTACGAGCTAACAAACTATGGCAACATGAATTTACAGGATGCTAATGGATTTCAATCACCTGCAAATCAAGACATCAAAGAATCTTTCAGAAATTCATCAACATTACGTCTTGGAGCCGAGTTTCGTTTCACTCCTCAATTTTCGGGACGTGTAGGTTACATGTGGCAACAAAGCCCTGTAAAAGACATCTTAGTGAATGGTAGTGAAGACGGTACACATACAGCTCTTACAGCAGGAACTATAACTCACTTCTCGCTAGTAGGAGATTCTAACTATTTCACTTACGGACTTGGTTATAGATTTACACCTCACTTTTACACCGATGTGGCATTTGTAATGAATAGTCGTACTGACGATTTGTATAGTTTTGCTGGCTCAGACAAAGCCGAACTTAAAACAAATATGTTCAGTGGATTACTTACTTTTGGATATAGATTCTAAGAATAAAAGATACAATATACAAAAAAGCTGTGCTATTTAATTAGTGCAGCTTTTTTGATTTATAATACTTATTACCATTTGCTTTTTATACATTTGCAGAGCTAATAATATCAATAAAACTATGTCAACTTATACAGAAGATAACCGTAAAGTAACGACTCATCGTTTACAGGAAATGAAGCAAAGAGGCGAAAAAATCTCAATGCTTACATCGTATGATTATTCTATGGCTTCGATCGTAGATCAGGCAGGTATGGATGTAATTTTGGTAGGCGATTCTGCATCAAATGTGATGGCAGGCAATACCACAACTCTCCCTATGACTCTCGATCAGATGATTTATCATGGCAAATCGGTAGTAAACGGAGTAAAACGAGCATTGGTTATCATTGATATGCCATTCGGTAGTTGCTCGGGCAACCCTACCCTCTCCTTAGAAGCTGCTATAAGAATAATGAAAGAAACTGGTGCTGATGCGCTAAAGATAGAAGGAGGCAAAGAAATTATTGCAGATATTAAAAAGATAATAGATGCAGGAATCCCAGTTATGGGACATTTGGGATTGATGCCTCAATCAATTAATAAATATGGTACCTATGCAGTACGTGCTAAAGATGGAGTAGAGGCCGACAAACTAATCGAAGATGCTAAACTTCTTCAAGAAGTAGGCTGTTTTGGAATTGTTCTAGAGAAGATTCCAGCAACACTGGCAGAACAAGTATCTAAAGAACTGACTATTCCAATGATTGGAATCGGAGCAGGAGCATACGTTGACGGACAAGTATTAGTAATCCATGATATGCTTGGTATCAACAAAGACTTTTCTCCTAAATTTCTTCGCCGTTATGCAGATCTTCATACTATAATGAGTGAAGCTGTACAATCGTATATAAAAGACGTGAAGGAGTCTGATTTTCCAAATGAAAAAGAATCTTATTAAAGTCTAAAGCTTTTCATTACTTTAGTCTCTATAATTTATAAGAGTCAGCTAGAAAACAAGACTTTAAATACTGTCGCTCATTAAGAAAAAGGCAGTTCCAATAAATAAGCTTTTGATAGCTTAAGTATCACATAATAAAATAAAATATGCACAGCATGTCTGTTTGAATTATCGCAGACATGCTTCTTTAATATGAAAGTTTGTATAGCCGAAAAACCGAGTGTAGCCAGAGAAATAGCCAATGTTCTAGGAGCAAAAAATAAAAAAGACGGGTATTTTGAAGGAAACGGATACCAAGTAACATGGACATTCGGGCATTTCTGTACCCTAAAAGAACCACACGAATATTATCCACAATGGAAACGCTGGTCATTAGACTTACTCCCAATGATCCCTCCCCGATTCGGCATCAGATTAATCGAGAATCAGGGAATAGCCAAACAATTCTCCGTAATCGAAACCTTATTTGCAAATGCAGAAGAAATAATAAACTGCGGTGATGCTGGACAAGAAGGAGAACTTATTCAACGTTGGGTAATGCAGAAAGCGCAAGCTAAATGCCCGGTTAAGCGTCTTTGGATTTCGTCTCTTACAGAGGATGCAATACGAGAAGGCTTTCAAAATTTAAAAGAACAGAGCGACTTTGACAAACTGTATGAGGCTGGATTATCTCGTGCTATTGGCGATTGGTTACTCGGCATGAATGCAACGAGACTATACACCATAAAATATGGTCAAAATAAATCGGTATTATCTATTGGAAGGGTCCAGACCCCAACTTTAGCTCTTATTGTAAACAGACAACTGGAGATCGAAAACTTCAAGCCTGAGCCTTATTGGGAATTAAAAACTATTTATCGAAATACTACTTTTTCGGCAACTAAAGGACGATTTACAACAGAAGAAGAAGGAACACAGTTTCTAGAAGTAATAAAACTAGCCGATTTTGAAGTTACAGATGTAACGATCAAGGCAGGCGAAGAATTACCTCCCCGACTATTCGACCTTACCTCATTGCAGGTAGAATGTAATAAGAAATTTGCCTTTTCGGCAGAAGATACCTTGAAAATTATACAATCACTTTATGAGAAGAAGCTCACCACCTACCCTCGTGTTGACACTACTTTTCTGAGTGATGATATATTCCCCAAAGTGCCTGCAACCCTAAAAGGTTTGATGGGTTATGAAGATTTAGTAGCTCCTATACTTGCTGCTAAAATAAAGAAATCGAAAAAAGTATTCGATAATAGCAAGGTAACCGATCACCATGCTATCATTCCAACAGGAGTACGAGCCAATGCTCTTACTGAAAATGAACGTAAGGTATACGATATGGTAACCAGACGATTTATTGCAGTATTCTACCCGAATTGTAAAATATCGACAACGACTGTTTTAGGAGAAGCTTCTAAAGTTGAATTTAAGGTAACAGGAAAGCAAATATTAGATCAGGGATGGCGAGTTGTTTTCGAGAAGCAATCGAATAACTCCTCAGCTGACGACTCTGAAAGTAATGATAAAGATGAAGAGAATATACTTCCTTCTTTCGAAAAAGGGGAAAGTGGAACACACGAACCTTCTTTAACCGAAAAGTGGACTTCTCCCCCTAAATATTATACAGAAGCAACATTGCTTCGGGCAATGGAAACAGCCGGAAAGTTCGTAGAAAATGATGAGCTGAGAGATGCTCTTAAAGAAAATGGAATAGGTCGCCCATCTACGCGTGCTGCCATTATAGAAACCCTGTTTAAGCGCAATTATGTTCGTAAAGAAAAGAAGAACCTTTTAGCTACAATAACAGGTGTGCAATTGATACAAACTATTCAAGAGGAATTACTCAAATCTGCCGAATTGACTGGAATATGGGAGAACAAACTTCGACAAATAGAGCGTAATCAATATGATACAAAAATATTCATAGATGAACTAAAGCAGATGCTGACTCAAATAGTAATGAATGTAAGAAACGACTATTCGAGAAAATCTATTGAAATAGAAGAAGTCAAAGAGCCCGAAGAGAAACCTGCAAAAAAGACTTCTCCTCGTAAGAAAAAAGAGCCAACAGAAAAGAAAAAAGAGAAAACCTCAACACCAAAACCTGACGAAGCGGTATTATGCCCGCTCTGCAAGAAAGGAAAACTATTGAAAGGAAAAGCTGCTTATGGTTGTTCGGAATGGAAAGCAGGATGTACATTTCGTTTAAACTTCGATGGCAATGTTGAAAATCTTCACAACGATGAATTGAGGAAATTCTTAGACAAATAAATTTATGCAAGAAGAAATATTTCCATTAGTAGACGAACAAGGTAATGTAATAGGTCAGGCAACACGCAGCCAATGCCACAGTGGCTCTAAACTATTGCATCCGGTGATACACCTTCATGTGTTTAATGAAGCAGGAAAGCTATACATGCAAAAAAGATCGGCAACAAAGGATATACAACCCAACAAATGGGATTCGTCAGTAGGAGGACATATCGACTTGAATGAAACCCCTCAGCAAGCAGCATTACGCGAAGCTGGCGAAGAAATAGGTCTTAAAGACTTAACCATCCATTATATTGATAAATACATTATTGAAACAGATAGAGAGAGAGAACTGACTTACTGTTTCTATACTAAAACCAACCAAATACCGAAGGTGGATATGAAAGAAGTTTCCGACGGACGTTTTTGGGATATAAGCGAGATCAACGAACAACTAGGTAAAAATATTTTCACACCAAACTTCGAACTTGATTTTGGGCATTTTCTATCCAAAGGATTCGATCATTTAAATAATACAAAGTAATAACACAATGATACAGTTCAAACTTATAAAGGACGGAAGTAGCGTCCGCAAACACGATATAGAGATACTTAAGGCAACAATATGCAGTCTTACTGAGGATGAAGACAGCTATATCATTCTGGAGCCTAAAAACCCCATTGAAAACAGTATCTATATACAAGCCATCAAGCAGAACAATGAGTATTATGCAGAAATACGATTTGTATTCGGCTCCGATGATAATTTCAAGCATTATAGCCGAACATATACCACTCAAAGCGAAATAATAAATCTATTCTCTCAATACTATGCAGAAGGTAAAGTGCCTAATGTGAATGAATGGAATGACGATACAGCAATAAATGAAGAAGAGACCGATGCTAAGATGATGAAGCTATACAAGCAATCGGAAGGCACCACAAGGTATTTTGAAATATGGATCAATGAAGATAATACAATAACCATCCATAAAGGGATATTAGGAGAAGTTGGGGAGACTGAAACTATAGAAACCAGAAGTAACGATCTGCCATCAAACATCACACTCGCAAAATATGTGAGTGAACAAAAACAAATCGGCTATGAGGAACAAGAAGATCTCACTGAGTTTATTGTTCAATATTCATACGACAAAGACGCGGATCAAGCAGAACTAACAGAGAAAAGAGATTACCTCGAATCACTATTTAATAATTGCCTCGGATGGACAGGAAATGGACATTGCGATGGTGGAGATATAGGGTCGGGAACGATGAATATTTTTTGCTATGTAGTAAATAAAAATATAGCTGTGCATACAATATTAGAAGCTCTGGAGGAAGAAGATCTTATGGATAATCTTAAGATTGCCTATGCGGACGAAAGTACAGAAGAATACATAGGGCTTTACCCTCCGTTGACTGACTTTATGCTATAAATAATCAAATATATAAACAAAAAAGAACCGACTAACCAGATTGACTAGTCGGTTTTTTTTGTTTCACAAACCCTTATTTACCTCCAAACGTGAAACTTACCGGAAAATATACCGGAGAAGTGATAGGCGTACCACCAATCATAAAAGTTGGTTTGATTTGCACCTTCACATTAGACTTAGTATCGCTTATTCCTATAAAATTCTTAGCAATATTCTCTACTGCCGATTTAGAATTGTTAGACATTAGTGTTGCAAGATCAACACCAATATTCAAAGGTAGAACCTGAGTTGTCCCCGCTGCAATATTCATCGTTTGATCAACATGTCCTGTTGTAAACTGTATATCATCTATACTTACAATATATTGCAGACCATTCATAATGGCAGCTGTTGTATTTGGATTTTTCACATTCAGATTTAGAGTAAAATTCATCGGAATAGAAGATGCTGTTCCCCCTAAAATTCCTAATAGCTTAGGAACACTCAATGGCGATATTCCATTTGATAAGTTTACTCCTGATACCGTTAAGTTCGAAATAGATTTATAATCATACTCACACTTTGTTACGTTATAGGCACTGGTTAAATCGTTACTAACACCACAGCCCGAAAACATTACAGCTATACATATTAGCAATAATGCAGATAGTTTTTGTTTCATTCTATATTTAATCATTAAAAAATTATATCCTTTTTCATAAGTTCAATATTTGCTTCTTTGTTAGCATATAGCTTTCCTTTATTGCACGCTCTATATCCGAAATATACAACTTCACTTTTTTACGATCGTCCGATTCAAATAAGAATATAGATTTATTGTCTTCCTGATTCTTTGCAAATCCTTTAATGACATGATCGTGCTCTAAAACCAATCGAACAGAATCTATATTAAACGTACATTGCAAAAAACACATTTTATCGTCTCGCCTTTTACTAATGTAGGCATCAAAACCATTGGCTTTAAAAACGATATTCCGAGTAGGTAAATCCAAATCAAATACCAGATAACCATAAATATCTTTTATTGTATCCACCAGATTAGGGTGAAGCTCTCCCGTTTCCTCTATATTATAGAATAGCTCTCCTTGCAGAACAATATCCTCTAAAATTTCTTTTTCCAGCGTTTTATCTGATAAACCTAACTCCTCACGACAATAATCAGCAAAGCGAAAAACAATTTGCTTATCCGAAGAATCTAAATATAAGGTTTGCGTTTGAGGCGAATAGTTATTGGTAACAATCTCATAAAAAGCCTTAAACTCGTTTATGGTTTTATCATTACCGATCATCATCATTTTTGCGAGGAGAAATTCCAATTGAGTAATCTCCGATCGGTCTAATTGTATTTCAGTACCATCTACCTGTTTTTCAAAAACACCCTGCAAAGTGTCTATAACCTGATTATACAGAGTTATTTTCTGCTCAAAAACCTTTTCACTACGACTCTTTTCGACTTCGGTTTCGGTTTGTTTATTCAACAAAACCATCGTAATTACCGCAGCAAAAATAGTCCCGAAAATAGCAGCAGCAAATTCTTGCGAAGCTTTTTGTCCTAAGTGTTCAAATAGAGGTTCAAAAGCCAAGAATGAAGAAAAAGCAATTACAAAGACAAATAATGCACTTAGCAAATTCTTATATTTCTTTTGAAACTTCATAGCCATGCTTTTATATTTTATTACCTCAAAAAAGACCCTTAAGGTTCAATTCTAAATTATTTAATCGTAATCATTGTTGCTCCAAATCCATATTCTTTAAAAGATGCATCCTGATAATTCATCGTACTATATCTAGTCTTCAAATCACTCAAGATAGCTTTCTTTAAAACGCCTTCTCCTTTACCATGAATAAAGACAATCTTCTGACCTTTCTTTGCCTTGTTTTCATCCATTATCTCTCTGAATTTAATAATCTGATATTCAAGAATATCTTTTGCATCTAAACCAACTGTAGAATCTATCAATTCCTCAATATGCAAGTCTACTTCAAGAATAGAAGATGATGTATCTTTCTTTTTAAGAGGTTGTGGTTGTTGACGATCTAATTGTTTCTTCTCTTTCATCGCTTCTTCAATAACCTCCGCCGATACAAACAATTCTCTTTCTGTCAGGTCATTTTTCATCAGATAATAAATGATAGCTTCTTCATCAAAGTAATCATTCTCTTTGAAACTATGCAACTTATAGAATTTAACTGTATCAATTCTAATTTCCGAAGAACAAGGATTCTTCAAACTGAAAGGCTTATCTACTTTATATGGAATGAACTGAACGCATACTTTTTCCAAATCATTCAGATCAGTCTTCGTGAATTCTTCCAGAAAAATCTTTGTATTGGGTTCTATAGTCCCTGTAGCACGACTTATCCATCCTTTATCAGATCTGCTCATATAGTTATAAGACAGATAGAAATTACTATCATTTACTAAGTAACATTCGTACCCTGTTGTACTCAATGTCTTTATATCAAGAGGCAGATAAGCTAGGCAAGCTGTAATACGCTCTCCTTCTTTAGTCTCAACAACGGAAACACTCTCTACCTTAGGCTCTTTCTGATAAGATGTAACTTCTTGCGCCTTTGGCTTTACCGACTGACGCACTTGAGCCTCATTTGCAGGTTCTATAACTATACACTCTCTAATAAGTATCGGTGTATCAAACCCATCATCGTCTACTATTACTATATCTTTACCTTGAAAACCTTTTACGATTCCGCCTCCCGTTGTATTTAGAAAACGTACTTTATCTCCTACTTTCA
>NZ_CVRU01000085.1 GCF_001261715.1 Dysgonomonas sp. HGC4 | reverse complement strand
AATCGAATCTTTTTTTCAATAGCCTTATTATGAAGTGGATAGAGAGACAAAAAATATAACAAGATAGACATCCTGCTATACTTATATGCTTATGTACTTAAAACCAGCTATTTGGCAAATATATAAAATAAATAATCTTATATCCTATTTTTAAGGGAAGAATTTCAACTATTTAACTTTCTAATATCTCTTTATTAGAACAGCAGTAGGTAATCTACTTAAAACCTATACTTTACAAAGTAAGTGATTAGTAAAGCCCAGCCTACAATCAGGAAGAGCCCTCCAATTGGGGTAATAGGCCCTAAGAATTTCAGATTTATATTCCAGTATTCGGAGAAAGCCAAAAAATAGATAGTAAACGAAAAAAGGAATGTTCCTATTATCATACAAAGGCTCGACCATTTCTCTAATGGTGTTGTAAAGGATAAAAACAACCCTAGTACGAGTAATACAATTGCATGGTACATTTGATAACGAATGCCAACTTCGAAGCTGGCAAGTTTATCTACTGAAAGAATTTTCTTAAAAGCATGGGAGCCCAAGGCTCCCAGTATTATTGTTATCAAGCCATAAACACCGGCTATAATTAAAGTAAATTGTTTCATCTTCTATTTAAAGTCTGAGACCTCATTATTGTTTCCGCTATGTAATTAGCTAAAACGGGTTGTAAGTATAAATTTATAATATATAAAGCGTACTCATTATATAGCTATATAGTATATATTATGCTGATGGCTTTATTTCCTATCAGATATAGGTATATAGCTCTTCATCTCTGATGCATTTTTGTATGCCGGACGAATTATTCTACGCTCTTTGAAGTTTAATTCCTCTATACGATGTGCTGTCCATCCTACAATACGAGCCATGGCAAATAGTGGTGTGTATATTTCTTGAGGTAAACCAATCATATCATATACAAAACCCGAATAAAAATCGACATTGGCACAAACTTGCTTCTTTACATTACTCCCTTTATACTCCATAAAGTTTTTAATTGCACGTTCTTCAAGCAGGTTATAGAAATCAAATTCTTCTTCGCGCCCTTTTTCTATAGCTAAATCTCGTGCCATCTCCTTTAAGAGCGTTGCACGTGGATCCGATATTGTATAAATTGCATGCCCTATACCATATATAAGACCTGTTTTATTATATGCTTGTTTGTTTAATATCTTCTGTAAGAATACATCAATTTCCTCAACGTTTGTCCAATCCTTTATATTCTTCTTGATATGTTTGAGCATATCTACTACTCGCAAATTGGCACCTCCATGCAAAGGTCCTTTTAATGATCCAATACCTGCGGCAATTGAAGCGTAGGTATCTGTACCTGCAGAACTGGTTACACGAACTGTAAAGGTTGAATTGTTACCTCCCCCGTGATCAGCATGAACCATCAATGCCAAATCGAGTATCTTCACATCTAAAGGAGTGTATTTACTGCCTTTCATCATATATAGAAAATTTTCTGCTAATGAAAATTTCTCTTTGGGATGTCTTATATGAAGCGATTTGCCTTGATTATGTCTTAGTGCATTGTATGCATATGCAACAATGGTAGGAAATGTAGCTATCAAATTGAGAGATTGTCTAACCAGATTTTCTTCTGATGTATCATCCGCATTCTCATCGAAAGTATATAGTTCCAAAACACATCTCGAAAGGATATTCATAATATCAGAGCCTTCGAGATCGAGAATGTGCATGGTTATCTTTGGATTTAAATCCATCGTCTGACTCAACAGTTGCGAGAAATCTTTCAATTCTTGTTTTTCGGGAAGATAACCTGCTAGAATCAGAAATATTGTTTCTTCGAACCCTAAACGATTTTCTTCTTGAGCTCCTTTTACAATATCCTCTATATTGATTCCCCTATATATCAATTTTCCGGGAATGGCTTTCAGCGATCCATTTTCGTCTCTTTCGTACCCTACAACATCTCCGACTTTGGTTAATCCAACAACAACCCCTGTATGGTCTTCGTTGCGGAGTCCTCTTTTTACATTATATGTTTGAAATAAGTCCGGATCTATTTGTGTAGTGGTGCGTATCGTTTCGGAGATTTTCTTTATAATGTTATTCATCGGATAAAATTTATGGCGTTATTAATTTCTGGTCACAGACCTATTCTATATATACTATGTACTTATTACAAATTGCTTATTAGAAGTTGAGAGAATGCACTGGTTGAAAGTGTTGTTCCATCGTCCATAAAGCGGGCAAGATCGGCTGTAGCTTCTCCTTTACTATAAAGTTTTTCCAGACCATTTGTGATAAGCTCTCCTGCCTCGGTCCATCCCAGATATTCAAGCATCATTACAGCAGATAGTAATAAAGATGATGGATTCACAATATCCTTGCCTGCAATATCGGGAGCTGTACCATGAGTAGCCTCAAATATTGCATGTCCTGTCATATAGTTTATATTAGCTCCGGGAGCGATACCAATACCACCCACCATGGCAGCCAACTGATCGGAAACATAATCTCCATTCAAATTTAGAGTTGCAATAACCGAATATTCTGCAGGTTTTAATAATGTATTCTGCAAAAAAGCATCAGCTATTACATCTTTGATAATTAGTTTACCTTCCGATTTAGCTTTCTCCAATGCTTTATTAGCATCAGCTTCGCCTTTTTCTTTCTTTATTTTCTCCCACTGTTGCCAAGTAAATACCTTATCGCCATATTCTTTTTCGGCAAGAGCATACCCCCAAAGTTTGAAACCACCTTCGGTAAATTTCATGATATTCCCTTTATGAACAATAGTTACTGAAGGTAATTTATTATCCAAAGCATATTCTATTGCTGCACGAACCAAACGTTCTGTACCCTCAACCGAAACGGGTTTAACCCCAAAAGAAGAAGTTTCGGGGAAACGGACTTTCTTAACCCCCATTTCTGCTTGAAGAAAATTAAGGAACTTAGCTGCTTCGGGTGTTCCTTGCATCCATTCAATACCTGCATAAATATCCTCCGTATTTTCACGGAAAATAGTCATATTTACTTTCTCCGGTGTTTTAATTGGAGATACCACACCTTTAAACCAACGAACAGGGCGAAGGCATACGTACAAATCTAAATCCTGACGAAGGGCTACATTCAACGAACGGATTCCTCCTCCAACGGGTGTAGTAAGAGGTCCTTTTATTCCCACCAGATACTCACGAAAGGCATTCATTGTATCTTCGGGAAGCCACGAACCGTTTTCATTAAATGATTTTTCTCCTGCAAGAACTTCTTTCCACTCTATCTTACGTTTTCCTTGGTAAGCCTTTTCAATAGCCTTATCTATTACTTGTTGCGAATTCTTCCATATCTCTATTCCTACCCCATCACCTTCTATAAAAGGAATGATTGGGTTATTCGGAACATTTAGTTTACCGTTATTTATAGTTATTTTTTGTGACATTATTTTTTATTTATTATTTCCAAAAATCATCATGATTTTTATCTCTTTGCCAATTATATTCTATTCTGAAAGCAATTTCTTCTGCAATCTCTTTTCCTTTAAAATCGCTTACAAAACCTAAAGCCATATCTATTCCTGCACTTACACCTGATGAAGTATAATACTTACCGTCAACTACCCATCGCGCTTGCTGTATCCAATTGACTTTATCTGAATTGCTCTTTACCCAATCGAAAGCCCGTTTATTGGATGTTGCTTTCTTTCCATCAAGAAGTCCTGTTCGGGCAAGTAAGGCACTGCCTGTACATACAGTTAATACATATAGACTTTTTTCGGCTAGGGATTTTATCTGATTGAGAAATTCTATATTATCAACTTCTTTACGTGTTCCTCCCCCACCGGGTATAAATAGAACATCGTCTGTTTTGGTATTATCTATTTTCTGAGTCTCAATTCTTATTCTGTCTTTATTAGATATAATCCCTCCTTCTAGAGAATAATACTCAAGGGTACATTTATCAACTTTGCCAAAAACCTCAACAGGTCCAAAGACATCTAAAGTCTCAAAATCAGGAAATAGAATTACATTTATATTCATTCTCGTCATTTATATGGCTAGAGAGTCGCAACCTTATTCTCCTTTCATATAATTCAATGCACTACCTGCTTTGAACCATTCTATTTGAAGTTGATTATAAGTATGAGACACTTCTATAACATCGGTAGTACCATCTTTGTGGGTCAATTTTACTTGCAGATTCTTTCCGGGTTGAAAATCTGTCAGACCTAAAATACTTATTTTATCTTCCTCACGAACCTTGTCATAATCTTCTTTATTGACAAAGGTAAGAGCCAGCATACCTTGCTTTTTCAAGTTGGTTTCATGAATACGTGCAAATGATTTTACAATAAGCGCTTTCACATTCAAAAAACGAGGTTCCATAGCTGCATGCTCACGAGAAGAGCCTTCTCCGTAATTTTCCTCTGCAACAACAATCGAACCCAAACCTTTTGCTTTGAAGTTTCGTGCCAATTGAGGTACAGCCTCAAATTCGCCTGTCAATGGATTCTTTACTGAATTGGTTTTATCATTGAACGCATTAACTGCACCAATCAACATATTATCCGATATATTATCAAGGTGTCCACGGAAACGTAACCACGGTCCAGCCATCGAAATATGGTCAGTAGTACATTTTCCTTTTGCTTTTATCAATAACGGTTGTTCAATAATATCTTTTCCGTCCCACACCGCAAATGGTTGTAATATTTGTAGACGTTGCGAATCGGGAGCTATATTTACTTCAATATTACTTCCTGCTGACACAGGTTCTATATATCCTAAATCTTCTACACCGAAACCTTTTTGAGGTAACTCTGATCCGATTGGTTCTTGTAGTTTTACTTTTTCACCTTTAGCATTAGTAAGCGTATCCGTCATCGGATTGAAACACAAATCTCCTGCTATTGTTAGAGCAGCCACCAATTCGGGCGAAGCTACAAAAGCATGTGTGTTAGGATTGCCATCATTTCTTTTGGCAAAATTCCGATTGAATGATGTTACAATAGAGTTGGGACGTTCCGGATTTTCCGTTTCACGTTTCCATTGTCCGATACAAGGTCCGCAAGCATTTGCCATAATGGTTGCTCCAACTTCTTCGAACTCCGTTAATATACCATCCCGTTCGGCTGTGAAACGTACTTGCTCCGATCCCGGATTAATTATAAATTGTGCCTTAACCGACACTTCTTTTGATCTTGCATCTTTTACAATAGAAGCTGCTCTCGACATGTCTTCGTAAGAAGAGTTAGTACAAGAACCTATTAAACCAACTTCCATTGCTTGAGGATATCCTTTTTCTTTTACCACTTTTGCAAATTCAGAAATAGGATGGGCTGCATCGGGAGTAAATGGACCATTAATATATGGTTCTAATTCCGATAAGTTGATTTCAATTACACGATCGTAATACTTTTCAGGGCTATTTTCAACCTCAGCATCTGCTTTTAAATGGTCTTTTACCGAGTTTATTACATCTACTATTTCTTTTCGGTCAGTAGCAACTAAATATTCAGCCGATTTTTCATCGTAAGGAAAAATAGAAGTAGTAGCTCCTACCTCAGCCCCCATATTACAAATAGTAGCTTTTCCTGTAGCCGAAAGCGAATATACACCTTCACCGAAATATTCTATAATAGCATTTGTTCCACCTTTTACGGTAAGAATACCTGCCAGTTTCAAAATTACATCTTTAGCAGAAGCCCAACCCGATAGTTTCCCGGTTAGTCTTACTCCTATAATTTTAGGCATCTTCAATTCCCAAGGCATACCAGCCATCACATCAACAGCATCCGCACCTCCTACACCAATAGCAATCATTCCTAATCCGCCGGCATTAGGAGTGTGAGAATCTGTACCAATCATCATTCCTCCGGGAAATGCATAATTCTCCAACACTACCTGATGTATAATTCCTGCACCCGGTTTCCAAAAACCAATTCCGAATTTATTGGATACAACACTTAGAAAATCATATACTTCTTTATTGGTTATTTCAGCCGTATTCAAATCCTCTTTTGCTGATTTATAAGCTTGAATCAAATGATCGCAATGCACTGTAGATGGTACTGCAACTCTTTCGCGACCTGAATTCATCAACTGCAAAAGAGCCATTTGCGCCGTAGCATCCTGCATAGCTACTCTATCGGGAGCAAAATTTACATAATCCTCTCCTCTCTTATAATCTTTAATAGGCTCATCTTTTGATAGGTGAGCATACAATATTTTCTCTGTAAGCGTAAGAGGTCTTTTTAATTCTTCTTTAGCCTGTAATATTCTTTGAGGTAGCGTCTCATATAGATTTTGAATCATTTTAATATCAAAAACCATCTTTTATATATCTTTTAGTTAATCTTCATTTCGGTTTTATACCATTTTCAAAGATATAAAATTTAATTTAAATAGAAAAAAACAATTTATATTTATGCACAAAAATTACATATTTATGCATTTTTGTTTATAAAAAGAGTAACGGCTTCAAAATTTGAAGCCGTTACCATATTAGTTGTAACTAATATTTTATTTATTAATTCTTCGATATGTATGCTTTTCTGGAGCGAAATAAAAAGAAAGAATACTTTTTGCATTTGTATCAGTATCTATATTTACTATAGTCTCAAATATAGGATAACGATATCCTTTTGCATACCATTTGTAAGTGGTAAATTCTGATCTATTGTAAGTTGTATAATCTGGATTTATACTGAGGTTAGTCTGCGTTGAAGATCTAACAGTTTTAATTCTCAATACATTTTTCAATACTCGACCTGAAGGTAATATTAATGTACCGTACGCATCCGCATTCATCTCTATTTTCCCTTCAACTGTGAATAACGATTTACCTGAATACAAACCTTTTCCATAATAGGGAGCTTGTTGTTTATCTCCATAAGAGGTAGTATATGCATCAGAAAATAAACGAGTTGTATACTTTAAAAGGGTTACTGGATTTTCATGCCCCAAGGTTATCATTTTATTGTCTTTTAGCTGGAAATAGTACATAGTATTATGTTCCTCCGCAATTATTAGGCTATTAGGAGCAACATCTTTTGCTTCCAGACGATCATCGCCCATGATATAATGAGTTCCTTCAATTAAAACTGGAGCTTTGTAATCGACTGTGTATTCATCATTTATTGATACAAGATTACTAAAATCCCAAGTAACATTTGCCCCACTTTGTCCTGGATCTTTATATTCTACTTGCCGCTTTACAAGTTGGTCTCCTGCCCTCAAGCGGTTATCATTTAAATTAAATATATATGGCACAGAACTTATAATACCTGCCATTTGATTTATGATGACTTTCTTTAATAAACTCCCACAAGTAACAGTTACTTCTGCTGAACGAGTTGTTTCTTTTTGATTTTCCAAGACACTAATACTAATTGTTTCATTGCCCATTCCATTTCCGTCATCAACAATACACCATGCTGCATTAGAAGAAACAGTCCAACTACCATCCGACTCTACAGCAAAACCTCTGATTTCACCTTCGGGAAGAAAATCTAAAACTGACTCTGACAATGTTAATGAATAAACTTTTCCTATTTGTTTTATTACTATCTGTTCTGATTCACTACCACTTTTTATTACAAGAATTCCCTCACGTTCAACTTCAGAAGTATTAGCTTGAGCTTTTACCACAATTGTCTCATTTCCTTTGCCCTCAGAAAGACTCAGACTAAACCATTCTTGCAGACCTGTTATTGACCAGGAGTCATTCGTTTGAATATCAAAAGACAACTCTTCCTCATCTGCAGAAAAGGTAAGTAGGGATTCGGATATATTTAATGTAAAAACTTTACCATTTTGTTGAATCAACAATTGTTCACTTTTATTACCCGCCTTAACTACAAGTATAACCTCTCGTTGTGTATCATTGGGATTAGCGATAGCTTTAATTTCTATTCTTTTGTTGCCTTCCCCTTCCTTTACATCCAGGATACACCATTCAGGAATACCTGATATAGACCAAGACACATTTGACTGTATATCAAAAGTTTTAGTTTCTTCATCAGCAACAAAATGAAGACTCAATGTTGATAATATTAATACTGTTTCCTTCTCATCCTCAGAACATGCCACGAAACAAAATAAAACAGCAATTAAAAGGCATACATTTTTCATAAATATTGATTTCATATTAATTATTGCACAAAGATATTTAAATTAATTAATATAATTTAAGATTCGATATTATTACAATAATATACAAAATTTCGAGAAACAATACCAATTTCGTTAATACTTAGTATTTGCAAAACTTTAAATAAAAAAGGCGAGTAAAACACTCGCCCTTTAAGTTATCAATAACTCTTTTTTTTCTTATCCTCTAACCCCTTAGTAGAGGGTTGTGCAGCTATAACTTTTGGCTTAACCTGTTTAGGTTTCTTAGTCTCTTTTTTTATTCTCTTTTCTCCCATAATATCAAATAATTAGTAATGTTGTAAATATAGTTCATTAATAGAATAAAAGATCATATTAATTATATTATTACAGAGCATTAAGTTAAATATCAAAAAATAATATTTACCATCTAATATTCAATACAATTCATCTCACAAAATACGCATTCGGATAATAGCTTCATTTATATTCTATCCTTCCTAATCTGAACTATCCAAACCGTTCATTGTTATTATTTAATAATACAAAATCACTTAATTAACGATTAAAATGAAAAAACTAATTTGCTTTCTATTTTCAGCAATTTTCCTGACCTTATCAATAGAAGAATCTAAGGCTTGTACACGTGTAGTCTACCAAGGACCGAATAACACAATCTTAACAGCCCGATCTATGGACTGGAAAGAAGATATAATGAGTAATCTTTGGATATTCCCCAGAGGAATGGAGCGAAATGGAGAAGTAGGTCCTAACTCATTACGTTGGACTTCGAAATATGGAAGTGTGATTGCTTCTGCTTATGATATGTCAAGCACTGACGGGATGAATGAAAAAGGATTGGTTGCAAACCTCCTTTGGTTAGCCGAATCGGAATATGCAGTATGGGATCAAAAAAAACCGGGATTGACAATAGCTGCATGGGTACAATATGTATTAGATAGCTTTGCAACTGTTGACGAAGCAGTTTCGTTCTTAGAAAAAGAATCTTTTGTGGTAATCTCAGATAACATGCCCGGTCAAGACAGAATGGCGACCCTCCATTTATCAATATCAGATGCTACTGGGGATAATGCCATCTTTGAATACATCAAAGGTAAATTAGTTATTCACCATGACCGTTCATATCAGGTAATGACCAATTCTCCAATATTTGATGAGCAACTTGCATTAAATAAATATTGGGAAAATATTGGTGGTACTACCATGTTACCCGGAACCAATCGTGCAGCCGATCGGTTTGTAAGAGCATCTTATTATATAAATGCCATTCCACAAGTAGAAGATACTCGCATAAATGTAGCTAGCGTATTCAGTGTTATACGTAATGTATCTGTCCCTTATGGAATAAGCACACCCAATGAACCTAATATTTCATCTACAAGATGGAGAACTGTGTCTGATCAAAAAAACAGAGTATATTACTTTGAATCAACCCTATATCCAAATGTTTTTTGGGTTGACTTCAAAGATGTAGACTTTTCAGAAAAGGCTCCTGTGATGAAGTTAGACTTGGTAAGCGGTACAACTCATGCAGGTAATAGTGTTGGCGATTTCACGCCATCAAAACCGTTTGTTTTCCAAGGCATATAAATCTAATAGCAAAGATTTCAATAAATCAAGAGCGGCTAATAAGCTGCTCTTTTTTTATTATATAGACAAAACAATTAAGAAGTAAATAATTACAGTAACTACACTCAACAACAAACTGTTAAAATAATAAAGCGAAAAACATTATGACATCGAAAAAAAACATCTATAAAATAGCTCTGAGAGGCTCTATTTAAACTAGGTATAGCAGAATACTGCACAATCAATCGCAAAGGTGAACAAAAGTTACCTCAACTTGTTTTTATATAAAAGTAACAATTTAGATTAGTCAACGAAAGCCGAGGCTAAACACATGAGCTATTACATTATAAAACAAAGAGAAACATTACTCTTCCCCTTATGAACCCAATCTTACAAAAGAAGTTTATACTCGTATTGGTATCTCTACTATGCTTTGCTACCAACGGATATTCCCAGAAAATAGGACTAAAGACCAATGCTCTTTATTGGGCTACCACAACTCCTAATATTGGTGCTGAAATGGCGATAGGTCGCAAATGGACAGTAGATCTTTCCGGAGGATATAATCCATGGGAATTTGGTAACAATAAAAAAATCAAACATTGGGTGGCTCAATCTGAGTTACGATATTGGTTATGTGATGTTTTCGAAGGTCATTTCTTTGGAGTTCACGCACAAGGTGGAGAGTTCAATATCGGAGGAGTAAATTTACCCAATTTCGTATTTGGAAGCGACAGTGAAAATTATCGACGCCAAGGTTATTTTGTAGGTGCTGGTATTTCCTATGGATATCAATGGATACTGAGCCCTCGGTGGAGTATGGAAGCAAATATTGGGTTCGGTTACAACTATATGGAATACGATAAATTTGAACCTTGCGATTGTGGAGATCATTTAGGAAGTAAATCCTCCAACTATTTTGGTCCGACTAAAGTAGGTCTTAGTTTTATTTATCTAATTAAATAATCCCACAAGAATATGTCAATCAACCAACCAATATATCTCTTATTGATTCTATCACTATTAGGATGGAATAAACTGGAAGCTCAAGAGGGCGAAGCTAATAACTTCAGCTATACCGTGAAAAAATTTACACAAGAGGGCAATTCTCTTTGTATAGATATTGACTTCGACCTTGAATCATTACATCTACCTACACGGGAACAATTAATTCTGACACCGATAATTAAAAATGGAAATCAAACATTAACTCTCGAACCAATAATTATCAATGGTAAAATACGCCACAAAGTATATCAGAGACAGAAAGAATTTGGCACATTGAAAGAAGAGAATCAAAATGCCTATCAAGTTCTAAGAGCCGGAAAACAAGAAGCACAGATAATACCCTATTCTACTGTTGTGAATCTAGAAGATTGGATGAAACAAGCATCCCTATATCTGGATGAAAGCAATTGTCCGGGTTGTGGAAAGGCTGTAAGTCAACATAAACGCCTGCTTGCCGTAAAACCGACTCTAGAGATTGGAGAGTCTATAACCAAAGAAAAGCCCGAACCTTTATTCTCCTTTGTAACACCTCCTACCGACTCTTTAAAAATGGGTAACAAAGAAGATAATGCGTACTTGAAATTTCAGGTCGGAAAATCGGCTATTGACCCTTCTCTTGCCGATAATACTGTTGAACTGGATAGAATACATAATCATTTAAATCAATTATTAAACGACAAGAAAGTAACGATTAAAAAGATCTCAATTACAGGATATGCCTCCATAGAAGGTACTTATGCCTTCAACAAAAATTTATCTGAGCAAAGAGCTAAATCGCTGACTAACTACCTAAAAAAAAGATACGACTTTCCGACAGGTACGTTTCAAGTTGATTGGGTTGGTGAAGACTGGGATGGTTTAATTAAACTCATTCAAGATGGCAATATGGAGAAAAAACAAGAGGTCCTTACTATCATCCATAACACAGATGTTCTTGATGGACGAGAAAAGCGACTTATGGAACTAGACGGAGGACGTCCTTATCGTTTTATGCTTAACGAATATTTCCCTTTACTCAGACGTGTAAAATATAAAATTGAATATAGAATACCACAATACAGCTTAGAAGAAAGTAAAAGGATTATAAAAGAATATCCCGAACAACTAAGCCCCAAAGAACTTTTTGTTTTGGCTGATAGCTATGGTAAAGGAAGTGTTGAGTTTTTCGAAATTCTAGATATAGCGCTCAGTTTATATCCAAACGATTTAATCACGAAACAGAATGCTGCTGCCGCATATGCAATGCAGGGAAATTATAAAAAGGCTGAACAATTGGCTTTGGAAGCAGGAAACAACAGCAGTACATTAAACAATCTGGGAGCTATATATCTTTTACAAGGAAAGCTTCAAGATGCACAAAAAGCTTTATCTAAAGGAAAACAAGCCGGAAGCATTGAAGCCTCACACAATTTTGACGAACTAAATAAAATACTCAAAAATTAGAATAATCATTTTAAATCACATTCATAATGAAACGACTCTTTTTCCTAACTAGCATTGTAGCATTATTATGCTCAGCTTGCAGCAATAACGACGACGAAGTAACTCCGGAGAAAGGAGCTAAAGCTTCACTAACAATTACCCTGACTGGAACTGGTGCAGAAGGTAACTCAACTCGCCTTGTAGGTACACCAACACAAGTAGACGAAAACGAAGTTCATTCGTTTACAGTGTACATATTTGCAAATAACAGACTCGAAAAATCTGAAACGTCTACAACTCTGTTGGGTTTATCTTTATTTATTGATGAATTGACAACCGGAGTAAAGAGAATAGTTGTTGTAGCTAATAAACCCTCTACTTTTCCTGTATTTGAAGAAGGGGATCCTTATAGTAAATTTGCAGAGGTTAGCAGTCATATCAATTTAGATTATCAAACAACTGCTTTAAATAACGGACTGATAATGACTGGAGAAACAGATGCCACACTACAATCGATAGCCGTAGGGACAAATAATATAACAATCCCCATAAGCCGCATAGTAGCCAAAATTAAACTTGGAACGGTAACCATTGACCCTGCTGCAGGTGTAAACCCTGCTCTGTTTGAACTAACAGGTGTAGCTATAATCAAAGCTAAATCATTGTCTTCGGTAGGTGTACCCTCTATTGTTACCTCTCAGCCTTTTTATAGTGGTATCGAAGGTATTGCAGTTCATGGCATAAATATTAAGTCTTATTTATATGAACCTATCACTTTGGCCGACCATACAAATAGATACTTCTATGTTTTTGCTAATGATAGTGGTAATGATGACGATGCAACTTTAGTAACATTGGAAGGAACGTACGATAACAAAATAATGTATTATCCTTTCCGCCTTCCGGCTATTGCGCGCAATACTCAACACACAGTTGATGTAACGCTTCGCCGTTTAGGAACGGGTTCTCCCGACCCTGAGACACCAAGCGATCCGGCAACCCTTACTGTAGTAGTTACTCCTGTTGACTGGATTGTGGTTCCTACTCTAAGCGTTGAATGGTAATTAACTAAAATATAGGTAGAGAGGATATTCTTATTAAGATTAGTTCTCTCTACCTTATCAATACAAAACTTTGCTTTCTGAACGCAACTTGTTGCCACTTAAGCATTATCTCTATAAAAGCTAAAATGAAACAACTTTTTTTCCTAACCAGTATTATATTGCTGTTGTGCTCTGCCTGCAGCAACAATGATGACGAAGTGTCTTCGCCTGAAGGAAAGAAAGCCTCATTGACCATCTCTCTCACCGGTAAAGCAGATACAACAACTCGTAATGTAGGACCAAGCAATCCATATTTGGAGAATATAATCGGCTATTTCACCGTATATGTATTTGCAAACAACAGGCTCGAAAGAGTTGAAAAGACCGCTAGTACAACATTTGTTACAACATTATTTGTTGACAAATTGACAACCGGTGTAAAAAGAATAGTTGTTATAGCAAATAGCCCATATGGCTATGATGATCCTCTTCTTTCAGAAGGAGATTCTTACAGTAAACTAGCAGATGTTGCAAACTATATAAACTTAGATGACCAAACTGTTGCTCCGGGGTTAGTAATGACCGGAGAAACCGATGCTACACTACAATCGGTAACTGAGGGAACAAACAACATAACGATTCCCCTCAGCCGTATTGTTGCTAAAATAAAGCTAGGCTCAATAACAATTGATCCTACTGCAGGTGTCGATCCTGCTCTTTTTCAGTTAACAGGTATAGCTATTATTAAAGCTAAATCGCAGACTTCACTAGGTATACCTTCAATCGTTACAGCTCAACCTTTTTACAGCGGAATCAAAGGATCAACTGTGCAGGATAGTAGTAACATCAAAGATTACCTGTATGAATCTATCAGCCTCAACGATTATAGTGAAAGATATTTCTATGTTTTTGCAAACAACAATAGCGAAGAGAATGCTACCCTAATGGCATTAGAGGGAATTTACAACGGTGTAACCATGTATTACCCTTTCCGGCTTCCAGCTATTGCTCGAAATACAGAACATACTATTAATATAACTCTTCGTCGCTTAGGGACAGGCTCTCCTGATCCTGAACTGCCTAGCGACCCTACAACATTAATAGTATCAATTACTCCAGCAGACTGGGTTGTTGTTCCCACTCAAAATGTGGATTTGTAATTGATATAAAAAATAAAACAAACCGAAGGACAGATTAATTGTCAACGAATATATGAGACATTTAAAATATAAAATATCGAATCAGTTGTTCAAATACACTTTACACAGTGTAATTGTCCTATTGGTATTATTGTCTTTTTCGGCTTGTATAAAAGATGATTTTCCAAATTGTAACACGACTCTTTTTATACAAATAAATGCGATTAATGCATCGGGGCAGGATATTACCGCCAGCGGTGAAGCAGGCGAAGCCAAGCTTTATGTGTTCGATCAAAACCAACGCTTAACTCAGCAAATGACAGTATCAGTTGCCGATATTCAGAATAAAACCCGTATCCAATTATTAATAAAGGGAACCAATCATTTTTCGATAGTAGTATGGAGTAATCTAAATGGCAACCAGCAGGCAGACTCTCTAGCTAATGGTATTAGTATGGATCAAGCTTTTATACAATTAAAGAAAAACACTGAAGGTTATGCTATTAACCCCGATGATTTATTCTTCGGAATACTTAATATTGAAGGTAGCAATACAAACACCGATATTACAATAGAGAATACTATCACTATACAACGAAAAACAGCTCTCCTTAATATAATGGTGAAAGGGCTAAATGCTCAATTCGCAAATGATTATTACTTTATAATCGGGGGAACTACAAAAGATGCTTATAATTTTAAAGGGAACCTAGTAGGTAGCCCAATAGAATATCAGCAAAACGGCGAATTTAATGCCTCAAACACTCAGTTTATATCTTCCCCTTTTAGAGTGTATCCTCTAGCGGATGGCAATAGTCTGACAATTTATATATATAAAGGGGATCAATTAATTGCCACGGCAAACACAAATGATGAAAACGGGGCTAATATTATACCCATTGTAGGTGTTACCACTAATGTATTAATCGATTTGAGAGCATCATTAAATGTGAATATTATAATAACCAACTGGGAGGAAGTATATCACTGGTTCGAATGGTGAAAAACCAGGACATATAAACTAAGATAAATAACACTGATGAAACAAGTTTGTCAAAAAAAATCAAAGGCTAATACTAGAGTATTTTTTATACTCCTAGGTTTTGTCCTATTGACCATAATACCCATCTTCACATCCTGCAATAAGGACGATGACGGTAATGGCGAGTTTGGCTCAAAAAATGTGAAAGTCCAATTCTATACAACAAACCTTTCTTTTGTCAGACAAACATCCAATGAGTCTCAGATAAACGAAGTTCAAGCGATGGTATTTATAGACAACGGCGATGGCGGAGGATATAAATACAATTATAGTGTAGAGGGAACCTCTCTCACTCATTCAGACACTCTATCAACAACATTCGATCTTGAGATTTACACAGAAGAAAGACCCGTGAAAATATTCATCTTTGCAAATAGCAATGGTATTATCTCAAATAATATTCCACTAGTTGGCGAAACAGAAAACGAAGTGAAGCAAAAACTTATAAAACCCGTTACTTCAACCAATATAACCGGTAACTTCCCGATGTGGGGAGAATATCTTCTACCATCAGGTATATCGAGCACTCTAAACAATACAATAACACAACTAAAAGTTTTACGGTCGATAGCTCGAATAGATGTTAGCACTACAAAAACGCCAAGTGATTTCACGATGACAAGTATACAAGCTTTTCGGGTAAACAGTCAAATTCAAATAGCCCCCAATAATTATACAGGCTCATTGTTAGTCTCTGATCCAAGTATTCCAATAAGTAGTGTTGCTACCATCACTACTATTCCTATTCCCGTTATTGCAAATAATTCGGAATCGCAACTCTATTTGCCCGAATCCGAAGCTCCCACATCAGCCAATCAGGTAGCCAAAGCCACTTGTGTTATAGTGGGTGGAAGGTACAAAGGAAGTGCTACGGTTACTTATTACCGAATTGATATAGAACCAAATATTGCCGGCTATCCTTCGGGACAAATTTTACGAAACCATCACTATACACTTAACATCGTAAATGTGAGTGCACCCGGTTGGCCAACCCCCGAAGAAGCTGCAGAAAACATATCTACAAATATTGAAGTAGGTGTACAAGACTGGACAGATGCTAATATCAATGTAGGTCTTGACGGCAATGATTACTTTAGATTGTCGTCACGAAACCTTGAAATCGAAAGAGTTTCCGGTTCAACCACATATACTTTTGTAGCAACTAGTGTATTAGATTATACGATACAGTGGTCGGATGCTCAAGGAAATCCTCTACCTCAGACTAGTCCTGGCGAAGTTATTGACGATGGAGTTTTACGTGTCACAAAATCGCGTAATATCATTACTGTTGAAGCCATAGCAGACAATCCTTCAACAAACAGCATTCTTAGATATTTTCTTATTGTTGCCAAACGAGCACATATAGTGGTTAGTGTAGTACATGCTGGGATATAAATAAATGTATTTCGAATAAGATAATAACAGAAATTTATAAATGAATAAAACAAATATATTTCTCAAACATATTATATACCATATAGGTCAATTAGCCTTATTGGTTATCGTGATATTACTTTACAGTTGTACTGAAGACAGTATATCTAATAAGAATGAAAGCAGAAGTGAGAACTATTTCCAATTTAGTGTAAAAACAGCCGATAGCACTCCTCCTAAAGTTCAATTGAAATCGGGGCAAGTGAATGCTGAAAGTACTATAAATCAAATACAAATATTAGTATTCGAAAATGATATTTTCCAATACAGAGTAGCAGGTACAGGTATCGCTAATAGCGGAAATAATAGTGCAACATTCAAAGCGCGTTTATTATCTAGCAACCAACCTACAACTATTTATATAATAGCCAATGCCGATGCTATAGTAGAAGCTAATGCTCCTATTGCTGGAGAAACAACGGCAGCCATAAAAACGAAACTTACAAAAGCTATATCAACAAATATCTTAAACGGAGATCTAACAATGTGGGCTAGCTACACATTCCCCACAGGCTTATCGGCTACTACAGAAAATAATATAAGCAATATTATGATGCTTCGTTCCGTTGCACGCGTAGACATTATAGCTAGCGCCGTCTCCAATTTCGAATTAGTGAGTATACAAGCATTCAGAGTATCAAATAATACGCAAGTCATCCCCAATAACCCAACATCTACACCAAGTGTAACAAATCCTAGTGTACCCTTAGGCACAGAGCAAAATATTAATACAACACCCATTCTCACTACTGCAGAATCTTCCGTTGCACAAATGTACTTGCCCGAGGTAGCTGCCCCAGCATCCGCCGATCAGATTAGTAAAGCAACATGTATAGTAATAGGAGGACGCTATGCAGGCAGCAGTTCGGTTACATATTATAGACTTGACTTCAATCCCAGTATTGCAGGTCATCCTTTCGGTCAGATTTTACGTAACCACCGATATGAATTTAATATAAGTTACGTTCTACGCGAAGGATACGCCACAGCTCAGGAAGCAGCCAACAATATATCTTCATCTATGGAGGCACGAATTGTTTTATGGAGCGACTATATAAAATACATGGTCTTCGACCTAAATAATTATTTAGGTGTATCTAACTCTTATATAAGATTGGAAGGGACTGCCAACTCCTCTCTAGATATTCTTGTTCAAACTGATATATCAGACTACACCTTGAGTTGGGCAGACAGAGATGGAAATCCGATAGATGGCTCAGCAGGGCAGAGTTTAACTGATGAATACTTTCAAGTTAATAAGGCATCTGATGGATCAACAATTTCGGTTGTTGCAACTCAAGTAAACCCTGAGGATGCAGACGATAGGGTACGATTTTTTATAATAAGTGGTACCAGACTGAGGTTACTTGTCACAATTATACAATCTCCAGAAGTATCTGCACCCGAACCCGGTCCGGGAGGGGTAATATGGGCAGAAACAAACGTTGACCTACCTTATACTTTAGCAGATCAGAAAGCGATAGGCAAATTCTATCAATGGAATAGAAAAGTAGCCTGGGCAAGTAACGGAACTGTTACAGGATGGAATACCACAGGAGCCGCAGGTTTCTTATGGGAAGAAGTAAATGACCCATGCCCCACAGGATGGAGAGTACCTACAAGAGACGAATTACAAGCCTTGATTTCGTCTTCTGGACGAAGTTGGCGAATTGTTTCTGTAGATTATGATTATCCTGGTGTATGGTTTGCCCCAACACAGCAAGAAGCCGTAGAGGCCACTTTTGAAAATCCTGGTAGAGGCTTATTCTTTCCTGCCGGAGGTGTAAGAAATGCAACGGGAGGATTGGAAAGTGCAGGAAGTAATAGCCATTACTGGGCTAGCGATGTTAACCCACTTGGAGGAACTACCGACATAATGAGTATTGCAAATGGAACATATCTTATTTTTCCAGCCGAGAGAACCACTGGATGCTTAGTAAGATGTGTTCACGATTAATTTAGAAAAACAGATAAACAGTTTATAATATAAAGAAACAACCCTTCATACTTTGATTATGGAGGGTTGTTTCTTTTTAATTTTACACCTAAAGCTAATTTTTCTATGAAAACTTATATTACTCCACTCGACTTTTAACAAACAAATATTATATTAGCAAAAGAAACCCTTAATCAAGAAGTATACACTAATCTTTAGGCATCTTTTTTTACTATTAAAACCAAGAATTTACTTTAAGAATGTAACCTTAACAGCCACTTACAGAACAAAAATCGAGAAAATATACGACTATGAATTTAAAACTCAGAAAAAGACTTTCTACGAATAAGCTTTTACTCTTAATTTTCCTATTATCCATCTCCTCTATTAAGGCACAAGACAAAGCTAAAGTTATAGACGAAAAGTCCAATTTGCCCTTGGAAGCTGTCAGTATATCCTTAAATAGTGGAAAAGTTTCAACTATTACAAATGAGAAAGGTATTTTCGATCTAAAGAATTTACTTCCTATTAATGAAAACGACACATTACATTTTTCACATATTAGCTATATCAATAAAAGCATTCCGTTTTCGGAGCTAAAAGAAAAAAACTATACGGTTTCCCTTATAAAAAAAGATCAACCATTATCTCAAGTAACAGTCACTTCTGAAAGACTCGCCCCCAACTCACTCATTCAATATAAAGAATTAGCTCCTATGCAAGATGAACTAAGTTCATTCGGTGCTGTGTTAGTTGACAATAAAATTTATGTGATCGGTGGCGATAATACAGCAACAACAGATTCTAAATCATTTAGTGTTGGCAGAACAGGAATAGTTCGAAACTCTTCTTCTCAATATGAAAACTACAGTAAAAAACTGCAAGTATATGATATATTGAATAATAAATGGGAAATAAGTAATTTAAAATTCAGAAAAAGAGCATATCATAATGTAATTCACAATAAAGGGAAAATATACGTTTTAGGAGGTAAAAGATATTCAACAAATCATAAACTCGAATACTTAGATAATACAATTGAAATATATGATATTAAAAAAGACACTATAATTGTAGACAATAACAATCCTCATCAAGCAGTAAATGCAGCTTCATTTGTTTTCGAAGATCATATTTTCCTCATCGGAGGTTCTATCAAAACTTATCTTGATAAAGGAAAGATTTTCACACACAAAGTTCATGTCCTAGATCTTAATACTGGATACTGGTACGAAATGGATGGGATGCCAGTTGATCACTCAAAAGAAACAAAAGGCGTTATTATTCAAAACGTTATATACTTAGTAGGTGGCGATAAGGGATGGCCGCTCAAATACATTAACACTTATGATGTCTCAACAGGAGAATATAAACAAGAGAAAGTACTACCCTATGGTCTTGCAAGACCAGCAGTTGCATATAATAATGATATTATTTACATTTTCGAAAAAAGCAAAATGCAAACTTACAATATCAAGACAAAAGAGTTTAAAATCTATCCAATAGATTTACCATTAAGCGGCAGCGAGATGTTTTATAAAGATGAGATGCTATATGTATTGGGTGGATCTTATATCGATGAATATTCAACAACCCCTTCGAACCATTTATACACAATTGACATAAGTGAATTTGATCGGGTGAAAGATTATAAAATACCCAATTACTAAACAACCAGATAATTTCGATTTAGGTACACATTTAATATGGCACTTCTCAAACAATAATAAGGTATAAGCAACTAGTTTATACCTCATTGTTATTTCATTAGTGATCCCGAAGGGAATCGAACCCCCATCATAGGAACCGGAATCCTACGTTTTATCCATTAAACTACGGGACCATTATCCAATTCGTTTGCAAAAGTATAAAATTATTTAGAATTCATTTTATTATTTACATGATTCTATCTTTTTACGAGCATTTAATTATTTGTAGAGCTACTTTATCCCATTTCTGTATTTATAATAACCTTAATTCCCCCTGACTCCTTACTTTATATTTATTCTATTATTTATATCTTTGTCAAAGTCATCAAATATCACACAACTATGGATGTTAAGATTGAAGAGTCATGGAAAGCCCACTTGAAAGACGAATTTGAAAAAGAGTATTTCATAAAAGTAACTAATTTTATCAGAAGTGAATATCAAACAAAACAGATATTTCCTCCCGCCAAGTTAATCTTTAATGCATTTGATCATACACCTTTCGATAAAGTAAAGGTCGTAATTTTGGGACAAGACCCCTATCACAACGATGGACAGGCACATGGACTGTCATTTTCGGTAAATGATGGCATACAGTTTCCACCTTCACTGATAAATATTTTCAAAGAAATAAACGCAGATTTAGGAATACCCATTCCCAAATCGGGTAATTTGACACGCTGGGCAGATCAAGGAGTGCTACTTTTAAACGCGACTTTAACCGTACAAGCACATCAGGCAGGATCTCATCAAAATAAAGGATGGGAAAACTTCACAGATGCAGCAATAAAAAAACTTGCTGACGAAAGAGAGAACCTCGTTTTCCTTTTATGGGGATCATATGCTCAAAAGAAAGCAGCTTTTATTGATGGCAATAAACATCTTATATTGAAATCGGTGCACCCCTCTCCCCTTTCTGCACACAGAGGTTTCTTTGGGAACAAGCATTTTAGCCAGATTAATGAATATCTGGTATCAAAAGGACAAACACCTATCGAATGGTAAGATTATGATCTCACCTACATTTAAATAACAAAAACTAAAAGGATATATTATGTTCGGATTCTTCAAAAGAAAAAATAAAAACAACGAAAACTCAAAAGAACAGACAAGCACATCTCAATTTTCGACTTCTACAAGCTTCGAAGATCAATATAGCAGTCTTCTAAAAAAACATACAGAGAATCTTTCAGCACTATCAACAGTCGCTCAAAAATATACAAGTAAAGACGATTATAATGATAAGAAAGAATGGCTCGATGCTTTAGCTATTTGTGATGTTGCTCTACAAGAAAATAAAGTAGACAATACTATTAAAGAACTCTATCGACAAATATATACTCGTAACTGGAACAAGTATGTATCTATGGAGTATAACGATACAGATTATAAACTGTGGTTCAACCTAAATAAAGAAATCAATGATCGCTTTATAAAAATAGGACATACCAGAGGATATTGTGAACAATCTGATTTATATGGTTCTGCTAGACGAGGATACCGTGACTTAACCAAGAAAATAGAATATCTGAGAGAAGGAGTAAAAGCTGAAGACCCTGCCTCTTTGGGCGATTACGGATATGGATTATATCTTGGTTTGCCAGAATATGGTGATGAAAATAAAGAAGAAGGCAGAAGACTTGTAGAACGTTCAATCGAATTGGGGTATGAGTCGGCACAAATACTTCTATTATACATTGATTTCTATGACAAAGATTTGGATGACAGTGTACTTTTACAACGCATAAACGAATATATAGAAAAAGCAGAACCAATCCATCGCAAACCTTATCATTTGTTAGCAGATTATTATCTACGAAAAGAAAATAACCTCGACAAAGCTGTTGAAGCTATGAAAAAAGGAATCGCCATTGGAGGACATTATTGTGAATATCTCCTTGGAATGAATTATCTAAATGGACGATTGGAGAATGCAGATAAAAACGAAGGGATACAGTTGTTGGAGAATGCATATAATTACCATGTAGTATATGCCGCTAATTTCTTGGGGCAATATTACAATTTCGGTAATGACGAAAATACCTCTATTGAAAAATCGATAACATGGCACGAAAAAGCCGCTCTATACTGTTATGGAGAATCTTCTTTTGAATTGGCTTGTATTTACTTATACAATGAAAAACTAAAAGACATTCCAAAAGGTTTAGCTTATTTGGAACAAGCTATTGAAGACGCAAGCCCAAGAGCATTGAGCGAGAAAGCATATTTAATACTGGAAAGTGATCTCTTACCCAAAGATATTGAAGAGGCTAAGCAACTACTTGAAAAGGCAATGGCATTGGGTAATGAGTACGCTCCTTATCGTTTAGGATTAGGCTATCAGAATGCCGAATTTGTAGCAGAACCCGATTACAAAAAAGCTCTGGAATTATTCGAGCTCGGAGCAGAAAGAGGACATCTATATAGTATTGAACTATCGGGAAATTATTATCGAGTAGGAGTTGGTGGCGAAGATGAAATAGCTGCTGAAAAAGCCGTTAAATATCTGACTCAAGCTATTGAATTAGGATCAAACTATGCACGAGTAGAATTGGCTTTCTGTTATGAAGCAGGGTTTGGAGTAGATCAAGACTATCAAAAAGCATTCAATCTATATCAACAAGCTGCAGACAATAACTACCCCTATGCCAATACTAAATTGGCTGTTTATTATGAGGATGGCATATTGGGAGAAGAAAATACAGTAGAAGCATTTAAGCATTATAAAATTGCAGCAGAGGCTGGTTTACCTGATTCTCTCTATCATTTAGGGCGTTATTACAAATATGCTGTTGGAATACCCGAAAATCCAGAAGAGGCTCTTAAGCTATTCAATCAGGCAGCAGAAGCAGGTAGTGCACCCGGACTTACAGAACTGGCATTAAGCTACGAACAAGAATATGGGGGCTTAGAATTTGACGCTGCTAAAATTATAGAATATATGACGAAAGCCGCTGAGATGGGATATACCTATGCTCAGTACAAACTTGCCTCGTATTACTATTATGGATTAGTTGAAACCGATCTTGATAAAGCAATAGAATGGTACACCAAAGCATACGAACAAGGATATCCTTATGCAGCACTCATGCTGGGCGAATATTACCTATATAATATGGGAGGTGGCGAAACCCAATATGAAAAAGCATTTGAGTATTTTAAATTTGCTGAGGAGCAAAACGTTATTTCGGAAGGGCTAGGTGTTTGTTACGAATACGGGCTAGGTGTTGAAGAAAACGAAACCGAAGCTTTCAAATATTATAGTTTATCTGCCAACGAGAACTATACTGCCGCAAAATATCGTTTAGGGCTTTGCTATAAATATGGACGAGGTACAACCGAAAACCTTACAGATGCCTATCGCTGGTTGTCTGATGCAGGACAAAACGGTAACTACAACGCTCAATACGAGACAGCAATGATGCTTTTGAACGGAGAAGGTGTTAGCATGGATCAGGATCAAGCAATACAGATGCTGACCAAAATAGCGGAAGATGACCACGATTCAGCACAGTTTGAACTAGGTAATTGTTATCTGACAGGAAAAGGTGTTGCCGAAGATGAAGTACAAGCTATGTATTGGTATCAAAAAGCAGCCGATAATGGAAACGAGCAGGCTCAGAAACTAACCGGAAAAAGAGAACGTCGCAAAAGATAAATTAAAGCGTCATGCTTTTCAGTTTATCTTATAAGCCGAAAAAATAGATTGTTATAATTTTAAGACAATAGTCATAAATACTGCACGTTTCTTAATTAACAATTCAAATACAATCAAAATTGGGTATCATTGAAAAACGGTATCCAATTATTGTTTAAATTTGTGATGTATGATTGTAATCTTATAAAACATTAATCTTTTGAATCTTCATTATAGATTACAACAAAAAATAAAAAATGGAAGAAAATAACGAAAATAAATACCTCTTTCAAGTAAATTTGAAAGGGATGATAGAGCTTTTATCAGAACATATATACAGTGCGCCCAACGTATTTGTAAGAGAACTTCTTCAAAATGGTATAGACGCAAATACTGCTCGAAAATCAATTGAAGAAAACCATAAAGGAATAATCAACGTTTATCTGAATAAAGTAAATGATACTCCTCAACTTATATTCGAGGATAACGGAATTGGCTTGACAGAAGAAGAAGTACATCAATTTCTATCTGTTATCGGACAAAGCTCAAAACGTGGAGATTTCAACGAAAAAGACTTCATTGGGAAATTTGGTATCGGCATGCTATCATGCCTTGTAGTTAGTCACGAAATTGTAGTTGAAACCCGCTCCCTACTTAAAGATAAATCGGTATGCTGGCGAGGCAAAGCTGATGGAACTTATACAGTAGAAACTATTGATAATATAGAAAAAGCAGGAACCAGAGTAATACTATCACCCAAGAAAGAGTGGCTCCCTTTATTCGAAAAAGAAGAATTAAAAAAGAACATTCTACAATTTGGTAATGCCTTACCTATTACTATTAATTTTATTACTGATGAAGGTACAGAAGTATTAGTAGATAAAGATCCCGTATGGCTAAACAAAGATAGCTCTAAAGAAGATTTGCTGGAATATGGGAGAAAAACATTCAATATCAATTTTTTGGATGCATTCTATTTACATTCCGAAAAAGGAGGTATAGATGGAGTAGCTTACATTATGCCTTATAAAGTTCAATTTTCGGGTTCTAAGCAACACAAGATATACCTCAAGCGAATGTATCTGTGTGAACAAGCTAGTAATTTATTGCCCGAATGGACATCTTTTGTAAAATGTATTATTAATACAAACGATTTACGCCCAACTGCATCTCGCGAATCTCTAATGGATGATGATGTAATGAAGGAAGCAAAAAAAGAGCTTAGCAACTGCTTCAAAGATTATCTGAAAGTATTAATGCTTAATGACGTAAAGAAACTAAGTGAGATAATAAGCATACATCATATCTTTATCAAAGCTCTGGCGGTCGAAGATCGTGAATTATTGAAAATGTTTATAGACTATATTCCATTCGAAACGAACAAAGGTCATATGACATTTTTGTCTATTAAAACATACAATGACATAGTTTACTATACCCCATCGTTGGACGATTTTCGCCAAATACGTCGTATCGCAGGTTCACAAGGAAAAACTGTGATCAACGCTGCATATTCGTTTGAAGTAGATTTGATTCAAAAAATAAAAATCTCTTTTCCCGATATTCGTTTAGAAAAAATTACACCGCAGGATATATTAGACACCCTTTCGGATGTAGTAATATCTGATGACGAGAGATATCAACAATTCGAGAAACGAGCAAATGATTTGCTCAAGAATCAATACTGCAAAGCTCAACTAAAACAATTCGATCCAATAGATACTCCTGCTATATATGTAGCAAATGATGAAGCAATGAGCAATAAGAATATCCAGAATTTATCGAATTCGGGTAACCCTTTTGCTGCTACATTACACAACTTCATCAAGAAGGAGGATAATATGCCAACCTTGTGCTTCAACAAAGACAATGAGATTGTACAAAATCTAATTGCCATTGAAGACGAAACATTATTCAACTCAGTAGTACATATTATGTATGTACAAGCTCTTATGTTGGGAGGTTATCCGGTTAATAAAAAGGAAATGACCGTCTTTAATGATGCTCTTTATCAACTATTAATAATGGGTATGAGCAACTTTATCGGCAAATTCGATTTGTAAAGTCTCAGGCCTTTTATTACTGATGCTCTGAAAAATAATATAACAGTAAATCTGTTCGCGAAAGAACTTTTATTAAGAAACACCATAATCTCCACCCTAATATGCAGAGTGGAGATTACAAGGTCGCAGACCTTTTTATTACTTTAGTTAGGCATAATAACTAGAGACAGTTATATTCATAAAATATCGCATTAAATATTTGACGCTACTTATATATAACAACAATCTAATAACCAATCGTTATACACAAAACAAAACCTTATGAGTAATACCAACCGTCTATTTAGTACACTTTGTTTATTACTTCTGGGATTTTCCTTTATCGGGAATGCTCAGAATAAAACCAACCCTATCCAAATTATACCTCAACCAAATAAAGTTGAAGTAGGCAAAGGTTCATTCCAATGGAATAAAAAGACAACTATTGTAGTAACCAATGACAATGAAGAAACTAAACAACTTGCCGACTATTTAGCACAAGTATTAAGTAATGTAACCCATGCGAAAGTAGAGGTAAAAAAGGGGAATATTAATTCTTCTAATTCATTGATTCTTAATTTAGGAAAAGGCGAGAATAAAGAATCGTATCAATTAGATGTAAACAAGAACAAAATTATCATAGAAGCTCCTCAACCCGCAGGAATATTCTATGGAATACAAAGTTTATTACAGATGATTCCAATAGAAGGAGGTCAATTTTCATTACAATCGGTTAAGATTGCTGATAGCCCTCGTTTTACATATAGAGGAATGCATCTTGATGTTTCAAGACATTTCTTCACAAAAGATGAAGTTAAGAAATACATTGACTTACTAGCCATGTACAAATTCAATTACTTCCATTGGCATTTGACCGATGGCACAGGTTGGCGTATTGAGATAAAAAAATATCCATTATTGACTCAAAAAACAGCATTTCGAGCCCAAGCAAGTTGGATAGAATTCGGGAAGGAAGGCAAAAAATTTGTAGATGAAGGCACACCCAATGCCTATGGCGGATATTACACACAAGATGACGTAAGAGAAGTAGTAGCATATGCTGCATCTAAATTCATAACCACTATTCCAGAAATAGAAATGCCTGGGCACTCCGAAGAAGTATTTGTTGCCTACCCTCAACTATCATGCTCTGGAGTACCTTATGTGGATAGTGATTTCTGTATAGGGAATGAAGAAACCTTTTCGTTTTTAGAAGATGTTTTAGATGAAGTAATATCATTATTCCCATCAAAAGAAATACATATAGGAGGAGATGAAGCAAGTAAAAAAGCTTGGAAAACCTGTCCTAAATGTCAAGAAAGAATGGTTGACAATAACTTGAAAGATGTAGATGAATTACAAAGTTATTTTATCAAACGCATATCAAATCACCTGACTTTGAGAGAACGTAATCTGGTTGGTTGGGATGAAATAATTGATGGAGGATTAGCAGCTGACGCAACAGTGATGGTATGGCGAGGTAAATCGAAAGGTAATGTTGCAGCACAACATGGCAACCGTGTGATTATGACTCCTGGTAGCCATTGTTATTTTGACAATTACCAAGGCAACCCTATGACTGAGCCCGAAGCAATAGGCGGATACTTACCTTTACGAAAGGTGTACTCTTTTGAGGTTGTCTCCCCTACCGATTCGCTGGCACATCTTTATTGGGGTGGACAAGCAAATCTCTGGGCTGAACATATTCCTACTTTCCAACATATAGAATACATGGCATTTCCTAGAGCAATAGCTTTAGCTGAAGCACTGTGGTCGAAGCCTGAAAATAGAAATTGGGACGATTTCAAATCTCGATTAAAAAATCAATTTCCAAGACTTGATAAGCTGAATGTGAATTACTACAAACCAGGATTCGAATTAGAAATGGAGGAAAAAGTAGACACTATACAGAAAACAGTCGAAATAAGATTCGAAAATGAGCAAAACAGCCCTCTTATCCGATACACTCTTGATGGAACAACTCCAACAAACGAATCTGCTATTTATACTGAGCCTTTTACTGTTGACAGAATGGTAAATATAAATGCTGCTATTATGGTAGATGGACAGCCTCAAGAACCAACCTTCAAAAGAAAATCGGGTTATCATTTAGGTATAGGCAAAAAGGTAATCTACAACACAAAATGGCAATCGTATCCTGCAGGAGGAGAAACTGCCCTTGTAGATGGTTATAGTGGAAGCTTTACCTATAGCGACGATCATTGGCAAGGTTTCACCTCAGATATGGATGTAACGGTCGATATGGGTAGTGTTATACCGTTAAACTCACTCAGCACTAATTTTATGCAACTCATTGGCCCCGGAGTTTTCTTACCTCAATACGTGGAAGTATCTCTTTCTTCTGATGGTGTAAACTTCGAGAAAGCTTTCAGAGTAGACAACGATCTACCTAAAGATTACAGCCGACTATTTATAAGAGATTTCTCAGGAAGTTTAGGTAATAAAGAAGCTCGCTATATCAGAGTTTTTGCCAAACATACCGAAGGGTTCTTATTTCTTGATGAGCTGATTATTAACTAAGGTCTCAGACCTTTCGTTATAGCATTAAATATTTTGTACAACGTAAACAATATATAAATAACCTAATATCTAATACTATGAATCTGAAAAGTAAAGTTTTTCTGATTTTTCTGAGCTTTATTCCTTTTTGCATTATGGCTCAATTACCCATTGTAAAAGACGGTAAGACTCAGGCTCGTATTGTGGTCAATCAGGCAGATAGTACTGACTTACAAGCTGCCAACCTGATGCAAGATTTTGTAAAACGAATATCAGGTACGGAAATATCTATTGTCTCGAATAACTCTAAACTAAAAAAAGGAGACATTCTTATCGGGAACTTTCAACTACCTCTTAAAGGCTTTGAACAATCTGCGATAAAAGAAGACGGCTTCTTTCTATCAACCGAAGACGGATATATACGTATAATAGGCGGAGAAGGAAAAGGTACAATTTATGGAGTGATAACACTATTGGAGGATTATTTAGGAGTCCGTTATTATGCTGAGAACCTACCTATGTTTGCTATCTCTAAAAATATAGTGATCCCCGAGACTATAAATAAAGTAGACAATCCCTCTTTTCGTTATCGCCAAACACAAGCATACAGCATTAAAGACCCCATATATAAATTATGGCACAGATTGGAAGAACCCAAAGAGGTTTTCGCCGGAAACCTTTGGGTACATACTTTCAATAGCATCTTACCTGCTGCTAAATATGGCAAATCCAATCCCGAATACTATGCTTTTATAAATGGTGAACGTCGCCCCGGAACTGCAAGTCAGTGGTGTCTGACCAATCCCGAAGTATTCGAAATTGTTTCTGTTCAAATAGATTCTATATTCAAGGCTAATCCTGATAAAAAGATTATCTCTGTAAGCCAAAATGATAGCCAGAATCACTGCCAATGCGATAACTGTAAAGCCATAGACGAAAGAGAAGGCAGCCCATCGGGCACTTTAATTTATTTCATGAATAAGCTAGCAGAACGTTTTCCTGATAAAGAGTTTTCAACATTAGCTTATCTTTATTCGGTAGCACCACCTAAGTATATAAAGCCATTGCCCAATGTAAATATTATGCTTTGTGATATAGATTGTTATCGGGAGGTTACCCTTACAGAAAACCCATCGGGACAAACTTTTGTGAGAGATATGCAGGGATGGTCTAAAATTTCAAGTAATATCTTCGTTTGGGATTATGGTATCAATTTCGACAATTATGTTTCTCCATTTCCCAACTTTCATATATTGAAACCAAATATGAACCTCTTCAAAAAGAACAATGCAACTATGCACTTTTCTCAAATTGGAGGAGTTAAAGGCACTGATTTTTCGGAGCTCCGTTCCTATTTAGTAGCTAAACTTTTATGGAATACAGAAGCAGACACAGAAACAATAATTAAATCTTTTCTAAATGATTATTATGGAGAAGCCGCTGCACCTTATCTATATCAATACATCAAGTTACGCGAAGGAGCATTAATCGGAAGTAATAAACCTCTTTGGATTTACGATACTCCTATTACTCATAAGAATGGTATGTTAAATACACCGATGATGAAAAGGTATCAGATTCTTTTTGATGAAGCAGAAAAAGCAGTAGCAGATAACCCTGAATTTCTAAATAGAATTAGAGAAGCTCGTCTACCCATTCAATATGCCGAATTAGAAATAGCACGTACAGAACCTATCGAAAATATAGAAGAACTTAAAAGCAAGCTAAATGCATTTAGAAAGACAGCGAAAGAGCTCAACGTAATATACCTCAACGAACGTAATAATACAATTGAGGATTATTGCGATCTTTATGAACAACGTAACTTACCCAAAGAAAGAAAGAGTTTAGCTCACAATGCAAAAATAACCTTTATAACTCCCCCATCGCCTCCTTATGATAAAATTGGAGATACTGCTCTAACCGATGGATTATATGGTGGTGCAACCTTTAACGAAAGTTGGGTGGGCTGGATTAGCAAAGATGCCGAATTTATTATAGATCTAGGACAAGTAAAGGAAATAGAAACCATAGAGTTTGACTTTCTCCATCAATTAGGCGCTTGGATATTACTACCTAAAAGCGTTACTTGCAAAACCTCTATTGACAACAAAGAGTTTGTATTGATGGGACATAAAGACATTCCCGAAGATCGAGATACAGAGGTTAAATTCGTAAATGTACCTATCAAATCTGATCAGAAGATAAAAGCACGTTATATACAAGTCAAGATAGAATCGCTTGGACTCTGCCCTCCCTGGCACTATGGAGTTGGATTTCCTGCATGGTTCTTCGTAGATGAAGTATCAGTGTATTGAAGTACAAATTTTCAAGAATTAAGAGTGGGCTGCTTA
>NZ_CVRU01000084.1 GCF_001261715.1 Dysgonomonas sp. HGC4 | reverse complement strand
GATTTATGTGTCAATTATGACAAATAGCATATTGTTCTTGTATATAATCGTTTGTTTTTTTATTAGAGAGTTTGAATTATGTTTGGCGAAAAATTTGTTTACGTAGTTTAAAACCTTCTTTTTTCAAACATATGAATTCTTATATTTTTAAGAGTGTCATAAAGAATTGCCAGCTTTTAGATATAAAGCGTCTAAATTATATTGATAAGATTGGGAGTTGACTATTCATGGTCTTAATTGTCTAATAATATGTATGAAAAAATACATATCTATTGGATTGCAGTCTCAAAATAGGTTTAGAATATATATACTGAAAATTAGTACTTTGCAGGGAAAAGTACTCAGTACTATTAAATATAAGTTACGCTATTGGTGTTAAATCGATTGATTTTGTGATGAAATCAGCATATCTGAGTAAGGAGGATAGTTATAGAAGGATAAGAGGATAAGTAAATTTTTCTTTTGAACAGATAATTCCTCTAGCTAAAAACTTAAAATTGTCTTCGGCTAGTATTACCAATACAAAGGTTTAGAATAAAGCAGTTTTTAATGTGAGATTTCTTGGTGGTGGAAATTGGGAAGAAGCATATTCTCGAATTGTTGACTAAAAGACGAATGGTGTATATTCTAGAAAGTTATTTATTTCGGAGAACTGTTATGGATACTAATTATTTTAGAAAATTGAATCTGTTAAGTTCTGAGGAGCTGAATGTGTTGATGAAAGAATTATTGAGAATTGTTGATGAATAGGAATATATGCCAATGAATTCTAGACGAAATAGGAAAAGAATTTTTAATATACTTATCTCATGTCTTTTGGAGACAGTATATTGAGAATGACGACATGAGTATGTCAGCACTTAAAGTATATTCTGTAAATACTCTATTTGCTAGTAATTCTAAAATATATGAGATAGAAAAACATGGAAACAATGTATGAAGAAATATAGCACTTTAATAATTCAGTCGGGAGAAACCTGTTGAACAAGCTTTGGCTCTAAGGAAAAAGAGCGAATTAATGCACTCGGAGATTATTCTTAATAGCTGTGTATTTATCCTGTGTAATAGGATTTAATCTGTGTTCTTCTTCTAAGTATAAGATTAGATAAAACTATAAACCAATTGATTGATAAATTTTTCTATAATTATAATGTGAGCTATTTGTTTAGTTTATTTGTATATTATGTATTCTAC
>NZ_CVRU01000083.1 GCF_001261715.1 Dysgonomonas sp. HGC4 | reverse complement strand
AAGTCAACCTTTTCTCTTATATCAGATCTTCGAACTTGTTTACTTATAAGCAAATTTATCCCAAGTATAAACTTGTGGTGCTTCTTTAAGAAAAGGCTCTAGTTTCTTGTAATCATCCTTCGACAAATAATTCTTTATATCGTAAGTTGCCACAATATTTTTATCAGAAAAAGAAAAATTCAACTTTACAGGAGTCATATCCAATGATGCATAAGCATTCAGAAAATCGTCCGATGTACGATCTATATCACCTTTTAAGAAAATATCTTTATTTATTTGAGGAAACAGATCGGGCTGCCCTAAAGGATTCCAATCGGTTGTATAAAAATCAATTCTACTATCACAAGCTGGTCCACAAACCGTTGTAATCACGCCAATAATCTGCGAGTTATTTACCAATGACAAGAGTTTAACCTCCAAGGTACCAACTTTAGATGTTTGCAGTGCAATATAATCATCCGTAAAACCGAGACGTTTTATTGTATCACCCACTGCGTTTACAACAACAGCCTGAGCCGTATCTTTTTCAGGTGCAATAAGTTGCTTACGTTGCTCTAAAGTTACACCAATCAACATATCGTCGGGCATTGCAATAACCAAAGGAGCTATATTCTGCGCCTGAGCCACTAAACCTATAAACAATAAAGAAAACGTATATACTATTTTTTTCATATGTTGTGTATCTTCTAAGATCTCAAAACCATTTGTTACTCTAACAAAAACAAAAAACTCTTAAGCCTTAAATCCTTTCTATCAATTATTTTGTACCCAAATATAGGAAAAACATTCCTATAATTATTAAGATCAAATCTATAGCCTTTCCTTTTAAGTTTTTTTCATGGAAGAAAAATACTCCACCAATAAAAGAAACTACTACTGAACTACGTCTCACCATAGACACAATAGAAATCATTGCATCTGGATCGGTCAATGCATAGAAATAAACAAAGTCTGCAATAGTCAAGAAAAGTGAAACAAGAAGAATACTCCATTTCCAACTAAAAGCAGTCGAGTTTTTTCGTTTCGGATACCATAATATAACCAGTATCACAAACATCATGATACATTGATAGAGGTTATACCAGAACTGAACCGACGTAGAGCTTATTCGCTGCATCAGGTATTTATCATACAATCCGCTTGCGGCACCTAAAATAGCAGCAATGAATATGAAAAATATCCACTTATTCTGGCGAAAATTAATTCCCTCTTTCTTTCCTGTAGCCGACAATAAAAAGAACGAAACAATAGTCAGTATAACACCTATCCACTGATAAAAGTTGAGACGTTCTCCAAATATAAGTAATGCACCCACTAAAGTCATCACCGGACGAGTTGCATTAATAGGACCTGTTATGGTTAATGGCAGATGCTTAACAGCAAAATAGCCAAATATCCAAGACGATAATACAATTATAGATTTGAGTATAATATAAACATGCGCCTCGAAATTGACTGTTGGAACATAAAAAATAGTATTCTCTATTGTTGCAGGAGCAACGCGGGACAATAAGAATAAAGGCAACAGAAATAAAGTACAAAAAAATGTATTCAGAAATAACACAGGAATCACCGCATTATTATGAACCGACATTTTTTTATTTATATCATAACACCCTAAAAAGAAAGCCGACAGAAACGCTAAACCTAACCACATAATTTATTTGTTCATTTAAGGCCTCAGCCCTTTTTATTATTCAAGTAAAGGCAAACCGATACGTTCGCCTTTATAGATAGACAAACAAAGATCTACCCTTACAACTAAAACAACTTCTCATGATTATATCAATTCGACGACTTCTTTAAGGTCATATGTAAGCATATATACCCAAGCACTCCTGCTAAAAGAGAACTTGTAAGAATAACTATCTTAGATGTATTTATTATTTGCTGATCGTCAAATGCTAAAAGTGTAATAAAAATAGACATCGTAAATCCTATTCCTCCGAGCAATCCTGCTCCAATCATATTATACCAATTGACTCCTTCGGGCAGTTTCGATAATTTTGCAACAATAACAATCAGAGATGCCAATGTTATACCGATTGGTTTCCCCAAAAGCAATCCACTAAGAATACCTAATGATATAGGCTCAGCAAAAAGAGTATGCCAATCTGAGGATATTGTTACAGCTGTATTTGCCAACGCAAATATAGGAAGTATAAGAAAAGTAACCGGAAAATGTAGCTTATGCATCACATAAAAAGCAGGAGAACGTCCATCCTTTCTATCGGCAGAAGGAATAACTAAAGCAAGTAGCACACCAGCAATAGTAGCGTGAACACCTGACATTAGCATAAAATACCACATGGCTGCACCTCCAATAAAATAGGGTATAAGCGAATATACTTTGAACTTATTCAATACAGCTAGGAAAGCGAAGATTCCCAATGCAATAGATAAATCGAGAAGCATAAGGTCTTTGGTATAAAAAATAGCAATAACCATAATAGCACCCAGATCATCTACCACAGCTAGAGCCATTAAAAATACTTTTAACGATGTTGGTACTCTTTTCCCTAGCAATGAAAGCACTCCCAATGCAAACGCAATATCGGTAGCCATAGGTATACCTACACCCGATTGAGAGGGTAAACCTAGATTAAACAATAGAAAAAAAGCAACAGGAACTATCATTCCTCCCAAAGCCGCAGCGACAGGCAATATTGCATTTCGCGGACGTGAAAATTCTCCAACAGCAACTTCTCTTTTCAGTTCGAGTCCGATCATTAAAAAGAAAATTGCCATTAATCCATCATTAATCCACAGCTCAAGACTTAGCCCTGCAAATGCGATATGCCAAAAATGAAGATATTGGTCCTTAAAAGCAGAGTTGGCGATTATCAATGATGCTATTGTACATATTATTAATATGACTCCACCAGATTTCTCATCTTTAAGTATATTCTGCAGTTGTTTATACATTTTATTCATTCAATTAAAGTTCTTTTGATTCTTATGATATAGTATAAGGTCTTTATACATTAATATCTACCTCTCAAACTTTTCATTTTTAATTTCTTCGTTTAACCAAAAATCTCATCGGGATATTCAACCTCTTCCAGAAACAATGCATTTCCCGGTACCGAGCATCCTGCAACACTTCTATCTTTAGCTTCTATAATCCGTCGCATTCCTGCCTCATCCAATTTTCCCCGTCCGGCTTCCAATAGTGTACCAACAATTGCACGAACCATATTTCTCAGAAATCGATTTGCTTTGATTGTAAATATGTAATCTTCTCCCTCTTTTTCCCATCGGGCATACATTATTGTGCAATCGTTTGTTTTGACATCGGTATGCAACTTGCTAAAACTCGTAAAGTCTGCATAGTCAAATAAAATATCACTACACCTATTCATTATATCCAAATCGATATTCCCATGTACCTTGTATTTATATGGATACATAAACGGGTCTTTTTGTGTAGTTATATAATACTTATATAAACGCGATGTAGCATCAAAACGAGCATGAGCATCGTCTTTCACCCTAACGGTTTTATATATTGCAATATCTTTAGGTAAGATTCTGTTTAATTTCTCTGTCAGCATGACAGTATCTTCAACATCAGCATCAAAATGAGCTATCATCTGACGGGCATGCACTCCTGCATCTGTGCGACCGGCACCCAGAATAGGTGTTGGTACACGTAACAATATAGCTAATGCCTTTTCGATCTCTTCTTGTATCGAAACTCCATTTGGTTGAACCTGCCATCCGCAATAGTTACCACCATTGTAGCCTAAGTACATGAAGTATCTATTCATCTTCTAAATTTTCTTATCTGACTGTTATATGAAAGCAAGCCTGTTTTTTCTCATGCACAACATAGCATTGATCTCTCTGTCTCAAGTCATGCAAAACTTCTCCCAGAACAAGCTTCAATCGATCGGTAGTAACGTCGTTCGTTCCCGAAGGTCCTCTCTTTTCGAACCTTTTCCATGAAATATCAAAAGTTGTGCCATAGCAGTGTGCCGAATTATGACTCGCATTACCATTTCTCTTGGTTAAAGAAGCCACATCATCGAGACTACGAGTAACACTTGTCACTACTAATTTATAAACGGGAAGTTTTTTACTAATAAGCGAATCTCTAAAATTGGAACTGATTTGTACTAATAACTTAGATGCATCGTTCACCAAGTATGGGACAGAATGTGACAATTTAGCTATTTTATATAAATCCAACTCCATGGGTAAATGTACCATCTCGTTCAGCACCCGAGAGGTATCGCCTCTCACTCCCATAGGAAGAATACCTTTTCGTTGAGCTGCCTCCAAATGCAATTCGGGCATATCATTAAACGACTTATACGCTCCCCTAAATCGGGTATATTTTTTGACATCAACATTATCGACAGATGTAGACTCTTCTTTTTTGCCTTTGCAAGCTCCAAACAGAAAGAAAAAAACGGATAAGAAAAATAAAACACGAAAGTTCATCAATATATTTTAATCAGGTCACAGACCCATTAGTAATTTTAGAGAGTATAAGTACAACAAACTATTATAATTTAAGAATGCAGTGTAAATACAAACTCCCATTTTAATTGCACTTATATATAGGTAAAATCCCGTAAGACAGGATACATTTATCTAGGAAAGCTCATTGAGTCACAAATTTAAAGAAAATAAACGATTTTCGGACGAATCAAGAATGTTAAAACAAATCGATTTTCTATTATGAGGTAAACCAGAAATCATTTCATACCTTTGCAAACTCATAATTATAGGTTATGATATAAAGCTATGAACACGGATTTTTTAAAAACATTCAGGCCTCAAATTATTGATTCCTTAAAAGGCTACAATAAGGAGAAATTTATGGCCGACCTCATGGCCGGTCTCATTGTTGGAGTTGTCGCACTTCCCCTTGCTATTGCATTTGGTATCGCATCAGGGGTGAGTCCCGAAAAAGGACTTTACACGGCAATTATCGCAGGGTTTATAATCTCAGTTTTTGGTGGAAGCACAGTCCAGATCGGAGGTCCGACAGGTGCATTTATTGTTATAGTATATAATATTATAGAGCAATTCGGCTTTCAGGGGTTGGTTATTACAACAGTTATGTCTGGAGTAATTCTCATTCTGATGGGCATTGTAAAACTTGGTGTTGTTATAAAATATATACCCTACCCCATCATTGTTGGTTACATGAGTGGTATAGCTGTCACGATATTCTCCACTCAAATAAAAGACTTCTTAGGGCTTGACATAAAAAATATCCCTCCCGACTTTTTAGGCAAATGGCAACAATATATTCTCAATTTCAACACTCTCGATTTAGTAACTGTTGGTATTGGAGTCTCAAGTCTACTCATCATTATCTTTGCCCATAAGGTTTCGAAGAAAATCCCGGGATCGCTCATAGCCGTAGTTCTTATAACCGTAGTTGTGTACTTCCTGCGTTACTATCTAAATATCGATACTGTTCAAACCATCGGTGACCGTTTTAGCATAAATAGCGAATTACCTCATATGCAAGAAATCACCTTTAGCATAAAGGCAATCAATACGCTATTCCCTTATGCATTCACATTGGCAATTTTGGGATCAATAGAATCACTCATCTCAGCCAATGTTGCAGATGGCGTTACAGGCGAAAAGAACAATTCGAATATGGAACTGATAGCACAAGGAATCGCAAACATTGTAGCACCTCTATTCGGAGGGATACCTGCAACGGGAGCTTTAGCTCGTACTATGACTAACGTTAGCAATGGAGGACGAACCCCGATTGCAGGTATAGTTCATTCTGTATTTTTATTATTAGTTGTTATGTTCTTGGGGAGTTTAACCCAGCATATACCTATGGTTTGTTTAGCAGCAATACTCATTGTTGTTTCTTACAACATGAGTGAGTGGAGATCTTTCTTAGCTTTACTAAAAAACTCAAAGGCTGACGTTATCGTATTAGTTACAACATTTTTACTTACTGTAATATTCGACCTTACTATTGCTATCGAAATAGGCTTATTACTAGCTGTATTCCTATTTATGAAACGCATCATGGATGTTACTGAAATATCGGTTATTACAGACGAGTTAAACCCTTCGGACAAAGAAGGAGCATCTTCCGACGACAACCTCATCATTCCCAAAGGCGTTGAAGTATATGAAATAGACGGTCCATTCTTTTTTGGTATAGCAAATAAGTTTGAGGAAAGTATGCGGGTTATAGAAGATAAACCTCTGGTCAGAATCATACGTATGCGTAAAGTCCCTTTTATAGACTCTACGGGAATGCACAATCTGGAAAGTTTATGTAAAAAATCTCAGGACGAAGACATAAGAATGATACTTTCGGGGGTAAGACCAAACGTAAGGGCTGCACTCGAAAAATTTGGATTCTGTGAACTATTAGGCGAAAAGAATATATGCCCCAATATTAATCTGGCTATGGCAAAAGCTGAAAAAATCTTAAGAGAGCAAGCTATGGCAAACAAAACACCAATTGATTAAAGTGTCTCGTACTATTTACAACAGAAAAGACTAGCTGCAAAATAGATGGATTGTAAAAGTATTAAAATACAGCAATAAAATAATTTACACTACTTAAAATAAAGATATACTTGTATATTTAAAATAAACTATCTACTTTTGCAAGCCAAATTCGATCAGAAACAATAACGAATAATATAATATAGCAATGAAAAGAACTTTTCAACCCTCTAGAAGAAAGAGAATAAACAAACACGGATTCCGCTCGAGAATGGCTACAGCTAACGGTCGTAGAGTATTAGCTTCTCGTAGAGCAAAAGGCAGAGGCAAATTAACTGTATCTGACGAAGCTGCGAAATAATTGAATAGACTATTCGTTTAGTCTTCTGTATAAATGAAAGTAGGAATTAATTTTAATTCTTACTTTTGTCATTCATATAAGTACCATTACTTACCTAATTACGATAGATGAATTGGTTTGATATCTGCATAGTCATAGTGATAATATATTGTATCATAAAAGGATATAAAACAGGTTTAGTTAAGCAATTATCTACACTTGCAGGTCTTATAGTAGGAGCCGTTCTGTCTGGCAAACTCTCTATCTTAGTACTTCCATACATACAACACATCAAACAAATACCCGAGTACATGGCAGCCCCATTGTCATACGCCTTAACTTTTCTCATAATCATTACATCCTTCTACTTACTCGGAACTATGATGGAGGAAATACTCAAGACCGTAAAAATGGGTACATTAAATAAATTAGCAGGGATTGCATTATGCCTTACCAAATGGCTATTCGCTATAAGTATTGTTGTAAATCTTATAGTACAAGCCGATGAGCACCATCAATTATTAGCACCTAAAATTCAGAATGGGTCTGCTACATATAAGTACATTCAACCCTTTGCACCTAAACTAGTTCCTTTTCTTAAATTTAGTCTCGATTAAGAAGTAAACACCTCTTTACTGCACTATCACATTAAAATAGTACAGCATTTACAGAATAAATAAACTTACAATAGACACCCTCTATTAGTTATTATTCAAATTAGCCCTCGTATTCCATTTAAAACCTTTACTTTTATATTTCAATTGAGATATACTCTTTATGAGCACAGCCAATACTTATAAATATAAATTAGGACTAGCCTTAAGTGGTGGTGGTGCAAAAGGCTTTGCACATCTGGGCGTACTTAAAGCCCTTGAGGAAAAAGGAATTTCACCTTCAATTATATCAGGAACAAGCGCCGGAGCTTTTGCCGGAGTATTATATGCCGATGGTAATAGTCCAGATGAAATACTTTCTTTTTTTCATAAAAAAGCTTTCAAAGAATTTGCTGAGCTTACTATTCCACATACAGGCATATTCAAGGCTGATCGATTCAGACAATTTCTGAAAACGCATCTAAAAGCCAGAACTTTTGAAGAGTTGAAAACACCTTTAAAAGTAGTGGCAACTGACATAGCCAATGGAACAAGTACCGTATTTGACAAAGGTCCACTTATTCCGGCAATCACCGCATCGTGCGCCTACCCTATTGTGTTTACTCCCGTAGAAATAGAAAAAGTACACTATGTAGATGGTGGTTTATTTAAAAACTTTCCGGTAACACCCATTCGCTTCGAATGCGAAAACATAATAGGTGTAAATGTAGCACCTCTAACTAAACTAAAATACAAAAACTCGCTGTTATATATTGCAGAGCGATCATTCCACTACATATCAGTATCTAATTCTCTGGCAGATCGAAAACTATGCGATCTATTAATAGAACCCGATAGATTATCATCTTATGCCATGTTCACTTTAGAACACACCAAAGATATTTTCAATGTAGGCTATGAAGTTGCTATGCAGGAGTTAGAAAAAGAGAAAAACAAGGTGTTATACGAGAGTTTACTAGCTCCCTACTAACAAATAACTAGCCCAAAGAATATCCGAAATAGTGTTAATGGCATAATTTATGCATTGATATTCATTTCCTAACAAATAGTTTTATAAATTTGCACTCGATAAATCTACAATTACAATAAAACAACTCATCAATGGAACAAATGGAACAGATACCATTCAAAATCTTCTCGGGAACCAACTCTCGTTACTTAGCTGAAAAAATCTGTAATAGTTTAGGTTGTCCACTCGGCAATATGAATATCGAACGCTTCGCTGACGGCGAGTTCTCAGTATCATACGAAGAGTCGATCCGAGGACGTCAGGTATTCCTGATTCAATCAACCTTCCCCTCTTCAGACAATCTGATGGAACTATTATTAATGGTGGATGCCGCCAAAAGAGCCTCAGCTCGTTCTATTGTTGCAGTAATTCCTTACTTTGGATGGGCAAGACAAGATCGTAAAGATAAGCCTCGCGTATCTATCGGAGCTAAACTTATAGCAGATATGCTAAGTGCAGCAGGAATCAACCGACTTATTACAATGGATTTACATGCCGATCAAATACAAGGTTTCTTTGATGTACCGGTAGACCATTTATATGCTTCTGCAATCTTCTCTGATCACATCAAAACATTAGATCGCGAGAATCTTGTAATAGCAACTCCTGACGTAGGTGGAACAAAGCGTGCCAGCTCATACGCTAAATATTTTGGTGTTCCTATGGTTATCGGTTACAAACTTCGCAAAAAAGCAAACGAAATATCTGAAATGCAAATCATTGGAGATGTAGAAGGAATGGATGTATTACTTGTTGATGATATTGTTGACACTGCAGGTACCATTACTAAAGCTGCCAATTTGATGAAATCGCATGGTGCACGCTCGGTAAAAGCTATCGCTAGCCACGCGGTAATGTCTGACCCAGCATCGGAACGTGTAGACCAGTCAGCCCTATCTGAAATTATATTTACAGACAGTATTCCTTACTCTAAGAAATGCGAAAAAGTTACAATTCTTTCCGTAGCTGATGTTTTCGCAGATTCAATCAGAAGAGTATGCAACAACGAGTCTATCAGCTCTTTGTACGTTCTGTAAACCAACAAATATAATAAGATTGGGTTCGTAATTCTATTACTGAACCCAATCTTTATTTTTGAAAAAGCAAATAATGTTTTGCCATGTCAGCAAATAAGAATATTTTTGCTTGTTGGAAGGCTAAATAATAACGAATATATATTTAAACGATGAAGCTCCATCACGAAGGGCGCAGCGAACTAGCAATACTAATCTGCATACTATTGGTACTCAATGGTAGTTTGGTTTACTTTTTTGGAAAAAACTTATTCACCTTTTTAATATTAGGTGCATCTGTTACTTTTTTCTTTATCGTACTCAATTTTTACAGAAGCCCATACCGTCGCTTTACAGGTGATATGGTCAATTCTATTGTTGCTCCCGCCGATGGGAAAATTGTTGCCATAGAAGAGGTATTCGAGCCCGAATATTTTAAAGATAGCAGATTACAAGTATCCGTATTCATGTCTCCATTAAATGTGCATGCCAATTGGTATCCAATTAATGGTACTGTTATATTGAAGAAACATCATAACGGACGTTTTCAAGCTGCATACTTACCAAAGTCGAGCACAGAAAACGAACGCTCCACTGTTGTTATTAGACGCGAAGATGGTGTAGAAATACTTATGCGTCAAATAGCAGGTGCTATGGCTAAACGAATTGTAACATATCCTGACGAAGGCTATGAAGCACATATTGATGAGCACATGGGTTTCATTAAATTAGGATCACGTGTTGATTTATTTCTACCACTTGACACTAAAATAAATGTAACTCTGGATCAAAAAGTTACAGGTAATCAAACAGTAATAGGCGAATTACCTCTACAAAACAACGCATGAAAAAACATATCCCCAATTTACTTACATCAATGAATGTCCTTTCGGGCTGCATAGCATGCGTTATGGCATTCAATGGTAATTATCTATGGGTTGTTATATGGGTTATAATTGCTGCGATATTTGATTTTTTTGATGGGTTTGCAGCTAGAATCCTTAAGGCTTATTCGCCAATCGGCAAAGAATTAGATTCTTTAGCTGATATGGTTAGCTTTGGAGTAGCACCGGCCCTTGTTGTATTCAGATTTCTATCAGATTCACCTGTACTCGCTACTCTTGATTGCTCAATTGCCGAATATATACCATTTATCAGTTTTCTTTTGGTTATATTTTCAGCACTCCGATTGGCAAAATTCAATATAGATGAGCGCCAATCTACATCATTCATTGGATTACCAACTCCGGCTAATGCTCTTTTCTGGATTAGTTTCTGCTATGGAATTAGTGTAAGAGACGAGTTTACTCAAACAATAAGTTTCTATCCGATAATAGCTCTTGTTATTATATTTTCTCTTCTACTAACGGCGGAAATCCCGATGTTCTCTTTAAAAATAAAGAGCCTGAAGCTAAGAGGAAACGAGCTACGATACGTTCTAGCTCTTTTTATGATAATAGCCATTTCCTTCTGGGGAGTATTGGGTATTTCGGCAGGGATAATACTTTACATAATACTATCTGCAACAACTTCTAAATTCTTAAAGCAACCTTAAGACCTCAGACCTTTTTATCTCTTTGATGAGCATAAGAAGGACAATTTGCTACAAACAGAGGCTATATTACTAAAGAGTTGAAATTACTTAGAATTGGTAATAGGTCGTTAAATATTCCAAAAAGCTTTTTATTGAATCGGTATTCATTGTATATTTACATTCATAGATTAAAAAAAGGTCATAAGCCTTTTATTGCTTTGCTAAACAATAACCGAAAAAGAAGGTTATAATATTAAAATAGAGCAATAAACATTTAATGTAAACTTAGTAAAATACTAAATGGGAAGTTTCTTTTTATTTATATTAGTAGTATTCTTTGCAATCATAGGCTTGATCGGAGCTTTTGTATTGAGATTTGTGCGTTTGTTTACCAAGCAAACAAGCGGTTTCAATAACAGTAGATCAGCTCATAATAATAGATACGACGATCAGCAAGATCAACGATCACATACAGAGAATAATCATCAAAAAGTATTTAGCAAAGAAGAAGGCGAATACATTGATTACGAAGAAGTAAAATAAGCAGAAGTTAATACTTATTACTTATTTTTATTATGTCCAAATTGCTCTTTAAGCAGATCTCTCAATTCAGCTACACCTTCCGATGCACCCTTACGTATAAAATGCACTCTACCTCGAGAAACCGATACATCATTCGGGTCTATTACATAAATAGGAGTTTCGGCATATACATAATTAATAAGTCCTGCTGCAGGATACACATTCAAAGAAGTTCCTATAACAACCAAAGCATCTGCTCTTCTTACAATCTCCTCAGCTTCGGTCATTAATGGCACAGCCTCTCCAAACCAAACTATATACGGACGAAGTGGAGACCCATCATCACACTTATCATCTACACTTATATCGGGATTATCAGGATCTAAAGGATAAACCTTATAAGGATTTATTGAAGATCTGGCTTTCATCAATTCGCCATGTAAATGAATAACACTAGAGCTTCCCGCTTTTTCATGCAAATTATCTACATTCTGGGTTATAATCTGCACATTGTACTCTTGTTCCATTTCAGCCAACCCTATATGCCCTCTATTAGGTTTAGCTAATAAAGACTCCCTCCTTCTTTTATTATAAAAATCTAAAACTAATTGAGGATTTCTTTGGAAACCCTCGGGTGTAGCCACATCCTCTACACGATGTTGTGCCCATAATCCACCTGAGTCTCTAAAGGTTGCAATTCCACTTTCGGCACTCATTCCTGCCCCTGTTAAAACAACAATATTTTTCACTTCAAATATTTTTTATAAGATTTAACAAATAAATCACGAAGATCTTTGATTTTCAAGCATGAAAGTTAGATAAAATATCGCTAAAAGAGTTATTTTTGCAAGATTATAAAATCAGAAATCAACGTAGGGTATAAAAAGGAAAATCCCGAATAATAGAAAAACAATGGATAAAATAAGCTACGCTTTAGGACTTAGTATTGGAAACAATTTTTTAAGCTCAGGTATCAAAAAAATCGACATCGAAGTATTTGCTAAAGCACTTGCAGATGTATTAAACGATAATCAACCATCTATGAGCTACGACGAAGCTAAGAGCGTTATTAATGACTACTTTACAAATCTACAAGCAGAAAAACTTGACATCAACGAAAAAGCTGGTCAAGAATTCTTAGAAATCAACAAAAAACGCCCAGAAGTAGTAACTCTTCCTAGCGGATTACAATACGAAATCATCACTAAAGGAGAAGGTAAACTTCCACAAGCTACCGATCAGGTAAAATGTCACTACCACGGTACACTTATCGATGGTACTGTATTTGACAGTAGCGTACAACGTGGCACACCTGCTACTTTTGGTGTAAATCAAGTAATCAAAGGTTGGGTAGAAGCTCTTCAATTAATGCCCGTAGGTTCAAAATGGAAATTGTTTATACCTGCTGATCTTGCTTATGGCAAAGCTGGAGCTGGACAATCTATCGAACCTAACTCTGCATTAGTATTCGAAGTAGAAGTATTGGATATTGTATAATAATTAAATCATAATTAATTTTTCAAATGAAAAAATTTCAAATCCTTGCACTTAGTGCAATTGCTGCTATTGGTACAATGGCTGTTTCTTGTCAAGGAGGCGCCGGCACTCCTAATGCAACCTTAAAGACTGAGGTTGATTCTCTTTCTTATGCTTATGGAGTACAACTATCAGAAGGTGGACTAAATCAGTATCTATCACAACTAGGCGTGATCCAAGACACTGCTATGTTCAAAGCAGTAGAAGGACAACGTATTGCTGCAGAAGCAGATCCTGCAAAAAAAGCTCAACTTGAAAAAGCTCTAGTTTCAAAAATAGATTCTTTAAACAAAGCTAACTCTAAGAACCTAGTTCAATTCATCAAAGGATTAAGCGAAAGCTTCAACAGCAATAGCAAAGATCAAGATGCATATTTTAGCGGTCTTCAAATCGGAAGCCAACTAAAACAAATGACTGAAGGTTTCCAAAATCAAGTATTAGATTCGGCACAAGTTAATAAATCAGCTTTACTTGCAGGTTTACTTAACTCTCTGAAACATGAAAAACTTGCTATTGAAAATGCAACTGAAATAGTTCAAGGTAAAATGATGGCTTCTCAAGCTAAAGCTCAAGCTAAACAAGAAGAAGAACTTAAGAAACAAAACGGTCCTCAAATCGAAGCGGCTAATAAATTTCTAGAAGAAAACAAAGCTAAAGATGGCGTTGTAGCACTTCCTAGTGGTCTTCAATACAAAGTAGTAAAACAAGGTACAGGTGCAATACCAACTGCTAGCGATAGAGTTAAGGTATTCTACAAAGGATCATTGATTGATGGTACTGTGTTTGAAACTAACGAAGGTAAAGATCCTGTTGTATTTGGCGTTGGTCAAGTAATCAAAGGATGGACAGAAGCTCTTCAATTAATGCCTGCAGGTTCAAAATGGACTTTATACATCCCTTACGACCTAGCATACGGTGCACAACAAGCTGGTTCTATCGCTCCATTCTCAACTCTTATCTTTGATATTGAATTAGTGAGCATCGAAAAATAATTTTTCGAAAACTTCATAAAAAAAGAGACTGATATATATCAGTCTCTTTTTTTATGATAGATCAATCTCTTCTTTAAAATTTAATCCCCAACTTTATCATCGGTTGTGAGATAAACGAGAAAGTATGATTATCAGAAGATAAATTACCTAATCCTGCTTGAGGGCGTTCTTTATAAACTGTGTATTGGTAAGCCACGGGACGTACATCCACACCTACAAACAACAATTTATCAAAGAAATAGTCGAATCCGCATACTGGAGCTATGCGAAAACCATACGCTTCGGCAATAGAAGCCCCCATATACTCTTGGCTGTCAGCCTTAGCTGTCACTTTACCATAAGCAAAACCTACTTCTCCTCCAAAGCGGATGAACAAACGATCACTCCTAGATGCATAATAACGATCGGCACCTAATCCAATAGCATACTGAATATTATCGCTATTCGGTACAGCTTTGTAAGTTGGTATTGACCCTGACCCCGATTCTATCCCTACAGTCCCTACAACTTCGCTATACCCTGGATTATTACTATAAGTAAATCCTCCTGTAAGCTTTAGTGCCCAATCATCTGAAACAAACAATTTTGCTTCAACATCTAAAATTGGCTTTTTATCAAACCAAGCAGACATGGGCGCAGAAAGAGTATATTCAGATAGATTTGGTTTTGGCGCAGACATCCCAATATAAGAACCTACTCCAAAATTGACTGAAAGCATAACATCTCCTTTTTCGGGTGCATAATTAGCTACATCTTCCTGAGCAGATAACACACTCCCAAACCCGATAAATAAAAACACAATAGAACTAAATATTTTTTTCATTATTTCTCTGTTTTTATTTATTTCATACGTACATCAATAATCGCTTTGGCATCACTAGCCTGTTTTTCAGCAATTGGAAGCAATGTTTTTAGAGTAGCAATTTCAGCATCTGCATTTTTGATTTTTTGATCAAGTTCAGCAAGAGCACGTTTATTCAACTCTTTAGCATTGGTAATATCTCTCTTATACTGAGCTAAACTAGCTTCATTATTAACAACATTAGCTTCAAGTTCTTTTATTCTCGCTTTCACTTGCTCTAATGAACTTGTCCAAATGCTATTACCTCCAGGATATATCAGATCTCCACTATAATATATAGTAGTTAACTCCTGAATATAAGCTGACATACTATACACTTCATTTCGATTGTTTACATGTGCGGTATAAGCTGCATTATAGATCTTTTCGGCAACAATATAAGCCTCTGCTAATTTTGTAGCTTTGTTTGCATCTCCACCGTAAGCCGCTTTCTGGTTATTAGCCTTGGTCAATGAATTTTGAGTCGAATTCAATGAATACTGCAAATCCGAAATATTGTATTCTAAATTACTGATCATGCTTTGATTAGAAGAATAGGCGCTTGACGCGTTATTATAAGTATTATATGCTGCTTGATACTTATCGTAAGCAGCATTCATTTTATTATAATTAGCAGTAGACCAATCGTTATAGTATGCACTTCTGGCTTCATCATACAAAGCATAAAGTTTGTCTTTTTCGGCCTCTGTGCTCTTGAGAGTAGTATATAATGTTGCCGTTTTCGCTCTGTATTTAGCTACATCTGCATTTTTCTGCTCTATCTGTGTTTTATAAGCAGCAATATTTTTTGTGGTCTCGGTTATAGTTGCATTTATTTCTTCTATCGAATAATAAGTCATATTATAAGGCATCGAATTCCAAGTGCTATTCTTACCTACTAAATCTTGAAAATCGACAAGATCTTTCCTTGCTCCATTTGCAAATTTGGCTTGAGCAGCATTATACTCCTTATATAGTGTAGCCTGCTTAATCAAAAGAGCATCGTATTCTTTGGTCTTTTCAGCTATCTCTTTTTCAAGTTTCGCAGCATCAACATTTGTTAATATCTGATTCCATGAAGCTATTCGTTTCTTATCATTTGCTATTCTAGATTCCAGATTTACAATCCAATCATTATATAGACGAATACTTGCTTCTGTGTTTGCTTCTGTTGTTATCTTCAGATCTGCCAATACTGCTTTATCATAGGCTAAGTTTAATTCTGCCTGAGCCAATGTCTTTTTAAGTAAATTTACTTCTCCGATGTAAACCTTATAATCATTTACAGCTTTATTAAGAACTTCATCCTGTTGATTTTTAGCTTTATCCAATTCAGCTTTAAGCTTCAACATTTCAATCTCAGCTACAATCTGAACCTGTTCAAGTTTATACTTATACTCTTCAAGTTCATACTTAACTTTTGCTTGAAGGCTTTTCAGTTCTTCAGCTGCAATCAATTGATCCGATTCAGCTTTCTTCTTCTCTCCTTCAGTTTGCGCAATTGCTAAAGCAGCATTAGCCTCATTTAGTTTAGTCTGGCTTTTCACCTGCTCTACTTGAGCCTCCATTAATAAGACCTCAACAGCCCCCTTTATCTTATCAGCTTCTAGCTGAGCTTTCAATAATTCAGCCTGAGCCTTTAGCTGATTTGCATAAGCCTCTCTAACTTCCTTTACACTTGACGATTCGTTATCATCTACGCATGACGTAAACGCAAAGGAACCTCCTAGCACCATCAGTGCCGAAACATAAATCTTAATTTTTTTCATTGAGCTTTGTTGTTATTAGTAGTGAATAGTATATAATCAGTTATTAATTAGTATGTGATAAATTATTAATGTTTCGGAAATAAGGCTCAATTATCAAACGACAATTTTAAATATTTTATTAAAAAACCTTATCCAAGGTTAATTTGTGTGCGAAAATATACTTTTAAATTAACAATGCGAAATTTACCAAGCACAATATCAAGAAATAAATGAGCAAAAAAAGATATAGTTTAGTTTAAATGACCCTATCTTACATTTTACAATGCGATAAAGCCGTATTATTTTAATAATATGCTAGCAAAAGAGCCATTTTTTCTCCTAAAAAAATACGTAGCTAAAAAAATACTACTATATTTGACACATAAATAGAATAAAAAGAAAGAATATGGAAAAGATTGATAAACTTGACAAAAAGATTCTCGAAATTATTTCGCAGAATGCAAGGATTCCATTCAAAGATGTTGCCCTAGAATGTGGTGTATCCAGAGCAGCTATACATCAACGTGTACAGCGAATGATCGAAATGAAAGTAATCGTAGGATCAGGATATATTATCAACCCTAAAGTTTTAGGCTATAATACATGTACATATATCGGTGTAAAATTAGAAAAAGGATCGATGTATAAAACTGTAATACCTGAACTTGATAAGATACCTGAGGTAGTAGAGTCTCACTTTACAACAGGACCTTATACTATTTTGGTTAAATTATATGCTAAGGATAACGAACATTTAATGGAGCTCTTGAATAATAAAATACAGGAGATACCCGGTGTTGTAGCAACCGAAACAATGATTTCTTTGAGTCAAGGAGTAAAACGCCAGATTCCGATCACAAAGCCTGAGTAACATACACATATACACTCAGATAAAACAAAAAGGATAGTCTATTCTAATAGATTATCCTTTTCGTTTACTAAAAAATACAAAAGCTATAACTTACATGTCTTTTTTTTAATACTTTTGCAGTTCAGAACATGAGATTTTAGAGATACGATGGGAAAAGATAAAGGAACAAATAGTTTTCTAAAAAAAGTAATTAGTAATACATACGTAAAGAACATAGCAGCAATGATTGTCATTGCAATTGTTCTTATCGGAATTACGCTTTTTTTTGTCAATAAATACACTCGCCACGATCAGGCAATAGAAGTTCCTGATTTGAAAGGACTACAAATTGAAGATGCAGCGGCTATGATTGCTGCGAAAAACTTAAGATACGAAATAGTAGACTCTCTTTTTCAAAAAGACGGTGTACCCGGAGCTATTCTAGAACAAATCCCAAGTGGAAAATCCAGTGTAAAACACGGGCGTACAATATACCTCACAATACAAGCTAAAAACGAACCTTTGGTAGCAATTCCCGATCTGGAAGACGCTTCTTTAAGACAGGCAGAAACACTGCTTAATGCATTAGGAATTTATCAAATTAATATAGTTTCTGTTCCATCCGAATTTCAAGATTTAGTTTATGGTGTTGAATACAAAGGTACTCCGCTTAAAGGTGGGCAAAAAATACCAAAGGGCTCAACCGTAACCTTGAAAGTAGGAAATGGCAATGGAAGCGACACTTCCCTAGACAGTTTACACATTGAAGGAAGTGAAACATCCACCGAATGACCAATCAGCTTGAAGATATAGAAGATCTCATAGAAGGAGATCCAGAACAAGACTCGTCCGAATTATTTGAACATTATCGGTTTGTAGCCGACAAAGGACAGGGACTGCTGCGTGTTGACAAATTTATAACAACACGTATAGACGGAATATCGCGTAATAGAATACAAAATGCAGCAGATGTAAATTGTATTTTAGTAAACGGAACACCCGTAAAATCAAACTACAAAGTGAAGCCTAACGATGTCGTAACAATAGTTATGGATCGTCCTCGTCGAGAGATTGAAATAATCCCCGAGGACTTACCGATTGACATTGTATATGAGGATGAAGATTTGATGGTGATTAATAAACAAGCAGGATTAGTTGTACACCCAGGTCACGGTAACTATACCGGAACGTTGGTGAATGCAATTGCTTTTCACTTACAAAACACTCCCGAATATGATGCTAAAGATCCTCGTTTAGGATTAGTGCATCGTATAGACAAAGACACCTCTGGTTTATTAGTAATTGCTAAAAATCCGGCAGCTAAAACTCACTTATCAAAACAATTCTTTGACAAAAGCACTAAACGCGAATATATCGCATTAGTTTGGGGAGCAATCGAACAAGACTCTGGTCGCATTGAAGGCAACATAGGAAGGAACGTGAGAGACAGACTACAAATGACTGTTTTTGAAGATCCCGAATTAGGAAAGCCTGCGGTTACCAACTACGAAGTATTAGAACGATTAGGCTATGTAACACTAGTTAAATGTCGTCTCGAAACAGGTCGCACCCATCAAATACGTGTCCACATGAAACATATAGGACATACGTTATTTAACGATGAGCGATATGGGGGCAATATTATATTAAAAGGTACTGCTTTTACAAAATACAAGCAATTTGTCCAAAACTGCTTCAATTTGTGTCCACGTCAGGCACTCCATGCTAAATCATTGGGCTTCATCCATCCTCGTACAGGAGAAGAAATGTTATTTGAATCTTCTCTACCTGAAGATATGACTCTTATGATTGATAAATGGAGAGGCTACATTTCGAATAGAGACTTTTAACTTTAACAATAATATATCTGAGAATATTAAATACTTGCCATGAAGAAAAATGTTGCAATTATATGGGGAGGATATTCTTCTGAGATTGTAGTCTCGGAAAAAAGCATGAACGGAATATATTCGTTCCTAGACAAAGACCGATATAATGTCTATAAAATAAAAATAGACAAAAAAGGATGGACTGCAAATATTGAGGATAAAGAATATAATGTTGATAAAAACGACTTCAGTATTACTTTCGATTCAGAAAAAATAAAAATTGATTTCGCCTATATAACTATCCATGGTACTCCAGGAGAGGATGGACGTCTGCAAGGTTATTTTGACATGCTAGACATCCCCTATTCTTCTTGTGACTGGATGACTTCGGCTATTACATTCAATAAATTTGTATGCAATAATTTCTTGAAGAATTTCGGATTCAACGTTGCAAAATCAGTATACTTAAGAAGGGAAACTAAGTACAATATCGAGAGTATTGCTGAAAGCCTTAAATTCCCGGTATTTATAAAACCAAATACAGGAGGATCGAGTTTTGCTACAACTAAAGTAAAATCGATCGATAAAATGCAAGAAGCTATAGATTTTGCTTTTGGCGAAGCCTCTGATGTTATTATTGAAAGCTTTATAAGTGGAAGAGAAGTGACTTGTGGCTGTTACAAGACGAAAGAACACGAAGTAGTATTTCCTATAACTGAAGTAATTACAGAGAATGAGTTCTTCGATTACAATGCTAAATATATGGGAGAGGTTCAAGAAATAACTCCAGCCGATCTATCTCCAGAAATGACATTGAATATACAACAGCTCACATCTAAAGTATATGATCTGGTAGGAGCGAAAGGAATAATAAGAGCAGATTTTATAATTTCAGAAAACACCCCCTATTTTTTAGAGGTGAATACAACACCGGGCATGACCACGACAAGCTTTCTTCCACAGCAGGTTAAAGCTGCCGGTTTGAGCATGACAGATGTTTTAAGTGAAATAATTGAATGTGAATTTCAAAAAACACAAAAGAGTTTATGATGAGCGATAATAAATTCGTTGATATAGCCCCTTTAGAAGACAAGGACGTAAAGAAAGCTATCCAAGAATTACTAGTAGATCCGGGGTTTATGTATGCTGTTAAGTATATACTTCCGGATATAAATTGGGATGAGTTTTCATCTGAGATGTTGAAATACAATACAAAATTCGATTTTCAATCAAAAATGATTGCCCCTACTGTATGGGCATTAGCAAATAAAACATCATCTGGTGTGACTAGTTCCGGATGGGAAAAACTAGGAGACAAAGCACGCCTTATCATATCAAACCACCGGGACATAATTCTGGATGCAGGGATACTTAATATCCTCCGCAATGAGAAGGGGATGAAAACAACAGAAATTGCCATCGGTGACAATTTACTAATCCACCCTTGGATCGAGAAATTAGTTCGTCTCAACAAAAGCTTCCTTGTAAGACGTGGTGTATCCGTTAGACAAATGCTTGAAGTATCAATCCATATGTCGGAATATATTCATTACGTTATCAATGAAAAGAAGGAGTCTGTTTGGCTTGCTCAAAGAGAAGGACGTGCAAAAGATTCTAATGATAAAACTCAGGAAAGTGTATTGAAAATGCTTGCATTATCTGCACCATCAGGAGGATTCGTTGAAAGAATTAAAAGCCTAAACATATTACCTCTGTCTATTTCATACGAATATGACCCTTGTGATTATCTTAAGGCTATGGAATTTCAGCTTAAAAGAGATAATCCCGAATACAAAAAAGCTCAAATAGATGATCTTCGAAATATGGAAATCGGATTACTTGGCTTTAAGGGAAAAATTCACTTCCGTTTTGGTGATGAGATCAATGATAAGCTAGGTTCAATAGAATCATTAGATAAAAAAGAACGTACATCGGCAGTAGCTCGAATTATTGATCGCGAAATTCATTTGAATTATGAATTTTATCCATGCAATTACATTGCTCACGATCTATTAGAAAGCTCTAACAAATACAAAGAGCATTACACCGACCAACAGATAAATGATTTCAAGGAGTATATGTCAAAACAGATTGATAAGATAAAACTCGAAAATAAAGATATTCCTTTCCTTAGGAATAAGATATTGGAGATGTACTCAAATACGCTAAAAAACTATCTAAAAGCAAAGGAAGAATAATTATTCTTCCTTTTTCTTTTTTATTGTTAAACTACCACTGCACTATTATATTTTTCATAAATTTGCAAGAATACAAAAGACTTATTTTGTTGTCTGTATAGCTAGTGCAGTAAAATTCACACAAACTTCTTTCAACAACAAGCTCATAAATAAGCAGGAATTCATTATTATAAAATAAGTAAACACTATGACCAGACTAAAAAGCATAACAATCTGTTTAGTATTCTTCTTGACCTTGTTATCTGGCAACATCTTTGCACAAGTATTAGTTCAGAATGATAAATTTACTTATGCCCCCCTATTCAACAATCAAGTAGTATTGGTAAGAGAGATCCCTCTAAATAATAATGACATTGAAAAAAGTTTTCACAGGGTAAAAGAATGGGGTAAAGAAAGATATGCCTCTTCTCCTCTTATATCAAATATAAGATACGATAACACTAATAAAGAGATTATTATAAAATCAAGAATAGAACTTCTTCTTCCTGAAAATAATGATAAGATAAGAGAGAAAGTGGTTATGACTTACCACCTCAATACATTTATATTTAATGATAAATGTGTATTTGAAGTAAAAGGTATTACTTACAAACTACATAATGTAAAGAAAAGTGTAAAAGCCGAAGATATTATTACACCATCGGCATTAGAAACTGCAGGACCACAGCAAGAACTAAGAGTAAATATTCAAAGAAGCACACTTTTCTTCCTTAACGAATTAGCCGACAGTTTAGCTGATGCACTAAATGCACCGGATAGTCTTTAAGGAATCAGACCTTTTTATTACTTTGGCAAGTAAAATAGCTGTAGTTTATTACAACCATATATAGAGCATCAAAAAGCTGACATTACTCAAAATCAAGACTAAGTTGTTTGTTTTTCAGATTAAACGTCAAACGATGATAAGGCGTTATCCCATGTTCTTCAATCGCCAGCCTATGCTTCATAGTGGGGTATCCTTTATTCTGATTCCACCCATACTGAGGGTATTCTTCATTTAATTTCATCATAAAGTCATCTCTGTAAGTTTTTGCTAATACAGAGGCTGCTGCAATAGCTAAAAATTTACCATCACCTTTTACAATACAAGTATGAGGTATATCTTCATACTTCTTAAACCGATTTCCATCAATGAGTAAATGTTCGGGGACAATTGCTAAATCAGACACAGCTCTATGCATTGCCAAGAAAGATGCATTCAAAATATTTATCTCATCAATCTCTGAATGCGAGACAATTCCAACAGCCCATGCCAAAGCTTGCTCCTCAATAATCGTTCGTAGACTATACCTTGTTTTTTCTTTTAGTTGTTTCGAATCATTCAATAATTCACAACTAAAATCGGGTGGCAAAATTACTGCTGCTGCAAACACAGGACCGGCCAAGCATCCGCGTCCGGCTTCATCACAACCAGCCTCTACAACATTAGGATTTAAGAATAATTGAAGCATTTTAAGTCTATTGAAATGTAAGATTTGCTTGCTTCATAAAGAAGCAATAGAATTGACAGAAACTATATTAGAGCATATAATACTAAAATATGAATTAGTATATATCCATTCAAAAATAAACATATTATCCTATTTTCACCAATAATCATATATTTTATCAAGTTTTTTCTTGTAATTGGCTACAAATAATTGATTTAATAATTACCTTTGTAAGGCACTTAGGAGCATCAAAAAGGATGATATCTTACTATTAAACTCAAAATAACCATCATGAAATTAGATACCCTAACAGCCATTAGTCCGATTGATGGTCGTTATCGTAACAAAACCGAAGAATTAGCAAACTACTTCTCGGAATATGCATTGATCAAATACCGTGTATTAGTTGAAGTTGAGTACTTCATAGCTTTATGCGAACTTCCATTACCACAATTGAAGAATATCAATCATACAATTTTTCCCGAATTAAGGAAAATAGTTACAAATTTCACAAAAGAGGATGCTACTCACATCAAAGAAATTGAGAGCATAACTAATCATGATGTAAAAGCTGTCGAATATTTCATCAAAGAAAAATTTGATGTTCTACACTTAGAGCAATACAAAGAATTCATCCATTTTGGATTGACTTCACAGGATATAAATAATACATCAATCCCTCTTTCTTTGAAAGAAGCATTAGAAAATGTGTATTATCCGCTTTTAGAGGGACTTATAAACCTACTTCAAAGCAGAGCAGAAGAGTGGGAAGAAGTATCTATGTTAGCAAAGACTCATGGACAGCCAGCATCCCCTACCCGCTTAGGTAAAGAGATAATGGTTTTTGTGAGTCGACTTAAGAATCAGGTTGATTTAGTAAAATCAGTTCCATTTTCAGCTAAATTCGGAGGAGCAACTGGTAATTATAATGCTCATACTGTTGCTTATCCTCAATACAAATGGAAAGACTTTGGCTCGAAATTTGTATCTGATAAATTAGGATTAGTAAGAGAAGAATATACAACACAGATCTCTAATTATGATAATATGGCAGCAATCTTTGACGGATTGAAGCGTATAAATACGATCATGATTGACTTGAATCGCGACTTCTGGCAGTATATTTCGATGGAATACTTTAAGCAAAAAATAAAAGCAGGAGAAATAGGCTCATCAGCCATGCCTCATAAAGTAAATCCTATTGATTTCGAAAACGCAGAAGGTAATCTGGGCATAGCTAATGCTATATTAGAACACTTATCAGCAAAATTGCCAATATCTCGTCTACAAAGAGACTTAACCGATTCGACAGTACTAAGAAATGTGGGTGTTCCTGTGGGACACATTATTATCTCATTGCAAAGTACACTTAAAGGATTAGGAAAGTTACTCTTAAATAAAGATGCTTTAGATAACGATCTAGAGAAAAATTGGGCAGTGGTAGCTGAAGGAATACAAACTATATTGCGTCGTGAAGGGTATCCAAAACCATACGAAGCTCTTAAAGAATTGACTCGTACCAATGAGGCTATTACAATGACTTCTATCTCTAATTTCATTAATGGACTATCTGTTTGTGACGAAATAAAAGAAGAATTAAGGAAAATAACGCCTCATACATATACTGGAGTATAACTCAAATAGCCGCGAGGCTATTATAATTAATTGATTGATTAAAATTTAAATCTTATTACAGATGATTACAGACAGAGATAATGAAAGCCGAGATGGTTACTCATCATCAAATAAACCGTCTCTTAACAAGAATAATCAGAGTGAAGCGAAGAAAAAACGTCCTCGTGTAGGCGATACTCGCCCTGTGATTAACCGGGATAATAATAACTCTGACGACAGACGCAGCAACTATAATGCGGATGATAGACGTAGTGATTACAACTCTGGAGAAAGAAGAAGTAATTACAATTCCGATGACAGACGTAGCAACTACAATTCTGGCGGAGACAGAGGTGGCAACTACAATTCAGGAGAAAGAAGAAGTAATTACAACTCTGATGACAGACGCAGTAATTACAATGCGGGCGGAGACAGGGGTGGTAATTATAACTCGGGAGACCGTAGAAACAGTTCTTATCAGTCAAGAGACAATAATCGCAGACCTTATGACAGAGATCAAAGATCTGGCGATTCTCAAAACAGATCTAAGGGACCTAAACAGTTATTTAAACCTGTTAAATACAAAGAAAATTTAGATCCAGAAACACCAATCCGTTTAAATAAATACTTAGCTAATGCAGGTGTATGTTCTCGTCGCGAAGCCGACTCGTTCATTACAGCCGGTGTAGTAAGAGTTAACGGAGAACTTGTATCAGAATTAGGAGCTAAAGTAAAAAGAGGTGACACTGTTACTTTCCAAGACAAACCAGTTCGTCTAGAAAGTAAAGTTTATGTACTTCTAAACAAACCTAAAAACACGGTGACAACTTCTGACGATCCACAAAACAGAAAAACTGTTATGGATTTAGTAAAAGGAGCATGTCCTGAACGTATTTATCCAGTAGGTCGTCTTGACAGAAACACTACCGGAGTATTACTACTTACTAATGATGGAGATTTAGCTTCTAAGCTAATGCATCCAAAATATGTAAAGAAAAAGATTTATCAAGTAAGATTAGACCGCGAAGTGGCCATAGAAGATATGCAAGCTATTGCTGACGGTATTATGCTTGATGATGGAGAAATTCATGCAGATTCGATCGCGTACGTTGGAGAAGATGTACTTGATGAAGTAGGAATCGAAATTCACTCAGGAAGAAATCGTATAGTACGTCGTATATTCGAAAAATTAGGATATCAGGTGCTAAAATTAGATCGTGTATATTTTGCTGGACTTACCAAGAAAAATGTAACACGTGGTCGATGGAGATATTTAACTGAATCGGAAGTAAACATGCTCCGCATGGGTGCATTCGAATAAACAATAGTATAAGGTAACAAACCTTGTTGCTGCTTTTGCATGTATAATGACAGAGATGGCTATACATGCAAAACGCAGCAATACATATTTTAGAGAACTTATAACCCTAGTTTAGGACAAACTTAAATTAAAAATGGAAACAATTCGTAGAACTAAAATTTCAGACTTGCTCCGCAGAGATGATTTTGGAGCAACCGTAAGTGCCAAAGGATGGGTACGTACCCGAAGAGGCAACAAATTTGTAAGCTTTATACATTTAAATGATGGTTCTACAATCAATAATATACAAGTAGTTGCAGATAATGAGCTATTTAATGAGGATATACTAAAAAAGATAACTACCGGAGCATGTATCCATGTAGTTGGAACCTTAGTAGCATCACAAGGACAAGGACAAAATTGCGAAATACAAGCTAAAGAAATAGAGATCTATGGTATTGCCGATCCTGAAGAATATCCATTACAAAAACAAAAGAATGGTCCGTCTTTAGAATATCTTCGTGAAATTGCACACTTGCGCCCAAGAACAAATACTTTTGGAGCAATCCTTCGTATGCGTCACCACATGTCATTTGCTATCCATAAATATTTTAATGATCATGGATTTTATTACCTGCATACGCCTATTATTACAGCGTCTGATGCTGAAGGTGCGGGTTCAATGTTTCAAGCAACCACATTAGATTTCAATAATACACCTCGTACCGAAACTGGTGCAGTAGACTACAGTCAGGATTTCTTCGGACGTCAGACTAATCTTACAGTTTCAGGACAATTAGAAGGTGAACTAGGAGCTATGGCATTAGGTGCTATATACACCTTTGGCCCTACATTCCGTGCAGAGAACTCTAATACTCCTCGACATCTTGCCGAATTCTGGATGATAGAGCCGGAAGTAGCATTCTATGATATCAATGATAACATGGATTTAGCTGAAGACTTCTTACAATATCTAATCAAATATGCTCTCGAAAATTGTAAAGATGATATTGCTTTCTTAGCTGATAAATATGACAAAGAATTAATTGATAGATTAAACTTCGTTACCAATAATAAATTTATTCGCTTGACATACACCGAAGGAGTTAAGATCTTAGAGGAAAGTAAGCATAAATTCGAATTTCCTGTCTATTGGGGTGCCGACCTTCAATCAGAACACGAACGTTATTTGGTAGAACAACACTTCAAATGTCCCGTAATTTTGACTGATTATCCAAAAGAGATCAAGTCATTCTACATGAAACAAAATGAAGATGGCAAAACTGTTCGTGGAATGGATGTTTTATTCCCAAAAATTGGAGAAATAATTGGCGGATCTGAACGTGAAGCGGATTACGACAAACTAATGAATCGTATCAAAGAAACAGAAATGAATGCAGATCCGATATGGTGGTATTTAGAAACCCGTAAATTTGGAACAGCTCCTCATGCCGGATTCGGGCTTGGATTTGAACGTCTCATGCTATTCGTTACTGGTATGGCTAACATTAGAGATGTAATACCGTTCCCTCGAACGCCACACAACGCTGAATTTTAAAGAAACAAATATTTTGCAGCAGAATCAATTATATTCTGCTGCACTATTTTTACACACCACAATATGCTATCACTTTTAAAGGGTTGGAATTATAAAGAAGACTTAACTCAACTAAAGAAAATGTTCAGATTATTTTTCCCAAGAGGTAAATCTGAAGTTACTCTTTTTATTGTTTTCTTTTTAATTTATGGAGCATTAGCCACATTCATGGCTTTAGCTACAAATATAACAGACCAACCAACAGTAAAAACCGATGCATATTTTTCTTTTGATAATGCTCTAATATCTCATCATGGATTTCAAAATTTAGAGGGTCATCCTCTAATGGCATTATTTACGTTTCCAGTTATTTATGTTGGGATTATATTTAATTTAACATTCGCAACAGTTAAAGCGAAGGCTCTTTTTCTTGTATTAGTTTGCACATATTTAGTTAGCTCATCCATTATCTATATATATCGTTATCTAAAAGAGATTATAAACTTAAATGGCTATATTACATATCTTCTGATCTCTTTTTATGCAACTACATCCACATTTATAATCTTATCATTTACATTCGAATCGTACACATATTCATTATTCCTTCTCACATTTAGCTTATATTACTATTCGTATAGAATTAAAAATCAATTAGCAACTCCTTTCTCTATAAATATTATACTTGCAATATCATTAGGAGGAATAACAATTACTAATTTTGTAAAAGGCTTAATTCCTATTTTATTTATTCCTAATGATCTAAAGTTAATCATAAAAAGAGTTTCGATAATCAGTGCCATATTCATATCTATACTTATTGTCCTAGAAATCAAAGAGAATATTTTCTCGAATATTCAGAACCGACTCGATCTTTTTATTATTGATTCAACTCTTGTTTATAAGTACATTATTGATTTCTTTTGGGGCGCAGCTATCCTCTTTCCTGAAATTATAAAATCAGGTTATTATGGAGGACCTATTGAAGTTATTTCTACAGATTTTTACACGGGGTGGTGGCAATACCTAATAGTATCATTAATATTTATATTTATGATTGGAGGGAGTATCTTAAACTATAAAAACAAATTAATATACATCCCTATATTATTTTTTATGGTAGATATATTTATACATGTTATCATGAAATATGGAATTAATGAAGGAATAATATATGGCGGACATTGGATCTTTATTATTCCCGTATTAATTGGATGGCTATACAAATCTTTGAAGACTGCTCAACAAAAAGCTTTAGAAATCCTATTATCCTTACTATTCATTGCTCTTTGTGTCAATAATATTACTCAAATGAATACTTTCATTAAGCTTGCACAAGAACTCTTCCCTGCAAGTTGAAGGACAAATTAATTAATATGTCAGCACTATTAGAAAAATGGAACTGGACAGCAAATTTTGAACAAATAAAGAACATTCTAAATTTATTGCTTCCTAAAGATAAAAAAGAAATAATACTCTTCATATTTCTCTTTTCTTTCTATGGATTCTTTGGATTTATGATTGCTCATGGAACATCAATACAAGATTATTCTTTAAAACAATGTGATCTTTATTTTAGCTTTGATGCCGGTTTTATATTCCATCAGGGAAAAAGCTATCAGAACAGTATTCATCCTCTTCTTAAGTTATTTTGTGTCCCGATTATATACATTCTCGACAATATCACGGTTTTAGTCGGAAATTACAAAATCAAAACATACATACTAACGATGTTATGTAATTTTCTCATATCTATGTCTATTATATATGTATATAGATATCTCAAAGAGATTGTTAGCTTAAAAGGCTATATTGTATATCTACTGATTGTATTTTATAGTATCTTTTTCACAAATTTGATTTTAAGCTTTACAACTGAGACATATACTATATCTATATTTCTATTGAGTTTTATGGTTTATTATTATTCACATTGCATTGTCACAAATAAGCAAGTTAGACTTCTACCCAACTTAATTTTTACAATTATTTTAGGTGGAATAACCATAACAAACTCAATAAAAGGCATAATTCCAATCTTATTTACTAAAGATAAATTACATTTCATTTTTAGAAAGATAGGAATTATAGCAGCTATCCTACTTATTGCAGCCATCCTATATCTCTTTATCAATAATATTAATTTATTAAATGAAGTAGATACCAGATTAAAATATGTGTCTACAGAGCAAAATAACACACCCTACTTAGAGTATATTGCATCTTTTATTGGTACACCTATTATATTCTCTGAGCTCTATGCTAGAACTGTTCAATTAGAATGGATAAGCTATCCTTTACAGCTTATAGAGGTCAAATTTCTTAATCAAGTATGGCAATATATATTCATATCTGTATTGGTACTACTACTATTAATCTCTATTATTAGAAATAGGCATAATAAGACAGTTCTTTTAATAGCCTCTCTATTTTCCGTAGACATACTTATACATATTATCCTAAAATATGGAGCGTCTGAGCCTTATATCTATGGAGGACATTGGATATATGTTATTCCACTACTACTTGGTTGGCTATACTCCTCATTAGGGAATAAGTGGTCTAAAGCTTATCTTATTCTATTAACTATGATGTGTATCGTTCTATTAATAAATAACACTCAATCCTTACTCGAATTTATAAATTTAGCGAAAAGTCACTATCCTGTTGATCTAAGAAATATATCCTAGTAATTATATTAGTATCTGAATAATAGTCTCAATTGATCAATTAGATGTATTTTAGCATTTTAAATTATGTCTCTAACCAATAATATAAATAGAAAATGATTCAATCTCTTTATACATATCTTAAGCTACTTCGTGCTCATCAATGGATTAAGAACTTCTTCATATTTGCTCCAATCTTCTTTTCTTTTAATTTTTATAATATAGAAGCGATAGTAAACGCATTTTACGCGTTCATTGGTTTCTCTCTGATTGCTAGTTCAATATATATAATTAATGACTGGAAAGACATTCATCTTGATCAACAGCACCCTACAAAAAAGAATCGTCCACTTGCTGCAGGAACAATTAGTATAAGGAATGCCTTTATCACATGTCTACTTCTTGTAATTTCAGGATTCTCAATTTATTTATTTGTTTTAGAAGATTATACTGCATCGTCACTATTGGCTTTCTATTTCTTATTAAACATCTGTTATTGCTTCAAATTAAAACAAATCGCTATAATTGATGTTACAATTGTTGCCATAGGATTTGTTATCAGACTCTTTATTGGAAGCATTGTTACTTCAATTATATTATCGCATTGGCTCATTATTTTAACCTTCCTTTTGGCTCTATTGTTAGTATTAGGAAAAAGACGCAATGACGTTTTAATATACAGCGAGACTGGACAAGAATTACGCAAAAGTATATCAGGCTACAACCTTGAATTTCTAAATACAATGATTATTACAATTGTAACTATTATTATATTTAGTTATATTATGTATACTATATCACCTGAAATCGTTGTTCGAAATGGTGAATACATGTATATTACATCACTATTTGTAATACTTGGACTATTCAGATATCTTCAAGCTATTTTTGTAGAAAAGAAAGGAGATAGCCCCACTAAACTAGTCCTCAAGGATCGTTTCTTGCAAATAGATATTCTATGCTGGATAATATCTTTCATTACAATATCAATATTAAAGCCTCTTTAATAATGTCATTACAGAATAAAACAATAGCAGCCTTTGATTTTGATGGAACAATAACCACTAAAGATACATTGTTCGATTTCATTAGATTCTATATAGGAAAACACAACTTACTTAAAGGGTTGATTATATTATCTCCAATACTCATATCATACAAATTAGGCTTTACAAGAAACGATATAGCAAAACAAAAGCTCTTTTCTTATTTTTTCAAAGACAAGAGTATTCAGGAGTTCAATAAAGTTAGCATAGACTATGCTAAACGAATAAAAGAGATTGTCAGACCTGAGATCTTAGAAAAGATTAAATGGCACCAAGCTCAGAATCATATTGTTATTATTATAAGTGCCTCCATCGTAAATTGGATAAAACCTTGGGCTTCAGAAATGAATATTAAAACTGTTCTTGGCACTGAAATTGAAGTCAAAAACAACATAATTGAAGGAGTGTTCAGCTCTAAGAACTGCTATGGACAAGAGAAAGTAAATCGTCTAATAGCCCAATATCCAAACCGAGATGAGTATGTTCTATATGGTTACGGAGATAGTCGTGGAGATAAAGAATTGTTAGCTTTCTCAGACCATCCAACTCTAATAAAGTAAACTTAGCGCCAATAATAACAATGAATATAGTGAATTGTAAAAATTGCAATAACCAATCAGATAGCAAATATTGCCCTTCTTGTGGGCAATTAATGAATACTCATCGCATCAACTTACAATACCTAGTTCATGAAATTCAACATAGCATATTTCATGTTGACAAAGGTATATTATATACAATAAAAGAATTGGCTCTAAGACCAGGAAAGACATTAACTGAATATCTTTCGGGGAAGAGAGCTAGTCATTTCAAACCATTTGCCTTTGTAACTATTCTAGCAACTATATATGGTTTGCTAAGCCATTATTTACGTATTTATCCTGAGATTCAAATTTTAAATGACACATCTCAATCACAGAAAATAACTGACATAGCCTTTGATTGGTTATATAAACATTATGCATTAACGACATATTTACTTATTCCATTTTACGCATTATTGTCATACTTATTATTTAAAAGCAAGTATAACTATTTTGAACATCTAGTTATTAATGCTTATCTAATTGGATTCCAAATCATACTATTAATAATATCTCTTCCTTTCAATTATATATCAACATCCCTTTACTTTTTTCTCCCAACTATTGTATCTTTCTTATATTTTGCATGGGCATTCCATCAAACATTTAATAATCATTTCTTTATTAGTATTTTTAAAACAATATTAATCACGATATTTAGCAGTGTTTTAGGCTTAATATTAGGTCTTCTTGGAGGATTATTATTCGCTATATAACAGCATATCCCAATAAGGTAGGAGATTTTTGTAAATATTCTTAATTAAATTTTAGAATATCTATTGAGACTAGTCGTGAATACTCAAGATTCACACACAATAGAGCCCCTATGTCTATTATCTCACAAAATTCGCATCCCTTAGAGTTAAGTGATTATAATCGCTTAAAGCAAATCTATTCTAGTATATAATTATTATCTCAACTTCTCCCCTTAATGCTGTCAGCAAAACCTCTTATCACAGTTTTGTTTTTGTTTAGAAAAGAATAATTTAAACAAAAAAAGCACTCTCATAAATGAGAGTGCTTTTATAAAAGAGTAATATCTTATTATTATTCTTCAGTCTTTTTGTCTTCACCTTCCACTTTAGCTTTAGCTGCTTTTGGCGCTTTAGCTTTAGGTTCTTTCACTTCAGAAGCTACTTCTGTACCTTCATCAGCTTTCTTTTTAGAACGACGTGTCTTAGGTTTAGCTGCAGCTTTAGTAGTTTCTTTCAACATATTGTCGTTATAATCTACTAATTCAATAAAACACATTGAAGCATTGTCACCCAAACGATTTCCAGTTTTGATAATACGAGTATATCCACCTGGACGATCTGCTATCTTTACAGATACATTTTGGAACAATTCTGTTACAGCTGTCTTACTTTGAAGATCTTGGAATACTAAACGTCTTGAGTGAGTAGTATCTTCCTTTGATTTAGTAATTATAGGCTCAATAACTTTTCTTAAAGCTTTAGCCTTTGCCACAGTTGTAAAAATACGCTTATGCATAATTAAAGAAGCACACATGTTAGATAACATGGCATTTCTATGCGTATTAGTACGACCTAAGTGATTAAATTTTTTATTATGTCTCATCGCTTATTAATCTTTATCTAATTTATATTTGGAAATATCCATGCCAAAAGAAAGGTTCAGACTATCTAGTAATTCATCTAACTCGGTAAGAGATTTCTTACCAAAGTTACGGAATTTAAGAAGGTCATTCTTATTGAACTGAACAAGCTCTCCTAAAGTTTCTACTTCTGCCGATTTCAAACAGTTTAGAGCACGAACCGAAAGGTTCATATCTACTAACTTGCTCTTCAACAATTGGCGCATGTGAAGTATTTCTTCATCAAATTCCTCATTACCATCAGTTTCAGTTTGTTCCAACAAGATTTTCTCGTCAGAGAACAACATGAAGTGGTGAATAAGGATTTTTGCAGCTTCTTTCAGTGCATCTTTTGGATGTATAGATCCATCAGTCGATATTTCTATCACTAATTTTTCGTAATCCGTTTTTTGCTCTACACGATAGTTCTCGATAGAGTATTTTACATTACGGATCGGAGTATAGATAGAGTCAATTGCGATTACATTAACATCATCGGAAAGACTACGATTCTCGTCTGCGGGAACGTATCCACGACCTTTGTTAATGGTCAACTCAATTTGAAGATTCGCACTTGGATCTAAGTGGCAAACCACCAGTTCGGGATTTAAAACTTCAAATCCAGATAAATGCTTACCTATATCTCCAGCTTTGAACACTTCCGAACCCGAAATAGTAATGCTTACTTTCTCATTCTCTATTTCTTCGACTATTTGTTTAAATCGAACTTTTTTCAGATTCAGGATTATATTTGTTACATCCTCTATAACTCCTGGTACTGTAGCAAATTCATGCTCAACACCATCAATTTTAATAGAGGTAATAGCAAAACCTTCAAGTGAAGAAAGGAGAATACGGCGAAGAGCATTACCTACAGTAATACCGTAGCCAGGTTCCAACGGACGAAATTCGAACTTACCGAAGAAGTTGTCCGCTTCTAACATCAATACTTTATCGGGTTTTTGAAATGCTAATATCGCCATGAAATTAATCTTTAGAATACAATTCTACTATCAACTGTTCTTTTATGTTCTCTGGAATATCTGCTCTTTCAGGTAAATGTAAATATTTTCCTGATTTAGTAGAGTTATCCCACTCTATCCATGGATATTTACTATGATTAAATCCTGATAAAGCATTATCAATAACCTCTAAAGATTTTGATTTCTCACGAACAGCTATTATTTGCCCTGGTTTTACAGAGTATGATGGAATATTTACAATTTTTCCATCAACTAAGATATGACGGTGTGAAACCAACTGACGAGCAGCAGCTCTTGTAGGAGCTATACCCAAGCGGAATACAACATTGTCAAGTCTTGATTCTAGGAATTGTAATAGAACCTCACCTGTTATACCACGTGCACTTGCAGCTTTTTCAAATAAGTTACGGAATTGTTTTTCCAATACTCCGTAAGTATATTTAGCTTTTTGTTTTTCACGCAACTGAATACCATATTCAGAAGTCTTTTTCTTTCTACCATTACCATGTTGTCCCGGAGGATAATTCTTTCTAGAAAGAACTTTATCCGGTCCGAAGATAGGCTCACCGAATTTACGGGCTATTCTTGATTTTGGTCCTGTATATCTTGCCATTTTTTTTAAATTAAAACATTAAAAAGAAGCGAGAATTGTGCAGCCGCGATTACAGAGAGGGTTACTTGCAATCAATCACAACTCATGTTTCTACTTAGAAATTGGGATTAAACTCTTCTGTGTTTTGGAGGACGACAACCATTGTGAGGAAGTGGAGTAACGTCAACTATTTCTGACACCTCTATACCTGCACCATGTATTGTACGGATTGCAGACTCACGTCCGTTACCAGGACCTTTTACAAACACTTTAACTTTTCTCAAGCCTAAGTCATATGCTACTTTAGCACAATCTGACGCTGCCATCTGAGCTGCATAAGGGGTATTTTTCTTAGAACTTCTAAAACCCATTTTACCTGCCGACGACCAGCTGATCACTTGACCTTCGCTGTTTGTAATCGAAATAATAATATTGTTAAATGAAGAATGCACATGAACTTGTCCGTTTGCATCAACCTTAACGTTTCTCTTCTTAGCTGCGACTGTTTTTTTTGCCATATCAAACTATTATTTTGTAGCCTTTTTCTTGTTTGCAACAGTTTTCTTTTTGCCCTTGCGTGTACGAGCATTGTTTTTAGTACCTTGTCCTCTAAGAGGCAAACCAATACGATGACGGATACCACGGTAGCAACCGATATCCATTAGGCGCTTGATGTTCAATTGAACTTCTGATCTCAAATCTCCTTCAACCTTAAATTGGCTTGAAATTAATTCACGGATTGTACCAGCTTGTTCGTCTGTCCAATCTTTCACTTTAAGATCTCTATCAACACCTGCTTGTTCTAAAATTTTATTAGAACTACTACGTCCGATACCATATATATATGTCAAGGCAATTTCGCCTCTCTTATTTTGCGGTAAATCGACACCAACTATTCTTATAGCCATATACTAGATTATTTTTGCAAAATTAGTAAATTATCCCTGACGTTGTTTATACTTAGGGTTTTTTTTGTTTATTACATATAAGCGACCTTTTCTTCTGACGATCTTACAGTCAGCAGTACGCTTTTTTAATGATGCTCTTACTTTCATATTTTGTTTTTTTATTTGTATCTGAAAGAGATTCGACCTTTAGTCAAATCATATGGAGACATTTCAACTCTTACTTTATCGCCGGGTAATATTTTAATATAGTGCATTCGCATTTTCCCCGAAATATGAGCAGTAATCTCATGTCCATTTTCTAACTCTACACGAAACATTGCGTTAGACAATGCCTCTATAATTACGCCATCTTGTTCTATTGATGCTTGTTTAGCCATAAAAATTAATTTAGATTCCGTTATTTCCTAGTACAGCCTCAATAAATTCGAACGTCGATAAGATATCTGCTTTACCCTCACGAATCGAAACTGTATGCTCGAAATGTGCTGATAATTTTCTATCCTTTGTTCTTACTGTCCAGCCATCACTTTCAAAGACAACATTCTTGCTTCCTTGGTTAATCATTGGCTCAATAGCTATACACATACCCTTCTTTAACAAAGGACCAGTACCTCTTCTTCCATAATTTGGAACTTCAGGTGCTTCATGCATTTTGCGTCCAATACCATGACCAACTAATTCACGCACTACCGAATATCGTAGTTTTTCGCAATAAGTCTGAATGGCTTCACCAACATCTCCGACACGATTACCTTCGATGGCTTTTTCTATACCTTTATATAGAGATTCTTTTGTGGTTCTTAACAAAGCCTTAGCTTCTTCCGAGACCTCCCCTACAGCAAAAGTATAGGCTGAATCTCCACAAAAACCATTCTTCTCAGTTCCGCAATCAACAGATATTATATCTCCGTCTTGAAGAACATAACCTCCAGGTATACCATGAACTACAACATCATTAACCGAAGCACATATACTTCCTGTAAAATCAAATGTACCTGGTGCACCTTTATAGCCTTTAAAAGATGGAATTGCTCCATGACTTCTGATAAATTCTTCAGCTATTTTATCCAAATGCAAAGTAGTAACCCCTGGTTTGATATGTTTGGCAAGTTCGCCTAGAGTCATACCAACCAAGCGGTTACTCTCACGCATTAATTCTATTTCTTCTTCTGTTTTTAGGAAAATCATTGATCTATACTAAACTTACTTAATATGCCGCAATCGAGCCTGAACGACCTTTTATTCTACCTGACTTTAACAAACCGTCATAATGTCTCATCAACAAGTGACTTTCAATTTGTTGTAAAGTATCCAATACTACCCCAACCAAAATCAATAAAGAAGTACCACCAAAAAAGTGAGAGAATTCTTTACTAATCCCAATTAAACTTGCAAAAGCAGGTAGGATAGCAACAAGAGCTAAAAATAATGAACCGGGTAGAGTTATACGAGACATAATAGTATCGATATAATCAGCCGTTTTCTTTCCGGGTTTAATACCAGGAATGAATCCATTATTTCTTTTCAATTCATCAGCCATTTGTATTGGATTGATAGTAACCGCAGTATAAAACCATGTAAATGCTATAATTAATAGAGCAAATATAAGACAATATAACCAACTGGTATTATCAGTCATAGAACGCATGAACCATCCAGATTTATCTGCAGTAGAAAATCCGGCAACAGCAACAGGGATAAACATAATTGCTTGAGCAAAAATGATAGGCATCACGTTGGCAGCATTCACTTTCAATGGGATGTACTGACGTGCACCACCATATTGTTTATTACCAACGATACGTTTTGCGTACTGTACAGGTATCTTACGAGTACCTTGTACAAGAAGTATTGCCATTGCAATAACAAACAGTAAGAATACCATTTCAAGCAAAAATACGATCAAACCACCAGCACTGTCACTTAGACGAGACGTAAACTCTCCAACTAAGGCATGAGGCAATCGGGCGATGATACCAACAAGTATTATAAACGAAATACCGTTTCCAATACCTTTATCTGTAATACGCTCACCTAACCATAGTACAAACATACTACCCCCTGCCAGAATTATGGTTGAAGGCAATAGAAAACTCCAGAATCCTCCAGGAGCAGCTCCTCCCAAAGCACCTAATAAATAGGCTGGTCCTTGGAAAAGAAGTATTACTAATGTCAGATAACGGGTATATTGGTTAAGCTTATTACGTCCACTTTCTCCTTCTTTTTGTAGTTTTTGAAAGTACGGAAGCGCTATACCCAACAGCTGGATTACAATCGAAGCTGAGATATAAGGCATAATACCCAATGCAAAAATAGAAGCGTTTGCAAAAGCACCACCAGAGAACATGTCAAGCAAGCCTAACAATCCTCCGGACGCACTATGGCGAAGAGCTTCCAAATCCGCTGGATTTACGCCCGGCAACACTACATGTGTACCAAAACGATAGATCACTACGAAAAAGAAAGTAGTGAGAATCCGTTTGCGCAGATCCTCAATCTTCCATATATTTTCTATTGTTTTTACAAATCCCATCTTACTTCAGTTTTGTTGCGGTTCCACCTACTGCTGTAATAGCAGCTTCTGCTGACTTAGAGAAAGAATGAGCTTCAACATCTAACTTTACAGTTAATGCTCCATTACCTAAAATCTTCACTAAGTGCTTAGATGAAACAAAACCAGCGTTGATCAGGGTCTGAATATCAATTTTTGTTAGTTTTTGAGCATCAGCCAAATCTTGAAGTACATTCAAATTAATAGGTTTGTATTCTATACGATTGATATTTTTAAAACCATATTTAGGAAGACGACGTTGGATAGGCATTTGACCTCCTTCAAAACCGATCTTCTTTGAATAACCCGATCTAGACTTAGCACCTTTATGACCTCTTGTTGAAGTACCACCCAAACCAGAACCAGTACCACGACCAATTCTTTTTCTTGTTTTAGTAGAACCTTCAGCAGGTTTTAAATTCGATAAATTCATATGCTTAGATTTTTTATCTTTTACTAGATTATTACTCTACTATAGAAACTAAGTGCTTTACTTTTTCAATCATCCCTCTAACTGCTGGATTATCTACGTGTTCAACCACTCTATTCAATTTTCTCAACCCTAGAGCATCTAATGTTCTCTTTTGATCTATAGGGCTATTGATTCTGCTTCTAACTTGTTTAATTTTAATAGTTGCCATAATTTTGATTTTCTTGCAAATTAACCTTTAAACACTTTCGCCATAGATACTCCTCTGTTTTGAGCAACAGTATAAGCATCTCTTAGTTCACCTAAAGCTTCGATTGTAGCCTTCACAAGGTTGTGAGGGTTAGAAGAACCTTTAGACTTCGCAAGAACGTCAGTTACACCAACACTTTCAAGCACGGCGCGCATCGCACCACCTGCTTTTACTCCTGTACCAGGAGAAGCTGGTTTGATGAAAACTTCTGATCCACCAAAACGAGCAAGTTGTTCGTGAGGTATAGTTCCTTTTAATACTGGAACTTTTATCAGGTTTTTCTTAGCAGCTTCAACACCTTTAGCAATGGCTGTAGTTACCTCGCCGGCTTTACCTAAGCCCCAACCAACTATACCATCTTCGTTACCTACAACGACGATAGCAGCGAAACTGAATGTACGACCACCCTTTGTTACTTTTGTAACGCGATTGATAGCCACCAATCTGTCTTTCAATTCGATATCGTTGGTCGATTTTACTTTATTATTAATTCCTGCCATTTGTATTAAAATTTAAGTCCACCTTTACGGGCAGCATCTGCCATTTCTTTAACTCTACCGTGATATAAATAACCATTTCGGTCAAATACTACAGATGTTACGCCTGCTTCTTGAGCAGCCTTAGCTACTAGTTCACCTACTTTTGCTGCCATCTCTTTTTTAGGAGCTTTATCTCCAATTTTAAGAGAAGAAGCAGAAGCTAAAGTTTTTCCAGTTAAATCATCAATAACTTGAGCATAAATTTGCTTGTTACTTCTGAAAACTGTTAAACGTGGACGTTCAGTTGTACCTTGTATTTTACTACGTACATCTAACTTTATCTTATTTCTTCTATCTGTCTTCGTTGTCATGATTTTTACAGTTTACGTAAATTATTTACCTGCCGACTTACCAGACTTACGACGTATAACTTCACCCACAAAACGAATACCTTTACCTTTATAAGGCTCTGGTTTACGGAATGAACGGATTTTAGCACACACCATACCGATAAGTTCTTTATCGCAAGATTCTAAAATGATTAGAGGATTCTTGTTTCTCTCAGATTTAGTTTCTATGATTATCTCTTTTGGTAACAACATATGAATGTTGTGAGTATAACCTAGAGAAAGGTCTAATTGTTGCCCTGCATTAGATGCACGGTAACCAACCCCTACTAATTCTAACTCTTTACGATATCCTTCAGAAACTCCAATAACCATGTTATTTATTAACGATCTGTAAAGACCATGCAAAGCACGGTGCTCTTTTTCGTCAGTGGGACGAGTAACCGTCAACACTTCACCGTCGACAGAAACTTTGATATCAGGATTTACACTTTGAGTTAATTCACCTTTAGCTCCTTTTACAGTAACTAAATTGTCTTTATCCACACTTACGGTAACTCCCGCAGGGATAGTAATAGGTAATTTTCCAATTCTTGACATAGTATACCTCCTCTTAATTAATAAACATAACATAAAACTTCTCCACCCACTTTCAAACCGCGAGCTTCTTTGTCAGTCATAATACCTTGAGAGGTAGACAATACAGCTATACCAAGACCGTTAAGTACTCTTGGCATCTCTTTGTATCCTGTATACTTACGAAGACCTGGAGTTGAGATACGAATTAATTTCTTAATCGCATTCACTTTATTTACGGGGTCATATTTCAAAGCTATTTTTATAGAGCCTTGAGGACCTTCTTCTACAAACTTATAGTTAAGTATGTAGCCTTTTTCAAAGAGAATTTTAGTAATTTCTCTTTTCAAATTTGACGCTGGTATTTCTACCACTCTGTGCTTTGCAAGGATTGCATTTCTCAAGCGCGTCAAATAATCTGCTATTGGATCTGTCATTATAAAATGATTTAAATTAATCCCGAACCCGGGACAATATTTAATTCTAAAAAAAATTTCGTTGTATTACCAGCTAGCTTTCTTGATACCTGGTATTAAGCCTTTAGAAGCCATTTCTCTGAATTGAATACGAGAAATTCCAAATTGGCGTAAATACCCTTTTGGACGACCAGTCATACTACATCTGTTATGTAGACGAACTGGAGACGCATTCTTTGGCAGAGCTTGAAGTCCTTCGTAATCTCCTTCTGACTTCAGCTGAGCTCTTTTAGCTGCATATTTAGCTACTAATTTTGCTCTTTTAACCTCACGGGCTTTCATTGATTCTTTTGCCATCTTATATCAATTCTTTTTTTGCGTTCTTAAATGGTAAACCAAATTCTTTCAAAAGAGCATACCCTTCTTCATCTGTTTTTGCAGAAGTTACAAAGGTAATATTCATTCCCAGAATCTTACTAATCGAATCGATATTAATTTCAGGGAAAATGATTTGCTCTTGTATACCTAATGTATAGTTACCACGTCCATCAAGTTTGCTTTCGATACCTTTGAAGTCACGAATACGAGGAAGAGCCACTTTTACAAGTCTTTCCAAAAATTCGTACATCTGATAATGACGTAATGTCACCATTACACCAATAGGCATTTTTTTACGCAACTTAAAGTTCGAAATATCTTTCTTAGATACTGTTGCTACAGCTTTTTGACCAGTGATAGCAGTCAATTCATTGATTGCTGTTTCGATGATCTTTTTATCGGCAACTGCTATTCCTAAACCTTGATTGATAACAATCTTTTTAAGAACAGGCACTTGCATTGGTGATTTATAACCGAATTCTTTCATCAGAGAAGAAACAATACGATCTTTATATTCTGTTTTAAGAGTTGTTGTATTGCTCATTATTTAATCTCCTTCCCTGTTTTTTTAGAATAACGCACTAGCTTACCATTCAATTCCTTACGTCCAATTCTTGTTGGTTTTCCTGATTCAGGATCTACCACATTCAAATTAGAAATATGAATAGGAGCTTCTACTTTCTCAATACCTCCTTGAGGATTTTTTGCATTAGGCTTAGTATGCTTAGATACCATGTTCAGACCTTCAACAATGGCACGTTGTTTGTCAATAATGACTTTAACAACGCGACCTGTCTTACCTTTGTCTGTACCGGTGTTCACATAAACGATGTCACCTTTCTTTATATGTAACTTACTCATTACCGTCTAGATTTATTTAGATTAAAGTACCTCTGGTGCTAAAGAAACAATCTTCATATTCACCGATCGCAATTCTCTTGCTACTGGTCCGAAAATACGAGTTCCTCTGATTTCACCGGCAGCATTCAACAATACACACGCATTGTCATCAAAACGGATATATGATCCGTCAGCTCTACGTACTTCTTTTCTAGTACGCACAACCATTGCTTTAGTTACTGCACCTTTCTTAACATCACTTGAAGGGATCACACTTTTGATAGCAACTACTATTATATCTCCAACAGATGCATAGCGTCTTCTTGTGCCTCCTAGTACGCGGATACATAGAGCTTCTCTAGCTCCACTGTTATCCGTTACTGCTAATCTTGATTCTTGTTGTATCATTTTATTTAGCCCTTTCGATTATTTCGATTAATCTCCATCTTTTAGTTTTGCTCAAAGGACGAGTCTCCATGATTCTTACAGTATCACCGATATTACACTCGTTTTTTTCATCATGAGCATGAAATTTCTTCGTTTTATTAACGAACTTCCCGTAAATAGGGTGTTTCTCTTTCCATTTTACAGCAACAGTAACGGTCTTATCCATTTTATTACTGAAAACGACCCCGATTCTTTCTTTTCTTAAATTTCTAGTTTCCATCAGCTCTTATTACTTTTTATTTATTTCTCTTTGACGCAACACTGTCAAGATACGAGCGATATCACGGCGCTTTTCTTTAATCTTAGCAGGGTTATCCAATGGAGTCACACTGTGGTTCAAAACTAATTGATCTAATGCCAATCTCTCAACATCCAATCTTTCTGCTAAATCCTTTTCGGATAAGTCTTTTACTTCTGCAATCTTCATAGTGCTTAAGAATTTTGAGTTAAATCATAATCTCTGCGTACTACAAATTTTGTAGTTACTGGCAATTTTTGAGCAGCTAAGCGTAATGCTTCTTTAGCAACTTCAAAAGATACGCCTTCGATTTCGAAAATCATTCTTCCTGGAGTAACAGGTGCCACAAATCCTTCTGGCGAACCTTTACCTTTACCCATACGCACCTCAGCAGGTTTCTTTGTAATCGGTTTATCTGGGAAAATTCTCACCCAAACCTGACCTTGACGTTGCATGTAACGAGTCACAGCAATACGAGCCGCTTCGATCTGACGTCCGGTTATCCATTTGGTCTCAAGGGTCTTGATACCGAACGAACCGAAAGCAAGTTGGTTGCCTCTTTGGGCATTACCTTTCATGCGACCTTTTTGCTGTCTTCTAAATTTTGTTTTCTTCGGTTGTAACATCTTTTTTCAAATGTTTAATTCTTATTTTCTCTTACCTTTCTTGAAACCTCTTCCATCGTTCGATCTACGATTATCGCCACCACCTCTATTTTGAGAAGAAGACGGTTCTTTAGATACAACAAATGATGGAGCAAGGTCTTTCTTACCATAGATTTCTCCACGGCAAATCCATACTTTGATTCCGATTAAACCAACTTTAGTCAAAGCCTCAGCATGTGCGTAATCAATATCAGCACGGAATGTATGAAGTGGAGTTCTTCCTTCTTTGTACATTTCCGAACGAGCCATTTCAGCTCCATTCAAACGTCCAGAGATTTGAACTTTAATACCTTCAGCACCCATTCTGATAGTTGAAGCGATAGCCATTTTAATTGCACGACGGTAAGCGATTTTACCTTCTACTTGACGTGCGATATTATTAGCTACGATTACAGCATCCAACTCAGGTTTTTTGATTTCAAATATATTGATTTGAATATCTTTATCTGTAATTTTCTTTAGTTCTTCCTTCAACTTGTCTACTTCTTGACCACCTTTTCCGATAATAATACCGGGACGTGCAGTACATACAGTAATAGTTACAAGTTTCAATGTTCTTTCGATTACTATGCGAGATACACTAGCTTTTGCCAGGCGAGCATTCAAGTATTTACGGATTTTGCTATCTTCTAGCAGAGTCTCACCGTAGTTGTTGCCGCCATACCAGTTAGAATCCCATCCTCTTATTATACCTAAACGATTCGCTATCGGATTGATTTTTTGTCCCATCTGGCTAAATTAATTTTGTTTTTTATTACTAAGTGCATCAACAGTAATAGTCACATGATTCGAACGTTTACGAATTCTGTAACCTCTACCTTGTGGAGCAGGACGAAGTCTTTTTAACATCGCACCTCCATCTACATATATCGAAGACACATAAAGTTCACCACTCTCAGCTTTACGCTCATTTTTAGCTTCCCAGTTAGCAATAGAAGAACGCAAAAGTTTCTCAACTCTTGCAGCTGCTTCTTTATTTGAGAATTTCAAAACGCCAAGAGCTCTAAACGCTTCCATACCTCTCACCATGTCTGCGACTAAACGCATTTTACGTGGCGAAGTAGGAATGTTGTTCAACTTAGCTAAAGAAACTGCTTGTTTAGCTTCTTTTCTAGCGTCCGCTGCTATTCTTTTTCTCTTACCCATTTTATATTAATGTTTCTTTTTTGTTGAATAAATTTTGGCTTTTGCTTGATTATCTCTTCTTGTTACCACCGTGTCCACGGAAAGTACGAGTTAGAGCAAATTCTCCTAATTTATGACCTACCATATTTTCAGTTACATATACAGGAATAAATTTATTTCCGTTATGAACAGCTATAGTATGACCTACAAAATCAGGTGAAATCATTGAAGCCCTTGCCCATGTCTTAACAACAGCTTTCTTGCCTGACTCATTCATAGCCAAAACTTTTTTCTCAAGCTTAACATTAATATACGGGCCTTTTTTTAATGAACGACTCATAATTCTTTTAATTAAATCAGGTTACTTCTTTCTTCTTTCAATTATATACTTAGAAGAATGTTTCTTTGGAGCTCTTGTTTTAAGACCTTTAGAATACAATCCTTTACGTGATCTTGGGTGTCCTCCTGAAGCACGACCTTCACCACCACCCATGGGGTGATCGACAGGGTTCATTACTACACCTCTAACACGAGGACGATTTCCAAGCCATCTAGAGCGACCAGCTTTACCTGATTTTTCAAGTGCATGATCCGAGTTACCAACACTACCTACAGTTGCTTTACAAGCTGAAAGTATTTTACGTGTTTCTCCAGAAGGCATTCTGATGATAGCATAGTCACCTTCACGAGAAGTCAACTGAGCGAATCCTCCTGCCGAACGAACTAATTTCGCTCCTTGTCCTGGACGTAATTCTAAATTATGAACTATAGTACCGATAGGAATATTTGCCAAAGGCAAAGCATTTCCTACCTCAGGAGCTGCACTAGCACCTGACATCACTGTTTGACCTACCTGCAGGCCATTAGGAGCAATCATATAAGCTTTTGCTCCATCTGCATAATGTAACAAAGCAATACGAGCCGAACGATTCGGGTCGTATTCAATTGTTGCCACTGTAGCAGGTACTCCGTCTTTAGTTCTCTTGAAGTCAATTAGTCTGTACTTTCTTTTATGACCGCCACCTACGTTGCGAACAGTCATCTTTCCAGTATTGTTACGACCACCTGAAGTATGCTTCCCGACTACAAGAGATTTTTCTGGTACACTTGCAGTGATCTCTTCGAATGTACCAATAATTTTGTGTCTTTGCCCCGGTGTTGTGGGCTTTAATTTACGTACTGCCATTTTTTATCTTAGATATTACTAAAAAAGTCTATTACTTCACCTTCTTTCAAGGTTACGATTGCTTTCTTGTAAGCAGGAGTTTTTCCACTAACTACACCAGCTTTAGTAAAACGGCTTTTGCGTTTTCCAGCATAGTTCATAGTGTTTATATCTTCCACTTTAACTCCGTAAATTTGCTCTATTGCATTTTTGATCTCAACCTTATTTGCACTAGGAGCAACACGAAAACCATAACGATTCGGAAATTTTTCAGAAATCGCTGTTTGTTTTTCTGTTAGAATTGGTTTAATTAAAATACCCATTTTTTACCTCCTTATGCTTTTAAAAGTTTATCAATTACCGCTACCGAAGATTCTGCTAAAACTAGGCTTGAACAATTCAAGATAGTATAAGCATTTATCTCAGAAGCAGTTACAACTTTAACTCGCTCTAAATTACGAGCCGACAAATATACGTTTTTATTTTGATCCGACAAAACCAAAACTACCTTTTTATCAGCCACTTGCAAACTTTTAGTCAAAGCAATAAAATCTTTAGTTTTTGGAGTTTCAAAGTTGAAATCCTCAACTACTACGATTTGATTGTCTTTAGCTTTGTATGCTAATGCCGATTTACGAGCAAGAACTTTAACTTTCTTGTTCAATTTAAAGCTATAATCTCTTGGTTTAGGACCAAAAACACGAGCACCACCAACTAAGATTGGAGATTTGATATCGCCACGACGAGCTCCACCTCCACCTTTTTGTTTGATTAGCTTACGTGTACTACCCGACAATTCACTTCTTTCTTTAGATTTGTGAGTACCTTGACGTTGATTAGCCAAATACTGCTTTACATCTAACCAAAGAACGTGGTCATTAGGCTCAATTCCATAGATAGCATCGTCCAACGATACTTTCTTGCCGGTATCCTTACCGCTTATGTTAAATACACTAAGTTCCATTATTTTTCAATTAATACGATTGAACCTCTGCTTCCTGGAACAGAACCTTTTACTAATAAAAGATTATGCTCAGCGATCACTTTAATAACTTGTAAGTTTTGAACAGTAACACGAACGTTACCCATTTGTCCACCCATTCTTGTTCCTTTGAACACCTTAGCAGGATAAGAACAAGCTCCGATAGAACCTGGTGCACGCAAACGGTTATGCTGTCCTAATGTTGCTTGACCAACCCCGGCAAAACCGTGGCGTTTAACAACACCTTGAAAACCTTTACCTTTTGATGTTCCAATAACATCGATAAAGCCATTTTCCTCCAACAAATCTACAGTTATTACATCGCCTAACTTGTAGCTTTCTTCAAATCCTTTGAACTCAGCCAAGTGTCTCTTAGGTGTTACTCCTGCTTTTTTAAAGTGACCTTGTAGAGGTTTGCTAGTATGTTTGTCTTTTGCATCAACAAAACCTAACTGAACAGCCTCATAACCATCTTTATCAGCAGTCTTCACTTGAGTAACAACACAAGGACCCACTTCGATAACAGTGCATGGAACATTTTTTCCCTCGACACTGAAAACGGATGTCATTCCGATTTTTTTTCCTAATAATCCTGGCATTTCTTTAATTGATTTACGTGTTTATCAAACTTTAATTTCTACTTCTACACCACTTGGCAATTCAAGCTTCATCAAAGCATCTACAGTTTTAGCTGTTGAGCTATAGATGTCGATCAATCTTTTATAAGAAGATAATTCGAATTGTTCACGTGACTTTTTGTTTACGAAAGTCGAACGGTTAACAGTAAAAATACGCTTGTGAGTAGGCAATGGAATTGGTCCACTTACTACAGCACCCGTAGCTTTAACTGTCTTCACGATTTTTTCAGCTGATTTGTCAACCAGGTTGTAATCGTAAGATTTCAGTTTGATTCTAATTTTTTGACTCATTTCAGTCTTTTAAATTAAGGGTTGTTTTTATATAGTAATGCAAACTGCAATTAAGAGTCATTTACTAATCACAGTTTGCAAAACAGTTTTTCTTATTTAATAAGATCTACTCGACCTTGACATTCAGTCAAGACTTGTCTAGCGATAGAAGAAGATACTTCTGCATAGTGATCAAACACCATTGCTGATGTAGCACGACCCGAAGTAATAGTTCTCAATGAAGTTACATAACCGAACATTTCAGCTAATGGAACTTTTGCTTTAACAATACGAGCTCCAGAACGGCTTGATTCCATCCCTTCTACTTGTCCACGACGCTTATTCAAGTCACCAATTACATCACCCATGCTCTCTTCTGGTGTTACCACCTCAAGTTTCATGATTGGCTCAAGTAATACAGGACGAGCTTTTTCTGATGCTGATTTGAATGCAAATCTAGCACAAAGTTCAAATGACAACTGATCTGAATCCACAGGGTGGAACGATCCGTCAATCAAAGTAACTTTCATCTTATCCATAGCAAATCCAGCAAGAACACCATTCTTCATAGAGTTCAAGAATCCTTTTTGAACTGAAGGTATAAATTCCTTAGGAATATTACCACCTTTTACTTCATCTACGAATTGAAGTGAACCCTCGAATTCTGCATCTGCAGGACCAACCTTAACAATGATATCAGCAAATTTACCACGACCTCCTGATTGTTTCTTATAAACTTCGCGAAGCTCAACTGTTTCAGTGATTGCCTCTTTATAAGATACCTGAGGACGTCCTTGATTACATTCTACCTTAAACTCACGTTTCAAACGCTCAATAAGAACGTCAAGGTGAAGCTCACCCATACCTTCGATGATAGTTTGACCTGAATCTTCGTCAGTATGCACACGGAATGTTGGATCTTCTTCTGACAACTTAGCCAAACCATTAGCCAATTTATCAACATCTTTTTGAGTTTTAGGCTCAATAGAGATACCGATTACTGGATCTGGGAAGTCCATTGCCTCAAGTGTAATAGGATTATTTTCGTCACAAAGAGTATCTCCAGTACGAATATCTTTAAATCCTACACCTGCACCAATATCACCACAACCAATCACCTCTTTAGGATTTTGTTTGTTTGAGTGCATTTGGAACAAACGAGAAATACGTTCTTTTTTACCTGAACGTGTATTATATACGTAAGAACCTGCATGTAATTCTCCTGAGTAAACACGGAAGAAACATAGGCGACCTACGAATGGGTCAGTTGCGATTTTAAATGCTAAAGCACAAAATGGCTCATCTGGACTTGGGTGACGAGTAATTACTTTTTCAGAATCCTCTGGATCTACACCTTCGATAGCTGGAGTATCCATTGGACTAGGTAAGTACGCACAAACTGAATCTAATAGAGGTTGAACTCCTTTGTTTTTGAAAGAAGAACCACACAACATTGGAGTAATCTGCATTGACAATGTTCCTTTACGGATAGCCACTCTAATTTCATCTTCTGTTATAGTAGAAGGATCATCAAAGAATTTAGCCATCAAAACATCATCACATTCCGCGATTGATTCCAACATTTTTTCTCTCCACTCTTGAGCTTCTTCTAACAGATCAGCTGGAATTTCTTCCACGTGATAATCTGCTCCCATAGTCTCATCGTGCCAGAAATAAGATTTCATAGTCACTAAATCTACAATACCCGTAAATTTTTCTTCAGCACCTACTGGTACTTGAATAGGGCAAGGATTAGCTCCTAACATTTCACGAATTTGACGAACAACTTCAAAGAAGTTTGCACCTGAACGGTCCATTTTGTTCACATAACAAATACGTGGAACTTCATATTTATCAGCTTGACGCCAAACAGTTTCTGATTGAGGCTCAACACCTGATACAGCATCAAATGTAGCGATTGCTCCATCTAATACACGTAACGAACGTTCTACCTCAACAGTAAAGTCAACGTGTCCCGGAGTATCAATCAAGTTGATTTTATACATCTCATTATCATACTTCCATTGAGTGGTAGTAGCAGCAGATGTGATAGTAATACCACGCTCTTGCTCCTGATCCATCCAGTCCATTGTAGCAGTACCATCGTGAGTTTCTCCGATTTTGTGAGTCAATCCTGTATAGAAAAGAATACGTTCTGATGTCGTTGTTTTACCGGCATCAATGTGAGCCATGATCCCGATATTTCGGGTATTATTTAAGTTATCTAAAACTTTTGCCATTGTATTATATTACCTCCTTAATTAAAATCTGAAGTGAGCAAATGCACGGTTAGCTTCAGCCATTCTATGCATATCTTCTTTTCTCTTATACGATCCACCTTGGTTATTGAAAGCATCTACAATCTCTGCAGCTAACTTATCAGCCATGGTTTTACCACCTCTCTTACGAGCATAAAGGATAAGGTTTTTCATAGACACAGATTCTTTACGATCTGCACGAATCTCTGTTGGAACTTGAAATGTTGCACCACCTACACGGCGAGACTTCACTTCTACCTGAGGAGTCACATTATCTAGAGCTGCTTTCCAAATTTCCAAAGAGCTCTTTTCTTCGTTAGGAAGTTTGTTTTTAACCACTTCTAATGCAGTGTAGAAAATAGTATAAGAAGTACTCTTCTTACCATCGTACATCAAGTGATTCACGAATCTTGTAACTTTTACATCACCGAAAACAGGATCTGGAAGGACCTGTCTTTTCTTTGGTTTTGCTTTTCTCATTTTTGTTTAAAAATTTTGTTCTTGTTTTTGGTTGCCGATCTCCCTGTCTTCAACGGTTCCGCCGAACCATTTACTCAACCTTATAGTAGCCTACCCAATAAACTTAAAAACACTTTAATACTTGAATTAATTAAAAATGTCGACTATCGGAATTGGAAATTATTTCTTCTTTCCTCCCTTAGCCGGTGCAACTGGTGCTTTTCCAGCTTTAGGTCTCTTAGCTCCATATTTAGAGCGTCTTTGCGTACGACCATTCACGCCAGCAGTATCCAATGTTCCACGAACAATGTGATAACGTACCCCCGGAAGATCTTTAACACGACCACCTCTAACAAGTACAATAGAGTGCTCCTGCAAGTTATGTCCTTCTCCAGGAATATAAGCATTCACTTCTTTACCATTTGTTAAACGCACACGTGCTACTTTACGCATAGCTGAGTTTGGTTTTTTCGGAGTTGTTGTATACACACGTACACAAACACCTCTTCTTTGAGGGCAAGAATCCAATGCTGGAGACTTACTCTTTTCAACCAAAACAGCCCGACCTTTTCTTACTAGTTGTTGAATTGTAGGCATTTCTTTTAATTTTTAGAACTTAAAAAATTCAATTTTTATTTGGTTATACTACATTACAAATACGACAAGAATAAATAGCCAAACAAGTGAGTATCAAAATAATACCACATGAAGACCATTCATCTCTTCGTAATTCGAGGTGCAAAAATACAATAAATCAGACACATATCAAAAAAAACGCCCTACTATTTTCATATTTTATTGGAATAAAAAACACTAGATATAATTTAAGCTCACACAATTATACACTTTGTTATAGAAATACTTAACTTTGAGGTCACAGACCTTTTTATGATATTAAAAACCACTAACACTTTCTTTCTAAAGATTGCTAGGGAGTAAAAAGGCACTAAAATTCAAGAACAGATAATTAAGATTATATGAAAAAATACCGCATACTTTGGGCTGATGATGAAATTGAATTGCTCCGCCCTCATGTCCTTTTTTTAGAAGAAAAAGGCTATGAAATAGTAACGGTCAATAGTGGACAAGATGCACTAGATTGTTGTAAAGAAGAAAGATTTAATCTTGTATTTCTGGATGAAAACATGCCCGGACTTACAGGCTTACAAACCTTAAGCAAGATAAAAGAAATAGATCCGAATATACCTATAATCATGATCACCAAGAGTGAAGATGAAGGCATTATGACGGATGCTATAGGTAAAAAAATAGCAGATTACCTAATAAAACCAGTAAATCCGAGCCAGATATTATCCTCTATCAAAAAAAATTTACATAAAAACGATATTGTATCAGAAGCGACATTGGAAGGATATCGTGAAGAATTCAATAAGATAGGAATGCAAATAGGGGATTCATACTCTTTTGAGGAATGGACAGAAGTATATAAAAAGCTGGTATTTTGGGAAATGGAACTAACTGCGACCCAAAATCCGCTTTTAGAATTGATCGTTGCACAGAAACTAGATGCTAATAATTCATTTTGCAAATTCGTGAAAAAGAATTACGTATCATGGATACAGGATCCTGACAACAGACCAATTATTAGTCCCGATCTCTTCAAAAAAAAGGTATTTCCTCGATTAGATAACGGAGAAAAACTGTTTTTTATTCTTATCGACAACTTTAGGCTTGATCAGTGGGCAGCCATAAGAGATATGTTAGCTCCCGACTTCACTTTTGAGGAAGACATGTATCTTTCGATACTTCCAACAGCAACACAATATTCTCGAAATGCTATTTTTGCCGGATTGATGCCTTTACAAATATCTCAAATGTATCCTAATTTATGGGTAGAAGAAATAGAAGATGAAGGAAAGAATCTTAATGAAGATCTATTGATCCAAGCACAAATAGATCGTTTCAGAAAAGATTACTCATTCTCTTATAATAAAGTACATACGTCTGCATACGGAAGCAAATTATTACAAAGCTTAAACACATTAAGCAACAATCAACTAAATGTAATAGTTATCAATTTCGTAGATATGCTATCGCATGCAAGAACCGATTCTCAGATGATTCGCGAATTGGCAGCAAACGAAGCTGCTTATCGCTCACTTACACGATCGTGGTTCAAACACTCAAGCATTAGTGACCTTTTCAAGCATATCGCAAACATGGGCTACAACATTGTACTCACTACCGATCATGGAACCATACGGGTCAAAAACGCCTTAAAAGTAATTGGAGACAAAGCAACAAATACCAACCTCAGATATAAAGTAGGAAAGAATCTTGACTATGACTACAAGAAAGTCTATGAAAGCCGGAATCCAACACAAATAGGACTCCCCTCTCCTAACCTAAGCAGCAAGTACATATTTGCTCTCAACGAGGACTTTTTTGCATATCCCAATAATTACAACTACTATACATCTTATTACACTGATACATTTCAACATGGGGGAATCTCAATAGAAGAAATGCTATTACCATTCATTACTCTAAAACCCAAATAAACAAATATAAATCAACAGGATATATAAACATTAAGAAGAATCGAATAATGACTATAGAAATAAAATCGCTGGATACAATCACAGATGCCGCCATCGAGTTTGTTAAACAAATGGGAGATAATACCGTTTTTGCATTCCATGGAGAAATGGGAGCTGGCAAAACAACTTTCATAAAAGCTATCTGCGAAAAGCTTGGAGTAACTGATGTTATAAATAGCCCTACGTTTGCAATTATAAACGAGTATAGAGCAGACTCTGGAGAATTAATATATCACTTTGATTTTTACAGAATCAACAAAGAAGAAGAGGCTTTTGATTTCGGATATGAAGACTACTTTTATAGCGGATGCATATGCTTTATTGAGTGGCCTGAGAGAATAGAATCATTACTTCCACATGACACTGTACATGTTACAGTAAAAGAAATAGAAAATGGAAGTAGACTTGTTGAGATAAAATAATAAAATCTACATTCAAAAAAAGACCGAGAATATCGGTCTTTTTTTTTATTTGCAATATATAATTCAATTTAAGATAAAGCAACAGCAGCAAGACCTATGACAATCCCTCCAACGATGGCTACTGCATAGATTACAAATACAACAATCATCATTATCCCTACAAACTTATAATGAGATTTTAAAAAACCTAATCCATTAGATAAAAGTTCTGAATTTCTCAAATCTAAAGCAGCACGGGTATCTACTGAAAATTTATACAAATAATAGACAGGACAAGCATAGAGAGCTGCCAGAACTAAATACACTAATGAGAAAAGACCCGGTGCAACAGAAAACGGAGTACTCTCACTCATTGTAGCAGGCAACAAAGACAGAAATGCTCCTATAAAAATGGCAAAGATTACCATAAAAGCAATACCTATAAAACCTAGAATAGACAAGAACTTTGCCCATTTAGCTGTCTCCCTTAAGAATTCACATGAAAGGTCTGTTAACTCCAAACCTTTTTGGTCGTACTCTTGTGTTGAATAATTATTTTCCATACTATTTAAAATTTTATTTATTTTCACAACAAATGCAAATATAACATAAAATTCAATTTAAATACTGAAATCTAATTATTGATTATTGAACTCTATCGACCAACTACTACAACCATAACACATTGAAAACAAGAAAGATCAAAATTAAACCACCTAGCATATAAATAAACTAAATTGGAATAAAAAAACGCAGAGAAAATTCCCCTGCGTTTTTTTATTCTATAAGATTGATGAAAATTTTACAATTCTACTGAGTCAAAGTTATAACCTTCTGCTATTATAGAAAAGTTAGCAGGAACCATATCCTGTAATGTCAATTCTATTTTACGTTTTTCGCCAGGCAGTAGATTCATATACCCATCAGAGAAATAAGCAGGAAGAATTATTTCACCTGTTATTTTACTTTTCGCATTCAATTTTACTGCTACAGCAAATTCGGTTGAATTATTTTCTAACTCGTAAAAGTATTTAGAACCTGAGGTCTTCTTCAAAGTCAATTTCAACTCCGGTTTACCTAATGCATTTAATGCTTGATTAGACTGCAAATTACCCCAATTTTTCCAATAATCATTTATTGAAACAATGTTCCCTTTGCTATCCTTCAATTCAAGTCTAACTAAAGTATATTTAGGTACATCTTTTGTTGCAAGTTGTGGTATAAAACAATCAACCTTACCATTGGCTGGAACATCATACTTCTCAGTTTTATTATAATATTCTTTACCTGTTATATGGAAGTAACGAACGTTTACTGTCATATTCTTATAACCCTCACGAGAAGAGTTAACAATCACAACTTTATTATCTGGTAAGTTCATTTGAATATGCACTGGCTCCTGAGCTTTCTTTGCACCAAAGTACGAACCTGGAGTCTCATAATCGTAAGTATATGTTTGCCATGTCATACTAGGCCAAGATGGATGACTCATCCACATAATAAGACCTGTTGTATTATCCCACATACGACTATTCCAAGCTTCAATCATCGCTCTCCATGTATCATAAGTTACCATTTGAGCTTTTTTCGAAAAGTCTTCCATACTATTAGCTTTGCCATAGCTATTAACAGCAGCCATAAAATCTTCGAAGAAATGGGTTGTATGATGTAAATCGTGATATGCCCACACATCATTTATAGGCCACTGATCTTCGGGAGCAATAAACTTACGGATAGTATTTGCTGTTGGGATAGCCTGAGCTCCAAATTCGGTATTGAATCCTTCTGCTGTTTCAGTAAAATAGCGAGATTGATCTTTAAAGAAACCATAAGGACCACTATTCACAGCATTCAAGAAACGAGAATTACCATGATAATGACGTGTAGGATCTTCCGTTGCCAACATTTTAGCCAACTGAGGCTCCATTCCTTCGGGAGCATATCCTTCGTTACGAGGACACCAAATTGCAATAGATGGATGAGTTCTGAAACGACGTACTACATCCGTAGCATTCTTCATAAACAATTGGTAATCGTTGGGTTCCACAGTATCATCTGTCGTAATCCAGAAGTCATTCCAAACAAGCATACCATATTCGTCTGCCAATTCATAGAATAACTCCTCTGTAGTTTCACCTACCCAGTTACGGATAAGGTTGAAATTAGCATCTTTATGCAATTGGAAATAAGGCACAAATTTTTCACGCGAAATACGCTTCATTGCATCATCCATACCAAATGTACCCCCTTTAATAAAGATACGAACTCCATTTACACGGAATACAAAATACTGACCTACAGGATCGTCATTTGATAGTTGCTCAAAAACAGCAGTTTCATCTATATTTTTCTGTAATGTAGGAATCGTCCTATTTAGTTTTGGATCTCCTACTTTCACTACATTCTCATAGTCAAAGATTGGTTTACCATTAGTTTCAACATCCACAGGCGTATATGCTACTCTATGATCTCCTTTAGCAGGAGTATTTATCATCAATTCGTATGATAATTCGCGAATACCAAAACGAAGCTTTTTCAAATCAGAAAATTTCGTTCCTGCATTTACTTGTAGTTCCAAATTATAAAGATTAGGATTACCATAACCATTAGGCCACCATAGTTTAGGATTCTTTATATTCAACTCCTTAAAGTTTGCCGGATCGAAAACCAAAGTCTTCACCTCTTTTGCTTTTAAGCTATAAGGTAGATTAATGTCTACACCTTCAAACTTTGCAGATAAAGTGCCCTGTACAGGTGAGTCGGTTAAGTTCTTTATAGGAACAATAATCTTTATAGTTGCTTTTGTTGTATCAGGCAAAGAAAGATTGGTTACTACCTGAGGATCACCAATAGTAACATCACTACCAACCCGCAATCTCACATCTTGCCAAATTCCCATATTTCGGTCACGAATACCGGGAATCCAATCCCAACCCATAGATGCAATAAAAGTAGGACCATCTAAGCTTAACTGCCCTCCATTTAAACCTTGCCCTGCAACCATTGATTGTTCATGGGCAATCCCTGGATTATCAGGAGGAGAGACCAACACTGCTAAAACATTTTTCCCATTGGTTTTTATAAGTGATGTAACATCATACTCTCCACGAATAAATGCACCTGTGATATTCCCCAATTTTTGCCCGTTTAAGAAAACCTCTGCTCTATAATTTATACCGTTTAGCAACAAGCGAACTCGTTTTCCTTCGGTATTAGCGGGAGCATCAAACGAAGTACGATACCACCATTTCATATATGCCAATGTATCGGGTATCGCCATATTATTAAGACCAAAGTATGGATCAGGGTATTCTCCTTGATCGACTAGCGTAGTAAGCACAGTTCCCGGAACTGTAGCATTATACCAGTCTTTAGTATCATAGTTTAGACTAAAGATAGATTCTTTAGATTCTATAACTTGAGTTGAAGTTCCCATTTCCCAACCATCGGAAATAATCCATTCTCCATCTTGGGTCGGAACTAATTTCGTAGCAATGTTTTGCTTTGCCTTTCTTTCTGAAGTTTGAAAAGGAGCTTTGCCATGTGGTAATTGATCTTCAGGCTGTTTTTCTTTCAGTCCCGCCCAAAGCTTTATAAGCCCGGTTTTACCCATCATGTCCTGTGCATTCACACTATTCGGAGCAATCAGAGCAGAAAAGAACATTGAACCAATGATGACACAAGTCTTTAGTGTTTGTTGTTTCATGAATATTTATTTAGATTGATTTGCGATTTCACAAATATAATCAAAAATAATTCGAACCTAAAGAGTTTAAACAGTGAGTTGTTAATTAACAAAATCAAAATATCCGATTCATTGCCTACAAAGAAACAATAGATCGGATATTTTATTTTTATAAAAACTGAAAAAGCTTTTTATTTAATAAAGCTCCAAGAATATTACACTTACCATTTATAGGATTCTGGAGGCCAAACCAACTTAACTTCATCTATGAATGCAATTAGTCTCACATAATTATTTATAACCATACAGATAAATAGACAGCCAATTACACCTAAATACGTATATTTTTTCCAGCCAGCAAGAGATTTATATCCCCAACCGAAAAGAAGAGGTACAATATATACCCAATGCCCTCCGTATATATAAGCCTCTAACATCCCATATTTTAGAATCATATGTAATACTATATCAACAGAGAATAACAAGAAAAGTAACTGAACTAGCTTATTTCTAAAATCAGTAAATAAAGGTATAAATATCAGCAATGTCAAGAAGATAGTATAAGCATGTTCCCAAACATAGGAGAAAGGAATAGCATCAATCTCATACATAAAATAATCCTTATACTCCAGCCCAACAAGAACAGCTGTATCTTTTGGGATAATATCTAAGGTTGTCATAATATTAGGAAATAGAACAGCTCCACCAACAAGGGCTTTCCAACCTGAAAGGAACAACATTTCAGAAGCCTCAGTGGGGCGAGCATCTGTAAATCTGAATAGAAAAAACTCAAAGACTCCTTCTCTGTAGATTGCAGCAAGAAAACAGATAAGTAAAAGACAGCCTATTATAAATGTTTGCTTTAAAACTTTAGAAAACTTCTCCTTAACCAGAAACATAGGAATCATCGCTTTTGCAGTATTAGTTATAGTAATACCTCCTAAAACGAAGCAAAAAAATAAGTTTGTGAGAAATCTAAATTTTCTTCCTTCCTGAATTCGGAGTGAATAATAATACACAAAGAAGGATAAGAAGAAAATGCTAAAAGCATATGTTTCGATTGTGAAACTTAAGACCAAACATGTAAAGGAAAATGCATAAAACAGAACCAATAACGAAAGGATCAGTATATTCTTGATCTTTACAATTTCAACCAAATACCTATAAATATAAACAGCCGATAGCGAAACCATCAGATTACAAATCATTGCAAATCCAATTGTTTTTATCTTATAATTACCATGAAAATCCATGAAAAACTCTAAAACCAAGCTTATCGGAGTTGAATACAAATTAAATAATGGATGAGCAATATCATATCCAAAAGGCACTCCATGAAATCTCATGCCAACATCATAATTCAGATAGACATCGTATTTCTTTATCAGGCAATCTTGTATACAAGTTTCATTGGCAATCACCCAACCGAATGAACCGTAAACCAATAGCAAGAACAGCAGTAAAGTTAATTCTTCTTTATTTTTAGGGAATAGAGCTTTGAAAGCAGTAATCAGCTCCTTAAAACTTTCTTTCAGACCAACAATGCAAGCCTCTTTACTAATCATGTTTATTATATTATAACAAATAGAAAGGCGCAAAGATAGAAATATTAATATAACAAAAGCACTCACTACTAATGAAAGAGGCTTAATCACGATGTTTTTATTTAACAAATAATATATTAAACATGAAGTTTCACAAACCCACGCGCCTCTATTAAATGTTAAATATTCAAATACATAAGCATGTATAAAAGAGGAGGAAATAGAAGAAGATAAATAGTTTTCACTTAAAAGCAAAAAGCTCTATATGGAAGAGGATAAGAACCAACTTATAAAGCAAAAGAAATTATATACATATTAGAAATGTGCATTTAATAACAAATGGTCTCAAATATATTATTGAGGATAAAACAGAATACGGTCAACAAACTTGCACCTTATCTAAACTAGATAAAACATATAGGAGCGATTATTTCTTCGCTCCTTTAGTCATCTTTCAAGAATTACAAAAGACTAGCAGCCTCCTCATCCAACATCCAGAAAAGTTTTCCATTCACAGGATTTACTTTTGCAGCCGGATAAGTGTCTAAAAATTTCTCACGCTCTTCTATTATCTGTTTAACCTTCTCAGCCTTATTTTTTCCCGTTACAAGAAAAACTATATTGCGAGAATTATTAACAAGACGCCCTGTTAAGCTAATGCGCTCCATACCTGTCTCGGGATGCTGAGCAGTAACACAATCAGCCTCTACATTCCACAATTCTATTTGATGAGGAAATATAGACACGGTATGTCCATCATCTCCCATACCAAGCATCATAATATCAAATGTAGGTAAATTGTTTTCTTTCGGAAGATATTTATCCATGATAGAAGTATACCATTGAACCTCTTCTTTAGATTCATTCTCTCCATGAATACGGTGGATTTTCTTTTTGTCTATTGTAGGTATTTTATCAAACAACAGACTTTTAGTCATTCCAAAATTACTCATTTCATCTGTAGGACGTACACAACGTTCATCCCCCCAGAAAAATGCAATCCGATTCCAATCAATCGATTCTTTACAATTCGCTACCCAATAATTAAAAAGAGCTTTAGGTGTTGAACCTCCCGAAAGTGAAACATTCACAATTTCACGCTTCGAAAGCTCTTCTTTTAATAACGAAGTAAAGCCCTTACTGAGGGCTTCAACATCTTTGTATATATTAATCTTCTTGTCCATAATCATAATTCACAGTATATACCATCGTCTGACAGATTCTTACATGGGTATCTCCAAGTCATATTCTCACCTTCAATCAAACCATCGGCACACGCAGGCCCCCATGATCCGCAAGGATATCCATACAATGGAGCATCCGGATTGGTTTCCCAATAATCAAGTATTGGCTGAACAAATTTCCACGCAAATTCTAAAGCATCACCACGAGTATACAAAGTAGAGTCGCCCAACATAGCATCAAGCAACAAACGTTCGTATGCCCCTGGAACATAAGTGTCTTGAAGTTGAGAATAGTGGAAATCCATATTCACTTCTTTCACTTTATATCCATTACCAGGAACTTTCATTCCCGTTTTCAATAAGATACCCTCATCAGGATGTATACGTATCACCAACACATTTCCATCGCTGCAATATTCTTTATTATCAACAAACAGATTGAGTGGTGTGGGTTTAAAGTGTATAACAATTTCAGAGACACGAGTTGGTAAATGCTTTCCTGTACGAACATAGAAAGGAACACCACCCCAACGCCAGTTATCAATAAACATCTTCATTGCAACATAAGTCTCAGTACGAGAATTAGGATCTACTCCCTTTTCTTCTCTATACCCTTTTTGAGGAACACGTTTAACATTTGCCGCTGTGTATTGACCACGTATAACATTATTCTGAATATCTACTTGACTCAAAGGACGCATGGCTTGAAATACCTTCAGCTTTTCATTTCTGATAGCATCCGATTCGATCACTGTAGGTGGCTCCATTGCCACTAAAGCCAATAATTGGAACAAGTGATTCTGAATCATATCGCGCATTGCTCCAGAGTGATCATAATATCCTCCTCTGTTTTCGACTCCGATACTTTCGGCAGCGGTAATCTCTACATGATGAATATAGTTCCTATTCCACAAAGGTTCGTAGATACTATTAGAGAAACGTGTAACCAAAAGGTTTTGCACTGTCTCTTTACCTAAGTAGTGATCCATACGATATATTTGATGCTCTTCGTAGTCATTTAACAAACTCTTGTTAAGTTCTACCGCCGATTTCAAATCCGTACCAAAAGGTTTTTCAATAACAATTCTTCTGATTTTATCCTTGCCCTCATTCAATCCCTCTTGAGCCAAAAACTTTGGTATCAAAGGATATAAGTTAGGAGGTGTTGACAGATAAAAGAGATAATTACCATTCGTTCCTTTTTCTTCATCAAAATTCTTGAGACGAGAAGTCAATTTAGAGTATTCGGCTCCATCATCAGTATTTATCGAAAGATAGAAAAGTTTCTCAGAAAAAGCATTCACATCTTTCTCTGATGCATCTTTAGATATTGCGAATTGGCGAATACCATCAATCATCTTTTCTTTAAATGATTCATCAGTAAAATAGCTACGTGCAACACCTAAAACCACAAAATTTTCGGGTAGTGATTTTTGTTTATAGAGATCGAAAAGAGCCGGAACTAACTTTCGGTATGTCAGATCACCCGACGCACCAAAAATCACCAAGACCTGATCTTTTATTTTTTTCATAAACATTTTCCTTTTAAGGTCTCAGACCTATTTGTGATAAAATATCACATATTTTAAAGTAAATAAGCTTTGGAGAAGTATATCAACTTCACCAAAGCCCATATTTCAAGAACTTAGTCTTTTTTAATTTCGTGACCACCAAATTGATTTCTCATGGCAGACAGCAATTTATACGCATAAGAATCATTCTCTCTCGATTCGAAACGAGTAAACAACGATGCAGTAATTGCATGAGCAGGCACATCAAAATCGATAGCAGTTTGCACAGTCCAACGACCTTCGCCACTATCTGATACATAAGGCTTAATTCCTGTAAGATCTTCGTTTCCTTCCAATGCGTTACCGATCAACTCAAGCAACCATGAACGAACTACAGAACCTTGCATCCACACACGAGAGATTTTTTCCAAATCTACATCATATGGAGATTTTTTCATAATTTCGAAACCTTCGGCATAAGCCTGCATCATTCCATATTCGATACCATTGTGAACCATTTTCACCATGTGACCCGAACCACTTTCTCCACAACGGATATATCCGTTTTCAGGAGCCAATGATTTGAAGATAGGCTCTGCGAAATCGCAAGCGCCTTTTTCGCCACCATACATCAAACAATATCCGTTTTGAAGTCCCCAAACACCGCCACTAGTACCACAATCTATATAATGAATGCCTTTTTCAGCAACTTTTTTTCCACGCTCTACAGTTTCTCTCCAGTAACTGTTTCCACCATCAACGATAATATCATCTTTACCTAATAAAGAAACAAGTTCTGCAATATTTTCTTCTACTGGTTTTCCGGCAGGAACCATTAACCATACTAATTTACGTCCGTCTAATTTCCCAACTAAATCAGTCAAGTCTTTGGCAGCTACAGCACCTTTACTAACAGCTTCGTCTACTTCTTTTGGAGTTAAGTTATAAACTACAACTTCATGTCCATGATTCAATAGGCGTTCAACCATTTTGCCACCCATCTTGCCTAAACCAACAAATCCGATTTTCATATTTTATAAGTTTTGATATTATTTTACGTTCTGTGTAATATTGAACATCTAAATTAGTGATTTGTTGAAGATATCCAGTCATTTAAAACAAATATTCTTTCATTGTTTTGTATCAAAATGTCAAAACACTGATATCAAACTCTTTGATAAGGCATAATTAATGATTGGTTTTATTTATAAAATAGAAATCAACATCAACCATTTCTAACAAAACAATTATTTATTTTATACCTTTGACTAAAGAAAAAAAGCTCAATTGAAATACTTAGTATATATATTAATTATAACATTAGTTGTTAGTTGTAGCTCGCCAGAAAAAAGAACTCTTGACGAGCAAAATTCCTTTTGTTATTGGAAAACAACATTCACATTCGACTCTCTTGATAATAACGTTTGGAAACAAACCACAGCCAATCATATGTACATTCGTTATTTTGATGTTGGATGGGACAACACATCAAAGCAAGCCAAACCCATAAGCACAGTAGCAAATAAAGATTCTCTACCCTGCAAGCATATAACACCCGCTATATTCTTTTCAAACAATGTATTCGAACAATCAACAAATCAACAATTGGACACATTAGTGACAAGAATTAAAAGTAGAATAGAACAGACGAACGAACAGTTCGCTATTCAGGATTTCGCCAACAAATATTCTGAAATTCTTATAGATTGTGATTGGTCGAAAGGCACTAAGGATAAATTCTTTTATTTCATCGAGAAGCTGAAAGAAGCCATTCCCAACAAAGAGATAACTACGACCCTACGCCTTTGGCAGTATAAGAATCCAACGATGGCAGGTATCCCTCCCGTGAAAAGAGTGCTATTAATGTGCTATAATTTACAAGCTGCTAACGAATATGATATAGAGAACTCAATAATAACCCTCAACGAAATAAAAAAATACGTCAATGAGGTTAGTTACCCTCTGAAAACGGATATTGCCCTACCCTTATTCAGCTGGGGAGTAATTTTCAGAAATAAGGAATTTAAAGGAGTAATCAGAAATGCAACCTGCGAAAATTATTCTAATAATAAACAATATACTAGCATTGAAGAAAACCGATTCCGCTTGAATGAAGAAATGATTATCGGAGATTTCTTTGCTCGCCCAGGAGACGAAATTAGAGTGGAGGCTCTTAGCCCGAAAGAGTTACAAGAATTGACTAAATACTTACTCTCAGAAATAAAAACAGACAAGTACTCACGCATTACCTTTTTTGCATGGGACACTAATAATATACCAACAGATGAAATCAAAAACATTTATACTAGTTCTGCTCGTTAACTTTGTGATGGCACAAAGTAGTCTAAAAGCCTGCGGTTATTGGGAATTTGAATGGGAATATCGCCCAATGACATTTCAGGCACAACTTCCGTGGATGCAATCAATGAATCCTTTCGTTTACACTACCGCATCGTTATTCTACAATATGAATCCCGACCCGATGGGTAAGGACCGTACCCGAAATATATCAGAGTGGCAAAAAGCAACATCTAAAGACATAAACCTAGACGATATATATGCAATACAATACGAAACAGATCCTGATACATTTATTAATTCTTTTGAGAATTCAGGATTAAAAGAATATCAAAATAACTCATTAATAAAATATCTCACTCATGATAAGAAACATAAAGATATTCTTGATTACCTAGTCTTTGCAAAAAAAGTAGAGTATACAGAATATGATTTTGCCAATCTAAATTTTGAAGAGTGGCAAGATGAGATAAATAAAACTCCGAATAATAGTTTAATTCTGAAACATGAACTATTAGCTGAAGCTAAAGAAAGATTAAAAACAGCAAAATTGCTATTCTTAAAGGAACGATACGCATTTCAAGTGGTACGATTAAGTTGGCAAGTGGGTGAATATAAAGAAGCGTCAGAGGTTTTCGATACTTATTTTAAAGCAATCAATCCAAATAGCCTGATGAGTGTATGGGCAGGCTTGTTTAAAGCCATGTCATTAGATAGGCTTGATAGGAAAGCGGATGCTAATCTGTTTTACATCCAAGTTTTTGAAAACAGTGATGAGAAAAAGCTTAGAAGTGTACAGCTATACAACTACAATATACCTACACCACCAACATTCAGCGACAAAGAAAAAAGCATCGAAATAGTACTGAAGTCGATTCAAAACCCCGGACGTGCTTTAGACTCTATACAGAGCATTCATCGTCTGGATAAAAACAGCAAATATCTCACATTTATGGTTATGCGTGAGATAAACAAACTAGAAGACTGGTTAATAAGCTCAGTTTATCTAAAATCTGAGAAAAATCCATTTTCAAATGCATATCAATATAGTTGGGATAATGACGACGAAGAGACAAGCCAGATAAAGAAAAAGAATCTGGAAACAGATATACAATACCTCCAAAGGCTTAAAGCATTTGTAATCGTCCTAAGAAATGGAACTCAACAACAAGAAGAGAAAGACTATTATGCCATAGCTTTGGCTCACCTCTCTCTTTTAGAGGAAAACAGAGAAGACGCTAAAAAGTATTTAGCTACAATCTCAACAAATGCCAATCCATCTATATTATTACAAAAGTCTATCGAGAATATCTGGTTGTCTATCAACACAGATGATATAACAACCGATAACTTCAAGAGAAACTATGTCAGCCAAATAAAGAAGCTAAAAACACAGCTTCTAACAACACCGTATAAGTTTAAGAATGAGAATGATCAGAGTTATGAAAATTACAGAATATTCTACACTCTCGATCTTGCATTAGCAAACGAGTATAAAAAGCGAGGAGACATTATATCATATTGCCTTTTAAAGAACATATCTAACAAGGACCGCAATCCTGATGGTTCGTTCTGGTACACATCAGAACCTGCATCCGATTATTATGGAGTTATGAGGCAAATGGATTTTAATGCTTCGGTATCAGACATGGATGCGTTAATAGCCCTTTTGCAGAAAACTAATAAGACTGAATTTGAGGAATATATTTGCGACCAACCCTTTAATCCGATAGATGCTTACAGAGATTTAAAAGGGACAATTGCATTTCGAAACAGAGATTTACAAACTGCTTACGGGGCATTTGCAAGTATGGATCAGAATTTCTGGGCTACAACCTACTACTTTAAAGACTATCTAAACGAAGATCCTTTTATTCCCAAGAATCTATATTCTCAAGAAAGTAGAGACTTTACTTATAAGTTCAATAAAACTGATTTTTTAAAGACACTACTTGATCTTGAAAAGACAGCGAAAGGAAACGACGCGAAGAAATCGGCAGATGCTTATCTAAAATTAGGGCATGCTTTTTTCAACACGACCTATTGGGGTAATTCGTGGATGATGGTCTCTTATAGTTGGAGCGGAAGTGATAAATACTATAGTAACACCCAGCTTCTTGACTCTTGGAGAAGAGCGTATATGACAGCCTCCATAGCTCAAGAATACTATGAGAAAGCTTTAGAAAAATCACAGAACAGAGAGCAGAAAGCCTACGCGACATTGATGCTAAGCCGTACGCATTGGCACAATATTGTCTTAAACGGAAGTGAAAAAGATAAAAAATTGGCAGCGAAATATTCGAATAAGTTCTACAACAATTACCTAAACACTCAATTTGCTAAACAAAATGAATGTCTCGGCTATGAAGCATTCATCAACTAACGGTTACAAGGTCTCAGACCTTTTTTAGAACGGTGGCTGGTGAAACTTCAGCCATTAGCTATAATTATCAGAGGCTAAGAAAAAAGCTTCACATTCCGTAAAGGGAAATATTCTCTCAAAATAAAATAAGCCGTTGTTCAAAATGAACAACGGCTTATTTATTAGATAAAGATTATAAAATCTTATTTCTTTTTTCCTTGATTAGCTACAGCATCCATCAAAGCTTTGATTTCTTCTGGATCACCTAAGAACTCATCATTTACAAGATTAAAGTTATCATCAAACTCGAAAAGATAAGGAACAGCAGTAGGCAAATTCAATGAAACGATATCTTCGTCAGAAATACCTTTAAGGTGTTTGATAATCCCACGAAGGCTGTTACCATGAGCAGCAACAATAATTTCATCATGATCTTTCAATGCCTTGAAAATAGTATCATTCCAATAAGGAAGGATTCTTTCTACTGTATCTTTTAATGCTTCAGTAAGAGGAAGGTCTTTTTTATCAACGTCTTTGTAACGAGGATCAAGGTATGGAGAACGAGGATCGTCAGCAGCTAAAGCTGTTGGAGGAACATCGTAGCTACGTCTCCAGATAAGTACTTGCTCATCGCCATACTTTTCTGCAGTTTCAGCTTTGTTCAAACCTTGAAGCATACCGTAATGCTTCTCGTTCAAGCGCCAAGATTTTTCAACAGGAATCCAATCCAAATCCATTTGATCAAGGATTGTATTCAATGTTTTATTAGCTCTCTTCAAATATGAAGTATAAGCTTTTTCGAATTTGAATCCTTTTTCTTTTAATAATTTACCAGCTTTGATTGCTTCTTTAACACCATTTTCAGTTAAATCAACATCAGTCCAACCAGTAAATCTGTTTTCTAAATTCCATACACTTTCACCGTGACGGATCAATACAACTTTTTTCATATTTTCTTTGTTTTAGGTTTTCTTCAAAATCAAAGTCATAGACCTCTCTATTGCCTCAGTAGGCATATTTATCAAAATTAGTCATAATTAAAAAATATCGCAAGAGATACCTCGAATTGCTTATTTAATTATTTACTATAAACTATACTCATAATACTATCGCCAACTAAAGGTCTGAAATGCGACTCTTCATAATAATTATACTTGGATGTAGTAAACTGATTTCTACCTGAGAAATCATACACATTCTCTCGCCCAAATACATTTTGAATCATTTCCATATCCTTCGGATTAAACTTCTCCTGAGAATAAAGCGGATTTATAATAACTTTATATTGTGTATTATGCTTCGATAGAATTCTTTTAATACCATGAAGAGCTTCTTCTTCAAACGGATCTATTCGTTGAAAGGGGCTCATCTTCAGACTATCAGTTACTGTATAAAACGAAGGTGAGTCGTAATAGTTCGGTTCATTTTCAATCCGTTTTTCCAAGTCTGATCTAAATGGTCTATTCGTCTTAGAATCAAATGTAGCTTCAACAGAATAATAGTGTTTTCTCACATATTCATTATCTAACCCGAAAAATTTATTACCATAAAAAGACAAAATAAAACCAGGATTAAGATATGCTAGAAAATGGGTTTCATGAAAGTTATATCCACTCTCTCCTACCAATAAAGGATGCTCAATATATAGGAAACGAGGTTCACTTAGAGTATTATCAAAAGTAAAGTCTACATCAATTGCAATAAAAGCATTCTTAATATCAACACCCAATGAATCTAAAAACCTCAGTTTATGATATACTCCTTGAATTTTCTCACCATAGGCATCAAAAGAATATACTTTGGCATCTGCACCAAGATATTGTTTCCAAGTGTCTATATTATATCCAAAAATACGCGAACTTCCAAAAACGAATGAATTATAGTTCTCTTTCTTATAATTCTTTAAAAACATTTCGGTAGAAATATAACCTCTATTTATTTGCAGAGATGAATAGTTGTCATAAGTCTGCACAACCTTAAAAGGATCATATATAATATAACCAATCACTAACAATGCAAAGACTGTAAATGGCAGGATCAAAAAATATAAAACTTTTTTAAGAAAGGTCTTCATCCTCTAAAATTGAAAATATATAAATTGTTGCTCACTACCTGTTAAACAAAGTATAGCAAGTATTATTAAATAATAGAAAGCCCAACTTAATGAACGCTTCCACGTCATTGTTAGTTTTTCTATTGCATATTTATTTTCTCGCCCCAGCCATTCGATAACTATAAATACAATAACAATAAGTATTACTATTCCTGAAATAACATCCGGCGTTTGGAATAAAGATGTAGAAAATATCCCTTTTATATATGATATAGCATCTGCAATTGTTTCAGCTCGAAAAAACACCCATGCCAAACTAGCTAAACAAAAAGTAAGAATCAACTGAAAAGTTTCTCTTACAGAGGGAAGGATTCGACCCTCAGCAACTGTATCCAAGTTTTTCCGATTTGTCTTAAATATTATAGAAGGCATAATAAATAAGGCATTCAATCCGCCCCAAGCTAGAAACGTCCAATTAGCTCCATGCCAGAAACCACTGACTAAAAAGATAATAAATGTATTACGAACAGTCTTAGCCATTCCCCCTCTACTTCCTCCTAAAGGAAAGTACAGATAGTCTCTGAACCAAGAAGACAGTGAAATGTGCCATCTCCTCCAGAACTCAGCAATATCTCTTGAAAAGTATGGAAAACGGAAATTCTGTAACAACTCAAAGCCTAATAGACGAGCCGATCCCAAAGCAATATCGGAATAACCCGAAAAGTCTCCATATATTTGTATAGCAAATAGCATTGCTCCCAAAGCTAATGTACTGCCCGAATAGTGTTCGTGATTATAAAATATTGTATTGGCTAACTCTGCACAATTATCTGCCACCACTACCTTTTTAAACAAACCCCACAGAATCTGTTTCAGACCATCTACAGCTTTTGAATAATTAAATACTCTAGGCTTTTCAACCTGAGGAAGTAGATGTGTAGCTCTCTCGATAGGACCTGCAACCAGTAAGGGAAAGAAACTCACAAAGAGTGAATAGTCAATCCAATTACGAGTTGGCTTTATTTTTCCGAAATAAATATCAAAGACGTACGACAGTCCATGAAATGTATAGAACGAAATACCTACTGGTAAAATAATATTAAGAGTTGTCATATGAGGCGTGAAACCCACAGAAGACAATAATTCGGCAAACGATTCGACAAAGAAATTGTAGTATTTGAAGAAACCAAGAAACCCAAGATTGAGCCCAACACTCAAAATTAGCCAGAATTTCTTTTTAGAAGCTCCACTAGCTTCAGCTATTTTCAATCCAGAAAAATAATCCAGAAAAGTAGAAAATGCGAGTAAAAACATAAAACGCCAATCCCAGCAGCCATAAAAGAAGTAGCTACAAACTGCTAGAAATATATTCTGCCATTTTAATGATTTGTTAAGAACAAACCAATAAATAAAAAATACAATAATAAAGAATATAGCGAAGCCGGCCGAGTTAAATAACATTCAATGTTTTTAGATAAATACCATAAACAAACTCAAAGCACTTAAATAAGATCACAAATCTAATCTGTATGACAAATTAAGTTTGTGATCTTATCTATTGAGACTACAAAATTAAAAAATTCATTTTACTCTACAATAGTAAAGTCCAATTGCTTTCTTTCCAGATTAGCTCTAACCACCTTCACATTGATCTCATCGCCCAAGCGATACTCTTTGCGGGTACGACGACCTCTCAGACAATAGTTCTTTTCATCAAATTCATAGAAGTCATCATCAAGCTCACGCATAGGCACTAATCCTTCGCATTTATTCTCTTCTATTTCGGCATAAACACCCCACTCTGCCACTCCCGAAATAACAGCCTTAAATACACGTCCTATCTTGTCCGACATGTATTCTACTTGCTTGTATTTGATAGAAGCACGCTCGGCATTCGCTGCCAATTGTTCCATATCAGAACAGTGCTTACATTCGTTTTCGGTTTGTTGTTCGCTCACACTACGTCCACCTTCCATATAATGAGTCAGCAAACGATGCACCATCATATCTGGATAACGACGAATAGGTGAGGTAAAGTGAGTATAATAATCAAATGCCAATCCGTAGTGACCAATATTAGAAGTCGAATATACAGCCTTAGCCATTGCCCTAATAGCAATTGTAGAAATTAAGTTTTCTTCAGGCTTATTATGTACATCATCTAATAGTTGATTAATCGATTTTGCTACAGCAGTATTACTTCCGTCAATTTTCACTTTATATCCAAAGCGACGTATAAATTGTGATAAGCTCTCCATTTTCTCTGGATTAGGCACATCATGTATACGATATACAAATGTTTTTGCTTTCTTGCCTTTAGCCACTTTTCCGATAAATTCAGCAACTGTTTTATTTGCAAGAAGCATAAACTCTTCAATCAGTTTGTTCGAATCTTTTTGCTCTTTGAAATATACACTTAAAGGTTTTCCATCAGGGTCGATTTCAAAACGAACTTCTTCACGTTCAAAAGCGATAGAGCCATTTTCGAAACGTTTTGCTCGCAATTTCTTCGCCAGTTCGTCCAATTTAAGAACATCGTCTTTAAAATCTCCTTTTCCTGTCTCTATAATATCTTGAGCTTCTTCGTAAGTGAATCTTCTGTCTGAATTTATAACAGTACGTCCAATTCTATATTTTTTGATATCCGCCTTATCGTTTAATTCAAAAATAGCAGAATAACACAGTTTTTCTTCATTCGGACGAAGCGAACATAATCCATTACTCAATCTTTCAGGTAACATAGGAATAGTACGATCCACTAAGTAAACAGAGGTTGCACGTTCTTCTCCTTCTTTATCGATAATACCTCCTGGAATTACATAATGCGTTACATCGGCGATGTGCACACCAACTTCCCAATTTCCATTTTCCAACTGGCGAATCGAAAGAGCATCATCAAAATCTTTCGCATCACGAGGGTCAATTGTAAATGTGGTTACTGAACGAAAATCTTCGCGTTTAGCAATCTCTTCTTCGGTTATTACATCCGGTATTTTTTCAGCCTCAGCTGTTACATTTTCAGGATATTTATAAGGTAACCCGAACTCTGCCAATATAGCATGCATTTCGGCATTGTTGGTCCCTGCTTCTCCCAATATATCTAACACTTCCCCTACTGGATTTTTAGCACGCTCAGGCCATTCTACAATTTCCACCAAAGCTTTATCGCCCGTTTTACCTCCTTTAAGTTTCTCTCTCGGAATAAAAATATCATTTGCTAAAATCTTACTATCCATTTCAAGGAAAGCAAAATGCTTTTGAACATTAAGTGTTCCCACGAAGCGAGTTTGTTTTCTTTCGAGTATCTCTACTATCTCACCCTCAGAACCTCTTCCTTTACGTTTAGCTAGCATCTGAATACGAACTTTATCGCCATTCATCGCGTGCGCAGAATTACGTTCGGCTACAAATACGTTTTCGCTACCGTCTTCGGGAACAAAAAAGTTTTTGCCATTGCTTCTTCTCTCAAATTTACCTTCGAGTAAAACTCCTCTGGTATTCGATTTATATTTGCCCTTGCTTGTTTCTGTTATAAAAGCATCCTCTACCAAATCTTCGAGTATCGACATCAACATCAAACGCTCAGGTTGTTTTTTGATGCCTATCTCGGCTCCAATTTGTTTATAATTGTAAGAATTGCTTGTGTTATTATTAAAGAAGGCGATAGTAGCAGCAACTATATCGCTTTTTTTTCTCCTTGGAGCTGACTTTTGAGGTATCTTATCTATGCTCATACAATGTGTATTTTCTTTTTTCTATTAAGGTCACAGACCTGTTTATTATATCCATAAGTAACTTATAAAAGGCGCGTTATGCTCAGAAAAACCGAGGGAGCAAATACCTTACCTTATTTACTTATAAATACAAATATAATCATTCGGATTTATTATGTCTTACAATCTCATACAAAGTCTGTCTTAATTTAAAGAATTAGTTAGATAGATTTTATTTTAATACATTTGGTAACCCTTTTCAGATAACAGAACCTATCATATATCTATTTAACATAAAACACGTCTTTGTATGCAGCAAGAATTAACCGAAAAAACACCTCGCATAGAAATGGTAGATGCTTTACGCGGATTTGCCGTAATAGCAATCGTATTAATCCATAGTGTAGAACATTTTATTTACCCGGTTTATCCCGATCCAATAACACAACCCGAATGGCTTAACATTCTTGACAAAGGAGTTTTCAGTATTATATTTTCATTAATTGCAGGAAAAGGTTATGCTATTTTTTCTATTTTATTCGGATTCACTTTTGCAATTCAATTCAAAAACCAACAAAATAAAGGGAACGACTTTGGAGTCCGTTTTTTATGGAGATTATTACTCCTTGCGGGATTCGCGACCTTAAATGCAATGTTTTTCCCTGGTGGAGACGTTTTGCTTTTATATGCAATTGTAGGTGTGATTCTTTTTGTTGTCAGAAAATGGAATGATAAAGCGATTTTCATCATCATGATACTTCTTTTGCTACAACCTATGCAGTGGTTTTATTACATATCAGGGCTTATAAATCCAGAATTTTCTTTACCTGAGAATATAAATGGAGCTCTTTACGCCCAGATTATAGAAATCAACAAATCAGGAGAATTCTTTCCTTTCATTTGGGCAAACATCACGACAGGACAATTAGCTAGTTTTTTATGGGCTGTAGAAGGTGGACGTTTCTTACAAACTGCAGGGTTGTTCCTTTTAGGATTATTGATTTCTCGCAGAAAACTTTTCAATTCCACACCTGAGAATATAAAATTCTGGACCAAGACTCTAATTTTATGTGCAATCCTCTTTGCCCCTATGTATCAATTAAAAGTTGAATTATTTGACACAAATAGTGATCTATTTATAAAAAACACGGTAGGCGTAATGTTCGATATGTGGCAAAAACTCTTATTTACTTTTGTCCTCATTGGTTCATTTATTATTCTTTATCAGAAAGAAGCATTTCAAAGAAAGATATCATGGTTCCGAGTTTATGGAAAAATGAGCCTCACCAATTATATATCTCAATCGTTTATAGGGGCACTTATATTTTTCCCTATCGGATTAAACCTCTCTCCTTATTGTGGTTTCACTAATAGCCTGATAGTAGGATGTATCATAGTTGCTCTTCAATTACAGTTTTGCAAATGGTGGCAAAAATCACACAAACAAGGACCGCTTGAAAAAATATGGCACAAACTTACATGGATCGGACAAAAATAAGTTTGTACTTTTGAGCTTCAATAGAGATATAAGGTCTCAGACCTTTTATTGCTTTGGCAAGCACAATGGCAATAATCTGTTATAACTCGAAAGTATATCATTAGATACTTTCATTTACTTAATAGCTGAATGAAAAAAATAATAATAACGGGAGCCAGCGGTTTTATTGGTAGTTTCTTAGTCGAAAAAGCGTTGAGTCTTGGATTTCAAACGTGGGCTGGTGTAAGAAAAAGCAGCAGTCGAGAATACCTACAAGACAGCAATATACTGTTTATTGAATTTAATTTTGGAAATAAAGAAAAACTAGTTGAGCAACTCAAAGAGTTTAAAACCTTATTTGGGCACATCGATTATATTATTCATAATGCAGGTATAACTAAATGTCTTGATCCTAAAGAATTCGATCAGATCAATTATCAAAACACGGTAAATTTTGTAGAGGCATTACAAGAGGCAGATTCTGTTCCATCGAAATTCCTTTTAATGAGTAGCCTCAGCTCTTTTGGTGTAGGTGATGAAGTTAATTACACGCCTATCAAATTGACTAATACACCCCACCCCAATACTGCATACGGTATTAGCAAACTAAAAGCAGAACAGTATCTTGAAAGCACTACCAATTTCCCATATATGATACTCCGACCAACAGGTGTTTATGGACCTCGAGAAAAAGATTATTTCCTGATGTTGAAAACCGTAAAATCGGGATTAGATGTTGGGGCTGGATTCAAACCTCAGCATCTGACTTTCATATATGTGAAAGATTTGGTTGATGCTGCTTTTTTAGCATTAGAAAGCCCACTGTCTAATCGAAGTTATTTTGTGGCTGATGGAGATGTACATACCGACAAAGAATACACTGCTTTAGTAAAGAAAGTATTAGGCAAGAAACATGTACTAAGCATCAAAATACCGCTTTGCATATTGAAACTAGTCTCAATAGTAGCTGAGAGTATCGCTCAGATAACAAAAAAACCATCAACACTCAATCGTGACAAATATAAGATAATGAAACAACGCAATTGGGTGTGCGACATTGAACCTTTAAGGCAAGATTTGCGTTTTACACCTCAGTACAACCTAGAGCGTGGCTTAACAGAATCCGTAAACTGGTATAAAGATAATAATTGGCTATAAGCAATCTCAATCAATTATTATTCAGCAACAACCATCTGTTGTACTTAATACTTATCAAAGCAAAAAAAGGTATAAGACCTGACATAAAATGAATAGATACTGGCAAATTCTAAAGAAATACAAACTAAGCCTTATAATCAGTCCTTTTCTGGTTCTCATTTATGTAGTGTGCGAAACAGTGCAGCCCCTCCTTATGGCTAACATTATTGACAATGGAGTTATGCCTCGGAATCTTTCAGTCATTACAGAAATTGGAGGATATATGATCTTAATTTCGATTGCCGGATTAATTGCCAGCATTCTCAATATATACGTATCATCACGAACTTCTATCGGATTTGGTACAGATCTCAGAACAGAACTTTTCAATAAGATACAACACTTATCTTTCTCTGATATAGATCGCTTCAACTCTGCATCACTGATCACCCGTCTTACCAACGACATTACTAAGATTCAGCAGGTAATACTCATATCGATGCGTATACTTTTACGCTCTCCATTAGTGCTTTTTCTTGCCATTTTCTTTGTCATCAAAATAAATGCGGATTTAGCCCTAGTACTTATAGGAGTAATTCCCATACTTAGCATTAGCATATATCTTATACTTCGTAAGGGATTTCCCTTATTTATAAAAGTGCAGCAAAAAGTAGATCATCTTAATGGCATCGTGCGCGAAAACCTCATAAATATACGTGTTGTAAAATCATTTGTAAGAGAAGATTTCGAGGCGAAAAAATTCGCAAACAGCAGCGAAGACTTACGAGACATGGTTATCAGGGCATCAAATATTGTAGTTTCGGTATTTCCCGTTATGCAATTAATAATGAACATCTCTGTTATTTTGATTTTATGGATAGGTGGTCAGAAAGTAATATCGGGAAACCTAAAAGTGGGAGAATTGATTTCTTTTGTTAATTACCTATCACAGATACTACTATCGCTAATGATGCTATCTATGATAATTATGGCATTTGCACGTGCATCGGCTTCATCTAAACGAATACTAGAAGTTATAGAGACCGAGCCATCCCTAACAAACACTCCCGAAGGTATCGTAAACAATCATAAAATAGAAAAAGGAGAAGTTGCTTTTCACAATGTTAGCTTCCGACATTATGGCGGAGAAAATGACGTTCTACGGAATATTAATTTTCATATCAAGCAAGGCGAAACCATTGCCATTGTTGGAGCTACAGGATCAGCCAAAAGCTCAATGATACAACTCATCCCCCGATTGTATGATACTACTGCGGGGAAAGTACTTATTGATGGAGTAAATGTAAAAGACTATAATCTGGACGAAATACATGCTAAAATAGGAATGGTTCTACAAAAGAACGAACTTTTCTCGGGTACAATTATAGAGAATCTAAGGTGGGGTAAACCTGATGCAACAGACGAAGAGATAATAGAAGCAGCTAAAGCGGCAGAAGCCCATGATTTTATTTTAGCCTTTACAGATGGATACAATACAAAATTAGGAAGAGGCGGCATCAATTTATCAGGAGGACAAAAACAGCGCATATGTATTGCCCGAGCCTTACTGAGAAAGCCTAAGATTTTGATTATGGATGATAGCACAAGCGCTGTTGATTCTGATACTGAACAGAAAATAAGAACCAACCTCAATACAATGTTACAAGACACAACTGTACTTATCATAACTCAGAGAATCAACACCATGCAGTCGGCAGACAGAGTTATAGTTCTCGAAGATGGTGAGATAGATGCAGTAGGAAAACCATCTGAATTGATGGAAAAATCGAAAGTATATCAAGAGATATACAATTCACAACAATTAGCATTCTAAGGCTAAACCCCTTTTATTGCTTTGATTAGTATAGAACTTAATGGATAACAGCGTTTAAACGCAGCAAAGATATTTCACTCTAGTTGATATGGCACACGGAGATCACTCAAAACCTATTGAAAAAGCGAAGGAAGGGAAAAAGACTTTTCTTCGATTAATGTCGTACTTATCATGCGACCGCAGTCTTTTGTATATTATTGCATTCCTGATCATAGTGAGCATTATATCAAGTCTTCTTGGCTCATATATGCTCCGTCCCATTATTAATGATTATATCATACCGGGCGACATTCCCGGATTATTTAAGTTACTCTTACTTCTTGGCGTTATATATTTAGTAGGCGTAGTTGCGACATACATAGAATATAGACTACTTAATAAAATAGGACAGCGAACTGTTACCCGTCTTAGAATGGAACTATTCAAAAAGATGGAGATCTTACCTATAAAATATTTTGATACTCATCAACATGGAGACCTAATGAGTCGCTACACAAATGATATTGATAAGATTAGCGATGTATTGACTGATAGCCTATCTGACTTATTATCTAGTGCACTAACCCTCATAGGTATTGTCTGCTTGATGCTTTACATCAGCCCCATACTTACGTTGGTGACTATGATTACTGTTCCTCTCATGTTTCTGAGTGCTAAACTGATTGTAAAACAGAGTAAGAAATACTTCAAAGCCCAACAAGAAAAGTTAGGCGAGGTAAATGGCTACATAGAGGAAATGATAAGCGGACAAAAAGTGATTAAAGTATTCGGACATGAGAAAAAAGTAGAAGCCGATTTCGACACACTTAATCAAAACCTAAGAGGGAAAGCAGAAAAAGCTCAATTATACTCAGGAATGATGATGCCTATCATGCAAAACCTAAATACGTTGAACTATGTAATTATCACTATCGTTGGTGCATTACTTGCTATTTTCAGAGGTTTTGATGTTGGAGGATTAGCTGCCTTTCTCCAATATTCTAGACAATTCGGACGCCCGATTAATGAGCTGGCCAGTCTATATAATAACATACAAGCTGCAATAGCAGGAGCCGAACGCATCTTTGAAGTAATAGACGAAGCACCCGAAGCAGAAGACTCTCCCAACGCAGTTATTCTCACTGATATAAAAGGTGATGTTAAGATGCAAGACGTCTACTTTGGCTATAAACCAGAAAAATTGATTTTAAAAGGAATCTCTTTAGAAGCAAAATCGGGAGAGAAAATAGCTTTAGTCGGGACTACCGGAGCAGGAAAGACCACTATTTTAAATATGTTTCCACGTTTTTTCGACATCAAATCAGGAGAAATTACGATTGATGGTATTTCAACCAAAGAAATAAAACGTAAAAACCTAAGGCAATCAATAGCAATTGTACTGCAAGACACCCATCTATTTACAGGAACGGTACGCGAAAATATCAGATTTGGACGTTTAGAAGCAACAAACGAAGAAGTAGAAGCAGCAGCAAAGTTGACCGCCGCTCACTCCTTTATCAAACGCCTTCCACATGGATATGATACTATGCTTGAAAATGATGGAGCCAACCTAAGTCAGGGACAACGGCAACTACTAAATATTGCTCGAGCAGCAGTTGCTAATCCTGCGATCCTTCTTCTAGACGAAGCTACAAGTAACATTGATACCAGAAGCGAACTTCTCATACAGAGAGGACTAGATAAATTAATGGAAGGCAGAACCAGCTTTATTATAGCACATCGTCTTTCTACTGTTCGAAATGTCGATAGAATACTAGTTCTCGAACATGGACAGATTATAGAGCAAGGTAGCCATAAAGAACTATTGGAATTGAAGGGAAAATACTATTCTCTTTACGAAGAGCAGTTTAAATAAAAAAAGCTCCTGAAATTAATCAGGAGCTTTTTCAAAAAATACTTTATTTAGAGATTAGTCGAATGACTCTTCAAGAGTTGCACCCCATTCTGTATCAACTTCGAGACCTTCATTTGTAAGCATACCAGTAAACAAATTACCGGAAAGTCTTAACGTTTTATTTCTTTCAATCTCATACCCCCTTTTTAGAATTATGCTTCGCCCAACATTAGGAGTGTCTTTTAAATAATATAAAGCTGCTAAATAGTAATTTGAACTACTTTCGACTTTGGCAGGAAATCCTGTAAATACAATAGGATTATCTTCACTTATATTCAAGAAATTCGCCCTAGTATATTTTGGAGAACACATAACAAGCGTATGCCTTTCTCCTTGCCAAACTGTTCTCAAATCCTGAAAATAAAAATGATTCGGAAAACCTTCTGAAACATAAAGTTGTAGAGATAAAAGGTCGGTAGGAGTATTTGCTATATCTAAAGGCAACACTTCTACTTTTCCTACAACTCGAGAGAGAACAGTCTCCTTGTTTACCATAGAATTACCGATAGTAAGATCACTTTGAGTAAAGAATACATCATTATCAAATTTCGTTCTTGTATCTTCTATTACCATTCGAATATATCCATCATTATATTGAACATTGAATCCATTACCAAAATTCGCTCCAAAATCATCAGCATTAGTTGCAATAAACACAACCTTATAATTACCTGATGGCAAAGTATCCTTAACTTCAGATACATTTACATTCAAAAATTCTTTATACTTTACTCTTCTTCCTTCAGCATTATATACTACATAATGCAAGCTTTTAATATCCGAGCTACCAAGAGAAGTAGATCTCACATTAACCTGTTCAAACTCATTCCCTTTTAAATCAAACACTACTTCCTGCATTTTCAAAGAAGGTGTAGGTTCTAAGTCGGATATCTCTGAATCCTTACTACAAGAGAAAAAACTACCCATAAGGAGAGCAGCATTTAAATAGAATAATACTTTTTTCATTTAATTATTAGTTAGTGAAGTGCAAATATACCCACTTTAATGAAAACTGCGAAGAAGGTTTCATTTTTGATAGAAATTCTATTATAATCTTGAAAAGAGTAGCATACTAAAGAAATTTAGATGATTCATTTGCTATTTTGCATATTTTATTATATATTTGCATCAATATTAAAAGGGGGAGGAGGCTAAAGCTTTCTCCTTTTTCATTCGTTGATATAAATACAGATGATTGATAAATTAGAAATAAGAGATATCGCCGAAGATTTCCTGATCAATTCTGAGACGTTTTTAGTAGACGTAATCGTAAGACCGGGAAACATTATTGTTATAGAAGTTGACAACCAAGAAGGAGTCAGTCTCGAAGATTGTATCAAGCTAAACAAGCATATAGAATCGAAACTTGACCGCGATGCCGAAGATTTTGAACTTGAAGTAGGATCTGCCGGGGTAACATCTCCGTTCAAGATCACCCGTCAATACGAAATAAATATTGGCAATGAGGTTGAAACCCTTACTAAAGGAGGACAAAAAATAACCGGGGTACTCAAAAATTGCGATGATAGTGCATTTACTGTAACTGTTACCAAAATGGAAAAACCCGAAGGAGCTAAACGTAAAGTAGCTGTAGAGGAAGATTTGTCTTTCAAATACGATGAAGTAAAATATACAAAATATCTAATCAGATTTAAATAATTATGGCTAAGAAAGAAGTTATAAGCATGATTGATACTTTTTCAGAATTTAAGGACCTGAAAAATATCGACCGTATGACAATGATAAGTGTTCTTGAAGACTCATTCCGCAATGTCATTGCAAAAATGTTTGGGACAGACGAGAACTACGATGTCATTATCAATCCTGACAAAGGAGACTTGGAAATCTGGCGCAATCGTACGATAGTAGAAGATGATGCACTGGAAGATCCAAACATAGAGATATCTCTTTCGGATGCTAAAAAAATAGATGAAGACTTTGCTGTTGGTGAAGATGTTACAGATGAAGTTTTCTTTGAAGATTTTGGACGTAGAGCAATCTTAAACCTACGCCAAACTTTAGCTTCTAAGATTCTCGAACTTCAAAAAGATAGCCTTTATAACAAATATAAAGAAAAGATTGGAGAGATTGTTTCCGGAGAAGTATACCAAATCTGGAAAAAAGAAATCCTTCTTTTAGATGATGAAAAAGAGGAACTTTTACTACCTAAAACAGAACAAATACCAAGTGATTTCTTCCGCAAAGGAGAGCACGTAAGAGCTGTTGTAGAAAGAGTTGACAACAAGAATAACAATCCTAAGATCATTCTTTCGAGAACTTCTCCTGTATTCTTAGAAAGATTATTCGAATTGGAGGTTCCCGAAATAAATGACGGATTAATAACAATAAAGAAAATAGCACGCATACCTGGTGAAAGAGCTAAAGTAGCTGTAGAATCGTATGATGATCGTATTGACCCCGTAGGTGCTTGCGTGGGAATGAAAGGATCGCGTATACATGGTATCGTTCGTGAGTTGAGAAACGAGAATATCGACATCATCAACTACACATCAAACATGAATCTTTATATCCAGAGAGCTTTGAGCCCAGCTAAAATCACAACCATCAAATTGAATGATGAAGAGAAGAAAGCTGAGGTATTCCTTCGCCCAGAAGAAGTATCACTTGCTATCGGTAAAGGCGGTCTTAACATTAAATTAGCCAGTATGCTAACCGGCTACACCATTGATGTATATCGTGACATCGATGAAGTTGACGAGGAAGATATCTACTTAGATGAATTCGGAGACGAAATAGACGAGTGGGTAATCGAACAACTTAAAAAACTGGGTTATGTTACAGCTAAGAGCATTCTTGCTGCTAACAAAGAAACAATTGCAAAAGAAGCCGACTTGGAAGAAGATACAGTTGAGGAGCTTTTTGCTATTTTACGAGCAGAGTTTGAAGATGAAGAATAACTCTTATTTGGTAATTCTGTGATTTCTTAATACTTTTGTATAGTTTAAGTATTTGACGGAAGCTCAAAATTTATTCTTTTCAGCCTGTTCATATTCATGATTTAAAAAAAACGTATGTCTATAAGATTAATTAAAGTTTCAAAGGATTTGAATGTGGGTATCAATAGTCTTGTTGAATTCCTACAGAAGAAAGGCTTTGCTGTCGAAGCAAATCCTAATACGAAGATTGACGATGAACAGTATGACCTTCTTGTAAATGAGTTTGGCAAAGACAAGAAAATAAAACTAGCCTCCGATAGAAACAAAGAGTTACAAAAGGAAAAAAAGAAAGCTACTCAAGACGAATCTTCTGAAGAAGATGACGAGGATGTAGTAATTCCACAGCCAAAAAAGGTTGAGGAGATAAAGACAGTTATCCCGGAAGATATAAAACCACATATTCAGATTGTAGACAAAATAGATTTGGACAATCTAAACAAAAGTAAAAGTTCAACTTTGACAAAAGACGAAAAAAAGATAGAGGTAGTTGAGCCTCTGCAAGTAGAGAAAGAAGAAAGCAAACCTGTTGCTCAAAAAGAGGAGCTAGAAAAACAGGAAGAAAAAATTGCTGCAAAAGCACAAGAGGTTGAGAATACAGAGAAAGTTGAAGCTAAAGTCGTAGAAAAACCAGTAATTGCAGAGCCTGTAACGGTTGCTGAAGTTAAAGAAGAAACTAAGGTTGTTGCAGAAGAAAATGTAACAGAAGCAACAGACCAATCAACTCCGCAAGAAGGTGACGATGATGTATTCAGACTAAATAACCCTTCAATCAAATCGAACATTGTATTAAAAGGGACTATTGACCTTAGTGCAATTAACGACAAAACTCGTCCTGCTAAAAAAACTAAAGCAGAAAAGAGAAAAGAACGTATCGACAAAGAACTATCCGACACTAAAAAAGTAAAGGAAAGTACCGTTAAGCTTCTGAAAAAAGAAGCTGTTGACGAACAAAAGAAAACTCTTAAACTTGATGATCCAGATGATCCTGCAAGAAAGAAAAGAGCCCGTATCAAAAAAGGGAAAGTGGATATCGAGAAAGGTATTGCTGCTCCTGGAGGAACAACACCTCACCTTCAAAAAGATAACAAGGCGAAACAAGTCAACACAAATGTACGCAGACCAATTCTTACACCTAAAGCAGCTGTAACAGAAGAGGACGTTCAAAAACAAATAAAAGAAACTCTAGCTCGTCTAACCAATAAGGGAGGAAAAGCCAAGGGAGCTAAATATCGTAAGGAAAAGAGAGACGCCGTTTCTCAAAGACAACTCGAAGAACTTGAGTTACAGGAAAGAGAAAACATGATTCTTAAGATTACCGAATTCGTTACAGCTAATGACTTAGCTAACATGATGAATGTTCCGGTAATTAAAGTTATCTCTACTTGTATGAGTATCGGTATGATGGTATCTATCAACCAACGTTTGGATGCCGAGACTATCAATATTGTTGCTGAAGAATTTGGATTTAAGACTGAATACGTAAGTGCTGAAGTAGTTGAAGCAATCTCTGAAGAAGAGGATAAGGAAGAAGATTTGGAGCCACGTGCACCAATTGTTACCGTTATGGGACACGTTGACCATGGTAAAACTTCATTATTGGATAGAATCCGTCAAACCAATGTTATCGCTGGTGAGGCAGGAGGTATTACTCAACACATCGGTGCATACAATGTTAAGCTTAAAGATGGCAGACCGATGACATTCTTAGATACTCCAGGTCACGAAGCCTTTACAGCGATGCGTGCCCGTGGTGCTAAAGTAACGGATATTGCTATTATCATTGTTGCAGCTGACGATAATGTCATGCCACAAACAGTAGAAGCAATCAATCACGCAGCGGCAGCAGGTGTACCTATTGTTTTCGCAATTAACAAAATAGATAAACCGGGAGCAAATCCTGAAAAGATAAAAGAAACTCTTGCAAACATGAACTACCTTGTAGAATCGTGGGGAGGTAAATACCAATCGCAAGAAATTTCAGCTAAACAAGGGTTAGGTATTGACGAACTTTTAGAAAAAGTTCTTTTGGAAGCCGAACTTCTTGAATTAAAAGCTAATCCTAACAAACGTGCAACAGGTTCTGTTATAGAATCCTCTCTGGATAAAGGACGTGGATACATATCTACTATACTTGTTCAGAATGGAACACTAAGACAAGGAGATATTGTTTTAGCAGGAACTTATTTCGGACGTGTAAAAGCAATGTTCAACGAGCGTAATCAACGAATCGAAACAGCTTTACCTTCTGCACCCGTATTGATCTTAGGATTAAACGGAGCGCCTCAAGCGGGAGACATGTTCCACGTTCTGGAATCAGAACAAGAAGCTAGAGATATTGCTAGCAAACGTGAACAATTGCAACGTGAACAAGGATTGCGTACTCAGAAAATACTTACTCTTGACGATATAGGTCGTCGTATTGCTATCGGTAACTTCCAACAATTGAATGTAATTGTAAAAGGTGACGTGGATGGATCAGTTGAAGCACTTTCTGACTCTTTAATACGTCTATCTACCGAAGAAATACAAGTGAATGTTATTCACAAAGCAGTAGGAGCTATTTCAGAATCGGATATTACACTTGCCGCAGCATCTGATGCAATTGTAATCGGTTTCCAAGTACGTCCATCAGTTGCAGCTAGAAGAATAGCTGAGAAAGACGGAGTCGAAATACGCCTATACTCCATCATCTACGACGCAATCGAAGAGATTACTGCAGCAATGGAAGGTATGTTGTCGCCAGACATCAAAGAAGAAATCACTGCAAACGTAGAAGTACGCGAAGTCTTCAAAATCACTAAAGTCGGTACAGTTGCCGGTTGTATGGTGAAAGAAGGTAAGATTAAACGTTCGAATAAGATACGTATTATCCGCGATGGTATCGTTATATACTCTGGAGATCTAGGTTCATTGAAACGTTTCAAAGACGATGTGAAAGAAGTTGCATTCGGATATGAGTGTGGACTGAACATTCATAACTACAATGATCTAAAAGTAGGAGATATAATTGAAGCTTTTGAACAAATTGAAGTAAAGAAAACATTATAATAAAAAGATTTTATTATATTTGTAACCATAACCTAAGAACCAATTGGTAGTTGTAACCAAGCAATCATGCCTTGATCGGTGGTATCCCACAAAATATACCACCGAAAACACACAACTATCAATAAGGTACGGTGGTTAAAGCCCAATAAATCTACACTGAATCTGTATTAACCATTCTATAATATTAATTTTCATACTATTATGATGGCCAAAAGAATATTTCTTTCTGCATTACTTATTATATCAATCGCATTCATTAATAATATTTCAGCACAGCAGTTAATAACACCAATAACTACTGAAAAAATTGCATACATCAATTCTATTGAGTTATTAGAAACAATACCCGGAAAGGTAGCTGCTTCTAAAGCGATTAGCGAGTTGAACCAGAAATATAAAGATGAGTTGGCGGTGATGCAGAACGATTATAACAATAAATACACCGACTTCTTATCAAATCAAAACAAATTAGCTGAAAGTATCAAACTTAGACGCATGCAGGAGCTATATGAATTGGAACAAAATATAAACCGATTCATGAAAGTGGCTCAAGAAGATGTTGAAAGCCAAGAAAACCAGTTAATAGAACCATTGAGAGAAAGACTAAAGGAGGTTGTTAATCAAGTTGGAATAGAGCAAGGTTATACTTGCATATATGATAAAGCTAATCCTGCAATTGCATTCCTTACTCCGAATGCTATTGATGCAAATCCATTAATAAAAGCAAGATTACAATCTACAAGAAGATAAATTCGTCAGATTCACCAGCCCTCAATCAAAGGGATCAATTATGAAAAAGAATCTCACTCCAGGACCAATCGGAGTATTTGACTCAGGATACGGAGGATTAACCATTCTCTCCGAAATACAAAAATTACTTCCTCAATACGATTATATTTACTTAGGTGACAATTCTAGAGCTCCTTATGGTACACGGTCATTCGATGTAGTATATGAATTCACTAAGCAAGCCGTTCTTGCACTTTTTGAGCAAGGCTGCAACCTTGTTATACTAGCATGCAATACAGCCTCTGCAAAAGCCCTGAGAACAATCCAGCAAAACGATTTACCCAATATCAACTCAAACAAAAGAGTTCTTGGAATAATACGCCCTACTGCCGAAATTATAGGCGATATTAGCAAGACTCGTCACATAGGTATTGTTGGAACGCCAGGAACAATCCAATCGGAATCATATCTTATAGAAATAAATAAATTACATCCGGATATAACGGTTAACTCCCATGCATGCCCAATGTGGGTTCCCATTGTAGAGAATAACGAATTTAATACTCCTGGAGCTGATTATTTTATACAGAAGGATCTTGCTAGCATATTAAGTAAAGACGAGGCTATAGATACTCTTATATTGGGATGTACTCATTATCCTCTTCTGATAGATAAGATTAAACAATATGCACCCGCAGGGCTACAGATATTATCCCAAGGTAAATATATTGCTGAAAGCCTCCAAAACTACCTTAATCGCCACCCTGAAATAGAGAAGAACTGCACTAAGAGTAATACAACCAAGTATTATACTACCGAATCGGCATCTAAGTTTAAAGAGTCTGCATCAATATTTCTAAATAAAGAGATAGAAGTAGAAAGAATCAATATAGAATAAAATACAAGGTCTTTGACTATTTTGTAGAATTCCTCAATAGACACAACGAAACTCTATAATAAAAAATTATAGGGTTATTTTTTTGTTTAATAAAGATTTGGAGAGGTCATAGAATCAGAAAAAGCGGTTATTTAACGACCACTTTCTTTGTTACATTATCTGATTTGAGGATATAGTATCCTTTAGGTAGATTTACACGGTTAGAATTTGTACCACTATTAACGTTGAAAGTCATAACTTTAGTTCCTAAAATATTGAAGACCTCGATTGTTCCATCTTGTGGGAGGTTTTCTACTACAAACTTTTCGCCATTGATGGTCAATTCAACTCCTTGTTTTTCAGAGTCAAAACCATCTTTCCTATCTTGCGAGAAACCCAAGAAAGGTAGAGCAAAAAAAGCTGCTAGTATTAATATTTTTGTTATCTGTTTCATTTGTTAAATTAGATACACACAAATGTAATGCTTTTTAGTTAAATCTAAAGGGAAAAATGATTTTTTTTTCAGCTATTTATAATTTTTCTAATAATAATTCGTTAGCAAGAATAGTATGAGGAAAAATCTTCACTGCCTCATCCAAAAACAAGCTATCATCAGAGTATCTCGAAGAATAATGACCCAGCATTAATTTCTTCACATTTGCTTTCAATGCAATCTGTGCTGCTTGCCCCGCTGTTGTATGTCTAGTCTCTCTTGCACGGGCTTTATCTTCCTCTAAAAAGGTCGCTTCGTGATACAATAAGTCAACACCTTGTATAATCGGAATTATATCTTCTTTATATGCCGTATCTGAGCAAAATGCATATTTACGCGAAGCATCGGCAGGTTTAGTTAATCTATTATTAGGAATAATAAGCCCATCCTCAGACGTATAATCTCCTCCTTTTTTGATACTTGCCAAATCTCTTATCGGAATATTATAGAACTTAATTGCTTCTCCATCCAGATGCAAATCATTTTCAGCCTCTTCAAAAAGAAATCCGGCACAAGCAACTCTGTGATCTAAGGGAATTGTACTGACTTTTACTGATCGATCCTCATAAATCACTTCATTTTTAGTATGATCAAATGGCTTTATTATCACCTCAAATGATAAGTCCCTACAAAAGTATTCCAATTGAGGTCGCAGCATTTTCTCGAGATCAGCAACTGCATGTATAACCAAGTCTCCTGTTCTCCCTAAGAGCCCTAAAGTTGAAATTAAACCAATCAGTCCAAAACAATGGTCTCCATGCAAATGCGATATAAATATCTGATTCAATCGGTTGAAACGTAAACGAGCTCTTCTAAATTGCAACTGAGTACCCTCACCACAATCTATCATGAATAATTTTTCTCTAACGTTCAAAACCTGCGATGTGGGAGCATGCTGCATAGTAGGCAAAGCCGACCCACAACCTAATATATGTAATTCGAATTTATTCATTCAATATGTATCAATTTATGTACCTGCAGACTTAAACTCCATACAGGATTCTCTTTCACCAAATCAACACAGTAACTCACATTATCTAAGTTAATCTTGTCTCCGTCGAATATAGGACTGACAAAATATTTATCGGCTTTTGGAAACACCGACACATCTGGCAATATATTCCCTCTTTCAATTGGAATACGAATTTCATTTACCGAAGGAATTTTCTTCCGTATATCTTCATATTTCATTTTAGGGCTGCATGTTATATAATCAATCAAAGAGGGTACACGACGTGTCCCATTTGTTTCTATTGCTTGTTTATAACCTTTCTCTCTAAAATAAGCCACATGTTCATCTTTTAATTGGATTGTAGGTTCTCCACCCGTCCATATGATCCATTTACAAGGATAGACAGCAATGGTTGCAGCTATTTCCTCTAAAGTCATATCGTCTCCTTCTGCAAAATCGGTATCACAGAAAGAACAAGTAAGGTTACACTGAGTTAGTCTGATGAAAATAGATGGCTCTCCTACTCTCCCCCCTTCACCCTGCAATGAATAGAATATTTCATTTACATTAAGCTTCATATATAGCAGATGTTTTAGGCGTTTCACAAACTTCAACAGCGTATATCTGCGGAATCTCCTTTACGAAAATAGTATATAATTCACGCGCCATATTTTCTGCGGTAGGATTTACAGAAAACACATCATTAAGATGTCTGTGATCTAAATTATTGTCAATATATTCTTTCACAATACTCAATTCCCTATAATCCTTTACAAAACCAACTTCATTCAAGGTTTCGGATTTAAGATGAATAGTAACAATATAATTATGCCCGTGCAATCTTGAACAAGGATGATCGTCTGACAACCCTTCTAATATATGAGATGCTGAAAAAGCAAACTGTTTACTAATTTTATACATAACCTTTTTTCTAAAATAAATATTCACTGCATTATTGTACAAACACAACAGGCAGGAGTGTAATAACGAACTAGGCCTAAGCCATTATTTAAAATGTAGATACGTCCAAATAGGATAATGATCCGAAAACTTAACCTTATCTACTGTACATTTATATGCTTTCAAATTCCTTGAATGCATAATAAAATCAATTCTAAACCAAAAATAATTCTCATGATAAGTTATCCCAGGTCCAAAACCCGTCTCGGCATAAGAATCCAATAAATCTTTCTTTATTGTTTTATACGAATAAGAGATAGGACTGTCATTAAAATCTCCACAAACAATTATAGCATCAGTAGTTTGTTCTTCAACATAACGGGCAACCATATTTACTTGTGGCGCTCTCTTTCTGAAAGCCGATCCTAACTTATTCTCCAAACTCTGAGTTACCTCATCTAATTTATGCGAATCTCTTGCTCTAAGAAAATCCTTATACAGTTTTTTATCAGCAGATGTCAATCTATTTGACTCTAAATGATTATTGATAACTGTAATTATCTTTCCATTCACCTCTATCTTATAGAGAGCAACTCCATTATCGGATGATACAATAGGAATACTAAGAATTGACTTAATTGGATATTTAGAAAAACAAGCTAAGCCGTATTCGTACCTTCCATTGCTGGGGCGCAAAGGTATTACCGAATAATACGGATATACTTTCAACACTTTCTGCAAATTTCTCGTACTTGCATGCTTATCACTTGTTGAAACTACATATTCTTGCATACATATAATATCAGCATCTACTGATTTCAGATATTGAACCATCGGCATATCTGCGCTCCACTTCTTATTCAATTCCCAGTTAAATCCTCTTACATTATAAGACAATATCTTAATGCTTCCTTCTGGAGGTGTACCCGAAAATATATTGATCGGAAAATAAGTTGTGATAGGGCTATAACATATAGCCAATACTATAACATTAAATAAAGCAATCTTCCATTTTGAAATAATGCACCAAAAGACAAGCAGCAATAAATTAACCATCAGGATAAAAGGGAAAGCCAAACCCAGATATGCAAAGATAAGAGTTCTAGCAGGCGAAATACCCCAACTAAGAAAAGAGCTTAAAAGCAAGAGTAAGGTAAATATATTTATCCCTAGGACAAAAGAGTGAAAGGTGCGCCTTAAATATTCAAATATCTGTTTACTTGTTACTGGCATCAAATAATCGTTTTTTTTCATCATCATTCAAGCTATTGTAGCCCGACTGTTTAATCTTATCTAAGATACGGTCTATCTCTAAAGATTCACTATACTTACGCTGATTATAACTCGCATCGTCTTTCGAATTATTATTACGCGTAACCCTCATCTTTGGCTTAGCTTTAAATAGATTAACAATCTTATCGATCAAAAGATTAATCCATCGTGTAATATCTTTTCCTTTTCGGTATTGAATAGCATAATAATATCCTGTTAACGCCCCTCCTATATGAGCAATATGCCCACCAACATTAGAGCTTCCTCCTAATGCTAAAAAATCGAGGACAAATATAAAAATTGCGATATATATGATTTTTACACGTCCAAACAGAAGCATCATTACCTCCTGGTCTTTATTGTAAAATGCCGCACCAAATATAATTGCCATAACCGAAGCCGATGCTCCAATCATAGACGAAGGATTCATTTTTATAAAATAAGGTATTGTATTAAAAGTAAGAATATAAAAGAGAGCTCCCGCTAATCCTCCCAAAATATAAAGGGCAACTAAATTTTTAGGAGTAAAATAAGTCAGGAATATTCGTCCAAACCAATACAACATAAGCATATTAAATAGTATATGCAAAATCTCGTAATGAACAAACATATAAGTAAATAATACCCAGATGTGTTTGGCAGTAACTCCAATATTAGAAGAAACTTCAATATATCCCTGTAAATCGGGCGTTTGTAATTCAAACAGAACTGCAAATACTCTCAATAATGCAATAATAAGAAATACGGCCACATTGATAATTATCAATTGTGACAATGAATCGCGATATTTTAAATTATTAAATATTGATTTAATAGAATTTCCCATTCCTCTTATTATTTCTTCTCCAATATAATATTAATATAAAACCTGTCAACAATCCTCCTAAGTGAGCAAAGTGTGCTACATTATCTCCCGTTCTATCCCATACACCCATAAATAGCTCTGCAACTCCATATAGAATAACAAAATATTTGGCTTTAATAGGAATAGGGAATAATATTGCGATTAATTCAACATTAGGGAATAACATACCAAATGCAACAAGAATACCAAATACAGCACCCGAAGCACCCACCATTGTTTGGTTTAGCAAAGCATTGAATCCTCCAAGTAAAGGATCTGCATAATTTCGACCTGTACTAATCAGTTCTGCTCCATTTCTATATATTTCAGCCAGTATCTCAGGCGACAATTCACTTTCGGCGGCATTGATACGGATATAAACAACCAACATATTAAATAATGCCGCTCCTATACCTGTAACGATATAGTAAAAAAGGAATCGCTTTCCTCCCCACACCATCTCGAGTGTTCGACCAAACATAAAAACAGCAAACATATTAAAGAACAAATGCGTGATTCCCGACGCATCGTGCAAAAACATATAGGTAATAATCTGGTGAGGATAAAATAAGTCTGACTTAAAATAATGAAGTCCCAGATAAGTTGTAATATCTATCCCTTTATTGGCAAACACCACTTGTGCAACCCAAAACAACGCATTTAAAATAATTAAATTCAACGTTACCGGTGGCACCGATCCAAACATTCCTCCTCTATTCTGATTCATATATTTTTTCTATGCTCTAAATTTAGGCAAAAATAGGTATATTTTTCGTTTACACCGCCGTAAGAAGCCTTAGTTTGCCTTTTTTTTAGTTTAAATGCCCTTTTAGCGGCGGTTTTTTCATCTTTTTTTTTGATAGTTACTAAACTATAATCTATATTTGGTGTTTAAATATGTAAGTAAGTCGTTAAAATACAGTTTAATTAATTAATTTATATTTTTTATTGCAATATTATGAATAAAACTGAACTGATTAATGCTATTTCAGAAAAAGCTGGACTAAGCAAAGTTGACTCTAAAAAAGCACTAGATGCATTTATTGAAACAGTAGGTGCCGAATTAAAAAAAGGTGAAAAAATTGCTCTTGTGGGCTTCGGTACATATTCTGTATCTGAAAAAGCTGCAAGAAAGGGTATTAATCCTAGAACTAAAGAGGCAATTGATATCCCTGCGAAAAAAGTGGTTAAATTTAAAGCCGGAGCTGAACTATCTGACCTGTAAATCAGAGAACAAAGATTTAGAAAAATGGGACAGAATCAACGATTTTTTCCCATTTTTTATATTTACAAAACTTAGGACACAAACTACACGAGGAAATAATAATACACACATTGACTATAACAAGCTTTGACTAATACGCTTATCCAAGCAATAAAAAGACCTAACACCTTACCTTTTCAATCTTTTTTGTAGCTTTGCACCTTAAAATCAAAATTAAGGTGTCTGACCTTTTTATTGCTTTGCCTTTTAAAAGTGGAATACTACGTTTACTCTGAACAATAAAGTAATAGATAACTTACAGCATCTAGAAATTAAGACGAAAAATTTTTAATAATGAAAGTAGAACAAGCAATACTGACAAGTATTATTTCGGCAATCAAGAATTTATATAATACAGAAGTAGATAACTCTTTGGTTCAACTTCAAAAAACTAGAAAAGAATTTAAAGGACATCTTACTCTAGTAGCTTTTCCTTTTTTGAAAATTTCGAAAAAAGGACCGGAGCAAACCGCTCAGGAAATTGGAGAATGGCTTAAAGCCAATAGTCCCGAGGTTTCAGACTTTAATGTTGTAAAAGGTTTTTTGAATCTAGAAATAAATTCATCGTGTTGGATTGAATTACTTTCTGATATCAATTCTGAAGAGAATTACGGGATAGTACAACCTACGGACAACTCGCCATTAGTGATGATCGAGTACTCATCTCCTAACACAAATAAACCGCTGCATTTAGGGCACATTCGAAACAACCTATTAGGTTTTGCTCTTGCTGAAGTTCTAAAAGCTAACGGATACAATGTAAAGAAAACCAATATCGTAAATGATAGAGGTATACATATATGTAAATCGATGCTTGCCTGGAAGAAATGGGGAAATGGAGCCACTCCTGAATCCACAGGAGAAAAAGGCGACCACCTTGTAGGCCAATATTATGTTCTATTCGACAAACATTACAAAGCCGAACTAGACAAGCTACAAAGCGAAGGTCTTAGCAAGGAAGAAGCAGAAGCAAAATCGACCTTAATGGCAGAAGCTCGCGAAATGCTTAGAATGTGGGAAGCAGGAGACTCAGAAACTGTGGAACTATGGAAAACCATGAACAGCTGGGTATACGCTGGGTTTGGTGAGACTTACAAAGTGTTGGGTGTTGACTTCGACAAAATATATTACGAATCGGAAACATATCTGGACGGGAAAGACAAAGTGCTTGAAGGTCTGGAAAAGAATATATTCTATAAGAAAGAAGATGGATCGGTATGGGTTGACCTTTCGGAAGAAGGCCTCGACCAAAAATTACTCCTCCGTGGCGACGGTACCTCAGTATATATGACTCAAGATATCGGAACTGCCGAACAACGTTATAAAGATTTCCCCATCGACAAGATGGTGTACGTAGTCGGAAACGAACAAAACTATCATTTTCAGGTACTTTCTATCATTCTCGATAAATTAGGCTTCCAATTTGGAAAAGACTTAGTGCACTTTTCTTATGGAATGGTTGAACTACCCAAAGGTATGGGACGCATGAAATCGAGAGAAGGAACGGTAGTAGATGCTGATGATCTGATAGAAGACATGGTAACTACTGCACGCGAAACTTCCGAAGAATTAGGTAAACTAGATAATTGCACTGAAGAAGAAGCTGCTAATATTGCACGCATAGTTGGCTTAGGTGCTTTAAAATACTTCATTCTGAAAGTTGATCCTAAAAAGAATATGGTCTTTAATCCTGCCGAGTCAATAGATTTCAACGGAAACACAGGTCCATTCATTCAATACACATACGCTCGTATACAATCAGTATTAAGAAAAGCAGCAGAACAAGGATTAATTATTCCTCAAAGATTAGAAGTTCAAACCTCTCTTACTGAAAAAGAGACCGCATTAATTCAACTTACTGCCGAATTTGCAAGCACTCTTAAGCAAGCAGGAGACGAATACAACCCTGCGCTTATCGCAAACTATGTATACGAATTAGTAAAAGAGTATAATCAATTCTATCACGATCACTCTATCTTAAAAGAAGAAGATAAAAATATAAAAGAATTAAGACTTACCTTATCTTCTAATGTAGGTAAAATAGTAAAAGCAGGTATGCAGTTATTAGGTATTGAAGTACCGGATAGAATGTAAGGTCAAAGATCAATTTATAACGTAACGTCTATAAAAATAAAAGCCTCAAAGAGGAAGTGATTTACACACTTCCTCTTTTTTTTGCCCCAAAAGTTAAATAATGTTAAATAAATGGAAATTCATATATACATAAAGCGCTACATATAAGCAATTTACATCAAAACACAAAACCCACTACAAGCTACAGGATAGTATTATGTATTGCATAGTACTAAAATAATTACATATATTTGTATAGCATAAATCATTGTATAAGAAAATAGATAAAAATTACAGATATGAAAAAAGTTGTAGAAGTCAATATCGGAGGAATCAATTTCACAATTGAAGATGATGCCTACATCCAATTAAAGGCATATTTATCGAGATTCGAAGCATCATTACCTAAAGAAGATGCTAAAGAAATAATGGAAGATGTAGAAGCCAGAGTTGCTGAGATATTTCAGAAAGAAATAAAATATCCAAATCAAGTCATTGGAGAAGATTCTGTAAGAATCGTAATTGAATGCCTTGGAGAAGTAGGTCCTTCTACAAATTCAGATAACAATAATTCGCAACAAAAAACAAACAGAAAAATGAAAACAAATAAGAAACTATATCGCAACATGGATGACAGAGTTTTAGCCGGTGTTTGCGGAGGACTTGCCTCATATTTTGATATAGACACAACAATAATCAGAGCCATCTTTGTCCTTGTATTTTTCTTCGGTGGTTCTGCCCTACTCGCTTACATCATTCTATGGGTAATTATGCCAAAGGCCGAAACTGTTATCCAAAAAATGGAAATGAACGGAGAGCCTATAACAGCAGAAAACCTAAAGCATTATAGTAAATAAAGACTTAAATCTTTTTGTTGCTCAGGTTTAGCATAACAATAAGAGGCAGCTGCAATCACAAAATACAGAATAAACAGGTGATACTTTAAACTTCGTGATTACGAACCTCTTTGTAGCAAAAGACAATAACAAATAGATTATAAGGAAGTTAAAACTTACGCACTTAAAACTCAGAATATGGAACCAATTAATGTAGACAATATAAAAGCTCAAATGAGAAAAGGTATTCTCGAATACTGTATTCTTAGCATCCTGTCGGAAGGCGATGCGTATGCATCTTCGATTATCAATGAGTTGAAAGAATCGGAAATGATAGTGGTTGAAGGAACATTATATCCCTTACTAACCAGACAAAAAAATCAAGAATTACTTTCATACAGATGGGAAGAATCTACCCAAGGACCTCCCCGTAAGTACTATTCTATCACAGACAAAGGTAAAGCAGTATTAGCAGAGCTAGACAATGTATGGGCTGATCTGGTAAATACAATTGCCCGCATCAGAAAAAATCAAGTTCTGAACACTTCTGAATCAAACGGTTGAAAACAAATTACAAGACTAAAAAAGTACCAAAATGAAAGAAACAATAAAAGCCAGCATAGGAGGATACGCATTCACTTTAGATGCTGATGCGTACGAAATACTGAAATCGTATCTTGATAATTTGAAAATACACTTCGAAAATAAAGAAGATGGTAGTGAAATTATCGCAGACATAGAAGCTCGTATGTGCGAACTCCTACAAATGAAAGCAAGCAAGAGCGAGAATATAATAACTCTGGAAGACGCTAATAGCATCATAGGCATTATGGGAAACCCGGTTGACTTCGAAGCAGAAGCAACGGATACCAGCGATAATAGCCAAACTGAAAAACCGGAGAATACAACCATTCGCAAAAAACTATACAGAGATACTGAGAATGGTATTCTCGGAGGGGTATGTGCAGGATTGGCTAAATATTTCCACATCGATGTAGTCTTAGTTCGAATTGGTTACGCTGCAAGTATTGCTTTAGCAGGTTTCATTACAGGGAAGCTAGGCGGATACCTTTTAGCCTCATACCTCTTACTTTGGATAGCAATGCCAAAAGCGAAAACAATGGCTCAAAAGCTAGCTATGTCGGGAGAAGATCCAAGTATAGAAGCGATAGAAAACAGAACTGCTAAGGTTTCTAGAAAAAGAGAAAGCAAAATAGGTAGTGTATTAGGATCTATCATTAAGGCAGCAAGCGGCACTATTATATTTCTAATTGGTATAGCAATAATGCTAATTGGAGGCTTCTCAATATTTTTTCCGGCTGCACTAAACTTGCCCTCAACTTCCGAGCTACTAAATATGTTCGGTTTATATTCGAGCAACATTAATATTGCATTAGCAATAATCTGGTTCTTACCTGCAATTTGTTTAATCTATCTGGGAATTATAATTTGTACGAAAATAACGCCTAAAGACTTTATTATATTTGGAGTTGCATTTTTAATATGGGTTGGAGCTGGCTCTTATATCGGAATCGTCACAGCAAAGCAAGCTATAAACTATAAAGAAGATGCTGATTTCACCGAGAAGATAGATATAAATACATCATCCGACACCCTCTATGTAAAGCTGCATCAAGATTTACAAGCTGCATACACTTGGGGCAAAGGAGATAATGAACTATACACATTAGATGGTAATCCGAGATCATGGTTTATTCTACCAAAGATTCGAGTGAATAGAGATACTATCTACAAGAATTTTGAAATTAAAATTAAAAAGACTGCTTTTGATAAAAGCTATCAAGCAGCAAAAGCAAAAGCAACAAATGCAAAATTTAATTACAATATACAAGATTCGCTAGTATTACTCAAACCTCATTTATATAATAAAGACAACTCTTGGAATCGCGAAATATTTGAAATTGAGATTAATTCTCCTGCTAACAAGACAGTAATAATAGATGAGCCGATCAATTACCGCCATCACTACTTTGATAATTGGGATAACGACTAAATAATCAATCAATTCCATATTAGTCACAGTTTATAAATAACACCATTTTTCTTGATACAATAACGGACGGGGATTACCCCGTCCCTGCTAAACAGCTCTCTAAAAAATGAAAAAATATATTAAAAAAGCATCAATTTGTAACAAATAATATCAACAAGCAGTCTTATATCTAAACAGTGCTTAACTATAAATACTCAGAATCATGAAAACAATAATAATTACCTTAGCTATCTCAGCCCTAGCTCTAATAGGCAATATAGTAAATGCCTCAACTAAAGACAACTTCTATAAAAACGAAGAAGTAAATAATGTAGGACAAATAGTAAAAACAACTGTTTGTAAAGGGGAAGACGACAAGAATCTTACGCTTATTAAGCAATACGAAAATAAGTATGACAACAATGGAAACATTAGTGAGAAAGTGCTATCTGTATGGGATTCTAATCAATCGAAATGGAATGCGATTCGAAAATATCAATATGAGTACACAAACAATGGACAACTCCAAATGCTTTCGTATACAACATACAATGATTTGAACAAGGCTTGGGAAAACGAAATAAAATATGCAATGTATCTATATAATTCGGAGGGAAACTTACTTACTGTAGATTACTTGAATATCAACAATAAAGATAAGGAAGTGTTAGCTTCTGACTTTAGCTTAAAATAAAGATTTTACTACTAACTCAATTATAGTCGGATACCAGTTGTGAAACCAGTATCCGACTCTTTATTTTAGAATATAATAAGCTTATTTATTGAAGCTCAAATTCATTGGGGATAGAGTCTAATATAGAGAATAACTCTTCTAGAGTTGCTGCCCTTAGCATGGCAATACGGGTCTTTTTAAAATCGGGAATACCTTTAAACAAATTACTTGCAGCTAAATGCCTGCGACTATGAATAATGCCTCCTCGTTCCCCTGACTGATCTACATTCTTTTGAATATAGTCTTTCAGAATATTTAAATACCAAACAAATGATTCACTGGGTAATGACTCTCCTGTTTTAAGAAAATGTTTCACTTCCTTAAATATCCATGGATTACCAATAGCTCCACGCCCTATCATCACTGCATCTACACCCGTCTCATCAAATCGACGTTTGCATTCTTCAGGGGTAGTAACATCGCCATTACCAATAATCGGTATATGCATACGCTGATTGTTCTTCACATCGGCAATTAAAGACCAATCTGCATCGTCTCTATACATCTGACTACGGGTTCTACCATGAATAGTTAATGCTTGTATACCCACATCTTGCAATTGCTCAGCAAGTTCTACAATTATTTTCGAATCATGGTCCCAACCTAAACGAGTTTTCAGCGTAACAGGCAAGTTTACCGCCTTTACAACTTCGCGTGTTATCTCTACCATAAGTTCAGGAGTTTTCATCATACCCGAACCTGCACCTTTACCTGCCACCTTTTTTACTGGACAACCAAAGTTTATATCAATAATATCGGGCTGCGCCTCCTCACAAATTTTAGCTGCCTCTACCATTGCTTCTACTTCCCTACCATATATCTGTATGGCAACAGGACGCTCAGCTTCGCAGATAGTCAGCTTTTCTTTAGTCTTATTTACATGTCTTATCAGAGCATCGCTAGAAACAAACTCTGTATAAACCATGTCAGCTCCGAAGTGTTTACACAAAACTCTGAAATCCATATCCGTAACATCCTCCATTGGAGCAAGGAAAACAGGATAATCAGAAAAATTTATATTGCTAATTTTCATTATTAAAGTAAATAAAAATATTAAATGATGCGTTTCAGAAGCATAACAAGCCATAGACATTATGTCTTCTAAAACCTAAAGAAAGGTCTAAGACCTTAAAATCGATAGTTTAAAAAGTCTACAAACCATCAATCGCCACAAAAAAGACCATCAACAGAGTTGAAATCTCTACAAATGGAGTACAAAGTTATATCTAATTCTTTAAATCTGCATTTTTTATGTATAAACATAAGCATTTCTCCCCTATAAAACATCCCTCTCACAACATAATCTATCAAAATAGAATTAGCAACTTAAAAAAGAGGTTTTGAATAACTAAATGAGCATTAAATAATTTAATTTCATTAATAAAAGAGGGGTAATATACAGTATATTAACAGCTATCTATCAATAAAAAAATGATATAAAATACCCGCTATAGATATAAAGTTATAGAAACAGGGATTACTATAATATTAAAATATGATAGAATAAGTATTAAACTTTAATATATTAATTATCACACATATATAAACAAACACAGTATATTATA
>NZ_CVRU01000082.1 GCF_001261715.1 Dysgonomonas sp. HGC4 | reverse complement strand
TATGATATTAAGAAAAAGAGAAACGGCATTTATTGTCAATTACCAAAGATGTTGATAATTTACAACCCAAAATGATAAAGTTACAATAGAAGTTAATAATCTATAAATCAGAATAATAGTTGTAATTATGGAAATTTACGATTAATATATAAAATACGGAACTGCAAACTTTCATAGAGAATGAATAATTTTAGATTTGGCAATATCTCCATCGTATTTATCACCATCTTAATAGGTCAAATTTAATATGTCATTTTAGGGTATACCCTATTTATAGCACAATAATGGGATTTTTTTAATTTGTATATTGAGAAACCTAACCTTAACATCAATTCCAAAATATGTCTAAAATAAAAGTCTTAAAATCAAATGATATCCTTTCATTTGATTTACCTCCTCAATTTACAGAAGAGGAAAGAAAAGAATATTTTACATTACCAATTGGAAAAAGCAACATAGAATTTAAAAAAAACACAGACAAAGGTCGGCTATATATTATCACTCGGATATTTTATAGCACGAAGAAAATTCTTTTCTCCAAATCAATTCTATATAGAAGATATTAAGTCTGTTCTGAATTTATGTGGTGTAAATCGATCTATTGATATTGGTAAGATTTATAATAGAATTACCTCTAACTATTATAAACACTTAATTCTGGAAATGTGCAATTACCATTCCTTTTCTGATTGGGAAATCCTATTTGAAAAAGAAGCTAAGGAATTGGTTAAATCAACCTTAAAACCCAAAGAAATATTCTATGCCTTAGTGGACTTTTTGGTCAATAAGAAAATAGAAGTACCCCCATCGAAGATTAGAGAAAGCCTGAAAAATTTCCATGATATAAAAGAGCTCCATGATAAATTATCTGATTTTTTCACTTCAAATCTACTATCCAATGAACTGATCAACTACTATGCGGTCTGGATACTAAAAAAACATATTCAATTTGATGCAATCCGGGATATTCGTAATAAGCGATTGTATATGGTTTCTTTTATTTCCTATCACAGTATAAAATACGTCAGGACTATTTTATGGATACTTTTTTAGAAATCGTACGCAAACTCTATAATGATACGCAAAAAAACGCCGATCTAAGTTTTCTGAGCCAGGATTTTAAATTAAAAAAGCAAGAATCATTGGTTAAAATCAGATGTATTGTTTCCCACAAGAATGATTTGTTAAATAGAATCTGGGAAATAACATATTCCAAAAAGTATAGCAGCTCTGATGAAAGAATGGAATTAATAAAGGAAATTCTCAATAGAGATAACTTCAATTCAAGTAAAAAAATATTGGATGAACTGGAAAATACCGGAATCAAAAATCTGAAAGATCGGCTCTTTTATGAAGAACTAAATAAGATATACAAACGATTGGCAAACAGAGTTGCCAGGATATTACAAATCCTGGAATTTAATCATCATAGCTCTAATTATGAGATATATAAGGCAATCAGGTATTATCAGCAGAAAGCAAGAAAGGTCGGTGAAGACATGGTTTCGATCGGACTTATAAATAAAGACGATGGGAAATATATCTACTCGGAAGATGGACAGTTTAGCCTCAACTTGTACAAGATATTTCTGTTTAAAGCTGTATTCGACGGGATCAAATCCGGCACACTGAATCTGTTATTCTCTGAGAGATATAAATCTGTAGACGATTATATGATATCCCTGAAATATTGGACGGGAAACAAGGTAGAACTACTTGAGAGATACCGGCTTACAGTATTAAACAAAAATCCACCAGAAATCCTTGATGATTGGAAGAAGCTATTGGATAACCATTATAAAATAACCAATAAAAATATCCCGAATAACGAGCACATCAAATTTAACTCCAATGGTACAGCTAGAGTAAGAACTCCTAAAAGCTCGGATTCAGAGGAGGGAAGTACAGCCGAATTTATCGGAAAGGACAAACTGCTCCCTTTGAGTCGGATATTGTCAGATATAACATACTACGTTGATTATATCTCTTCGTTTTCCCACTACAATCGAAAGAATGCAAAGAGTACGCCTTCCGAAAAAGCCATATATGCCGCTATTATCGCATTGGGTTGTAATATCGAAATCCGAAAGATGGGAAGGATATCGGAAGGAATAGAAGCAGATATCCTAGGGCATACTGTACGTTGGTTCTTCAGTAAAAATAATATCGATGAAGCGAATCGTAAAGTTATAGCTTTAATCAACAGTATCCTCTTGTCTGAAATTTATCTGGGCAATAAAGATCAGGTTAATACATCCAGTGACTGACAAAAGTTTAATGTAGGGGTGCCTTCATTACAAGCCAAGTATTCTTCCAAAAACTTTGGAACGGGAAAAGGTGTTTATGCTTATGGTTCTATCGATGCCAAAGGAAGATCAACCTATGGCAGGATGGAGAGTCTTCAGGATAGGGAATCAAATTTTACAATAGACGCATTATTGCATAATGAAGATGTGTTTATTAATACACATACTGCAGATAATCAAGGTTATACCAAAATTATTTTTGGAATCTGTAATTTATTGGGAGTTGATTTTATTCCCAGGATAAAGAATTACCATGAATAATTATTATATACATTTAGAGATAAACAAAGAAAAATATATGAGAACCAAGAATCTAAAATATTGCCATCTAAAGGGGCATATATCAATGAAAAGATTATCATAGAGCAATAGGATCAGATATTCAGGTTCCTCTGCACAATTAATTTTAGAAAAACATTGCCATCCAATATTTTAAAACGGCTAAGTTCATACTTCAGGCAGCATCCGTTTCATAAAGCTCTCAAGGAAACAGGAAGAATTTATAAAACCTCATTTCTATTGAGATACTGTGACGAACTCCCTCTCAGACAAGAGATAGAGAAGCAGTTAAACAGAATGGAATTAACCAATTTATTTTCCAATGCTATATTTTTTTGAGGAAATCAGGAGTTTAACTATGTGACTAAAGAGGAACAGGATATTCGCTCTAGGTTGCAGGTGACTGATACAGAATGCCATTGTTCTTTGGAACTATCTGTGTATTTTGTAAAAGCTTACTTTGATTGAAGATACATCGGAATTACAGAAACAAATCTGTAGATTAAAAGATAACTCCATAATAATCTGGCAACATGTAAATATGCATGGAGAATATGATTTTAATTTAGAAACGGCTCAATTTCCTTTTGATATAACTAAAATTAAATATCTAGTTATTATGTAATTATATATTGTTTTAAACATTTCGTCCCTACTTTCCATGAGCCCTATAACTTGTAGTTTTCATCATCAAAGCACACAAAAATAACAGTCTTTAATTGGCTACTTTCCGTTTCAAGGAAAGATTTTACTGCATTAATTGTAATCTCAGCAGCTTCGATTTTAGGAAACTTATAAACTCCAGTACTTATATTGGGGAAAGCAATGGAAGTTATTTGCAGATCTTTGGCAATATTTAATGAATTATAGTAGCAATTAGCAAGAAGTTGGTTATTGTTCGTATTGCTTTTATTCCATATGGGACCGACTGTGTGTATTACATATTTTGCAGGAAGTAAACCAGCGGTAGTATATACAGCTTCACCCGTTTTGCATCCACCTTGCTTGCTTCTAATGATTTTACATTCTTCCAAAATTTGGCTACCACCTTTTCTGTGAATGGCTCCATCAACTCCTCCGCCACCAAGTAAAGAAGAATTTGCAGCATTAACTATAGCATCTGCATGGATTGTTGTTATGTCTCCTTTTATTAATTCTATAGCTGTGTTTTTAATTTTCATGTGTTGGATAATTTAGGGTTTCAAATTATTTACTCACTAACACAAAATTACTCAATAGAATGCTTGTAAACGAAAAAAGCAATATAGAATCGCTTCTACATCGCTTTTATGTGCGTTAAATATTTAGGACTTAATTTTCGTAAGCTTCGGCGTGAACGGTTTTTACTGCACGTCCAGATGGATCTATTCTGTTTTTGAATGAAGCATCCCATTCTAAAGCAACGGCACTACTGCACGCTACGGATGGAACGGAAGGTACGGTTCCCGCAGCGGATGCCGAAGGGAAATGTTCTTCAAACATTGTACGATACCAATATTCTTCTTTAGACATAGGCGGATTAATAGGGAAACGCTCTGAGGCCTTTTCCATTTGCTTGTCAGTCACTTTTTTGCTAGCCACTTCACGCAAGGTATCAATCCAATTATAGCCAACACCATCCGAGAATTGTTCTTTTTGTCTCCATGTTACACTTTCTGGTAAATATCCTTCGAATGCTTTACGTAGAGCATATTTTTCCATTTTTCCGTTTCCGCATATTTTATCCTGCGGATTCATTCGCATGGCAATATCCATAAACTCTTTATCAAGAAAAGGTACACGACCTTCGACACCCCAAGCTGCTAACGTTTTGTTGGCACGAAGACAATCGTACAGATGTAATTTATCTAATTTACGAACGGTTTCTTCGTGTAAAGCTTTCGCATTGGGTGCTTTGTGAAAATATAGATATCCTCCGAATATTTCGTCTGAACCTTCACCCGATAATACCATTTTCACTCCCATAGACTTAATGAAACGAGCAAGCAGATACATCGGAGTTGATGCACGAACAGTTGTTACGTCATACGTTTCGATATGATAAATAACATCACTAAGTGCATCCATTGCTTCTTCTACAGTGAAGTGTATTTCGTGATGTACAGTTCCTATATAATCTGCTACTTTTTGAGCTGCAATTAAATCGGGTGCACCTTCTAAACCAATAGCAAAAGAGTGAAGTTGTGGCCACCAAGCTTCGGTCTCATTGTTATTTTCAATACGTCTGGCTGCAAATTTCTTGGCAACAGCAGATATAATAGATGAATCTAATCCTCCTGAAAGCAGTACTCCATAAGGTACATCCGACATTAATTGACGATGTACAGCATCTTCCAGTCCTTTTTTAAGAACTTCTAAGTCTGTGTCATTGTCCTTTACGTTGTCATACTCCATCCAATCCCGCTTGTACCATTGCTTAAGCTCGCCATCGCGACTATCATAATAATAACCTGCCGGAAATTCTTTGATATTGAGGCATATACCTTCTAGTGCTTTCAGTTCACTAGCTACATAAAATTGTCCGAAATCATCGTATCCCATATATAAAGGAATGATTCCCATATGATCACGACCAATCAAGTATGAATCATTATCAATATCATACAGGGCAAAAGCATAAATACCATTGAGTTCATCAAATAATGCTACTCCTTTTTCCTGATATAAAGCCAAAAGAACTTCACAATCTGAATTAGACTGAAATTCATATTTGCCCTTAAATCGATTTCGTATATTTTGATGATTGTATATCTCGCCGTTTACAGCTAATACAAGATTCTTATCTTTATTATATAATGGTTGACCACCTGACTTAATATCAACGATAGAAAGTCTTTCGTGTACTAATATTGCTTTCTTGCCACAATAGATTCCAGACCAGTCTGGACCACGATGACGAATACGTTTTGCCATTTTTAGTACCTGAGAACGTAGATTAGTTAAATCTTGCGTTAAATCGAATGCTCCTACAAATCCACACATATTATTAATTTAGATTTTTTAGTCGAAATTCCGACAAATGTATGTTATTTTATTTTATAAATATGCTTTTTAGTAGAATAAAAACACTTAAATGGTGTAAATAGTTCTCAAAAAGTAAATTATGGAGTGTTTAATTCTATTGTTTTGTTAAAATTTGAATTTTTGACTAAAAAAACAATTTAAAAGTAACAAAATATATTATATTTGCAGATATTATTGTCTTTTTAGTCTTTTAGGTCGGCTAAAATAGAAATATTGATTCACTTATCTTATATCAACTAAGTAATATGCAAAACTTATCATTAGTAGAGCAAAACGGGTTATACGACCCCACATATGAACACGATGCTTGCGGTGTTGGTTTAATTCTACATCTTAAAGGAGCTAAATCACACGCCATTGTAGAAAATGGTTTACAAGTATTGGAAAATATGACGCACCGTGGAGCTGAGAGTGCCGATAGCAAAACTGGTGATGGTGCAGGTATTATGCTACAAATACCACACGAATTTATTCTTCTTCAAGGTATTCCCGTTCCCGAAAAAGGACATTATGGTACCGGACTTGTATTTCTCCCAAAGGACGAAATGGAAGCCGAAATCTATATGATTACCCTTTCGGATCTTATCGAAAGAGAAGGATTAAGCCTTCTGGCAGTAAGAGATGTACCTGTGAATAGTGACATTCTGGGCGAAACTTCCAGAGCGAGTGAGCCAACTATCAAACAGATATTTGTTACAGGAGAAGGATTGTCGCAAGATCAACTGGAATTGAAACTCTATTTATTGAGAAAAAAGATAGAGAAAGTTATTTTAAGTTCTACTATCAAGGATAAACGTAATTCTTACATTGTCAGCTTGTCAACTAAGAGGATTATATATAAAGGGATGCTTACCTCTCTTCAATTGAGGCATTATTTCCCCGATTTGTTGAATCCGAATTTTACTAGCGGAATAGCTTTAGTGCATTCACGTTTCAGTACAAATACATTTCCTACATGGGATTTGGCTCAGCCATTCAGAATGGTAGGTCATAATGGTGAAATAAATACTATCAGAGGTAACCGTCTATGGATGGAAGCACGTGAGAGTGTTGTTAAATCCGATTCTTTTGGAGATATGAAAGAAATATGGCCTATCGTACAACATGGTATGAGCGATAGTGCTTCGTTTGACAATGTGCTTGAGTTTCTAGTGATGTCGGGTAAATCATTACCTCATGCTTTGGCAATGATGATTCCTGAATCGTGGAATTTCAAGAACCCTATATCTTCCGATCTTAAAGCATTCTATGAATATCACAGTATATTTATGGAACCTTGGGATGGACCTGCAACAATATTGTTTTCAGACGGACGTTATGCAGGAGGTTTGCTAGATAGAAACGGACTTCGCCCTGCCCGTTACCTTATCACTCACAACGATATAATGGTAGTAGCTTCTGAAACGGGAGTTCTTCCTTTTGAACCTTCCGAAATAAAGGAAAAAGGGCGTTTGAAACCGGGTAAAATGTTGATGGTAGATACTCAGGAAGGAACTATCCAATATGACCCTGAATTAAAAGAAAGCTTAGCAAAAGCTTATCCATATAGAGATTGGTTAAATAAAAATAGAATTTCCTTAGATGATATTTCTTCAGGAAGAAGTATAAAATACTCTCTGGATAATTATTCTCAACATCTCAAGGTCTTCGGATATTACAAAGAAGACATTGAGAAAATAATTACACCAATGGCTGTGGATGGTAAAGAACCAATAGCTTCTATGGGGAATGATACTCCTGTGGCAGTATTATCAAGTAAACGTTATCGTTTATTTACTTACTTCCGTCAGTTATTTGCACAAGTAACTAACCCTCCAATTGATCCGATTCGTGAAGAATTGGTAATGTCATTATCTGGTTACATAGGGTCGCTTCATAAAAATATATTGGAGCCTATGCCCGAGCATTGTAAAATGGTTGGTTTGTCGCACCCTATTATTACTAATCGTGAATTAGACCTTTTAGTACACATCGAATATAAAGGCTTCAAAGCTGAAACTTTATCATTGTTGTTCAATCCTAAAGATGGAGCAGCAGGTTTAGAGAAAGCCATCGAAGATTTATGCTTGAAAGCTGAAAAGGCTGTAGATAAAGGAAGTAACTATATCATTATTTCGGATAGAGGTATCGATGTCAATCATGTGGCTATACCCTCACTTTTGGCAGTTTCTGCGGTTCATCATTATTTGATAGATCGACGTAAACGTATGCAGATTGATATTGTGGTAGAATCTGCCGAACCTCGAGAAGTGATGCACTTCGCTCTATTGTTCGGATACGGTGCAAATGCTGTCAATCCTTATTTAGCATTTGCAGTTCTCGAAGATTTGGTGAAAAATGGAATAATTCAACTAGATTTCCATACAGCTGAAAAGAACTATATTAAGTCTATCGACAAAGGATTGTTGAAGACTCTTTCTAAAATGGGTATCTCTACTTTGAAAAGTTATCTGGGTGCTCAACTGTTTGAAGCAATTGGAATTAGCACTGCTGTTATAAATAAATACTTCAAGGGTACGACTTCTAAAATCGAAGGTATAGACTTGAAAGATATTGCAGCTGATACCATCGAAGCTCATAACGAAGCGTATGAAGTTGATTATATTGACAGTTCGTTAATCAATCAAGGAATATATGCTTGGAGGCGTGATGGTGAAGATCATGCTTGGAATCCGGAGACTATAACAAAGCTTCAATTAGCTACACGTTTGGGTAGTTATAAGAAATTCAAAGAATACACAGAATCCATTGATAAGAAAGAAGAAAAACTATTCTTACGTGATTTCTTAGATTTCGACACAAATAATCCAATCAGCATTGACGAAGTAGAACCGGTTTCGGAAATAACAAAACGTTTCGTAACGGGAGCCATGTCTTTCGGATCAATCAGCCGTGAAGCTCACGAGGCAATGGCTATTGCCATGAATGCTATCGGAGGAAAAAGTAATACAGGTGAAGGTGGAGAACTACCCGAACGTTTTGCTACCAATGCCCGATCGGCTATCAAACAAGTTGCCTCAGGTCGTTTTGGGGTAACTACCGAATATTTGGTAAATGCAGACGAAATTCAAATAAAAATAGCTCAGGGTGCAAAACCCGGAGAAGGTGGTCAATTACCCGGATTTAAGGTTGATAAAGTGATTGCAAAAACACGTCACTCTATTCCCGGAATTTCATTGATATCTCCTCCCCCACATCACGATATTTATTCGATTGAAGATTTAGCACAGCTGATTTTCGATTTGAAAAATGTAAATCCACAAGCTATTGTGAGTGTGAAACTAGTATCCGAGAGTGGTGTGGGTACTATTGCTGCCGGAGTTGCAAAAGCAAAAGCTGATCTTATATTGATTAGTGGGTGCGAAGGCGGTACAGGAGCAAGTCCTGTAAGTTCTATCAAGCATGCAGGTTTACCTTTGGAAATCGGATTAGCTGAAGTTCAACAAACACTTGTAATTAATGATTTACGTGGGCAAATACGTTTACAAACCGACGGACAATTAAAAACAGGGCATGACATTATAGTTGCATCTATGCTTGGAGCAGAAGAATTTGGATTTGCTACAAGTGCATTGATAGTTCTTGGTTGTATAATGATGCGTAAGTGCCATATAAATACTTGCCCTGTAGGTGTTGCTACTCAGGATGAAGAACTGAGAAAGAAATTTATTGGAAAAAGTGAGTACCTGATTAACTATTTCAGCTTCTTAGCTCAAGAGGTACGTGAGCATCTAGCTGCTCTTGGATTTACTTCTTTAGATCAGGTTGTCGGACGTACAGACTTGCTGAAATATGTAAAAGATAATTCGAGCAGTAAATTGAGTAAGTTAGATTTATCGAGAATCATTTACTCCCCCGAAGCTGCTAAAGTGAACGCTGTAAAACAAGTTAGAGGACAAGATCATAAATTACAGGAAGTAATGGATGTTGAATTGATAAAAACTTCTCGTCCAGCCATTGAAAAAGCCATGCCTGTAGAACTGTCTCGTTCCATAAAAAATACAGATAGAGCTGTTGGTTCTATGCTTTCGGGTGAAATAGCAAAACGTTATGGAAATGACGGACTGCCTACCGATACTATTCAATGTACCTTTAAAGGATCTGCGGGACAAAGTTTTGGAGCGTTCCTTTCTCATGGAGTAACTTTCAAGCTTGAAGGTGATGCTAATGATTATGTTGGCAAAGGGCTGTCAGGTGGTAAACTCGTGATTGTACCCCCTACTACATCAACTTACAAACCTCAGGATAATATTATTGCAGGAAATACTTTATTGTATGGAGCAACAGGTGGTGAAGTATATATTAACGGACAGGTTGGCGAACGTTTCTGCGTAAGAAATAGTGGAGCAATAGCTGTTGTTGAAGGAGCAGGTGATCATTGTTGTGAATACATGACCGGCGGACGTACTGTTGTCTTAGGAAAAACAGGCAGAAACTTTGCTGCAGGTATGAGTGGTGGAATTGCTTATGTATATAATGGAGATGGAGATTTTGATTTCTTCTGTAATATGGAAATGGTAGAACTTTCTTTAATTGAAGATAGTACTGACAATAAAGAACTGCATCAATTAATCTCTCAACATTATAAATATACTAAAAGCCCATTAGCGAAGAGTATTCTTGAAAACTGGAATGAAGAAGTGAATAAGTTCATAAAAATTATGCCTATCGAGTATAAGAAAGTTCTTCAAGAGGAAAAAATGGAAGCTTTGAAAAAGAAAATTGCAAACGTAGAATTTGACTACTAAGGTCTTAGATCTTTTTATTGCTTTGGTCTGTAATATTACTAAAGCTTGTTATTGAGAATAATATGGTAATAAATAGTTTACAATACATAATATAACGGGGAATCATGGGAAATCCAAAAGCATTTTTAACAGTAAAAAGAAAAGAAGCGGGATACCGTCCTCGTCAAGAACGTATCCTCGACTTCGGAGAAGTAGAGCAAACATTAAACTCAGAAGACAGACAGCAACAAGCCTCACGTTGTATGGATTGCGGAATACCTTTCTGTCAATGGGGATGTCCTCTTGGAAATAAAATGCCTGAGTGGCAAGATTATATTTATAAAGGAAACTGGCGTTTAGCAGCAGAAGTACTAATGCAAACAAATGACTTTCCTGAGTTTACAGGACGTATTTGTCCTGCTCCATGTGAGAAAACTTGTGTTTTGTCTTTGCATAAATCTCCGGTAACTATCCGTGAGAATGAAGCGTCTGCTTTAGAGCATGCTTTTCAGGAAGGATATATCAAGCCTTTTATACCAAAGCTAAGAACAGGAAAGAAAGTGGCAGTAATAGGTTCAGGTCCATCGGGAATGGCTGTTGCTAATCAATTGAATCGAATGGGACATGATGTTACTGTTTACGAAAAGAATAGCCGTATTGGAGGTCTACTCCGCTTTGGTATTCCTGACTTTAAATTGAATAAAAATATCATTGATCGTCGTCTTGAATTGATGGAGGCCGAGGGCATTAAATTTGTAACCAATACCGAAGTAGGGATAGATATTAAAGGCAAAGACTTAATCAAAAATAATGATGCCGTTTGTGTAGCTATCGGTTCGCAAGTTCCTCGTGATTTACCCGTTGAAGGCAGAGAGCTGAAAGGTGTATATTATGCTATGGAGTATTTGACGATGGAAAACAGATTAGTGGCTAAAGAAGAAGTTCCAGTAGATAAGATTATAAATACAAAAGGTAAAAATGTATTGGTAATTGGTGGTGGTGATACTGGATCGGATTGTATTGGTACAGCTAATCGTCAAAAAGCAGCTAATATTTTGCAGATAGAAATTATGCCTAAACCTCCAACATTGGATGAATTAGAAAATAGTTGGCCAATACCATTTCCGGGCGTAATGAAAACTAGTTCTTCTCATCTTGAAGGTTGTGAGCGTCGTTGGTCGATGAACACCAAACGCTTCATAGGAGAAAATGGAATATTAACAGGTGTTGAACTTGTAGAAATAGCTTGGGAGAAAGATGATTCTGGAAAAATGGTGATGAAAGAAGTTGGAAAACCCGAAATCTTGGAAATTGATTATGTTTTTCTTGCATTAGGTTTTATACACCCTATTCAAGATGGGCTGTTGGCCGAGCTTGGTGTAAAAGTAGATGATGTTCGTAAAAATATTGCTACTGACGGAAACAGATTAACTAATGTTTCGAAAGTATTTGCAGCCGGAGATTGTGTTAGTGGACAATCCTTGGTGGTAACAAGTATAGCATCGGGACGTAGGACAGCTAAACATATAAACGACTATTTGAAGAAATAATCTATATCTTACGATTTCATTAAACAAAAGAGAATGTCTATATTGGCATTCTTTTTTGTTTTTGGCTAACTAATTATGAGGATTTATTTGTGAGAACTTTTGTATTTGTATTAATAGGAATTATTAGTGGAGGTTTATTGGGAGTAATAACTACATTATTTCTCGATTTGTTTTCTCCAAGTGTTATAAAATTTATCTCTAGAGTTGTAAATAGAGGTCAACCATCCAATTGGTCAAATATTGAACATGGTGTTGTATTTATCTTTTTGGGAATTAGCTTGACGGTAATAGGGATTATTATAGGAGTCTGTATTGGTTACAATATGGCATGAAACAGAAAGTATTTATCTCCTTTTTCTAGCCATATCTAGACGTAAGAATATAAATAAAAGAATTGTAAAAGCCAATAATGAAGATCCACCATAACTAAAAAATGGCAAGGGAATTCCAATAACGGGTAACAATCCTATAACCATACCAACATTTATTGTTAAGTGGAATAAGAATATAGAGCCAACTCCATATCCATAGACTCGTCCGAAGGTGTTTTTCTGTCTTTCTGCTAAAAAGAATACCCTAATTATAAGAGCCGATAATCCAAGTAATACTAACACAGACCCAAGAAAACCCTGCTCCTCTCCTACTGTGCAGAATATAAAGTCGGTATCTTGCTCAGGTACATATTTTAATTTGGTCTGCGTTCCGTTCAAAAAACCTTTACCCAATGCTCCACCTGAACCTATTGCTATTTTTGATTGATTGACATTGTATCCTGCCCCCATTAAGTCGTCCTCCATACCTAGAGAAACCTTAATCCGTATTTGTTGATGCGATTGTAGAACATCTGTAAAAACATAGTTTACAGAGCTAACATACACAATACTACCAATAGCAAATAGAGCTAAGAATAAATAGGTTTTAGACCACTCACGACCTGCTGTAATGAGTAAATATATTATAACTGCACTGATAGCAGTAATGGAAATAATACCCCAATTTATATAAATATCAAAGAGAGAAATTACATAGCAAATACCTCCATATATGGCTGTTCCTAATAATATAAAAGATGCTGTCTTATAATCTTTACGAAAGTTGATTGTCAGAATAGCTGTCACGACAATAATGAAAAGGATAGATATACACTCTCCCATTGTGAGAGTTCCCACATCAATATCCGAATATTTTAATCCTATAATGAATAGGATAACTGCACAAATTCCCGAAAATAAAACCATTCCCGGTAAGCCCTCTCTGTATAGAACTAGTATAAAAGCTGCAAAAACAAGAGCTGATCCTGTTTCTTTTTGAAGCATAATAAGCACCATTGGCAATATTATCATTATAGATAATATCAGCAGATTTTTTGCTGTGAGCAATTTAAAATTGTAGCTATTCATAAATCTAGCTATCGCTAAGCCAACAGCAAATTTGGTAAATTCGGCAGGCTGTAGGCGTATAGAATCTGTTATAACGAGCCAAGATCGAGAGCCTTTTATGTCGGGTGCTATAATTATGGTGACTATCAATAAAGCAATGAAAAATGCATATACGAAATAAGCCAGAATATCATACAAATTATTATCTAACTTGAGTAATACAAAACCGATTATAATTGATATTCCCATCCATACAAGTTGCATACCTGCACGACCCGAAAAATCAAATAAACTAGTTACATGATCGTAGTCGTAGCTTGCACCGTATATGCTAAGCCATCCCCCAATTATTAATAGAAAATATAAAACTATTATAAACCAGTCGACACTTCCTGTAATATGATCGTCTTCTTTTTTTAGCATGTATAATTTAAATCTATTCGGCGATTTTTATTCTTCAACTATTACCTCTGCTTCGCTTGCTGTACTTTGCTGTGTGGCAACATCACTTCTTCGTTGCTCCCAAGTATTTAAAACATTAGGCAGAATTATAGCATTTGCCATGTTATCTTCCAGATATTTTTCATTAGCAGGTATTTCACCTTTCATGTATTTTAGAATCATTAATCGTCCAATTGGCACAGCAAATCGAGCTCCAAAACCAGCGTTTTCAACTAGCACCGAAATAGCAACCTGAGGTTTGTCAACTGGCGCAAATCCCATAAACCAAGAGTGGTCTCTACCATGAGGGTTTTCAGCAGTCCCTGTTTTTCCTGCCACTGCAATTTCGGGGAGAAGATTTGCACCTCTACAAGTACCTCCAGTTACAGCATTTGCCATACCTTCGACTATTGTTCTGTAATGCGCTTCTTTAACGCCTGTATAGCGTTTATCTGTATATGTTTTATCTAAAGGTGTATCTTGAATTTGTCTTACAACATGAGGAGTATAGAAGAAACCTCTATTAGCAATTGTTGCACCTAAATTAGCTACTTGCAATGGGGTTGCCAAAATTTCACCTTGTCCTATTGCAATAGAGATTACGTTCTGAGCGTACCATTTTTCGGTTCTAAAAATCTTTGTATAAAATTGGCTATTGGGTACAAGTCCCCTCTTTTCTGAAGGTAGATCAACGCCTAGTTTATAGCCAAATCCCATAGAGACTAAATAATCTTTCCAGATATCAAAAGCTTCTCCGATGTTTGCATATTTCTTTCGATTACTAAGCATAGCATTTAATCCATAGCAAAAATAAGAGTTACAAGAAGTAGCTATTGCTGGTACTAATGATAGTGGCGACCCGTGGGCATGACATCGAGGTCTTCCGCCTCCTGGAGGATAGCCTCCTGCACAAGAATAGGCTGTTTCTGCTGAAATAATGCCCTCTTCGAGAAAGATTAATCCTTGAGTTGTTTTAAATGTAGACCCTGGAGGATATGCACCTTGTGTTGCTCTATTGAATAGAGGCTTAGAAGGATTTTGCTCTAGTGATTTATAATTGTTCCCAAATTCGCGTCCTAACAAAATGGAAGGGTCGTAAGTGGGAGAAGTAACCAAACATAAGATTTCACCTGTAGAGGGTTCGATCATAACGATACTACCAATTTTATTTTGCATTAGGTATTCGCCATAAGCTTGTAATTCTATATCTATCGCTAATTTGAGGTTTTTTCCGGAGACTGGATTTACGTCATGTTTGCCATTCTCATATTTTCCTTTTATTCTTCCATGTGCATCACGAAGGAGAATTTCCACTCCTTTTTGTCCTCTTAGTATATTCTCATAAGATGTTTCTATACCTGATTTTCCGGCATAATCACCTCTAACATAATAAGGGTCTTCTGCCAGAGTTGCTTTATTGACTTCGGCAACATAGCCTAACACTTGAGCCGCATTTACGAAATTATATTGACGCAGGGCTCTATTCTGGATATAGAATCCGGGAAACTTGTACAATTTTTCTTGAAAAAGACCATACTCACGAACTGTGAGTTGAGTCATAAGAGTTTGTAGCGTGTAAGAAGAATAACCGGGATTAAGTCTCCGATCCTTAACATCACTTATCTTTTTCTCTAATTGATCCTTTGTAAGTCCTAGAATATTACAAAAATCGAGAGTATCAAAAGGCTCTACTTCTCGTGGTATATATACTATATCGTATGTTGGCTGATTATAGACTAAAAGACGGTCTTTGCGATCTGATATAGTTCCTCTTGCCGGATATAACGTTTTTTTGAAAAAAGCATTGCTATCTGCTGAATATTTATACTCATTCTGAATTATCTGTAAGTTGAACAATTGACAAATCAATACAATAACAATAATTACTGTTATTGCTATAATAGTATAATATCTTTTTTCAGAATGTAAACTATTATTATCCTTGCTCATGCTCTCTTTCTTTTAACAGCAAAACCTTCAATAGCATAAATTAAAATGGAGGTAAGAAGTGTAGAACTTATTATACGCAGCATTATCGTAGGAAAATTGAGATATGAAAATGAGCTAATTGAGATAAGTGCAAGATGATGAATAAAAACAATCACGATTGTGTACTTTATAAAAGCAAGCCCTAGATTGGGAATGCTTGGTATAAAATGTTCGAAATCTTCTCTTGCAAAGAATAATCCTTGAACAGGGCGACGCATAAATGCAGCCAAAACAGCAGCAGCGGCATTCTGTCCTAGAGTATTACAGAATATGTCAATAGAAAAACCTAAAAGAAATGCCGTAATTAAGACTAAATTACGATTTGTTCCGATAGGCATTTTTATTATAAAGTATATGTATAAGAAAGGTGTAGCATAGCCCAGAAAAGAGATATGATTAAGTACCAGTACTTGAAGAAGCACAAGTATAATAAATGAAATAGACTGTTTCAGCCAATTACCTGCCATTAGTTGTAATTTCTTTTTCTAAGTGTATAAGTTCTTCTCGATCGTTGTTTTTTATAATCAATACATCCTTCAAAGAACTAAAATCTGTCGACAATCGTATTTTCAGAGTCAGAAAGTTGTCATCGCTTTGATTTTTAGAATCTTCTACAATCCCTACAATAATTCCTTCCGGAAATATTCCTGAATTACCACTTGTTATAATCGTATCGCCAACAGCAAACTTCTCGAATCGAGGAAATCCTTCAAGATTGGTGTATCGATAATCCGTTCCATCCCAAGCCAATGTTCCCGGATTATTAGAGCCTTTCACTTTACAGTTAAGGCTGGTCTTAGGATTTATGATCGTTTGTACAACTGAGTAATTAGGAGATACTGCCCTAACAATACCTACTATGCCTTGTTGAGATACAACCCCCATCTCGTTATGTACACCCTCGTTACTTCCTTTATTGATTGTAATATAATTCTCTATCTGAGAAATGCTATTATTTATAACTCTGGAAATAATAAACTCGAAGTGTTTATTGGGAATCGAATCTAAAACTATAGCTTGAGTTTTAAGACTATCGGTATTTCTGTCATGTATGTGACTTTCGAGTTGAAGAACTTTGTTCTGTAACTCGGCATTTCTTAATAACAAATCTTGATTGGTCTCTTTTAAACCAAAGTAAGATGTTACTTCACCTGAAATAGCATAAACTCTTCCAACAATTTCGTTCGAAGAGTTTAAGTATACACTCCTTTGGAAGGAGTTATATTGGAATATAAAATAAAAGCACAGTATTTCGAGGAGTATAAATAGAAACCACGAACTGTTTTTTATTAAAAAAGCTATTAAGTTGCGCATGTATACGTATCAGATCACACACTTTGGGTGCATAAAAAATTAGAATCAATAAACATGATAAACTATTAAGTTGTATTAAACTTAATAGTTTTATCTCATCAAGAAATTAAATTTCTCAATATTGTTCAATGCTATCCCTGTACCTTTTGCTACAGCATGAAGAGGATCTTCAGCTACATGAAAAGGAATACCTATTTTATCTGAAAAACGTTTGCTTAGTCCTCTTAATAACGCACCACCACCTGTAACATAGATGCCATTTTTTACAATGTCAGCATATAATTCAGGAGGAGTTTGCTCAAGAGCACTTAAAATAGCAGAGTCCATTTTAGAAATAGATTTATCTAAACAATGAGCCATTTCCTGATAAGAAATCGGAATATCCATTGGTAATGAAGTCATTCTATTTGGTCCATGTACAATAAAATCTTCGGGTTCTTCATTTTCAGCAAGTTCTGTCAAAGCAGATCCTACAGCAATTTTGATACCTTCGGCTGTACGTTCTCCAACTTTAATATTGTGTTGGCGACTCATGTATTCCTGAATATCTTCAGTTAAATCATCACCTGCAATTTTGATAGATTTGTTTGAAACAATACCGCCTAATGATATAACCGCGATTTCAGTAGTTCCACCGCCTATATCAACAATCATGTTGCCTTCAGGGGCTTCAACATCTAATCCGATACCTAATGCAGCTGCCATTGGCTCATAGATCATATATACATCGCGTCCTCCGGCATGTTCAGCAGAGTCACGAATCGCACGAATTTCGACTTCTGTACTTCCTGATGGAATACAAACTACAATACGTAATGATGGCGAGAATAAACGATTTTTGTTATCAATCATTTTTATCATTCCTCTAATCATATGCTCTGCAGCCGTAAAGTCTGCAATAACACCATCTCTCAATGGACGAATTGTACGAATATTTTCATGGGTTTTCCCATGCATTTGACGGGCTTTATCTCCTACTGCAATAACCTTATCAGTTTTGCGTTCGAGAGCTACCACTGAAGGCTCGTCTACAACGATCTTCCCGTCTTTAATGATGATGGTGTTGGCTGTTCCAAGATCCATCGCTATTTCTTGTGTAAAAGAGAATAATCCCATCTTGTTATTTTTCTTTAAACTAATTAAGTAATAGGTAAATATTTAATGCCCGACTTTCGAAGTACAACTAGTAGTCATACCTTATCAGATCAAAGCAATAAAAAGGTCTGAGACCTTAATGTTTGAAATGACGGACACCTGTCATTACCATTGAGATATTGTTTTCGTTACAATATTCAACAGACAGATCGTCTTTTACAGAGCCTCCAGGTTGTATAACAGCGGTTATGCCTGCATTGCCAGCAATCTCTACACAATCGGGAAATGGAAAGAATGCATCTGATGCCATCACAGCACCTTGCAAACTAAATCCGAATGTATGAGATTTCTCTATAGCCTGTTTTAGTGCATCAACTCTTGACGTTTGTCCTGTGCCGCTCGCCAATAATTGTTTGTCTTTTACCAAAATAATCGCATTTGATTTAGTATGCTTCACAAGTTTGTTTGCAAATAATAAGTCTTCTAGTTCGGTACCTTCTAACTGACGGCGAGTAACTAAAGTCAAATCTTCCTTATTCTGTATACTAAGATCTCTATCTTGAACTAATACCCCATTTAAAAGAGAACGGAATTGAGATGTTTCTGTAATCTCTCCCTTTTGTACAAGTATTATACGATTTTTCTTCTGAGTCAATATTTCTAAAGCTTCTGTGTCATATGCAGGAGCTATAATAATTTCAAAAAATATAGTATTGATAGCTTCTGCAGCTTCTTTATCTATTTTAGTATTCGAAACAATAATTCCCCCAAAAGCAGAAAGAGGGTCAGCAGCTAAGGCTATATTCCAAGCTTCTAATACTGTTGCTTTAGAAGCTATACCACATGCATTGTTATGCTTTAATATGGCAACTGTAGTTTCGTTAAACTCACTTATTAAAGATACGGAAGCATCTATATCAAGTAGGTTATTATACGAAATCTCGCGACCATGTAATTGCTCGAATAAGCTTTCAAAATCTCCGTAAAACGATCCTTTTTGGTGAGGATTTTCTCCATAACGAAGATGTTTTACTTTATTTTCGGTTTTACGGAATGCGGTACATTCGTCCTTATCCATATAGTTGAAAATAGCAGAATCGTATTCCGAAGATACTCCAAATGCTTCTTTAGCAAACCATTTGCGATCATCTATTTCCGACGATCCTTGTTTGTTATCTAATAAAGCAGAAAGAGCACTGTATTGTCCTTTAGATGGTACAATCACAACGTCTTTGAAGTTCTTAGCAGCTGCTCTGATTAGAGAAATGCCACCTATATCTATTTTTTCGATAATGTCTTTTTCTTCAGCACCCGAATCTACAGTCTCTTGAAACGGATACAAATCGACGATTACAAGATCAATCTCGGTAATATCATAAGCTTTAGTTTGCTTAGCATCTTCCGGTAGTTCTCTCCTACTTAATATTCCTCCAAAAATTTTGGGATGAAGTGTTTTAACCCGACCTCCTAATATAGAAGGATATCCTGTTATATTTTCGACTGCTTGACAAGGAAACCCTAGTGATTCGATAAATTCACGAGTTCCTCCAGTTGAAATAAACGAAACTCCTAAAGAGTTCAACTTTTTCAGTATTTCATCTAATCCATCTTTATGATAGACAGAGACTAATGCGGTTTTAATTTTTTTAGTAGAAGACATAGAACTAATAGTGTAACTTTTTTGGTTCACAAAGGTATAAAATCTATCTCATATACTTCAGATATGCAATGAAAGATTTTAGAATTTTTACAATCGTTTATAAATAGAATGCTCTTATAGCAAAATGTTACTATAAGAGCCTATTTTATATGAAGTTTAAAACTAAAAGAAAGATTAAATTTCTTTCACTTCCCAGCCTAATGCACTAGCACCTAGTACAGCTGCGTCACTTTCTTTAAGTTCAGACATCAATAATTTTACTTTGTTCTTGAAGATAGGTAGTAAGTTATCTTCCATGTGTTTCTTAACAGGGTCAAAAATAAGACTTCCTGCTTTGGTCAGACCACCAAATAAGATTATAGCTTCGGGGCTAGAGAATGCAATGAAATCAGCAAAAGCTTCACCTAAAAGCTGTCCTGTATATTCAAATATTTCTTTCGCTAAAGCATCACCTTGTTGTGCAGCTTCTGCTACATCTTTAGAAGTTATTTCATCAATATTTATATTGCGAAGTAAGCTTGGATCTTGGCGTGTTGATACAAATTCTTTAGCTGTACGAGCTACACCTGTTGCAGATGTATATGTTTCAAGACAACCTTTTCTGCCACAACCACACATACGTCCGTTAGTACGGCGAATAGTTGTATGACCAAGTTCTCCGGCAAAACCATCGTGACCGTAAACTAATTGTCCGTTAACAACAATACCACTACCAACTCCTGTACCTAATGTAATCACAATGAAATCTTTCATTCCACGTGCAGCACCGTAAGTCATTTCGCCAATAGCAGCAGCATTAGCATCGTTTGTCAAAGCAACGGGTACTTTAATACGATCTGTTAGCATTTGTGCCAATGGAATCATTCCTTTCCAAGGTAAATTAGGAGCAAATTCGATACAACCAGTAAAGAAATTACCGTTCGGAGCTCCTACACCTACACCTTTGATGTTGGCAGATCCACCGACTTGATCCATCACTTCTTGTAAAGCGACAGCTAAATTGTTAACATATTCGTTGATTTCTTTGTGGACTGCTGTCTTGATAGAACCTTGAGCTATAATATGACCTCTTTTGTCTACAACGCCAAAGACAGTGTTAGTACCACCGATATCAATACCAATTGCATATGGTTTTTCCATGATAAAACTTAATATATTTAATTCAACAATGACTAGTTTTTTCTTAAAAGCATACAAATATAAATTATTATTCCTTATAAATAACCATTTGATATTGTAGAAATACGCATCTTTTAATGTTGCTTATTCATTAAAATATAAACTTAACACCTTTTTTGCTGCTGCAAACGAACTTATTTGTGAACTGAGAACTTGTTGTTCGCACACTTTCAATTCAGATTGCACCTTTGAATTATTGTAAAATCTGGATTTCAGTTGCTCGTTAATTGTTTCATACATCCAAAATTTAGATTGCTCATTACGACGATGTGCAAAATATCCATTTTTGGTGGTGAATGCCATATAATCGGCAATCATATCCCAAATTTCTTTGATTCCATATTCGTAATAGCCTGAATATAATAAAACTTTGGGCTCCCATCCCGATTCGGGTGTAGGGAATAAATGTAGAGCGTTTTTGAAGTGTGCCTGAGCCAATTTAGCCTTGTCTATATTATCACCATCTGCTTTGTTGATGATAATGCCGTCAGCCATCTCCATAATACCTCTTTTGATTCCTTGTAGTTCGTCACCTGTTCCTGCAAGTTGTATCAACAAGAAGAAATCGACCATAGAATGTACCGCCGTTTCAGACTGTCCAACTCCTACAGTTTCTATTATTATGCGATTAAAGCCGGCTGCTTCGCAAAGTATTATTATTTCTCGTGTTTTACGTGCAACTCCACCCAAAGAGCCTGCCGATGGTGAAGGACGAATAAAAGCATTGTTGGCAACACTTAAGCGTTCCATACGGGTCTTGTCTCCAAGAATACTCCCTTTGCTTAATTCGCTAGATGGATCAATAGCCAATACGGCTAGTTTAACATCTGTATCTTTTAATAAATGCATACCAAAAGCATCAATAGACGTACTTTTTCCTGCTCCCGGTACTCCTGTTAGACCAATTCTTACAGAATTACCTGAATAAGGTAAGCACTTTTCAATGATTTCTTGAGCAATTATTTGGTGTTCCAATTTAGAACTCTCGACAAGAGTTACTGCCTGACTAAGTATTGATATATTACCTTTAAGAATGCCATCTACATATTCATCTACTGAGTATGTTTTCTTTTTGAAACGACTAAAATCTTTGAGGTAAGGATTTACTGTAGGTTTGTCTGATGTTCCTTCATTCACTTGCAATGTGTGAAAATGCTCGTCATTTTCGGGATGTTCATGTTCCATCATACTTCATTTTTTATCTTTATATACGTAAAGATATAACAAAAAAGAAAGACTAAATAAGATTCAGTTGTAAAACATACTCTTATTTAGTCTTTCTTTTAATTTATCAGTCACAAATTATTTGCGAGGCAATACTTCTCCTTTAATAGTCAAAGTATATACATTGTCTGGCTCATTTGTGAAAATAGTTATTTTCTTATCGAAACTTCCAATTCTACCGATTGTAGAATAAGAAATTTTGATTGTTCCTGTTTTTCCAGGTAATACAGGATCTTTGGTATAAGAAGGTGTAGTACATCCACAACTTGTTCTTATATCTTGAATGATTAGAGGTTTCTTTCCCGTATTCGTGAATTGAAACTCACAGCTAACAGAGCCAACCTCTTCTGCAACTTTGCCAAAATCGTGAACTAATGTTCCAAATTTAGCATCGCCAGTTTGTTGTTTATTTTGCTGAGCCGATATCAAACCGATGCTCAAAATCATTGTCAATAGAATAAAACTAATTTTTTTCATTGTCTCTAACTTTATGTTAATGCGTCAAAGTTATAAATAATACAGTAATCTAATACAAATTTAACAATCATTTATATCTCTTTTTATAAACTTCGGAATATATAGTGTCCCGTATTGTTTCGAAATTAGCAGGAAAACCAACATCACGATATGTAATGATATGCATGGGTACTGCATCGTATTCTTCTTCGAAAGGAGGTTGTTCGTAAGGCAAATCCCAAATTTTAAAACCTTGTTTCTCGTAGAATTTAGCCCGTCTGCTTGCCATATCCGAAGCTCCTGTCAATTCTATTTCGCCTACTAAAGGTAAGTCGGTTTGCTGAATAAGTTTTTCTACGGCTTTTTTTCCATATCCGCCACTTCTTTGTTCTGAACTAATCGCAAAATGATCTAAGAATATAAACGTATCAAGCATCCAATATGTTACAAAACCGATTCGAGTGTTGTCTTCTGTTTCCAATAGATACATATTGAATCGTTCTTCTATTTCCAATAGTTGATGCATTTGCAATATAGGTCGTCTCTCGTAACGAGGAAAACTTTCAATATATAGTTTCTCTATAAATTCTAAATCCGATTTATTATCAAGAGTTACTTTTTTTAATATCATTTTCTATTCTTATTTATATTTATGCGAATAAAGAACTAGCTATAATCGTTGCTCTTTTTATAGAGTGTGACTTTAAGAGTGTGATGAGAGCATAACTTCTTTCATAGATCCGTCATCACATTTTATGATTCGTCCATGAAATTTCTGAACGATTGCATAATTGTGAGTCGACATTATAACAGTTGTTCCTTTTTCTGAAATTTCATGTAATAATTTCACAATCTGCGTTCCAGTTTCAGGGTCTAAGTTTCCGGTAGGCTCATCTGCAAGTATTAATGCAGGAGAATTAAGCAGTGCACGTGCTATAACGATACGTTGTTGTTCTCCCCCTGATAATTCATGAGGCATTTTGTATCCTTTATTTTGCATACCCACTTGAGTTAGCACTTCGCGAATCCGATTATCTATGGCATCTTGACTATCCCATCCGGTTGCTTTGAGAACAAACTCTAAATTCTTTTCAGCAGATCTATCTATTAATAATTGAAAGTCTTGGAATACTATACCAATTTTTCGTCTTAAAAAAGGAATTTGATTTCTTTTAATATCATTCAGACAATAATCCAAAATATAGGCGGTTCCACCATCATCTATCAGAACTTCGCAATAAAGACTTTTGAGAAAAGTACTTTTTCCTGATCCTACTTTACCGATCAGATATACGAAATCTCCTTCTGATATTTGCAGATTTAAGTCTTGCAGTATTGGATTACCATCTCTACTAAGACCTACTCCTTTGTAATCTACAATGATTTCACCCATGACTATTTATTTTTTATGTCTTTTTTGTAATTCCCGAGATAAATTCTCAATGCTCAAACCTTTTGATGTAAGCAATACTATTAAGTGATATAGCATGTCCGCAGATTCATAAACCAACCTGTCATCAGTACCGTTGCAAGCTTCAATTACCGATTCTATAGCTTCTTCTCCTACTTTTTGAGCCATTCTGTTAACTCCTGACTGAAAAAGAGAGGTAGTATAAGAGCCCTCGGGCATTTCTTGATGACGTTTCTCTATAAATTGTTGGAGATGTTTGAAGAACATTACTTCTTCGCGATTTACTTCTTTAAAACAAGTATCATCGCCCGTGTGACAAACAGGTCCTACGGGATTTACTTTGATTAGTAGAGTATCTTGGTCGCAATCTTCTTGAATGCTTATAACATTCAAATAATTACCACTTTCTTCACCCTTTGTCCAAAGACGTTGTTTAGTACGGCTGTAAAAAGTAACCTTACCAAGTTCATTGGTTTTATCCAAAGCCTCTTGGTTCATATAGCCTAGCATTAAGACCTTATTAGTCTCATTATCTTGTATGATGGCTGGTATTAATCCGCCAACTTTGTCAAAATCCAAGTTCATAGTATGTTTATCTTACGTTTATACCCTCACTACGAAGATAATATTTTAAATCTTTAATCGCAATCTCTCCAAAATGAAAAACGCTGGCTGCCAATGCTGCATCTGCTTTTCCTTCTTTAAAAACATCCGAAAAATGTTGCAAATTACCAGCTCCACCAGAGGCTATGATAGGGATATTGAGTGATTCGGATAAACAGCATAAAGCTTCGTTTGCATATCCCTGCTTTACCCCATCGTGATTCATACTGGTAAATAGAATCTCTCCGGCTCCTCTATTTTCTACTTCTTTTGCCCAAGAGAATAGTTCTTTATCTGTCAAATTACGCCCCCCACTAGTATAGCACATCCATTTCTCGCCATCAAAACGAGCATCAATAGCACATACACAAACTTGTGAACCGAAATTTTTAGAGATTTCGTCTATTATCATTGGGTTACGAAGGGCTGTTGAGTTGACCGAAACTTTATCCGCTCCGGCACTCAACAATCTATCTACATCCTTTAGTTCGTTTATACCTCCTCCAACAGTAAACGGTATACTGATGTTGAGAGCTATACGTTCTACTAATTCGGTAAAAGTTTTCCGTTCTTCATGAGAGGCTGTTATATCAAGAAAAACCAGTTCGTCTGCTCCTTCTTTGCTATATTTTATACCCAATTCAACAGGGTCTCCAGCATCTCGTAAGTTGACGAAATTTATTCCTTTTACTGTGGTTCCATCTTTAATATCCAAACATGGTATTATTCTTTTCGCCAGCATAGTTTCAGAACTGTTATTTATGAATTTTGAATCTCAGCAAGCTCTTTAAGAGTCACCTTGTTTTCATAAATAGCTTTACCCATAATTACAGCGGGTATACCTGCTGCATCTAAATCCAGAATATCCTGTTTACATGATACACCACCGCTGGCAATCAAATATACATCAGGTACCTGATTCATGATTAATTTATATAGGTCTATAGCTGGTCCACCTAGCATTCCGTCTTTAGTAATATCTGTACAAACCACTTTTTGTACACCATATTGCATATAGTTACGTATGTAAGGAACTACGTCTAAGCTTGTTGCTTCTTGCCAACCTGAGACGGCTATATGTCGGTTTTTACTATCAGCACCTAATATGATTTTATCTCCACCATATTTTTTTATCCAGCTAACAAAAAGTTGTCTGTTCTTTGCTGCTACACTACCTCCTGTAACCATTGCCGCACCGGATGCAAATGCAATATCTATATCTTGTTCGCTTTGAATACCACCACCAAAATCAATAATAAGTGAAGTATGGGTTGCTATATTTTCCAATACTTTATTGTTGATTACATGTTTGGCCTTAGCTCCATCTAGATCAACTAAATGTAGGCGATGAATACCTGCATCTTCAAACATTTTAGCTACCTCCAGAGGATTCTCATTATATATGGTTTTCGCACCATAATCTCCTTGAGAGAGACGTACGCATTTTCCATCGATAATGTCTATAGCCGGAATTATTTCTATCATAACTTTAAGAAATTGGTTAGTATATGTTCGCCCACGCTACCACTCTTTTCTGGGTGGAATTGTGTAGCATAAAAATTCTGAGTATGAAGTGCTGCACTAAATGGCAATATATAGTCAGTAGTGGCAGCAGTATTAGAGTTGATTGGTACGTAATAACTATGAACAAAGTAAACGTACTGATTTTCTAATGTAGTATCGAATAGTGGATTTTTTACATCTGTAATGGTATTCCAGCCCATATGAGGAATTTTATCCTCATGCTTTTGGGGTATAAAACGTTTTACATTGACATCAAAAATATCCAAGCAATCGGCATTTCCTTCCTCGGAATGTTTGCACATCAACTGCATTCCAAGGCAAATACCTAATACCGGTTGTTTCAGGTCTTTAATGAGAGAGTCTAATCCATTCTCTCTAAGATATTTCATGGTTGTACTAGCTTCTCCTACTCCCGGAAATATGACCTTGTCGGCTTTCCGTATCAGATCCTTGTCGTCTGTTACGATGGCATCTACTCCTAATCGCTTCATAGCTGAATCAACGGAAAATATATTGCCTGCATTGTATTTTATAATTACTATTCCCATTATGTATTAACTCGAAAGTTTTAGACCGGTAATTCCGATGATTATCATTAGGATAAAAATAATTTTCAAAAAGCTTTTTGACTCTTTAAAGAAGAACATGCCGATAAGCACACTTCCAACTGCTCCGATACCCGACCAAACAGCGTAACCTGTGCCAATAGGTATTGTTTTTAAAGCTAATGATAAAGAATAAAAACTGACAATCATAAATAAAACAGTCAATAAAGAATATTTGAGTTTCCGAAAACCATCGGATAACTTCATCATTGTCACAAAACCAATTTCGCATGCTCCTCCTATCAAGAGGAATATCCATGAAATCATAATTTTTACTTTTTTTAGGTCTTCAGACCTTTTATTGTTTTGGTTAATAACCAATCAAAGCTATTATAGTTTATATATAGCCTTATTTTATTGATATTACTTAGCCTCTTTTTTCTCGTCCTTAGCAAGTTTCAGCCCTACAATACCCAATATTAAAAGGGTTAATGAGAATATTTTAAGGAAGCTAGTTCCTTCATTCAAAAAAAGAATGCCTATTATAGCTGTACCAGCCGCTCCTATTCCTGTAAAAACAGCATAAGCTGTACCAATGGGAATAGCACGCATTGCACGGGCAAAAAGATAGAAACTTATAATCATAAAAAACAGAGTAATTAAACTCCATTTAACATCAGTAAAGCCATGTGCTGCTTTTAAACCATACGCCCAGACTATCTCTGATAGTCCGGCTAATATAAGATATAACCAAGCCATATTATTTTTCAGCTAAAAGATTATCAATAACTTTTACCATTTCCTTAAATTCCTCCGGATCGTAAAGGCGAGTTAGCATAACTATTCTACCATCTTTTCCTATAATTACATTACGTGTAATACCTGCATCTTTTTCGGCATAAAGTTCAAAGATTCGGGCTTTAGGATCTAACCCTATCGGGTAAGTAACCCCTGTTTTCTTAGCAAAAGCAATTACTGTTGCAGCAGGTTCGTCTCTATCTATTCCGTATAATGCGAAATTAGGATTTTCTTTATGTTTTTGCCAGATTTCTGATTCTATAAATGGCATTTCTTTGCGACATACTCCACACCAGCTAGCTGTAAATTGAAGCATTACTACTTTACCTCGAAGAGCTGATAGTTTCATCATGGTACCATCGGGCATTGCCATTTCAAAATCTGGAGCAATATCCCCTACTTCCACAAGGTATTTACGATCGTCATTCTGAGCAAATATGTTCAGAGATACCAAAGTTACGATAAAAGTCAAAAATATGATCTTCATTGTATATGTTTTTTCTTTAAGTAATTTCTATACTGAAATGCTATTGGCAATGCTGTAAGAGAGCCTAGCATGTCGGCTAAAAAATCGAACCAATCGCCTGCTCGGGGAGGAAAGAAATAATGTTGTAAAATTTCGATAAATCCACCGTAGAGTATTGGTAGTAAAAATGCAGCTATTATTAGCTTTTGAGTATTTACGTGACCTCTTTTTCCGTGTATATAATTAATTGCAGTTGCTCCCGATAAACCCAGATACATACAAAAGTGAACTATTTTGTCCATAGGTATAAAAAAATCGAATGATACTTCGGGGATATCATTGGTAGGAATAAGGCAACACAAATATAGAATTACAAGCGAAATAAAAATCGGTACTATAGAATACCTAATTAGCGAATATGACATAATCTTTTACCTGTTTCGTATACAAAGGTGCTATAAATTATCGACATTTGCATACAATCTGTAACAGTTTTAATCTGAATTAATAGTAATTTTGTTATATAAAAAGTGTGTTTTAGACGTGTGCCCTATTTTTGAATTAGAAACTTTAGATAAAATGTAATTTAAGTCTTAGATCTATTTAAGATTTGGCAAGAATAAAAACTCTATCCTTTTACAACTCGAAAGTATATCATTACATACTTTCATTTACTTATATGATATGTTATTGGACGAAAATAAAGAGACATTGAATATCTCTCCCAAATTGCCATGGTTGGCTGCTATGGCAATGTTTATGCAGTCACTAGATGCTACAATATTAAATACAGCTTTACCTACTATAGCAAAAGATTTAAATCACTCTCCGTTATCGATGCAAGCTGTTGTGGTTAGTTATGCTCTGACTCTTGCCTTGTTAATACCGGTTAGTGGATGGTTGTCTGATAAGTATGGTACAAAACGAATTTTTAGCATTGCTGTATTTTTGTTCACTTTAGGATCATTGGCTTGTGCTCTGTCAACAAGTTATTCGCTTTTGGTGTATTCTCGTATACTACAGGCAATAGGTGGTTCTATGATGGTACCTGTATCGCGTTTGGCTTTGCTTTATGCTTATCCCAAAAGTAAACTATTGGGTGTTATGAATTTTGTAACTATACCGGGATTAGTTGGTCCACTGATAGGACCTCTTCTTGGTGGATGGATTGTAGATATCTCGACATGGCATTGGATTTTCCTTATTAATATTCCAATAGGAGTTGTAGGATTGATATTTACTCAATATGTAATGCCTAATTTTACAAGGGGAGGCAAAAATTTTGATATTATCGGATTCTTTCTGTTTTCGGCAGCTCTTATTGCATTGTCCTTATTTCTCGAAATTGGCGAAGGTAGTTCTTTTGAATGGTGGGTAATTCCAAGTATATTATGCTTAGCTATTGCTTTTGGAGGATTATATATACTATACTCGAAAAGGGTAAACTATCCGATTATCAATTTGAATTTATTTTCGATACGAACATTGCGAATTGGATTGATGGGTAACTTATTTACCCGATTGGGAATTGGAAGTGTTCCCTTTTTACTTCCTCAAATGCTACAGATAGCTTTTCTGCACACATCTACTGAGTCGGGAATGATTATGATGGTTTCTGCTATTTCTACTATTATAGCAAAATCGCAAGTGGTTCGCTTGGTACACCGATTTGGATACAAAAAGATATTGATTACTAATACTATTATTCTTGGGTTTGTAATTTCGATGTTTGCATTACCGGACAAAGCTACCCCACTCTATCTATTGATACCTATATTAGTAATTTATGGAGCTGTAAATTCTATACAAATGACATCCATGAATACTATTTCATTAGCTGATCTAACACCTGAGGTTGCAAGTGGTGGAAATAGCCTTTTAGCAATTACACAGCAATTGTCTATGAGTTTTGGTGTTTCCGTGGGAGCCATGATTTTACGGACAACAGAATCAACAACTTGGTTAACTGGTGGAGATATTGAATCTTCTTTTAGATATACTTTTCTTATATTGGGAGTAATAACTTTACTAGCCTCCTTAATATTTAGTCAGTTGAAGCCTGGTGACGGAGAGCAAATGTCGGGACATAAATAAGAATATATATGCAAAATAACTGTACTAAAAGAGGAAACGTTTATTTCCTCTTTTAGTACAGTT